>CAZIAZ010000008.1:0-64787 GCA_964536835.1 uncultured Planctomycetaceae bacterium | reverse complement strand
CCGCAAAATTGCTCGATTTCGGCGACGCCCATGTTTTTGGGATAGGTTCTAAAATACCGTCCCAAACATCTCTCAGAGAGTTGGTATTGTAAATCGGTTGTGTTTCCCTCAGCGGGAATTTTTGGATGCTTTACCGCTTTTTTCCTGATTATTTTGCATCTGTTCACTGAGAAATCGTTTGTATTCCTTTGCCTGGTCTGCGTCTAGAACTTCTTTTAACAGTTTTTTAGCGGCGATTATCCTGAGTTTTTCGCCGGCTTCTTCAGGAAGAGGTTTGGTTTTGTATTTTTCCACAACTTCATTACAGAGAGTTTGGGCTTTTGTGCGTTGTTCGCCGGAGACGCCCAGCATATTCATGTCCTGTTCCATGATTTGCCATAACAGAGCCTCGTTCCATTTCTGAATCTGCTGGCCTTTGAGTGTCTTGAGGGCCATCTGTTGGCCGGCTTTTTCTATGGTTTTTGATTTGCCCTGTATGGCATCGAGCCTTTTCTGATATTTTTTAGCATCCTTTTCGTCACTCTTACTGATTTTTTTCTGCAGATGTTCTATTTCCCTTTCATCTTTTTTTGCCTGCAATTCGATTCTTTTTTTCACTGAATCCTGAATCGAAAGAAGTTTTTTCTGCTGTTCTTCAGGCATTTCCACCGACTTAGCCAGTTCGGCATAAAAATCTTCCAAGCCGTCAATTACCGGCACTTCTTTTTTTTCTTCATTGGTATTGTCGGCGTCAGATTTTTCATTGTCGTCTTTTGCTGGTTGGGTTTCACTCTTTGTCTCCGACGGCTGAGTAGCAGTATTACTGTCGGAGTTGTCTTTTTCCTGGCTGTCTTTTACGCTGCTTTTTTCCGACTTGTTCGTAGCAGTAGATTTATCCTTTGGCGTATCGGCGGCATCTTTAGCCTGCACCGTTCCGGCAGAATAAGCCAACATCCCCAAACTCACCACACCCATCAGCAGAATCATTCTGAATTTCATTGCGCGTTTGCTCCGTGTATGGAAAAATTATCGTCAACATGTATAGAACATGAAGTGTAATTATACAATTGATGAGTAATTATTGAACCCTAAAAGTCAAAATCGGACAAAAATCGCCCGATTTGTACTAACCGATATTGGCCAGCTGCCTGCCGGATATTAACAGGTTGCATTTTCCCGCGAAGATTGCGATACTATGCAGGACTATGGGCAAATTGGCGGAACATCTTGCCGGCCGCTTTATTGTAATCGACGGCCCTGACGGTGCGGGAAAGACCACACAACTTGACCGTGTGGAAGCAGCCTTATGCGCCGCCGGCTGCTGCGTTCAGCGTGCAATAGATCCTGGCGGGACGCCGACGGGGCAAAGAATACGCGATATCCTCTTGCACGGCAAGGAGTTGGATATTTGCCCTTTGTGTGAGACGTTCCTTTTCATGGCTAGCCGCGCACAACTTGTACAAGAGATTGTCAAACCGGCACTTGCGCAAAAAAAAGTGGTACTTTGCGACAGATTCGTATCGTCTACCGTAGCTTACCAGGGGGCGTTGGGCATAGATCCTCGGTTCATAATAGATTTGGGTGGAAAAGCTGTGCAGGGTTTTTGGCCTGACCTGACGGTCATTCTGGATATGCCGGCGGAAACAGGCCTCCAGCGCGTCGGCCCTGAACGCGACCGTCTTGAGAGTCGCAGTGACGAATATCATCGTGCGGTGAGAGATGGTTTTATAAAACTCGGCCAAACGTATCCGTCGCAGGTCGTGCATGTTGATGCAATCGGCACGATGGATGAAGTGACCCAAAAAGTAATCAGTGTGCTTGAGCATGCGATATTCCATTGATACAGGTAATGATAGAACTCGATGAAATAATCGGGCAGGAAGAAGCTATCGGCAGGCTGATGTCTAACATGTCAGCCGGCCGTATGCCGCATGCGCTGCTTTTTGCCGGCCCATGCGGCGTGGGCAGATGCACCACTGCCGTAGCCCTGGCCAAATTGCTGCTGTGCAAAACGCCAGCCGTCGATTTGATAGGTCGGCCGAAAGCGTGCAATAAATGTG
This sequence comes from uncultured Planctomycetaceae bacterium, assembly GCA_964536835.1. GTDB lineage: Bacteria > Planctomycetota > Phycisphaerae > SM23-33 > SM23-33 > DAONFI01. The sequence continues at coordinate 62,748 of CAZIAZ010000008.1, read as the reverse complement.
ATTCCTGTCGGCTGATGAACGCAGGCACTCATCCCGACTTTGCCATAGTTAAAAAGGAACTGGCAAGATATCACGAAGATGCTTCGGTTCGTAGCCGCGTCATGCAGGATCTTGGTATCGACGTGATTCGAAGTTTCCTGATAGACCCTGCCTACCAGGCGGCTTCGATGGGCAGGGGCCGGATATTCGTCGTCGAGGAAACGGACCTCATGAGTATCGCCGCGCAGAACTCCCTGTTAAAAACGCTTGAAGAACCGCCGGCTGGCGTGACTATCATTTTGCTTACAGACAAGCCCGACCAGCTTCTGCCGACAACCCGCAGTCGTTGTGCTTTTTTGAGATTCGTGCCGCTGCCGCATGACTTCGTAATCGCCAGGCTGGTTGAAAATGAAGTATCGCAGGAAGAGGCGCAATTCTGGGCGGCATTTACTGACGGCAGCGTCGGCCTTGCGCTGGAATACGCAAAACAGAACTTTTATCCCGTCAAACGCGAATTGATAAGCGATATCGCCAGGCTGGCCGAGGGATACGTTCCTTTGGGCGACGACTGGTCAAAAATCGCCGATTCGCTGGCTGATGCGCAGGTGGGCGTCGTGAAGAAAGAGGCTAACGCCAATCTTTCCAAAAATCTTGCGATGCGGCAGGTGACGGGCATAATGTTGCGGCTGATAGCAGGTGCGTTTGCCGATGCGCTTACGCTGGCTACCGGTTCGACACCGCCGCTCATGCATGCCGACCAGTCGCAGGAAATACAGAGAATAGCAAAAAATCATCGTGCGGCAGATCTGGCGATGATTATCGAACGGCTGAGCGAATATGAACGGCTGCTCTGGCGGAACGTAAACGCGAAAACGGTTTGGGATAACGCAGCTATTTCCTGCTCGGCCGGAGTTGGGAATATTACTGCTGAAATTTTTAAATAATTACTCAAAATTCCTGAAATAAATTGGATGGCGATATGAAATATTTTATGCGATCAATGAAATATGTTCTTCCCTATAAGCTCAATATCGTGGCGGCATTTTTGCTTGTAGTCATGATTGCCTGTCTTTGGGGCGGCGGTATCGGCATGGCTCTGCCGGCGTTAAAAATCCTTCTGAGCGAGGAAGGCCTGCACGGCTGGGCATGGGATTCCATCAGTGAAGACAAACTCATGGCCAAGCTCACCAGCCGCGCAAGTTCGGAAATTATACAGGAAAAATATAATATACCGACCATAATCGTAGACGTCATAGACGTCAGCTCGGATTCGCCGGCCAAAACTGCCGGAGTCAAACGTAATTGGTGGATAATAGGTACAATCGACGAAAACGGGAAAATCAGACAGGTTCGCGGCGACTTGCTTTTGCGCGAAATCGCAAAAAACAAATCCGACAAAATAACGCTGGAAATGTTCAACCCGTCAGACGGGCAGATGAAGACTGTTTCATTTGTGCCGGGTTGCGTACATACTTCGTCACGAATGCTGGCTTACGTCGCCAACATATTTCCTGAGCCTGCGAAATTCTCCGACCGTTGGCCGATGCTTTTCTGGCTGTTGGTGATAGTTGTAATAATAACGGTTTTACGCGACCTGCTGCGTTTCAGCCAGGAATATCTGGTCGAAACCACCATCTGCAAAGCCATCATGGATTTGCGTTGTGAAAATTACAATGCCGCCCTTCATCTGCCGATAAGTTATTATACAGCCAATGGCACAAGCGACACCATGAGCCGTTTTATTGCCGACACCAATTCGCTGTCCAAAGGCCTTGTTACGCTGTTCAGTAAAACCATGGTCGAGCCTGCCAAAGCCGTCGCGTCAATAATCGGTGCCTTCCTGCTCATGCCGAAATTCATGCTTATCGTCTGCCTCGCCGGCCCGCCGGTAGTGATAATGATAAAATTATTGGGCAAACGTATGAAAAAGGCGTCGCGTCGCGCACTTGAAAACTGGGCAGTCATGCTGGCTGTGCTGGAGGAGACTCTCGTCGGCATACGTGTTGTCAAAACCTATACCATGGAAGCCGCCGAGCGCAAACGTTTTTATCGCACCAACAAAACTCTTTTCAAGCAGCAGCGTCGCATGGCCCGCATAGACGCAGCCATTGCTCCGCTTGTGGAGGCGTTCGGCATAACGGCTGGCATGGTGGCTGCGGGATTCGCCGGCTGGGCTGTGCTCAAAAGTGAAATCGACCCGTATAAATTCATGACGTGGATGGGCATGCTGGTGGCGGTGTTCGACCCGATACGAAAACTCTCGCAGGTCGCGTCGCGCTTCCAGAACGCCGACGCTGCCGCTGAACGAATTTTCGAACTGCACGACGCACAGCAGGAAAAACGTTCCCCGTTACTGCCGCAGTTGCCTGTTCATTCAAAATCCATCGAATTCAGACATGTTTCATTCGTGTATCCGAATTCCGACGTAAAAGCCGTCGATAATGCCAATTTTATCGTGCAAGCCGGCCAGAGCGTTGCCATTGTCGGCCCCAACGGGTGCGGCAAAACGACGTTGCTGAGCATGCTGCCGCGTTTACTTGAGCCGACTGAGGGCAATATATTCATCGACGGCCATAATATAGCCGACTATTCCATTCGTTCGTTGCGTCAGCAGATAGGCGTCGTTACGCAGGAGACCGTAATTTTCAACGCGACGATTTTTGACAACATCGCGTATGGCCTTCGTCGGCCATCGCGTGAAAAAGTCATCGCTGCCGCACAAAAAGCGTTCGTTGACGAATTTGTATCGGAAATGCCCGATGGTTACGACACCATGGTTGGCCAGCGCGGCTCGACGCTTTCCGGCGGCCAGCGGCAGCGGATAGCCATCGCCCGCGCTATTTTGCGAGACCCCGCGATACTCATTTTCGACGAAGCGCTCAGTCAGATAGACCCGGACAGCGAACAGAAAATCTATCAGGCTACCAAGGAATTCATCAAAGGCCGTACAACCTTCATGATTGCACACCGATTCTCGACGATTTTGGCGTCCAACGTCATTTTCGTCATGGACGGCGGCAAGATAATCGCGACCGGTTCGCACGAAGAGCTTCTCAACAGGTGCGAACTTTACACGCATCTTTACAGGACGCAATTTTCACACGATGAACAACCGGCAGACCATTGAGAATGCACCCGCGACGATACCTTTTGCGATTGTAATGTTGGGGTTTGTCGGTGCGGTGTTGGGAGTCATGGCGGCTGCGACCATGCCGTCTGGGGCATGGCTGATATCGGCAGCCTGCGCGGCGGAATATCTGATAAAACTTGCAGCCGTTACGATAGCTGCCGGCGGATACGGATGGCTGATAGTCCGACGCGTCGGTGCGTGTGGTTTTAGCCGGGCATTTCTTACTGTTTGCAGCGTGGGGGTCGGCTTATGGATGATTTCTACTCTTACCTTGATTTGCGGGAGCTGTTTTAAAGGTCTGTTCACTTCCACCAATGCATGGCTGGTTACAGGTGTCGGATGTGTTCTGACTGTGCCGACGCTTCGTAAACTTCTGCCCGCCGTCAGTCCACGAAAATACATTGTGCGCACGAACCTGCTATGGGTTGTTTTGGGCATATGTGCAGGCCTCTGGCTGATAGGTGCGATGCGGCCGCCGGGTTCAATAGGCGGTTCGGACGCATACGACCTGCTGGACTACCATCTGCAAGTGCCGCGGGAATATCTTGACGCCGGACAGATTACGCCGCTGTTTCACAATGTCTACAGCTTTTATCCGCTCGGCGCGGAGATGATTTATCTGTTCATGATGTCGCTACAGGGCGGTGTGAACGAGGGGATGTATCTGGCGACGCTGGTACATGGGCTTTTTGGGGTGTTGGCTGTGGCGGGAATGTTTTTCGGCTTGCGCGATTCTTTGGGCCGATTCCGGCCGTGGGCTGCGGCGCTCATGTTGGCAACCGTGCCGGGGGTGATATTTTATTCATGGCTGGCGTTTTCGGAACTGGCGATGATATGCTATATGGTTCTTGGCCTGTTCTGGCTGAAGCGATGGATAGTGTGCCGTGACATTCGTACGGCAATAATGACGGGTTTGATGTGCGGTTGTGCATGTTCGGTAAAATATCTTTCGGTGGGCATGATTGCCCTGCCGATATTTTTGGTCATGTTCCTTTTTGCGATTGCGGCGTCGAGGCGGATTTGGTGGCACGTCATTACTGCCGTCATTTTATGCATCGTGGTAATGGGGCCATGGCTGGTGCGGAATGCGGTTTTTACGAAAAATCCTGTTTTTCCGCTGGCGACGAAATTTTTTGGCAGGGGACATTGGTCATCGCAGGTTGAGCAGCGATGGGTGCATGGCCATAGTGGCGGCAGACGGCCGCCTGTGCCGGCGGTGCCTGGCTGGGATGCGGGCAGCGAGAATCGGTTAAAAATGCTGTGGACCAACTTCTTCGGCTCGGAATTTTCAGGACTCGGTGTAACGTGGCTGGCGATTCTTTCATCGCTGTGGATAGTTGTGGAAAAAAAATGGCGACACGACGCATGGCTGTTTGCGCTTATGTTCATAATCGCAGTGCAGCTCGCGATGTGGTTCTTGTTCGCCCCGAATATGCCGCCGCGTTTTATTCTGCCGTCGAGTGCGGCAGCCGTTCTATTGGCTGCGGAAGGATTGACGCGGCTGCGATGGCGAGGTAAATCGACGGCCTTTTTATCATCCATAATATTGGCGGCGGTTGTGATTTTCGATTTTGCCGGCGCATTCGGGATATGGCTGCGGCAGACTAAAGATACCAGGGATATCGTACCTGTGCCGGCTGATGTTTTCATGCGTCAGATGTCGCCTGGTGCGGATATTTACAAACTCGGCCCGCAGGCGAAAGTGCTGCTTGTCGGCGACGCAGCCGTTTTTTATTATCCGTCAAACGTGATATATTGCACCCCGTTTGATAACAATCCGCTCGATATTGTTCCGCAGGAAGCCGTCAACAAACTCGCCAATATGGGTGTGACGCACATTTTGGTGAATTGGCGTGAAATATGGCGGCTTGCCGGAACGTACGGTTTTCCGGCAAAGCTCACGAGCGGTCTCTATGATTTACAGCTTGGCGGAAAAACTCCGCCGACTCTGCCTGTACTGGATGAATTGATAAAGCGCGGCGCGACGGTACAGCATTTCGGCGGCGAATATCCGTTCCCTATGCCGCAGGAACGACGTAAAAAATGGAATCCGTTTCTGATGCCGCCGAATTGGCCGGTTTTTTCAATCTATACCCTGCCGGATTTTGTCACGAAAAATAATTAGAACCTATCCCAAAAACATGGACGTCGCCGAAATCGAGCAATTTTGCAGGCTGGCAAGAAAGAATAATAGCGGCATATTTTTTAAGTTACCCGCACCAGGTTTAATTCCACCAGCTTTAGCTGGTGGAAATTTCACAAAATTTTAAAAATTTAAAAAAGTTTTAAAAAATTCAGCAATTCAGAAAAGCGCCTGCGACGTATCTGGCCAGAAAAATCGCAGCCACGATATATACGACTGCGGGACATTGTCTGGATTTGCCGGTGAGCAATTTGCCGGCGGCGTAGGCGATGAAACCTGCAGCGATGCCTGTTGCGATACTCAGCGTCAGCGGCATGATAACGACGGTTATGAACGCTGGTACGTATTCGGTTACGTCGTCCCAGTTTATGTCTCGTATGGTTTTGAGCATTATTGCGCCGACCATTACGAGTGCCGGCGCGATTATCGGATATTTGAACGCACCCGGCGTTACTTCTATGCCGCCGCCGATTACCTGTATTATCGGGCTGAGGAAAATCGCCGCTGCCATGCATGCGCCTGCGACGATGGCTGCCAGGCCGGTTCGTGCTCCGGCTGATACGCCGGCTGCTGATTCCACGAACGACGTAACCGTACTTGTGCCGAGCGACGCTCCGATGATAGTGCCGACGGCATCTGCGGCGAGAGCCTGGCTAGCCTTTTCCAGTTTGCCGTTTTTCATCAGCCCGCATTGGCCGGCTACGCCGACCAGTGTGCCGATGGTGTCGAACATGTCCATTATCAGAAGTACCAGCGTGAACATGACCACTTCCATCGCGAAACTGCCGCGCAGCATTCTGGTTATGCCGGCGAATCCGCCTATGAAAGCGCCCGCCGTTTTGTCAAAACCTTGCGGCAGTGCAAATATTTTAGTCGGCCATGGAATCAGACCCATAAGGCATGCGCCTGCGCCGCAGCACAGCAGCGTTATCATTACTGCACCGTGTATGCGAAACGCATAAAGTATCATTACCAGCAATATGCCGCACATCGCCAGCCACGCGCATGGATTGTTCGTCATGCTTTCCAGCCCCGGCCCGCCGATGGCGTTGAATTTGACGATATTGCCATACCAGAGGCCGACGGCAGATATCAAAAGGCCGATGCCTGCGGCGATGCCGGCTTTGAGGCTCTGAGGTATGGCGTTAAGTACATATGTGCGGAAACCCACGAAACTGAGCAGCAGAAACAATACGCCGGAAATGCTTACCAGGCCAAGCGCCTCGGGCCATTGCAGTCTGAACGCGCCGGCTGCCGCGCCGACGCCGCATAAGGTAAACGTGAAAAAAACATTTTCACCCATGCCTGGCGCGAGGGCGATGGGATAATTGGCCCAAAGGCCCATGACTACCGAAGCTATTGCCGCCGACAGACACGTCGCTACGATTATTCCGCCGGCTGGCATGCCTGTAAGGCTGAGTATGCCAACCTGTACGAAGATGATGTAACTCATGGCCATGAATGTTGTAACACCGCCTGCAATTTCGCGGGTTATGGTGCTGCCGCGGCGGCTTATTTCGAAATACCTGTCGATGTTCATTTCAGCCTCGTAATAAAAGCAATAAAAATTTTTTGAAAACCACTCTAAATGGCCGAAGGCCATAATTATGGGATTTTAACTATTATTGCGATTTGCCGCAAGGTTGGATGTTGTGTATAATTCCGGCATGTCCGAACATAATTCACAATCGGTTGGTTTGCGAAGAAATCGCCGGCTGAGGTATAGCGCTACTCTTCGCGATATGCTGGCGGAAGTGCATTTACAGCGTGATGAACTCATAGCGCCATTATTCGTGCGCAGCGGCAGCGGTGTTAAATCTGAAATCAGTTCCATGCCTGGCCAGTATCAGTTTTCAGCCGACACCGCGCTGGAGACCGTTCGCCGTTGGGCTGACAGGGGCCTCCGAGCGGTTCTGCTATTCGGCGTAACGGATGACAAGAATAAAGACGATGTCGGCAGTTTTGCGTGGGCCGATAATGCTCCCGTGCAAACCCTTGTACGTGAAATCAAGCGTGTGCTGCCGGAGATGCTGGTGGTGGCGGATACGTGTTTGTGTGAATATACCTCGCATGGCCATTGCGGGCCGCTGAAAGAATATCGCGACGGCTGTTTTGACGTAGATAACGACAGGGCGATAGAATATCTCGCGCGGGCCGCGGTTTCCCAGTCTCGCGCCGGTGCAGACGTTGTCGCGCCGTCTGCGATGATGGATAACCAGGTTGCGGCGATACGCGCATCGCTCGATGACGCCGCCATGCCGCGAACAGCCATAATGAGTTACAGCGTAAAATTTGCGTCATGCATGTATGGGCCGTTCCGTGACGCAGCCGAGAGTCCTCCGAAATCCGGTGACCGCAAAACATACCAGATGGATTTTCGTTCGCCGCGGCAGTGCATGCTGGAACTTCAGGAAGACGAAGAGCAGGGCGCGGATATTGTCATGGTCAAACCGGCAATGACGTATCTGGATATTTTGTCGCAGGTGCGTGCAAATACGTCTCTGCCGTTGGCGGCGTATCACGTAAGCGGCGAATATGCCCAGATTAAGTTTGCCGCCCAGGCAGGCGCGATTAACGAAAAGGCTGCCGTCATAGAAGCCGTTTCCGCCATCAAACGCGCAGGCGCCGATATCATCATAACCTATTATGCGGAAAATCTGGCTAACTGGCTGAATTGAAGAAGCGTCGTCACTGTTTATTCCATATGCAAATCTGAAATGAAATAAGATAAATTTCCTTCAAAATAATGCCGATATATATTTAAGTGGCGAATATATGTTGAGGAACGGTTCGACTTGTTTGTCGGCTGTACAAATCTCTTGATATAGCCGCCTGACGGAAGTATGATACCTGCTGTTTTGATGGAGACCACTGTGCAGGATGCACAATTAAGAACAATCTGGCAGCAAAGGCAGCCGAAGGAGACGGTGACACTTCTTGCCGCGCCGCTGACGATGTTGATGAAGCATCAAATCGGCAGACGCGTCAAAAAGCTTTCCGAGCTTTCCGTTATATGGGATGAGCTTTTGCCCGACATTATCCGCGAACACACCGTGCTGGACGATTTCAACAACGGCACGCTGAAGGTGGTGGTGGACTCGCCAGCAGTGCGTTTTGAACTTCAAACCATCCTTAGAAGCGGAATAGAACGTGAACTTAAAACCCGTTTTGGCGGTGCTCTGAATAAAATCAAAATCGTTCCAGGCCAGTTTTACACGTTGGACAGGGAAACCGGCCAACCTCGCTACTCTTTCTAATTTTTTTATCTCGAAAGCTGGTAATCCAGTGAATTCCGCAACCTGTCTGGGGAAACGTAATCCTTACAGCCATATTTAAAGGGATTGAGTATTATATATAAAAAATGTATACTGTTTCCTTGCAAGTGTTGTTGTAATTTATGCGGCTTGCCAGGAAAGATGGAATTTTATCATGAAATGTCTTTTTGAGGCAAATGCGCCGCAAAGGCTGGCCATGATGAAACTGAGGGTTTGAACAACATTAATATGGCCTTTGTAATTTTTTTACGGTTTTTAAAAGATGTCTGCCCAAGAACATTTTTTGGGAAAGCTGCTATAAACCGTATATAAAAATATCCGCTGGCAGGCGAAATAAGTAGACTGAACGTGATAAAATGCTGCGGATTTTTTGGGAAATTACGATAAAAAAGCCCGGTTGCTTGCGTATGGACCTCCGGTGACGGGCCGGGGACGTTAAAAACAAAAAATCTCTGTGGGCCGCCGCAGATTATCTAACATTCGTCTGTACGGATGTCGGAGTAAATGACATGACTGATTCGGTAGATTTGCCGAATAACGGCCAATCCGCGCCTTTTGAAAACGATACGCAGCAAACGCAACCGCCAGCCGAACTGCGGGAAAATTCGACGGAAAGTCAGCCTGCCCCTCAAACTGAAAGTCAGCCGGTTGCGTCTTTTGCGCAGAACGCTTTTGAAAATTCGACTGAAGTTTCGACTGACGCGAATTCTGAAGAAAAACAGCTGCCGCGGATTTCAGAGGCTCAAACGCGTGAATCTCAAATACAGCCCGAAGAATCCGCCGCCGAACTCGCCGAAGAGGATTTTCAGCTCAATGAGGCTGATGAAAACCTTTTGGATGAGACCTATACTGAAAGCGTTCAGGATTTTCAGGAAAATAATTCCGAGGGCTATGAGCTGCAGAATAATGTTGCGCCGGAAGGTAACACCATTGTGGTGCGGTACGGCGTGATGCAATTTGTTGGCGAGTTTCGTCACAATTTAGCCGTAGTGCCGACGATAGGTTCAAAGGTGGTCGTTCGTACTGAGCGTGGCGTTGAGCTTGGCGAAGTTCTCATGCCGGTTTTTCGTACGGAGGATGGCTGCGGCAGTTGCGTACGCAAGATAACCGGCGAACATTTGCAGAAATATCTATCGAAATGCGGGCCTGAGCATCCGTTCCGGCGGCAGGGCAAGGTATTGCGTACAGCCAACCAGCAGGACATCATCGATTTTCGCCACCTGTCGCTTTCTGCCGACGAAGCCGCCAAATTCTGCCGCGAAAATATCGCTAGATTCAAACTGAACATGAAACTCGTCAAGGTTGAACACCTCCTTGGCGGCGGCAGGATAATATTCTATTTCACTGCCGAGCAGCGTGTGGATTTTCGCGAACTTGTAAAAACGCTGGCTGGCCAATTTCGTACCCGTATAGAAATGCGTCAGGTTGGTGCGAGGGACGAGGCGCGGCTGGTTGGGGATTATGAACGTTGCGGCCAGCGGTGCTGTTGTCAGCAGTTTTTGAAAAATCTCAAGCCGGTGTCCATGAAGATGGCCAAGGTGCAGAAGGCTACGCTCGACCCGTCGAAAATTTCAGGCCGTTGCGGCAGATTGATGTGTTGCCTGAGATATGAAGACGAAGGCTACGAGGAGCTTCGCAAACGTCTGCCGCGGCGCGGCATATGGGTACGGCTGGAAGATGGCGCAATCGGCAAGGTCGTCGATACGCAGATATTAACGCAACTTGTGAAGATAGAACTGCCCAATCGCGAGTTCGAAGCCGTCAATGTCGACGAAATCGCCGAGCGAGACATTCCCCAACCGTCCGAACAGGAACTTGAAGACCTCGCCCGCAAGCCGCGCGAAAAGAAAGAAGCAGCGCCGATAGTGGCTCCGGTGACTTATTTTAGTGCGCAAACCATGATGGAAGTAGACGCGCAGCTTGATGTCGCCGCAACGCAGTCAAATCAGGCTGAAAACCCACCCTCAGAACAGGCGGAATCTGAACGTGGCGAAGAAAAACACGGCAGCCGTCGGCGAAGACACGGCAGAAATAGAAAACCTGGCGGCGATAAAAATTTTCAGCCCAGCCGTGATGCGCAGCAACAGCAGAAGCCTGAAAACACCGGAGAATCCCAGCCGCATGAAACGCGGGAAAATCGCAGTAAACATAAGCGACGTCATCATCATTACAGTAAAAGACCGCATGATAATAACGGCCAGGCGAATCAGCAACAGGGAAGCGCCGGAGGTGAATGAAAATGGGCAACGGTTGTTTCGCGGGGATTGACATCGGCGCCGTCAGTGTGACTGCTGTTGTCATTTGCCCGTCGGGGGAGCAGACAAATTTTGACGGCTGGGAAAGAACAGCCCTGCCTGCCGGCAGCGTTGCATGGTTCAGCCCATATCGCAGGACGAAGGGTAAGCCTGTCGTCGCTGCGCAGACGATGCTCGACGAAATCCGTATGGCCATTTGTGGCCAAACGTTGCGTAACGTCGTATTGACCGGCAGTGGTGCGAAGACAGCCGCCGGCCGAATTGACGCCGCGACCGTGAATGAATTTTCCGCGATTGCCGCAGGCCTCTCACTGCTCGATATAGAGGCTAGAAGCGTTTTTGAGATAGGCGGTGAAACAAGCAAATATCTGCTGCTGGAAAGAGAGCCTGCGTCTAATGAATATTCAATAATCGATTATGCCACCAACGGCGACTGTGCTGCCGGTACGGGCAGTTTCATAGACCAGCAGGCCCGCCGCCTGCGTTTTGAAATCGAATCCGTCGGCGATATCTGCAGTCGAGCGGCCCGCTCGGCGCAGATTGCAGGGCGATGCAGCGTTTTTGCCAAGAGCGACATGATTCACGCCCAGCAGAAAGGTTACTCGCCGGCGGAAGTGTTGCGGGGTCTGTGCGATGCCGTCGCCAGGAATTTCCGCATGGCTGTCGTTCGCAGTCATCGCATAGAATTGCCGGTGGTTTTTATCGGCGGAGTGACGGCGAATTCTGCGGTGGTCAATTCCATGAAGCAGGTTTTCGAACTCGGCGATGGCCTTGTCGTGCCGAATCATGCAGTGCATATCCCTGCCGCCGGCGCAGCCGTCACTGCCATGCGTGCTATCGGGCAGATACGCGACGGCCAATCGTCAGACCCAACTGAGCCGGAAAAATTCCCGACGCTCGACCCGCTTAGCCTTGAAAAAGTTATTCTGCTGAGAGATTGCGTCAAACCGTTCGAACATGACGGCCAGGGCCGTATCGACGCGTATATGGGAATAGATATCGGCAGTGTATCGACGAACGTCGTGGTGCTGGACGAAAACGGGCAAGTGGTGGATGAAATTTATACCCGTACGCAGGGCCGGCCCATAGAGGTAGTTGCCGGCGCGCTTCGCGAAATAGAGACTCAGTGGTCGGCAAAGCTCAACATACGTGGCGTCGGCACGACGGGCAGCGGACGCGAACTTATCGGCCAGCTTGTTGGCGCCGACACGATAAACGATGAAATAACCGCACATAAGACGGGAGCCATGTTCGTCGGCAAAACGCTGCTTGGCGGACGGGTGCCGGATACGATATTCGAAATAGGCGGCCAGGACAGTAAATTCATATCGCTCAGCGACGGCATAGTGGTGGATTTCACCATGAACGAAGCGTGTGCAGCCGGCACAGGCAGCTTTCTTGAAGAACGTGCAGACGAACTTGAAGTGGCTATCAAAGGTGAATTTGCGCGGCTTGCACTTTCGAGCAAAACGCCTATTCGTTTAGGCGAACGCTGTACCGTATTCATGGAACGCGACGTTAACAGTTATATGCAGCACGGGGCGAAACGTGAAGATTTGCTGGCAGGGTTGTGTTACTCGGTCGTGCAGAACTACATCAACCGCGTAGTGCGAGGCCGTAAAATCGGCAGTACGATTTTCTTTCAGGGCGGCACGGCTTACAACGATGCGACAGCCGCCGCGTTCAGCATGGTGACCGGCAAGGAAATCATAGTGCCGCCGCATAATGGCGTTATCGGGGCGATAGGTTCTGCACTATTGGCTCAGCAGAAAATGGCGGACGTACAGTGTGGTGAGCCGCAGACCGATTATATGCGGCTCATGAGCGAGCACGGCTGCGTGACCGCGTCAAAGTTCAGAGGATACGATTTGGAACGGGTTGATTTTACGCTGCGGGAGTTTACCTGCCGCGCCTGCAACAATAACTGTTCCATACAGGAATTCACTGTCGCCGGTGAAAAAACGTATTGGGGCGACAAATGCTCGGACCGTTATCGCAAACATGTCAAGACCGACAGGCAGGCTGTCATAGATGACGTCATGTGTGAACGTAACGAGCTGCTTTTCGATGCGTTGCATCTGCCGTCGCCTCAGGAAGGCGCGCCGAAAATCGGCATACCCATGACAATGTTTGCTTGGGGCCAGCTGCCATTCTGGCGGACGCTGCTTGCGGAACTGGGTTTTGACGTAATTCTCGGCGAACAGACCAATCAGCGGATAATCAAAGCAGGCCTTGCTGCCGCCGTCGCCGAACCGTGTTTTCCGATAATCGTAGCGCACGGCCATATGCTTAATATGGCAGAAAAACAGGTCGATTATATTCTGGCCCCCAGCACGCTTTCTGTTGAAACCAGATGGACGCATACCGAAGCACACCTTTGTCCGTGGCATCAGACGTTGTCGCTGGTGACGCGCCGCGCTCCGGAACTCAAGCAGTTCGACATGATGCGGAAATACGTTACTCCGCTCGTGGAATTTCAGCTTGGCCGCGCCGCATCCACGCGACAACTGGAACGGTATTTCACAAAACATCACACTGCAAAAATGCTGGGTATTACCGCTAAAAAACTTCGAGCTGCCGCGAATAAGGCATTTGCCGCCCAGGATGCTTTCGTCGCCGCATGTCACGCCAGAGGTGAAGCGGCCCTTGAAACGCTACGCAGGACGAAACAGCCCGGCATATTGCTGGCTGGGAGATATTACAACGTCCATGATGCCGGAATGAATCTCGCCGTCGCAAGAAAATTGCGTGATTATTACGGCGTAAACGTAATTCCGATGGACTGCGTGGATTTGCGAGACGTGGACATTCGGGAAACAAATCCGAACATGTACTGGGCTCTGGGCCGGGAAATCATTGCTGCCGCCTGTTTTGCATCGCAACACGACAACCTGCACATAATCCATATCACCAACTTCAAATGTGGCCCTGATTCATATGTGAAACAATACATCGCTCAGGCATCCGGCAAGCCGTATCTTTCGCTGCAATTCGACGGACATTCAAATGACGCCGGCATGATAACCCGCTGCGAAGCGTACCTGGATTCCAAGGGGATTATTTGAACAGGGTTATTTGTCGGGATTCGCAGATTGAGATGCGATTTTGTTCAGATAATCGACGTAAACCGGCCGAATGTTCTGCTTAAAATGTTTCGATTCTTCGATAGCTTTCGCCGCCGTCCATCCGTCACATTTTATTCTGTATGCCGCCACCATTACACCCGTGCGGGAACGGCCGAGTTCGCAATGTACCAGTACCGGCTGGTTAGCCGGATTTTTAACGATATTCAGAAATTCGGTGAGTTCTTTTTCTGTCGGCGGGGCGTCATCGAGGGCGATGCGTATGAGTTTGATGTTGTTGTCTTTGCAAAACTGTTTTTCGAACATCATGCCTTCGTCACCAGGGTCGTCATAACGGAAATTTACGACTGTATGAATGTGGTATTGGTCGCGCAGAACTTTCCATCGCTCAGGGTCGGGCTGTGCGCTGCGATACAGAACGCCAGGTATGACCTCGTCAAAGTGGTGCACCGGATAATTAGAAAGCAGTTTGAAAAAAACCACCAGCGAGACAACGTCTATCACTATCAGTACGACAAGTACCGTTAGCACAGATTTATTTCTGAGCATGTTTCTGAGGCTAGTTTTATTTACGAAAACCATATATGAATATTTTTGTGGTAAACCAAAAGTTAAAAACTGCGGTTCATTCAGAATGGCATGTGATAAGTCCAGAGAATGGGCATATGACAGTTTTCCTGCAACAGTTCCAGCAAATCTTCGATTTGCGGAATCATCAGAACGGCTATCGTGTCGACAAGTACGCGCCGTATCGAGCGTATTGGAATTTCTATCGTTTCCGAAGAGCGGTAATTTTTGAAATTGGGCCAGTAACCCCGCACGAGTTTTTTATATTCCGGATATGTTTGCGGGAAAAGCTCCGCCATGTGTTCGTCTTCCATGCGGGCTACTACGAGATGTATCGGCACCATTATAAGTATCGTCGCCAGGAGCATAGGGATGTTTTCAAAACATAGTCCTGCGCCTACGACTATGCTGAACGTGCCCAGATACAACGGATGCCTGCATAGCGAATAAGGCCCTGTTGTTGTGAGTTCTTTGGATTTTTTTCCGCCGATGTAAAGAATCGCCCATACGCGGATGCATAGGCCGAATATGAGGAATAGATATCCGACCATTTCGATAATAAAAGATGTTGTTTCTTCGTGTTCCCATTCCGGCCGTACGAATATCGCCATAAGGATGACTGGCAAACTGCCCAGACGTAAAAAAAGTACCCGTATCTTTCGTAATGTCATTTCATTCTCCAAACATCTCATCGGCTGAAAGCAGCCTTTTTTCTATTGCAACTTTGTCAGCGTTCAACATTTTGAGGCTGGCCGACACGGATATAAGCAATTTTCTATACCATGATATCTAGCTGAGGTCAACAATATCTCCAGAATGCCCCCTCAAGCTGTACATACACAACGGATACGATAAGCAGAAGTTGTTACGTGAATATTAATTCATGCCGGCAAAAATTTATTTATTATCTTTCATCATCCTTACCGATATATCTATAGATGGTGGCTGTGTGTCCAAACACTGCCATATATAGAGCAATGATGTTAAAAATCGATAAAACTGAAAATTTTGTAAGGAAAATTTTTGGGATTTTTGGGAAAAATTTTAAAGAAAGGCTTGAGTTTATCCGATGTTAGGAGTATATACTACTAACAGAGGCCTAAACGGTTAGTTGACGCTGGGAATAGATAGAGCAGATAGGAACAGGAAAAAGATGGATATACTTCCTGTTTCTGATGCCGGAGCGTAAGGCTTCCGGTTAGCTGCAAAATAGGGTTTTTATAGAGAATCGGATTTGTCGCACGGCTCGTCTGCGACAGATAAAGACCCTGGCGTCGAGCATGGAAAGGCTGTTTGAGATGAAAAAGAAACCATTATGCCAGTTCGGACCTGGCGGAGATTTCCGCAAGGCATATCCGTCCGATGCCGAACTGCCGACATTGGAAAAACGTGAACAGATTTCGCCCCGAATGCTTGCAAAACTGGCGGATGACCTCGGCCTTGAGCCGGCGTTGGTTTGCACGGGATATTACGGCGTAAAATGGCAGCAGAAGAGCATATACCTCAAAGGCGTCGTCAAATCGATACTTGAAGTGTTGCACGAAATCCGGCCCGGCGCGAAGAGCGACGAAGAATTGGTCGCCGAACATATAGCTCGAGCGGAACAAGCCATTGCGATGTTGCAGGCGAACCCTGTTGAGTCGCAATCAAGCTGCTCGCATGGTAAGAAGGCTACCGCCGTTGCAGCCTCCTCCGCGGCGAAAAATCCGCAGATATTGTGCGAAGCACAGGCGGATGCGGAAGTGGCTATGTCGAGTGTTGATGCCTGCCGTATTACTGCAGGATCAAATTATACAGTCGCAAAACACCAAAAGGTGAAAACACAGGAGAACACGAATGCAGACAGTAACACCACGGCAACTGGAAATTCTTCGATATATAAGGGACTTTCGGAGGAGTCACGGTTATTCCCCAACAATGCAGGAGATTGGGGATCATCTGAGTCTTACCAAGGTTACAGTCTTCGAACACGTCGGCGCGTTGGAAAAAAAAGGCGTACTGTTACGCGGCGAAAAACACAGGGCTCGCTCTTTGGTAGTCTCGGATGACTTTGTTTTTCCGGACGAACAGGAAGAGTCGCTGCCGTTTGTTGGCAGGATAGTCGCCGGTGTGCCGCTGGAAGCGTTTGAGAATTGCGAACGGATGAATCTCAATGAGGAATTTCCGGCGGATGGTTCTACGTTCGTACTGGAAGTTGCCGGCGAGAGTATGATAAATGACCATATCATGGATGGTGATTATGTCATCTGCCAGCGAAGAAATACAGCCCGTAACGGCGAAATTGTAGTTGCGCTGCTTAATGACGGCGAGACTACCCTTAAACGTATTTATCGCGAAAAGGGGAAAATCCGTCTTCAGCCGGCAAATGATGCGTTTGCGCCTATTGTAGTCGATAAATGTGAAATTCAAGGTGTAGTCATAGGCCTTATGAGAAAATATTAGAACCTATCCCAAAAACCTTGGCTGCCTGCAATCGGCTCTTTTGCAGCCTGGCGGCGTCAGAAAAACGGCAGAATATGTTTTTTTTAAAAGTATGCTGCCATTTTTCTTCCTTGCCGGGCCGCAAAATTGCTCGATTTCGGCGACGCCCATGTTTTTGGGATAGGTTCTAAAAATTGTTTCCGAAAACCCTGTTTTGTAAGAAATGGAAAAGAGGAGCCCGATACATAATCGGGCTTTTTCTTTCGTTTTATTCAAGCATATTAAACTTGCCTTTGCGCTTGTTGTTGTTTTGCGGCGTCAGAAAATGGCAGATATTTTTTTAAAGGGGTTCGACTGCCACAGAGGTCGGAAAGTAACCTTAAGTCTAGCCGAGCCCCTTTAACATTTTTAAGCTGACCGATGAAGCACAAAAGAAAAAATTCTTTCGAGAATCACTTCAGACACGTTTGTTTATCGTTTTTTTAAAAAAGGTATGAAGCGTGTTTTTTTATGGTTCGGCGAGAATTACGGGTAAACACCCCACACAAGAAGCAAGTATTTTTCTGTCGCAGAACAAAAAAAAATCATGAAAATGGATAAATGATTTAAGGCTGCCTATAATAAAAGTGAAATGGGCAAAAAAATACTTAATCAATACGTTGTTCGCGCTCAACGTGCGGGCCAGGAGGGGCTGTTGAGTCGTGAATGGTTGCTGGCGAACCGCCTGGGGTCTTACAGTTCTTCAACTACTGCCGGCTGCAATACTCGCAGATATCACGCACTGCTGACGGCGGCGACCAATCCGCCGGTGGGAAGGATAGTCGCTCTCTCAATGTTGATGGAACAGGTTTATACGTCGCAGGGTAAATTCGAGCTGGCGTGTAACGAGTTCCCCAACGGCGTTTTTGCGCCGCAGGGTTGGCGGGATTTGAGAACGTTCACTAAAGGCATAATCGCCGAGTACGATTACAGGATAGGCGACCGCCAGACTCTCAAAAAGCGGGTTCTGCTCTGCCGCGATTCCAATACGCTTATTGTGCGTTATGAACTCTCCGGCGAAGCGGAAAAAATCATAATTCGGCCGTTTACGCCGATGCGCGACTTCCATCATCTGGCCAACGCCGGTTATCATCCTGACTTTGAGGTTTCGAATGGCCGGCTGGCTGTAACGGCTGGCGAGCAGCCCAAACTCGTCATCAGTTGCGACAGGGCTGAATTTCTGCCGGACATGCAGTGGTGGTTCAATTTTTATTATCGTACCGACGCGGCTCGCGGCCAGGATTTTATGGAAGATCTGCCGTCCGCCGGATATTTTACCTGGCGGCCGTCCAAAAAGAAGGAAAGCTGCGAAATCGTAGCCTCCCTGGACGGCAACGTGGCTGTGAAGTTTTTGGACGAATATAATAAACTGCTGGAAGAGAGCGAAGAAATCGACGCCGGCGTTTCTGGATGTCCGGACATGATGCGATGCCTGGCTCAGTCGGGCAATGTGTTTCTGGTTGACCGGAAAACGCCGGACGATTTTGACGGTGCTTCCATATTAGCCGGTTTTCCGTGGTTTGCCGATTGGGGCCGTGACACGTTTATCGCACTGCCAGGCCTGCTGCTTTCTACCGGCAGATTCGAACTTGCCCGCCGTGTTTTCAAAACATACGCCGACAATATTTCGCAGGGCATGATACCCAATCGTTTTGACGATTACGGCTTGGCGCCGCATTACAACAGCATTGATGCCTCGCTGTGGTTTACGTTGGCTGCCCTGCGGTACATTCGTGCGGATGATTCCCACGAAGGCCGATGTTTTGAGCGTGAAGTATTGCTGCCGGCATGCAAAACCATAGTCGACCAGTATCGCGCCGGCACGATGTTCGGAATACACGAGGACACTGACGGCCTGCTGGTGGGCGGCGATGAAAATACGCAGCTTACGTGGATGGATGTGCGAATAGACAACGAATCCGTTACGCCGCGTTACGGCAAGGCTGTCGAACTTAACGCACTGTGGTATCAGGCTAACGCGCTGCTGGGCGATATCGACGCCAAATATGCTGTCGCAGCCCGTAAGACTGCCGGCGCGTTCATTAACAACTTCTGGCTGGAGAATGCGGGATATTTGGCGGACTGCGTTTATCCTTATGGACCGGACAAGTCCCTGCGGCCTAATCAGATTCTTGCCGCTGCACTGCCGTATTCGCCACTGAAACCGGCACAGATAAAGAGCATCGTGAAAGTGGTCAGAGAAAAACTCCTTACGCCGTTGGGATTGCGGACGCTTTCGCCGGACGACTGGCGATACAAGGGCAGATACGAAGGCCCGCAATATATCCGCGACAGGGCGTATCACCAGGGGACGGCGTGGGCGTGGCTGATGGGCTTTTATATTGAGGCGTCGATAAAGACCGGCGCGTCGCGGGCGCAACTGGCCAGGCTCATGAAGCCGTTTGAAAAACACATGGCTGAAGGTTGTCTGGGCCAGATAAACGAAATATTCGACGGCGATGCGCCACACACGCCAAGAGGCTGCTTTGCGCAGGCCTGGTCGGTGGCTGAAGTGTTGCGGGCGACGGAAATGATAGCCAGACTGTCACTCAAAAAGGGCTGAGCCGATGCGCACCATAGTCGCACCCTGTTCGACGGCGATTTCATAATCACCGCTCATGCCCATGGAAAGGTGACGAAAATCTCTGCCGCCGATGTTTTCGTGTCGCATTTCTTCAAACAGTTCACGCAAACGGACGAACGCATGTCTCGTGCCGTCAGGATTGCCGTCCATCGGCCCCATCGTCATCAACCCCGATAATTCGATGTGTTTCATCTGGGCCATCAATTCGCCCAGGTGAATCGCTGCGCCGACGGCACAGCCGTATTTCTGCTCCTCCTGCGAACAGTTCACCTGGAGCAGAACCGGCAGCCGACGATTCATCTTCTCGCACCGTTCGTTTATCTCTTCCGCCAGCCGCAGCGAATCAACCGAATGTATCATGGCTGAAATCTCGACGGCGGATTTTACCTTGTTGCGCTGAAGATGACCTATCAGATGCCATTCGACTGGCGACGCCAGAGGGTTGCGCCTTCGCTGAAGATATCGGTTAATCTCTTCTGCTCGCGTCACGAACTGTTGAACCCGATTTTCGGCCAGGGCAGTAATGCCGGCGTCTATGAGATTACGTATGGTTTCCGTGTCCACGGATTTGGTGACCGCGACTATTTTTACGTCAGCAGCATCACGGCCGGAGCGAGCCGCCGCGGCAGCTATCCGACTTCTGATAGCCGCAAGATTGCCTTCAATCCTTTTTCTTGTCACAGCCACCGTATAAATACCCTCGACAAAATCTCAATCCGAATAAAAAACATGAAAAACGTTCAAGCTGCGGCTGTTCAGGTAGTTACCCATGCAATCGCCGTTGCTGCAACACAACAAAAACTTTCAAAAGCGTGACAGGCCATATTTCCGATTTTTAATATGCTTGCGACTGGTAAATGAAAATCAGTCCGCCGGCAGATTGCATTTTTCATAACTTTTTTCAAGTTCTTCGACGTTATATAACTTCAGTTGCGTATTTTGGCCGGCGTTCTTCGCGAGTTCTTTTATCATCGTATCCTGGCCAGGCTTGGCGTCGAGTGAAATTATAACCAGGTCTGCGCCGGATTTCTGGAGGTCGGCGATTAAACGTTTTGGGGAGTCTATATCCTTGTCGGCAATTAATAACACTATGGTTTTGGGCTTGAATTCGGATGCGGACAATATCGCCTCTTCCAGCATCGGCGCACCGCCGAGGACTACCGTGCCGTCGTCAGCCTGCTCCATGAGTTTTTGACGTATTTTAGCTTCGCCTTCAGGGCCGCCGGCTGTCATGGGCGTGATGACGTTTGTGCCGCCGTCCTGATTGACGATTACTGCGAAATTTTCAGATGATTTCATACTGAGTACAGAAGCGCGGACCATGTCTCTGGCCAGGCAGTATTTGTCGCCCATAGATGTGCCGGCGTCTATGCAGAACACTACCGGCCCGGTTATCTTGAACTGGTTGCATATCAGCGAAGCGCCGGTATTGTATTCGAATGGATTGACATCTTCCGTAGCGTAGGACGTCGCCTGAATTTCTTTGGCGATTTCCTGCGAAGAATATATCGAATCCGAATTCTGTCTTTCCTTCGAGGCGAACATCCGGTAGCCGAGGAAGATGCATGCACCTATCATTGCAAGAAGAACTACTATCAGCGCCAGCGATACTATGCCCTGGAACATTATTGGATTTGCGGTGGGGATGGCTGCTATCTGTTCCTTGCTGAGTTTGCTGGTGTCGACCTTGACGGCGTCGACGACTGCTTCTTCGACGGTTGCGGAAGTTGCAGCCGGTTTTTTTGTTGAGGTTTTCTGCACGGCTTTTTCCTCCTGGGCTGGCTTTTTATTTTCAACGGCTTTTGAATCCATGGATGCTATGTAACTGCTCTTGCCGCCAGGTATGCCGGCCTCCGCCGGCTGGGGTTGTTTCATCTCCCTGAGAACAGGCGAGGGCATTGTTTCATGACCAGGTGCGGAGATTGTTGTCTGGCCGGGCGCCGTCGGCCGACCGACAGTCGGTATCGTCGGCCGTATCGCGGGACTGCCTGGACGGCCCACGGAATCGGCGGCGCGAGATATCTGCTTAGGTACGAGAACGATTGATTTGCAATACGGACAGCGGCACATGCTTCCGGCGAAGGCTTCATCCACAGAAATTTTCTTGTGGCATTCGCTGCACCTGATTTTTAATGACATTCGATTTCTCCCAGCAGGGGCTGTTATATAGAAAAGTTTTTAAAATTTTTAAATTTAATTTTTTAATTTTTTTAAAAAATATCATTCGTAATTTTACGGTCTTTTAAAAAACATGAACGAACGCATCCGTTTCTGCCAGTTTTCGAAGGAGGAGAAAAATTTCGACTTTACAGCTTCAGTGGCTGCTTCGTTCAAAACTACATTTTCAGCCGAGTAATTTTTGCAAATAAGAATATACGATTCCTTACGATTTCAACAAGAAAAAAATTTTTCATTCAACGTTATTTTCTTGTAAATCATGGTTGGTGAAGTTATTTTTTATCCGCATGATGATAGCTGAAATCATATCGGATTCGTTTTTTGAGGCTCAGTTGGATGCGGATAGAATCTGGCTGCTGTGGCTGATGGTGCTTAGTTCCGTTCTTTTGTTGGTTTACGGCGCCGACAAGCTGGTTGCGGCGGCAGTGCAGATAGCCCGTTCCTTGGGCTTTTCGCCGGTCATCATAGGCGCGACGATAGTTTCACTGGGCACGACCGCACCTGAGACGTTCGTATCTGTAACCGCAGCCTTCAGCAACAATCCCGGCCTTGCGCTGGGCAACGGCGTAGGGTCGATAATCTGCGATACGGCGCTTATTTTCGGCTTGGCGTGCTGTCTGTGTCGGCTGCCGAAGAACAGGTTTCTGCTTGTGCGGCAGGGCTGGCTGCAACTTGCAGCAGGGACGCTACTTACAGCATCATTTCTGGTTTTGGCGTGGATGAAGGGCAGTTTTTACGGCGTTGTAATGCCGCGCTGGATGGGATTCTCTTTTGTCGTTCTGCTGATAGGTTACATGGGCATTTCAGCCCATTGGGCGCGGCTGCATCCTGAAATAATACCCGAAGAAGCTATGGACGGCCAAAATAACGGCAGGCCGACTAGAAAATCAAAGTTCGGCGCAGTAGCCGTAATGCTTGTTACGATGGCAATGGGCCTTCTGCTTGTGCTGTTGGGGTCGGATATAATGGTCGGCTCAACTGCCAGGATATGCATTCACTACGGCGTGCCGGAAAGCGTGCTGGCTGTGACGCTCGTGGCATTCGGGACGTCTCTGCCGGAGCTTGTGACTGCGATTGTCTCCATAATCAAAGGCCACCCTGAACTGCTTGTAGGCAATATAATCGGAGCGGACATTCTAAATGTGCTGTTCGTCATAGGCGCTTCTGCCGCCGCTACGCCGCTGCTTGTGCCCACGGAGTTCTTCTATCTGCATCTGCCGGTGATGATGGCAGCACTGATTCTGCTGCGGCTGTTTATTTTTGCGAAGGGAGACCGTTTTCACCGCTGGTACGGCATACCATTTCTTTCGCTGTTTGCGGGATATCTGGCAATCCTTTTCGTAATGATATCGACTGGCCATCTCAAATTGCACGGATGACGGATTAGAGCATGTTAAACTTGCTCTAATCTGCCACAAAAGTAGTTTGATTTTTAATCTCAAGTGCGTATCATCTTTATTTTAAGGGTTTTTGCCCGCTCAGAAATGATGATATCCGGCTTTGCAGGAGAAATTCAATGGATGCATGCAGAAAAGGCATAAATGTTGCGATTGTAGGCTGCGGGACTGTAGGCGGAGCCACGGCCCGTCTCTTAACGACTGACAGAGATATCCTCGTCAATCGCCTCGGCTGCGACGTCAACCTGAAATATATCGTCGATTTGAATCTCAAACACGCCAAAGAATTGGGCCTGCCGGAAAAACTGTTCCAAACCGATTTCAATGTTGCTCTTAGCGACCCTGAAATAGACGTTGTTGTGGAACTGGTGGGCGGATTGAATTTTGCCAGGGAACTCATTGAAAAATCGTTAATAGCCAAAAAGCACGTGGTTACCGCCAACAAGGCGCTGCTTGCACATCATGGCACTGAGCTTTTTTCGCTGGCAAGAAACAATGGCGTAAGCATTTCGTTCGAAGCCAGTTGCGGCGGCGGCATTCCGATAATTCAGCCGTTGTGCTGCAGCCTGCTGGCTAACAGGATTGACGCCATTTACGGCATAGTCAACGGCACATGCAATTATCTGCTGACCGAGATGTCACAGCAGGGCAGAAGTTACGCCGACGCACTCAGAGAGGCGCAGGCTGACGGGCTGGCGGAGGCGGACCCGACTCTGGATGTCGCCGGCATAGATACAGCCCATAAATTGACGATACTTTCTTCGCTGGCGTTCGGCCAGAGGATAGACTTCGACGCCATCCCGTGTCAGGGTATAGATAAACTCGAAATATGCGACATCAAGTGGGGCAGTGAACTTGGATATGTCATAAAACTGCTGGCTATAGCGTTGCGTCAGGGCGACGGATTATGCCTTTGCGTTCGGCCGGCGTTTATTTCCATAAAACACCCGCTTGCCTGGGTGGCTGGCCCGTTTAACGCCATAAGCGTTTACGGCCATGCCGTCGGCCACACAATGTTTTACGGCAGAGGCGCGGGCGGATTGCCGACTGCGTCATCGGTGGCGGCGGATATTGCGAATATCGCACTGGGCAATGCACAGTCGCAGTTTGAAAAACTTAGAATCTGGTCCGACGTCGCCAAGCCGGCCAAACAGCTTCCGGTCAACGAAATCAAAAGCCGCTACTACATCCGCGTCATGGCTGAAGACAAGCCCGGCGTACTTGCGAAAATCGCCGATATTTTCGGCCGACAGAATATCAGTATAGACGCAGTCCTCCAGCGGGATTATAACAGGCCGGACGCCACGCGGCCGGTCATCATAACCACACACACGGCTTGCGAAGGCAATGTACGAACGGCGATTGAAGAAGTCGACGCACTGGATTCGATAAAGGCCAAGCCGGTCTGCATTGGAATAGTTGACGAATATCCCGAATTCGTCAAATAGAACTGTCTGCAAAAAAGTTCATTTTGAGAATCGTTCTGTTGATGCTTGAAAAAGACCGTAAATATTCAGGCATTATCCGCAAAGATGAGACTCAGGATTTCGGCCTTAGTTACTGTATATCCTGACGGTAACTGTAATAAGACAAAACACAGGCCATTCCCTGGAACTCCTGAGAATGGCCTTCATAAAGCTTTATAAATTATAGAACTTTTCAAGAATAGGCAGTCAGCCGTAAGTCATTTCTGGTCCAGCACTTCAAGAGGAGGCATCGGCTTGCCTTCCAGGTATGTAAGGCTGGCTCCGCCGCCTGTGGAGACGTGGGTCATCCTGTCCTGGAGTTTGAATTTAGCCACCGCCGTTGCGCTGTCGCCGCCGCCTATTACCGTGACTGCGCCGGCGTCGGTAGCCTTGGCCATCGCTTCGGCGATTGCTTTTGTGCCGGCGGCGTATGCGTCGCGTTCAAAGACGCCCATAGGCCCGTTCCAGACGATTGTCTTGCTGCCGAGCACAATTTTGCTGAAAAGTTCTATGGTTTTGGGGCCTATGTCGAGGCCCATCTGGTCTGCCGGTATTTCAACGCCGGCTGTGACGTTAGCCGCGTCGGAATCAAACGCGGCTGCAGTGAGGTGGTCGACGGGCAGAACTATCTTTTCGCCGGCCTTGGCGAGAAGTTCCTTCATTGCGTCTATCTGGTCTTCTTCGACGCGGCTGATGCCGACGTTCACGCCCTTTGCCTTGAGCAGCGTATAAGCCATCGCCCCGCCGATGATGATTTTATCGACTTTCGTCAGCAGTGTGGAGATGAGTTTGATTTTGTCCGAAACCTTTGCGCCGCCCAGTATTGCCAGAAACGGGCGAACCGGATTCGATACTGCGTCGCTTAGATATTTTATTTCCTTTTCCACGAGATAGCCGGCTACGGCCGCACCGCCCTTAGCCTGGACGGCCAGCGGGCAACCCCACATGGACGCATGCTTGCGGTGACATGTGCCGAACGCATCGTTGACGTACAAATCGCCCATAGCCGCCAGTTCCGCGCCGAACTGTTTTACCTGGTCGAGATCTTTGGTATCTTCGCGGCTGTCGAATCGGACGTTTTCAAGGCAGAGCACGTCACCCGGGTTCATTGCGGCGATGGCGGCTTTTGCTTCGTCGCCGGCGATGGGCCAGCTAGGCCCAAGTTTTACCGGCTTGCCGATAAGCTGCGACAGACGGTCGACGGCAGGTTTCAGGGAGTATTCGGGTTTGACCTCTCCATCCGGCCGGCCGAGATGGCTCATAAGCACCAGTTTGCCGCCGTCGGCAATGACTTTCCGTATGCTGGGCAATGCTTCTACGATACGATTGTCGTTCGTAATTACGCCGTCCTTGAGCGGTACGTTGAAATCGACGCGCATCAGAACGGTTTTGCCGCCGATTTTTATGTCGTTAATTGTCTTTGTGGCCATGATATACCTCATAAATAATTGATTGTTTAAGGATTTTGCCATAAGCGGCCTGCCTGACTGCATAACCGCACCGGAAAAGCTATTCTGCAAATATCGCTGAAAATTTCAAGCGGCTGATGAAAGTTTTTCAACCATTTTCTTTCCTCTTTTAGGAAATTTCAGCCGTCTGCTTGCCGCCGCAGGCGACGAATCAGCCATGTTTAAAGTTTTGTCGAAAAGTAATTTTTTCTTTGCTTACTTTAAAAAAATTTGAACAATTAGAAATTCTGGTTCGTATATACATTTAAAATGTCGTGCCTTACGGGAAAAGTAGCGAGCCGACTTTTGGGTTTTGTTTTAAAAAAGTTAAAAAAGTTAAAAAGTTAAAAAATTTAGACAAACAGAATTTGAAGGAGTTAAAAAATGAACAGATTTCTAGTTGCGCTGTCGAGTGTGGCAGTTGTATTCGTGGGAATGGTTTTTGCACAATCCGACAGCAAGCCGGCGGCGACGGATAAACCAGTAATCGCCCAGTTGCCGGCGCCGGAAGCCGTCAAACTTCCGCCTCTGCCGGAAGTGGTCGCCACCGTGGGCGATATCAAGATTCCTGGCGCCAGAATTGAAAAAATGATTTCCAAGCTGCCGGCGACCGTTCCCGCGTCGGTGCAGGTTAACCTGCGTCAGAGAGCGCTGAGCGCACTGCTTTTTAACGCACTTATCGAAAACTACGTTGCAAAACATGACATCAAACCCAGCGACGCCGATTTGAAGGACATCAATGCCCGCCTGGAGGAAATCGCCAAGCAACGGAATATGACGGTTGACGAAGTCATGAAGACCGAAGGCATAACCAAGAAAGAACTTGAGACGCAGGCTGCCGCCCAGCACATTTTCAACGATGTTACGTCGAAGGAAAAAGTGGAAGCTCTCGTCAAGGCGCATCCGGAATATTTTAATGGCACGGAAGTGCAGGCCAGCCATATTCTTGTGCTTTGTGCGCCTATGGCTCAGACCAAAGATGCGATGGCGGCTCTGGACAAAATCAAAAAGATTCGAGCCGACATCCTCGCCGGCAAGATTAAATTCGACGATGCTGCCAACAAATTTTCGGAATGTCCGTCGGGCAAGCGTAAAGGCCAGGACGGCAAGACCGAATATGGCGATTTGGGCTATTTTGCTTTCAGCAAGGACGGCAAAATGATGATGGCGCCGACATTTGCTGTAGCGGCTTTTGCGACGAAAGTCCGCGAAGTCAGCGATGTCATCCGCACGCAGTTCGGTTTTCATATCATCAAGGTTCTCAACCGTAAGGACGGTACTGCGAAATATGAAGCTGCCCAGGCTGATACGGTTGCGAAAGTTGTGCTGGAAAGCGAATTTCAGATGAGCATTTTCGACCAGATTATCAATGGCTGCGATGTGACGATAGACCTGGACGCATTCAAGATGCCGGAGGAAGCTGAACCGGCGGCTACCGCAGCGGCCCCTGCCCCTGCTCCGGCAGCCAAAAAATAAGGTTTGCTTCAATTTTTTAAATGAAAATAGAAAGATTCTATGGCTTTAAAACCGTAGAGTTACGAACGGCATATCAAAAAAATCCCGCCCGCCTTTTGAAGACGGACGGGATTTTTTAATATGTCATATCATTTTACGAAAAAATTTACTTTTGGGCTAGAGCATCTTAACTTGAGTATGCTCTAATCCGTAAAGATTCACTATTGGCACGTAAAAAAATGACAGGGCGTTACAGAAAAAACTCGGACGGCATTTTTGACATAAGCGCAGGCCGCATGACGGCGGATCGCTGGCGAGTGCGCGAACGAATTTTGAAAATTATCACATTTCTGTTGATACTGGCAGCCATCGGGGGCGTAATCGCGTTGGACAGGGCCGGAATTTTCGGCACTGCCAGTTGCGGGGATTTTGAAAAATACGACAATAAAAAATTTTGCGTTATGCGGGTAATAGACGGCGATACGCTGGACGTTGACTGTATCGACGGCGAATATCTTTTGACGCGAATCCGTTTGTGGGGCGTCGATACGCCTGAGACCGTCAAGCCGAACTGTCCCGTCGAACATTTCGGCATGGAGGCGAGCGGATTTACGCGGCGAAACACGTTGAATAAAATGGTGCGTCTCGAACTGGTTCAGACCAGCACGCGGGACAAGTATGGCAGATTGCTGGCGTATGTATATCTGCCGGACGGCAGGATGCTCAACCGCGAGTTGGTAGCCGCCGGTTACGCCTACGCCGACCCGCGGTTTCAGCATCCGCGCAAGTCGGAGTTTATCAGGTTAGCCGATGACGCTCGCAAAAACGGCGCAGGCTTGTGGTCGCAACCGCATAAGGCTGACTGGCCGTACTACGTCAAGGGAAGTCTGCGAAAATAAAGCGACGATACGGAATCGCAAAAACATATCTGCCATGCCGCCGTCAGACGAAGTTGTTTCATCCCATAAATTCACTTGTTTTGCTCCACGTTTTTACATAACATTTTCAGTGTAATACAACAATTAAATATGGCGGGGGTTTGGACGTTCCAACACCCCTGATTAGCCGTTAATCTGTGCCCACGAAACCGCAACATTTCTAAAAGAGTACCGAACGGCATATGACAGGCCAATGTCCTTGTGACATTGGGTCTCGTGCGTATGTGTGTTCGGTAGGCCTGTTGCGGGCCTTGTGGGCCACATCCGCGAGGCCCTTTTTTTTAGGGTCTGCAAGGGGACGTGATAATGCGTAAAAGCAAAGAAAATCAGGCAGAGAAGCAGCCCACTCGAATCGCCGGCATAAGATGCATCGACACTCGCGCACTGAGCAGGATAATTTCATGGTCCATCGGCAGTTGTGAACAGCAGTTGATGACATTGAAGTCAGCGATGAACATCCTTGCCGAAGAAATCAGAGCGTCGCAGAAAAAAGCCCGATAGAGCTGAAGGCTGTTATTGCTGGTTTGCTTTGTCCGTCTGGGGTGAGAGTGTTTTTATAGCGGCGGGTTCGATATCGGTTATTGCGACTTCTATTTCGAATGCCCCTTTCAGCACGACAGCCTTGTCGCGGGTCGGGTCGACTCTTACGAGTGTTGCCGTTGTGTTGAACGGTACGACGAAGACTTTTTCGCCCGCGTTTGTTTGAAGGATTCTGTCGCGGGTGTTTGCCGCCTTTTTGCCGACGGCTCTGCCGTGCGGCACTGGTTCGTCATTTTCCGATGCCGCGGCAGTCGTGCGGCCTTTTTTCTTGTCCGGCGCATAAGGCCCCGATTGCGGGAATATGTCGCGCAACGGAAGTTCCGCCTGCGATTTGTCGGGCAGTTCGACAATGGCTTTTGCGGCGGCGAAATCGATTTTTACGACTCTGCCGTGGCCCGGCTTGCGTGAGATTGGTACGTCGTCGCCGGTTTTGACGCCGGCTATCAGTTCCACCCAGCGGTCGAATTCCTGTACGTGCCGCCGGCGGCGATTGAGTTCTTTGCGGGATTCTTCGCGAAAATCTTCCGCCTCCGTCCGCATTGCCTGTGCCTGTGCGAGCAGTTCTCGCATTTGGCGGCGATGCTGCTGTAATTGCAGCCTGATGCCCTGCTGGCCGAGGTCGGGCATGAGGTCGAGCAGCGGCACTTCAACCTGCATGTTGTCCACGTCCACTAGTGCTCGCTGGCGATGCAGCTCCATGCGGACGAGTCTGCCGGCGCGGTTCAGCGATGGCACGTGCAACATTTCACCAGGCTGCATCTCGGAAAGGCCGGCCATCCATTCCGCCATATCGGCACGGAGTTTTTTGATGTCTTCGAGGTGCGATTCATATTCGTCAATTTGGGATTTCGCATCAATGGCGGCTTGCGTAGCCTTCGCGCGAGCCTCTTCCGCCTGAAGCCTGGCTTCGCCGGTCATGCGAAGCGCCTTGCGAAGCTGTCTGCCGCTGCCGGCGAAATGCCGTTTCGCGTCGTGAATTATCCTGCCGGGCAGGCCGAGTTTTTGTGCGACGGTTATGGCGTGACTTTCGCCTGGCGTGCCGATGCGGAGCTTATATGTCGGCTGAAGCGAAACGGTATCGAATTCGACGGACGCGTTTTCAACGCGGTCGTGATTCAGGGCGTAAGCCTTCAGGATGGACAGGTGCGTGGTTATCACGGCCATGCAGTTTTTGCGGCGGAGTTCGTCTATTACCGCCTGGCCGATGGCGCCGCCCTCGTCGGGGTCTGTCCCGCTGCCGAGTTCATCCAGCAGAACAAGACACTGCCTGCCCAGCCGGTTCAGCCGGTGCAGAATGTATTTCATCCGCTCGATGTGCGCGCCGAATGTGCTGAGCGACTGTTCGAGCGATTGCTCGTCGCCGATGTCGATGAGTACGTCTTCGAATATCGGCATTTTTGCGCCCGGCGCAGCCGGTATGTGCAGCCCGCTCTGTGCCATGGCGACCAGCAGTGCGACGGTTTTGAGCGAAACCGTTTTGCCGCCGGTGTTGCTGCCGGTTATCAGCAGCACGTCGAAATCGCTGCCCAGGCGGATGTCTATGGGCACGACGGGTTTTGTCGGCTGGTCGGGGAAGAGTTTGCGGTGTTTCACGTCGGCGGCTTCTATGAGAGGGTGACGAGCCTGGAAAAATTCAAGGCTGTCAGCGCCAATCTCCGGCCGTGTCATTTCGTACTGATACGTGTATTGCGCCTTGGCGGAAATGAGGTCGATTTTTGCCAATGTCCGGACGGTTCGCTCAATTTCTGCGGCTCTGGCGACGAGGCGGATAGCCAGCTCGCTAAAAAGCCTCTCTATCTCCTGTCGCTCATGCTCATGGAGGTCCACCAGAGTATTGTTGAGTTCGACCGATTCAACGGGTTCGATAAAAACGGTCTGGCCGGTATGGCTGGCTCGATGAACGACGCCGGAAAGACGGCCTCTGTTTTCGGCTTTGACGGGCAGGACGTAACGGTCGCCGTGCAGCGTGATGGTGGGACTTTGAAGCAGCCGGCGAACGTCCGCGTTGTGAAGATAATTTTCGATGATTTCATGAATCCGCATGGCGGCGGACGATATCTGGTTGCGGAGCTGCGCCAGCCGCGGCGATGCGTCGTCACGGACGGCCCCGTCAGGGCCTATGACGTGGCGGATGAGTTTAGTCTGCGTGGAGAAGTCGCCGATATTGGCGGCTAACGAGTGTATGCGAAAAAAACTCTCCGGCTGTGCCGACAGGAAATTCTTGATGTTCAGCGCGGCTTCCAGGGTTGCTGCGATATTGCTGAAGTCGTCTGCCGTAGCACCTCTGCCCGGCTGTGCCCTGTCGAGCGACGGCCGAATATCCGTCACGCCGCCGAATGGAACAACCCCCGAATCGCGCAGTATTTCAACCATCTGCGAAGTTTCGTCCAGCCATTGTCGCACGAGTTCAATTCTGGCGGCTGGACACATCCGCATCGCCAACTCACGCCCGAGACTGCAATTGCAAAACTCCGCAAGCAGCCGCCGGATGGCGGGAAAATCTATCTTCTCCAGCGTGAAATGGTCCATATGCGTTATATTTCAATTTTGGGCTTGGCGGCTGAAGCGGCGTCGGCTGCTGCCGGTGCGGCTGCGCCTGCATTGGCAGCCTTCTGCTGCATCATCGCCTGAGCCTGCTTGGCCATCGATACAAACGCCATCTGCAGCTCGTTGATTGTAGTATCTATGAACTTCGTTTCTTCGTCGTTCAGGTTGCCCTTGGTTTTTTCCTTGAGTACCGCGAGCGTGTCTATCTGGAATTTGGCAAGGCCGAGGTCGAGAATCCGTTTGCCTGAGGAGGGTTCTTCCACGCCGCCAAGCGCCATGACAGCCTGCATGGCTATCTGGTTGACGAGGGTCACAAAGCTGGCTTCCGGAAGCTGATGAGCCTGCCGCTCTTCCTGCTCTTTGCGGGCTTCCTCCTCCAGCTTAGCCTTTTCTGCCTGTGCCTGATTTTTCCAGTCGTCATCAACTATGATTTTCGGGGCGTCGTCAGCCATGGTAATTCCTTTCTTCTGCGTTTTTTAATTTTTTAATATGTCCTTCGTAATTCTACGGTTTTTAAACCGTAGATGAAAGTATCCGCCGTGAGGCGGACAGGCGAAAGCCTGATGAATATGATGCTACGGGTTTTAACCCGTAGAGATTCACTTTTTTAATATGTCTTTTGTAGCTCCATATTAAACATGACGCGGGCATATTACAATTTTAGCCGTAAATGGACAAGAAAATTCTACATAACCGGAGTTTTTTGAAAAAAAAGGGCTATAATTTAATGGATTTTGTTCATGCGGGAATGCTTCTATGACCCTATTTGTAATTATATTGTCATTGCTGGTGATAGCTACGGTCATGTCACTGCCGGGGACGTTGGTCGTCAAAATCGGCTCGCGGCTGATGGGCCATTTTACCACGTCTTTTCACACGGCGTATACCGCGGTAGTTTCATCATATCTCGTATATTTCGCAATTCAGGTCGTTTTCAACATGTTTTTTAAAATGCGACTCAGCGTTGGCGTTCTGCTTGGAATGATGTACCTGCTTCATGCGTGGACGTATTTTCGCCGCGTCAGAAGTGACGAGGGGAAAGTATTAAATATTCCGGCGTCGCTTATTATGGCGTTATTTCAGGTGTTGATAACGGGACTTGTCATCGTGTTCATAATAAAACTTCCGCTGGGAATGAGTTATTCAGACACGTAAGACTGAGACGGCCGGCAAATGCGAAAATGGAGACAATTACTGTTTGCGCAAATTCTTGAAAAAAATGCGCAAAGTTGCAGTTACCGTAAAAAGGTTAACTGCGATAATGTTTTTAGAGCATCTCAACGTTGAGATTGTATCTTAACGCGTTGCCCGCCGTAGCCGCGGTAGCAGGTATGTCGCAATATCAACTTTAAAATGCTCTGGAGTGGTTCGCGAAAGAAAAATATTTTGAGAATCGTTCCATGCTGTGCAATCACTTTATTTTCAGGAAAAATCCTTTTGAAGGGAGAATATGATGGCCGTCACCAATCTTAAAAAACTTCCCAACGTCAAGCGCGTCAAGAGCAGGCCTGTGGTTTTCGGCGTTTGTGCGACCGGCGATCCCCGCGTGGATGCCGCCAGCCGTGAACGTTGCGTCAATATAATTGAAATGGTCGCTACTGCGATAGCCAAAAACGTGGTTATGCCCTGCGGCACGCCGGTCGACGTGGTATGGTCTCCGGTGCTTATCGACGGCGAAAAAGAGGCTGACGTCGTTGCACGTCAGTTCCGTGACGCCGGCGTGAATGCCGTGGTCATAGCGCCGGATACGTGGGCGTTTCCACAGCTTACGATTCTCAGCTTGCTATCGCAACTGCCGCAGGACATGCCCGTCAATATCACCTGCGGCAACAGCGGGCCCAAGCCGGGCGTGGTTTTTGCGCAGGCTATCAATGGCGCGCTGGCGCAATGCGGCAGGCTGTCGGCGATGAACGTCGGCACATGGCCGGATACGGGCATAAACCCGCAGATGACGGAGTCGACCGCCAAATCGCTTATTGATTGGTGTTATGCGGCTCTTACCTTCGCAGGGCTAAAGGGCCGGCGTGTGTTGGTCTTCGGCCACGATTCTATGGGTATGGAGACCGCCCTCGCACACGTTCTGCCGACTCGCCGCACTTTCGGGCTTGAGATAACGCGGTTAGACATGAAACTTCTTGCCGATATGCTCAGGAAAGGTTCATACTCGGAGAAGGAACTCGCAGAGCTGCGCGGCTGGATTGACAAAAATATCGGCAGCCGTCTTACGTTGCGGAATGAAAAAGATTCGCAGGCATTCAATGATTCGCTGGCGATGTATCTGATAGTGCGCGACCTGATGGCTGAGCTGAATGCGGTTGGCGGCGGCTTCATGAGCCAGCTTGAATGGGGCAGCGACCGTCGCGGCATACCCATGCCGGTCGCCGACGCAATGGAGTCGATTTTCAATTCCAACTTCGACCACAACGGCTCAAAGACGGTCATGCCTTTCGCCACGGAGGCTGACGTGCAGGGCCTTCTGACGATGCTGTTTTTCACATTTCTTTCCGGCGGCAATCCGCCGCTGTTCATGGATTTCCGCAAGGTCTGGGAGCCGTGGGAAATACAGGCGATGGCCAAAAAAATGAAAATCGGATTCTCCACCAAAGACGTTTGGGCGATGCGGGGTTTCGTGGACGGCAATAACAGCGGTTCAGCCAGCTTTAACTGGGCTGGCCGGCCTGGCGAAACGCCGGCAACTCTTATGAAACGCATTTCAATGCCGCTGGCTGAAGATTTTTATTTTCCCGGCGGCGGCAACAGCGTCGCATTTTTTACGCCGGGCGGCATAGAGGGCATCGCAGGCCGCATGGCGTACTGTGCCGTAAACGACAGGTTCAGCCTGATATGGGACGAGGCGATTACCACTGAAATGCCGGAAAAACTTTCGCAGGCTATCGGCAAAACGTCAAATATCACATGGCCGCATACTTTTATAGTTCCAAAATATGCGGACATGATAGAATACAAGCAATACGCTCCGGCGAATCATTTTCACATGACGTGGAATTTGCCGGTGGCGCGGCTGCAGCACTGGATGGATATGACGGGCGTGAATTCCGTAGCGCCATGGGCCGCCAGGCCGAAATTCATCCCGAATGTCGACAGGCCGCAACCGTTGCTGCACCTTATAGGCGTAAAATAAATAATGATTATTTAACATGCTCTGAAATTCGCCGTTTTTACGGCATGGATGAGCGGAGGATGCCTTTTTATGTACAAATTGCGATTCAGACAGGTTCATCTGGATTTTCATACTTCGCCGGATATACCTGACGTGGGCTCAAAATTCGACAAAAAGCAGTTTCAGGAAGCGTTGAAAATCGGGCATATCAATTCGATTACCTGCTTTTCGAAATGCCATCACGGCTGGAGTTATCACGACACGAAAGTCGGCCGGCGGCATCCGAACATGCAGGGCGAACTTTTTCGTCGGCAGTATGAAGCCTGCAAGGAAATAGACGTCAATATTCCGATATATCTCTCCGCCGGCGTGGATAACGTAATAACCATGACGCATCCTGAATGGCGGGAAATAAATACGGACGCCAGATTCGCCGGCTGGTTTACGAGTCCGCTCATGCCGGGTTTTCATAAAATGTGCTTCAATACGCCGTACCTGGAATATCTCTGCGAACAGATACGTGAAGCCGTTACCATGTTTCCAGAAGTCGACGGCGTTTTTCTGGATATCATCTCTCAAGGCCAATGCTGCTGTAACTGGTGCATGGCCAAATACCGTGAACTTGGCCTCGACCCGACAAAAGAGGAAAACCGCAAAATCGTAGCTGAAATCGGCCTGGAACGATATTATGAAATGACTACCGCCGCGGCGAAATGCAATAATCCCGATATGCCGGTTTTTCACAACTCCGGCCATATCCGTCGTGGCCGCCGCGATCTTTTCAAATGGTTCAGCCATCTTGAACTGGAAAGTCTGCCGACCGGCGGATGGGGATACGATCATTTTCCGCTGTCGGCAAAGTATTGCAAGAATCTGGGCAATCTGGATTTTTTGGGTATGACGGGCAAGTTTCATACAACATGGGGTGAATTCGGCGGCTACAAACATCCAAATGCGCTGCGGTACGAGTGTGCAGCGATGCTGGCGTTCGGTTCAAAATGCAGTGTGGGCGATCAGCTGCCGCCGCTGGGGCAGGCCGACAAAAGCACCTATGAACTTATCGGCCACGCCTACAGCGAAGTGGAACAGAAAGAGCCCTGGTGCGACGACGTGACGAATATCGCCGATGTCGGCCTGCTTTCGAGCGAGGCGTGTGCCGGCGTTGTTTTGGATCGCTGCCATCCCAGCCAGGCTGATACTGGAGCGAATCGCATTTTATTGGAAGGCCATTTCCTCTACGACATACTCGACGTCGACATGGACTTCAATAAATATAAAATGCTGATACTGCCTGACGACATAAGTATAAAGTCAGCCGTCAAAACGAAATTGGATGCGTATCTCAAAAATGGCGGCAAACTGTTGATGACGGGAAAAAGCGGCCTGGATGACGACGGCTATGCCATGTTTGATATCGGTGCAACGGTTGATGGCTTGAGCGAATATCAGCCGGATTATATTCTGCCGATAAAAAAACTCCGTGCGTCTTTTGTGGATTCTCCGCTGGTGATGTACGTGCAATCGCGGCGGCTGAAAGTGACGGCGGGCGAGTCGCTTGGCGACGTCTACGACCCCTATTTCAATCGCACGTGGGAACATTTCTGCGGCCATCAGCATGCGCCGTATCAGCCGCATGCCAGCGGTTATGACTGCGGCGTCGTCAATGGCAATATCATGTATCTGCCGCATCCGGTATTTACGCTATATTGCGGGATGGGTGCGGTGGCATATAAGGAATTTTTGTGCAACTGCATTCGCCGGCTGCTCGGCAGCGACGAAAGCATTTGTGTGAATCTGCCTTCAACCGCGCGTGTGTCCCTCATGCGTCAATGCGGACAGAACCGCTACGTCCTGCACCTGCTTTACGCCAACACCGTCAATCGCGGCGGAGAAATGCCGCTCGCCGGCGGAACGACGACAGCCGACACTACAAAAAGCGTCGAAGTCATTGAAGACCTCACGCCGCTTTACAATACGACGGTGTTGCTGAAAATCCCGGAACATATAAAAACCGTTACTCTTGAACCGCAGGGCAAAGAACTGCCGTTCAAGAAGGACGGCCGGACAGTCAGCTTTACGCTCGACGAATTCACCTGCCACCAGATGGTTGTTCTTCATTATTGATAGTGATTGATATTGGGCTGTTTTTGGGATAGGTTCTAATCACCAGTCTTGTGAATACATTTCTTCGAGGCTGGTCTGGAGAGCTTGCGGCTCAACCGTTTTTACAGTTTCGTCCCATTCATTTAGAAAAAGGACCCGCATCGGCTCCTGCAGCGAGGTCTGCCATCGTCTCCAGCTTGTCGCGTCAATGTAATGTGACCTGTCCATTACGGTATCGCCGTGCGTGAACCGCAAATAAAGGTCGTAATCGTGCTCAAATTGTGACGCGACTTTTGCGCCGCTACCGCTCGGAAAATCGCCGAGTGCCGTACGGTCGGCGAGGTCGCCTGCGTCGGTGTCTTCATTGCGTGCGTCGCTGACGTATTCTTCAAGCACGTCGTTCGGCCAGCCGCCGGTTGATATCGT
This sequence comes from uncultured Planctomycetaceae bacterium, assembly GCA_964536835.1. GTDB lineage: Bacteria > Planctomycetota > Phycisphaerae > SM23-33 > SM23-33 > DAONFI01. The sequence continues at coordinate 25,653 of CAZIAZ010000008.1, read as the reverse complement.
CGTGTCGCTGCCGGTGCCGGTGAAAAAACGCTCATTCAGATAAGCTGCCGTCGGCTCGATTTTATTGCGTGTTTCATAATCGTCGACGAACTGGTTTCGCGATTCTTCTTCGTCCGGTTCGCCGTAGTTTATCCAGGCCGTTTTCCATGCGTCTGCATAAACTTCGCGATTGGCGGCTGTCCGCCACGCGGCGTAGCGTGACGCGATTATGAGTTTCTGCTCGCAGCGCATTGCCCAGCCGAGAAAAAAAACGCCCAGCAGCAGCAATGCAAAAAGCGGTATGCAGAATACCGTCTCTATCATCGCTGTGCCGCGGCGAGAAGTTTTGGGCCCGAATATGTTTCTTGCGCATTGCATATCAATGGTCCAGGTATAAATCCATGAATTGCGGGTCAAGCGACAGCAGGTACTCCAGCGTTTGCCGGACGTCATCGGGGTTTTCCTGCGTATCGACGTCATTCAGGCCGTCAAGTTGGGTGGCTAGGGTATTTTGCCAATCTTCCCAGCCGCTGACCGGCACAAGTTGGGCTCGCCAGTCCTGCGTCCACAAATCCCAGCTTGAATTATTGAATACCACGGCTTCCGCCACAGCCGTCATTCGGCCGGCTGGATTGCCGAGCGTGAACTGGCCCGGCCAGACGCGAGCCGGCGCACTGCGGCTGGCGACGCCTAAAAAACGCAGGTACGAACTGTGATTAGCCTGTTCGCCGGTGGAATTGTATTCGCATTTATCGCTGTCGAGCAGAATCGGCGCCGGCAAATCGTCCGGACTGGCGCCGTCGAGCGGGTCGGAAACCATAATCTCGTTCCTCAACTCAATTCCGCCGAAAACGCGTATCTGAAAGTAATATATCGTATATGGAATCGTACCGGACGTTGGATTATCAGGGTCCTGATATCGAATCGGCAGATTCAACTGGTCGTAGCGGTCATATGACGCCTGGGTCTTCCATTTTTTCGCCCAGACGCGGCTGGCGACTTCATACCAGCGGCCTTCCGTCCACGCCGATGGCGATGTGTCCGAATTGTACGAAGTATAAGTCATCGGTCTCCAGCCCTTGAGGTCTCTTATCCAGCGATGAAGCGGATAAGCGGAGGCTTTCGTATATGGGCCTTTGCCGGACGGCAACTGCCAGCTGAACCATCTTTCCGGCACGAACGTGTTTGTCGGCGTAGACGCGTCGTATGCCGATGGATTCATCCAGTCGGGACTGTCCCAGGGAATGGTGGACTTCACGATTACGTCGTAATATCTGGTGGTCATGATTTTACTGTTGAGTACAGGCGCATCCGGAGCGGTAGTATTGTTTTGCTGGGCATCCTTGAGAGCCTGCTGATACTCACTGAGCTTGTCGGAAAATTCTTTTTGCTCCTTGTTATAATATTCAACCGCGGCATCGTAGTCGGTTATCCATTCGTCGCTGTATTGCACGGGGAGCTGGGCAGGATTGGAATCTCCGCGGCCTCTTTTGAACATCATGGCCAGTTTGATTTTTGAAAGCGTGCGGAGATGAAAAGCAAAACGGCTCGTCTTGCTTATATTGCCAGTCCATCTGCTGCTCCAGAACCAGCCGCCTTGGCCGAAATTGTTCAACACGTCCCGCAACAACGCCTCATATGGGCCGAAACCTGAATATCCCAACCGTTCATCGAAGAGCTGTTTATAACTTTCCCACGGAAACCGCCAACGGTATAACGACGCGAACGGCCCGATTCTGTACGGAAAACTGAAATCCGGAATCGCACCGCCGCTGACGTAATCGCCATACGACCCCCAGCCTTTGACTGTGTCCCTCACGCCGTTTTTGGTCTTGTAGCGAGCCGCCTGCGCGGGGTCGTCGGAATTGTACAGATAATCCACAAGGTCACTCTTGCGAACGGTCGCCGTATCACGATCGTAATTAACGTTGTCAACGAGTACGCTTTCGAACTTGCTGAAATCGAACCGCTCGCACGGCAGAGCCGGCTTGAGTGGGGCGCAGAATGCTATCGACGCATTATTTGTTTCGCCGGAAAGGTTGGCATTTTGCGAGACGCGGTCAGCCAGGTTTTCGACGGTAGCCTGCGATAATTTATCCATCGCCACCGCTGCGCGCCAGACATAACCGCGATTTTTTTCATTCGACGAACTGATGAATTTTATTGCGTCGGCTGCGCTGGCGGCTGTGCCGGTGTGCGTCAGGGTGACCTGTGCCGGCGAATCGGAACTGAATGAAAATTCGCCAAGCTTGACCCATTTGCCGCCGTTTCTTGTCTGGTCGCGCAGGACGTCTTGCGAACCGCCGGAATAGTTTATCGTGTAGGATGCACCCTGGTTCAGGCTGTCGCTGGACGGCCAGCGGGCGTATACCGCATATTCCCCGCTCTTTGGCAGATATTTGGTCCAGGTCGCCGTCGCGCCGGAAGACGTCGTAGTATAACAGCACGTTGAATATTGCTGCGAAAGCTCCGCCCGCTGCCATGAACCCGTGGTGGCAAAGCCGCCGTCGTTGTCGTCTATGACGTATTGAACCGAACCTGAATATTCCCACTGCGTAGTAGGCGCAACGTCGTAACCGTCCTCCAACGCCAATTCGTCCTTCTGGTCAAAAGTATCGTCTATCTTTTTGAGCAGATCGAGGTCGGTGGTATTGTTGTCCTCGTAATTCATCTGCCTGTAAATTTCGGCCAACCCCCTGCGGAAGAAATTGTCTTGTTCCATTTCCGTATAAGCCGGCCCGAGCGTTTTGAATCTTGTCAGCGCCAGCGGCAGGGATTTCTCGCCCGTTTCCTCGGCGATGGTCATTTCCGCGGCAAGCGGCATGGAGTCCAGCATGGCTGACATCATTATCATGCGGGTCATGCCCACGTTGTCCATCGCAATTACGTTCATGCTGCGAGCCATCCAGTTCGCACCGCCCATAGCCGTCGAATCGGCGGTGTCCTGAAGCTCGAGACGCCTGTTGACCTGAGTGCCGGCATTGAGTACGAAAAACACCAGCCCCACCAGCAGCGTCATGGCAATCAATACTATAAACAGCACCGCGCCTCGCCTCTCGCGCCGGTGAGTGATATTATTGAGTGTCGGATAAATTTTTATTTTTGTACGGTCAGTCATCATCTGTCTTCGGGAAACTTTCTACCGGAATTTCCATGCTTGTGCCCTGGTTCGTCAGCGTACATGTGGTCGTAACTCGAATAGCCCGTTTGTCGTCCGAAAGTTCAACGGCATGGTCGGAGTCCAATGTTGCGAGCAGTACGTCGGCATACGGCACAGACAGGTAAAGGTCGTGCGTGACGTCAACCTTGATGTCTTCGTGCTCGCTGTAATAATCGTCTTCCTCCGGTACAGCCACCGTAACCGTAGTATGACTTTTGGCGTAGGCGAGTTTTGCGGCCAGATAACTGCTGACCCATTTGGGGGCGGTTTGGCCGTTTTCGGAATAAAGCGTTTCAAAGCCCTGAGTCAGCCGGTCATCGGCAGTGCTGCCGGCGTAACTGCCGTCGCAAACAGGCATGACGGCCCAACAGGCGGCGTCAAGAATATGTGACATTTTTTGCGAATCGCCGGAAGTGTTCAGATAATTGGTCTTTTCGTCAGTATAATTCTGCGGTATCTGTACTATCGCACTGCGGGCGGCGCAGAAGCCTGCGTATGTCACACAAAGATGGCCGGCCAACACCAGCGAACTCTGAAGCAGAATCAGGGAAAGCATCAAAAGTATCGGAAGAACGAGCGTAAATTCAATTATGATTGTACCGGCGGTGGCGGGAAGGGGTTTTCTGCGTTTTCTCGCCGCGAAACCGAGTATAACCGAGATAACCAGCAGGCTGATTGCGGCGATGGAAAGATAAAACCGGAATAACGGCGTTGCTAATGCACTGCGCAAAACGGGGCCGTCAAAAACGCCGCCGCCGTAAGACACGATTGCAATGCAGGCGACAGATAACACCGCCGCAATAATCAGCGTTCTTTTTAAAAATTTTTTAAATTTTTTTAAATTTTTAAAAAAATTAAAAGATTTAAAGTTATTAAAAATATTCCATTTCCTCGAAAAATACCGTTGTAATACTTTTAAGGCCAAATCACATGGCGAAATTCATCGTAAAATTGCCGTTCATGCCGTTGGCGATGTTGCAGACGACGGCTATTATGAATCCGCCGGCGGCTGCCAACGCAAATTCTATTCCAGGCGAGTTAGCCGTCGAACGATTTTTTTCTTTGCGGCTGTGCGCATGGGCAAGGAACGTCCATATGTTCATGAATATTCTGGCGGCGATGTTTTTTCGGATTATGATGATTATAGCCCAGGCTGCTGAAAGTATGAACGCGACGAACATGATATCCAGCGTCCATCGCCAGCCCAGCGTCGCGCCGACCGCCGCCAGCAGTTTTACATCGCCGCCGCCGACTCCGCCGGCACGCCAGACAAACGTCATCGGCACGCCGCCGAGAAGCAAACCGTAAAGGCTGTCACGAAAACCCATCACGCCGACGGCTGAAAAGATATTATTATTGTCCGGATTTTTTGCTACCAGGAAACTGCACGCAAGATGGCCGGCTAATGCGATGAGCAGAACAGGGAGGGTAAATGCGTCGGGAATAACATGGCGGCGATAATCGCTCCATGCCGAAACGGCCAGCAGCACGCCGGCGAGCATGAAGGGCCAATATTGTAACGTCACGGGAATATGCATATCTTATTTCTGCTCAAATCGGTCGGGTTGAATTTACTCTGTTATCAAACGCATAAAACGTATAAATAGTTTCAAACAGGGCTGAAAATAATTGCAATTACGGCAATGGCAGAGAAATAACGCATGTGAGCATCTGATAAAAGCCGGTAAGTGCCGTCAGCATGAGACGAAATACGGCTATCATCGGCAATCCGAAAGCGGCGATAAGCAATGCCCATTCCACCGTCATCTGCCCGGAAATTTTCTCAACATTTTTTATGCGACGTTTCATTTTGTTAAAAACTCTTAACGTTGTTGATGTCACCCTTCGTAAAGTCCCATACGTAAGTGTAATTTGAGCGATTAACGCTTACCGTAATTATTTTATTTCACTTTCTGACCGTTTTCCAATGAAAAGTCACCCCTGTTGCATTTTTGTGAAATGTTGTTATTTTAATATGTCCTTCGTAATTCTACGGTTTTTAAACCGTAGATGAAAGTATCCGCCGTGAGGCGGACAGGCGAAAGCCTGATGAATATGATGCTACGGGTTTTAACCCGTAGAGATTCACTACGCTATCTATCAATTTTTTAAAGTGATGATGTGCTTGATTGGAAAAACGTATGAAACGGCAGGTCAAAATACCGGCAGCTAGGCGGCGAGAGCTTATTTCTCAAAAACTCGCGGACAGCCAGAGTGTGTCCATCCCCGAGCTTGCCGCCAGCTTCGGCGTCAGCGAGATGACCGTCCGCCGCGACCTGGATTCGCTTGAAGCGATTGGCAAGGTGCATCGTACGCACGGCGGAGCGACTATGGCTGAACGGATGGCGTTCGAGTTCAATTTTGTGGCTCGTCGTCAGGCTAATCGCCGCGCCAAGCAGGCTATCGCGCGTGAAGCGTTGAAATTGATAAAAAGCGGCATGCGAATTATCATCGACACCGGCACGACATCGCTGGAACTGGCGCACCTTTTGAGGCATTTCGATTCGGCCGGCCAACTTACGGTTATAACCCCCTCGCTTGCGGTAGCCAGCGAATTGCAGTTCTGCGAAAATATTCAGACAATATTGCTGGGTGGAATTGTTCGCAAGGGTAGCCCTGATTTGACGGGTATCGTGGCGGAATCGGTGCTGGACATGTTTTTTGCCGATGTCGCGTTTCAGGGTGCCGACGCTATAGATTTAGACGGCGCCATGTACAATGCCGACACGCGCACCGCCGAAGTTGACAGGAAAATCCGTTCCAGGGCGGACAGCACTTACATTCTTGCCGACAGTTCGAAAATCGGCCGAACGGAACTGACCCGTCACGGATTCGTGCAGGAAACGGCTGGCCTTATAACCGACGATGCGCTTGACGATGAAAAACGTAGACGACTTGAAAAGCTCGGCACAAAGGTCACAACTATCCGTGCGAAAAATTAAGCTGTTTTTTATAAAGTGACCCTTGTAAATCTGCGGTTTTAAAGCGTAAAAAAAATTCCCAAACCCTGCGATTAAATTTATTTGAATGAGAGTCGTAAAAATGAGCAAGAAAATTTATGTCGGTTTCGGATTCGGGCCCATACAGAGCGGACTGTTCGTGTATGAAGCGTTTCGTTCGGGCAATTTTGACAGGCTGGTGGTGGCGGAGATAGACCAGGGCATGGTCGATGCAGTTCGCGCGGCGGGAAATCGTTACATGCTCAATATCGCGCTGGCAGACCGCATTGAAACGGTGGCCGTCGAGGGCGTCGAACTTTACAACCCCAACGTAGCCGAAGATCGCGAAAAACTCGTCCAGGCTATCACGGAGGCGGACGAACTCGGCACAGCCCTGCCGAGCGTCAAATTCTATTCCCTGGGCGATTCGTGTGCCGCCAAACTCTTTGCCGAAGGCGTCAATCGTCGCGTCGAACCCATGAACACGGTATTCTACACCGCCGAGAATAACAATCGGGCGGCAGAATATTTCCTGGAAGCGGTTTCGCCGCTGATAAGGTCTGAACATCTGGCAAAATTTCAGGCTCTCAACACGGTCATCGGCAAAATGAGCGGCATTATCACCGAACCGAAAGAAATTGCGGAATTGGGCATAGCAAAAATGGCGCCGGCGTCGCCGAAGGCTATTCTTGTCGAGGAGTTCAATCGTATCCTCATTACGCGAATATCACTCGACGGATTTAAACGCGGCATTTCAGTGCTGATAGAAAAAGATGATTTGATTCCTTTCGAGGAAGCCAAACTTTACGGCCACAATGCCATTCACGCCATGATGGCCTACATGGGCGAAGAAAAAGGTTACGTCACAATGTCCCAGCTTGCCGCCGACCGGCAGATTCTTTCGCTGGCTCGCAAGGCGTTTCTTGAGGACTCCGGCCGGCCGTTATGCAAAAAATATGCATCGCTCGGCGACGAACTGTTTACGGAGGCAGGTTATCGCGCATATGCCGACGATCTTCTTGTTCGCATGGTCAATCCTTATCTGACCGACCTGATAAGCCGCGTCGGCCGCGATCATCTTCGAAAGTTAAGCCAAAGCGACAGACTTTTCGGCACAATGCGGCTGGCAATAGAGCAGGGTTTCACGCCAGCAACGATAGCCCTGGGCGCTGCCGCCGGCATACGGTCAATGATTCGTCGGCAGAATGAAATAAACCCCAAACCCGTCAACCTTCCGGCAAAATGTGAAGACCTTACCAGGGAATCCATGGCCGCACTGCTGACGGAAATATGGGGTGACTGTAACGACGATATTGCCAAAAAGATAATTGATATTACATGGAAGGCATACACGGCATAAAACGTTTTTAAAAAAATTTTAGATGGCGTTCTCAATAGTTGCTAGAACCTATCCCCAAAACCTTGGCTGCCTGCAATCGGCTCTTTTGCAGCCTGGCGGCGTTAGAAAAACGGCAGAATATCCTTAAATATGCTGCCATTTTTCTTCCTTGCCAGCCAGCAAAATTGCTCGATTTCGGCGACGCCCATGTTTTTGGGATAGGTTCTATATAAAAATGAACCGTTGGCGAAATACCGGTATGCCCATGAAAGTATGCCCGCGGTTAGATTCAGCAAATCATTTGCGGTTGAGTTCGTTTTCTTCGCCATAGACTTTTGTGGAATTTTCAATGACACGAATGGATTCGCCGCGTTTGACTTCAAACATCAACTGGCGACTCCACTTTGGCGCCAGGACGATTGGGGCTATATAACGGCTCACGAAATCTTCGTTGCTGGACGAAAAATGGCCGCCTGAATGGCTGGAGTATACGCCCATGCTTTCCGACCACTCGATTTCGAAAAGTTTGTCGTCATATATTTTGGGCAATGTCGGAGGCGCAAGAAAGCCTGTCATGCCTGCGGATGATTCATGTCTGCCGTCCATTGTCGCGAAAATCGTAGTACCCGCGCCGAGCAGAATGGTGTCTTTGTCGGAAGAGAAATTTACTATACCCTGTTCCGTATGTTCAAGTGCCTTACAGAGGTCGTATTCGCGGCTGAGCGCGACATTGATTAGGATTATGCCCTTGATTTTTTCATTTGACCTCAAAATCTCGGCGGCCCATATCGCGATTGCTCCGCCGCCGCTGTGGCCGACCAGTACGACAGGACAGCCAGGGTGTTCCGCCTGATATTGTTCGATATGCGCGGCGATTTCGGCGGCTTTGCGGTGATTGCGCTCTTCAGCCCTGAGGTTATACAGCGGCGAAAGATATCTGTTTGTCCAGTCGTTTAATTCGACAGCCCACGGCACGCCGCCGAGTTTCAGGCCGGCACATATGTTTTCGTTCAGCGAACTGCGGCCCTCTATGCCGGGCAGAACGATTACCAACCCCTGCTGAATGCTTACGGGATTCATATATTCCTGGCCGCCGCCTGTACATCCGGCGAAAAACGCGGATGCGGAACAAACCGACAGCATTGCCATTATTGAAAATAAACGAAAATGTTTCATATTTTTGTCCGATAGTTTTTTTGATACCTGATGTTCGACAAAATTTCCGCCTGCTTTCCTCTACGGAGCGACCAGGTCAGGATTTATTTTGCGTTTTTCCAGTCTGAATTTGAGTTTTGGCGCCGGGCTGGCCAGTTGCAGATTGAGTTCCGGCGGGAAATTCACGATTACGTCGCGTTCAATCCAGCTTTCGATAGGTTTTTTGTCGTCTTCCGTGAGTTGTATGAATGCCTGGATGTTGGTAGTGGCGAGGTCTTTGCCGGCGCCGGATATTTTTATCATCGGACGCCACTGGGCCGGCGTTTGCTGTACGAGAACGTATTCTTTCCATGTGCTGTCGTCGGCGGTGTCCCACGCCGCCGGCGTAAGAAGGCCGACGGAAACCGTGACGGTTTTTGTCTCTATCGGGTTGATAACGCTTACGTCAAAGCCGGTCTGCGGCTTGTCGGGAATTACAGGCACGCCGGCGATGATGGGGATGATGTCCGCTTCAATATAATGTTTGCCGGGCTGATAATCCTTGAGGTCGAACAGTTTTGTTCGCAGTTTTGGTTTTTCTCTGCCGAGCGCCTTCTGCAGGGTTTCCCATCGCGTGGAAGGCACGTAAACATCCATTTTTACCGGCGTTGACGTTATTTCATGAGTGGCGCCGAAGGCGTCGAGTTCGACGGTTACGTCGGTGAGTTTTTTAAGTGTATCAAGGTGCAGGGTGGCGGCTTTTGGTTCGACGTTTTTGAGCTGCAGGCCCTGTTCACGCAGCCGCAATGTTTTTTCGAGCATTTCGGGAATTGAAACCACGGCTTCGCCGAGCGGATATCCCTGGGAGACGTCGACGTTTATAATCGAGCCGTTCGCCGTAAGCGCTCGCTGAAATTCCTGCAGTTGGCCCTGATTGCCGGACAGTTCGAACTCTATGGGATATTCCGACGGAGAAATCAGGGCGACGTCTCTTGTGCCTGTGGTATTCAGCGTGAGCGTAGCCTTGTATTTTGCGATATCGGTGAACTCCATATCCGCATAAATCCATATGAGCAGCGTAACAAGGGCGACCCACAGGAAATCGTGCAGGAAGGACCAAATTCTGTTGCGCGGCTTTTGTTGCGGCAGCGGCTCGGGAAGTCTGTCGAGGCTTTCAGGCATCGGTTTTTCCTTCCGCCAAAACGGATTTGGGTTTGAATTGATATTCTGTCATTGCGCGGCGGATGGTTTTGAGCAGGTTTTCGTAGCTGAGGTCGCGGTGCAGTTTGCCTTCGAAGGCTATGGATATTTTGCCGGTTTCCTCGCTGACGACGACTATCAAAGCGTCGCAATCCATGCTCAATCCCAGGGCTGCGCGATGGCGGCTGCCGAGTTCGGATTCCACTTCGTCGCTTTCGGACATCGGAAACTGGCAGCCGGCGGCTACGATGCGCTCCTGGCTGATTATTACGCCCATGTCGTGCAGGTATGTGCCGGGATAAAAAATCGTGTTCAACAGTTCCGGCGAAAAATCGGCGCCTATTCGCGTGCCGGTGTCGGCGATTGCACTCAGGCCTACGGAACGTTCCATGGCGATTATTGCGCCGATTTTGTTCCGCGAGAAGTAGGTTATGCTTTTCATGAATTTATCGGCGAAGACGTCTATTTCACTTCGGCGTGAGCGGAAGAATTTGGTCTGGCCGACCGAAATAAGCGCCCGCCGCAGTTCAGGCTGAAACGCTATGACGAACGCCACCAGGGCAAACAGTAAAAAATGGCCGTATAAAAATTCTATTCGTTTCCAGTCGTCGGTTTTCGGCAGAAGACGAACGACGATAAAAAAGCCCGCCAATATCAGCGCAGCACCCTTGACGAGCCTGGCGCCGCGAGTTCCCCTGAGAAACCGCATCACCAGCCACACCACTATGCCTATCATGAACAACTGGACAAGCACGACCCAGGGGTCGTAGTTGGCAACCCGTTGCAGATAGGTGGCGATAGCGTCAAAAAGCTGCCGCATTACAATATATCTCCTCTGCCGGTACAGTTACAATGTCTGCCGGCTGACCGCGTATATTTATGCGGCGCATAATCTACGGGCGCCGCTTAATTATCGTCCTGCTGACGAAATTTGTTTCTAATAGCCGGTTAAACCGTCACTTAAATAACAATTCCTACACAATATATTTATCGGCTGAAACGGCAGAAAATTTCCATTTAAATTGGCGACCTAGAGCAGTTCACTAAAAAAATGTCAAAAAAGCGGAACTGCCGCCGATTCAAAACTTTTCTATCTTTTCAATACGTTTTACATGTCGGCCGCCTTCGAACGGCGTCGTCAGCCAGAGATCCACTATCTCAAGTGCTTCGGACTGACTTATCATGCGTTCGCCGAGAGACAGCACGTTGGCATCATTGTGCAGCCGACTGAATTTTGCACTGCGAAGATCCCAGGCAATCGCACAGCGTATGCCGCGAAAGCGGTTCGCGGCGATGGCTTCGCCGTTGCCGCTGCCGCCCAATACTATGCCACGTTCAAATTCGCCCGACTGTACCGCACGCGCTACCGGCTGAATGAAATCAGGATAATCGCAGCTCGCCGTCGAATCAGTCCCGAAATCCTTTACTTCGTGGCCCTGCTTGCGCAAATGATCAATAATAAGGCCTTTATATATAAAACCGGCATGATCGCTGCCTATAGCTATCTTCATCAGTCTTTCTCCTCTTCATCGTCATTATCGTCATCGTCATCATCGTCGTCGCCTTCATCCTCGAGTTCTTCGTCTTCCTCTTCCTCGTCATCCTCGTCAAAATCCTCGTCATCTTCTTCGTCGAAGTCTTCATCCTCATCGTCATCGTCGCCTTCATCCTCGAACTCTTCGTCGTCCTCTTCGTCGGCGAATTCGTCATCCTCATCCTCGTCAGCATCATCTTCGTCGTCGTCAAAATCCTCTTCGTCCTCGTCGTCATTCAGATTTTCATCTTCTTCCTCTTCGTCGAGGTCTTCGAATTCTTCATCGTTTTCGAATTCGTCATTCCGGATTTCATCGTCATCATCTTCAAATTTTTTCTTCATCCCTTTTTCCTCATCAATGGTTTTTTCTTCCTGATTGCCTTCAGGTTTTTCCTGTTTTTTAACTGCCTTATCAGCCGGCTGTCGAAGTTCTTCCGCCCGCGGCAGATCTTCAAGGCTGCCCAGGCCGAATATTTCCAGAAATTTTCGGCTGGTGCCGTACAGCATCGGCCGGCCGATTACTTCCGCTCTGCCGACGATTTTTATCAGCTGTCGTTCCATGAGGCTGCGTAAAACTTCTCCGCATGCTACGCCGCGGATTGATTCTATGTCCGCCCGCAGAATCGGCTGACGGTAGGCGACTATCGCCAGTGTTTCCAGAGCCGCCTGACTGAGGCGGGACTCCTTGTGAACGTTCAGCAGCTTTTTGAGGACGTCGTTATATTCCGGCAGGGTCATGAGCTGATAACCGCCTGCGATGTTCATCACGCGGAAGGAACAGCCGCCTTTTTGATAACGTTCGTTGAGAGCCAGTATTGCCTTTTTCAACAAACGGACGGGTAATTCTGCGATAGTGGAGAGTTTTGCCGGCGGAACCGGACTGCCGGATGAAAACAGTATTGCCTCGATTGTGCTGGCCATCTCATCAAGGGCAGCCTGCTGCACTTCCTGTTCGCTTTGCGGAGTGAGCGGCGCGTTGTCTGCGTCTGCCGGCGCAGCCGAAACATCCGACATCTGTTCCGCTGTCGATTCATCCGAATTGCAGACTTCTTCGTTTTTCGCCGGCAAGTCGGTCTGTTCGTTGCTTTCTTCGCTCATCAATATCTCCATGCCGTCCGTGGCAGGGTACGCTAAAAACCCAAATCGCAAATATCAAACTGCCTCTAGGATAATAAAATAATAAAAAATCTCAAGGCGCAAAAAAACAACAGCCGCCTTAGAAGCGTCTGTTGTTGTTTAACATGCTCTAAAAAGTTCCATCGTGATTCAGATGATGCATTTCTTATTAGCGGTCGATTGCATATCCCAAAAAACTCGTCAAATCGGCTTTTTAGTCCCATTCAACTTCATACATACTCTCGACAGGCGTCGCCGAGCCTTTTATCGGCATATCAGCCGTCGGGACGGCAACGTTTTTAAGGGCTTTGGGCCGATGAGTCGCTTCGGCAGGGTTTTCTGCGGGCACTGGAATGGCGGCGATATCAGGGCCGGCGGCGGTTGTCTTGGCGATGGCGGTTTCTTCTGCCATTGGCGTTTCAATCGGTTTTACTGTTTCCGTCGATTCGTTTTCCGCAGTTTCATTTTCAGATGGAGCGGTTATCGACTTCAACGCCGGAGCCGTGGGCAGTTTTTCTTCATCTATTTTGACGACTTCCGTCGTATTTTCATCGAGTGACGGCGGAGTAAGCTGTTTTAAATCCGGCGTAGACGGCGTTTGGGCGACAGCGGTTTTCGGGGTTATATCTGTTGGAACAGCCGGAGCTTCTATAGGTTTGACTTCCGGCGTTTTTACTACTACCGGCGGAACGGCTATCTCTTTAGTCGCTGGTTTTTCCGTTTCTGTATCTATGGCAACCGGCGCATCAAGACTTTTTACTTCCGGCACGGCTGGAATAGCTTCCTGCGAAGTCTTTTTGGGTTCGATTGCTACTGTTGGCGAAGGCTCAAGCGTTTCGACTTCCGGAATTTTGGGAGACTCCACATTTGCAGCCTCAGATTCCTTTGTCGCGGCGACCGGATTTGGCGCGGCAATCTTGTTGACTTCAACTGGAGCCGGTCCTTCTTCTTCTGGTGTTACGGAAGCAATCGGTTTTACGACAGTTGACGGCTGTTCAACAGGCTCAACTGTTGCCGGCGTCGGAATTGATGGTTTTTCCGCTACTTCAGGAGTTTTTGGAGCAGGCTGAGGCAGGGATTCCACCGGCGGAAGTTCCGGTTTTTTTATGGCAACATCTTTCATGCTTTCGGCAGGCTTGGTTTGTGCAGCCGGCGTCTGTGCCTGTTTGGAAGAAGCGGGCAGATCTATATCTTCGATGGACGGTTTTGAAATGCCCTTCGCCATGCCCAAATCTTCTGGCGTTAGTTGGCCTGCTTCATTTTCATTTTGAGCTTTTGCAGCAGGAACGGCAGGCGTCTTGACTGCGACATTTTCCGCAGTTGCAGGTTCTGTTTGCTGTTCCTGTTGCGGTTCGGAGATGTTTGTCGCCGGCCGGGCTGACTCGGGCTGTTCTTCGACGGCGATTTTTGCTACCGCGTCTTCAGCCGATGCTGGTGAAATGTCAGAAATCTTTATTATCTGTACGCCGGCTTTGCGGTCGAAATCCTTTCTGCCGCTTATGCGGACAACCTGGCCGATGTAGGCATTGACGTCGATAGTCGAATCGGCAGGCCGGGCGAAAGTGAGTATCTCGCCTGTGTTGGGATTACGCAGAATGTATATCTGGCCGATAGCCGAATCGTAACGGTCAAAAACTCGGCTGGGCTGGATTTTGCCGATGACGACATTTTCTGCCGGCGTCTGCGGCTTGGCGGGTTGCGGCTTTACCGGCTCATTGACTTCCCTGATGGTTTTTGAGACGAGTTCCTGTGTACGACGGGTTTCGTCGGCAATCTTGATTTCGTCCTTGATGAAATCGACCATTGAATCGTAAATCGGCTTAAAACGGCTGCCGTCAGGAACGTTGATAGCCTGGGCTTCTGCAAGCAGTTTGTGCATGTCGCGCTGTTCCATCGGCTTGGCGTTTTCAGCCATCAGATTTTTTTCAAGGATGCGTATCTGCCGCAGCATATCCGATTCACTGCGGACGCCTGGTTCAGGTTTTTTGTTTACGAGCCGCACGTCAGGTGCAACGGCGGCAGACCCGCCGGTTGCCGTCTTTTCTTCTATCCGCTTCGGCGTCGATGAAACCGCCGGTGTTTCAGGTGTTACGGCGACAGTCGATTTTGTTTCGGCGGACTCAGTCGTGGCGGCTGGTTCTTCGTACTCGCTTTCCGGCGCAGTGTCAGTTGACGTTTCGCCGATTTTCTGAACATATTGCGATGAAATGAAGAATCTCGCCTTAGCCGGCGGCAATATTATGTACCAGGTCGAATCACCCTCTTCGACCGTGCCGACGATGGTTACCGCCTCTCCTTTGTCGGCCATCGTCAATATGCTGTCGAAATTGCTGCGCCGGAGCGTGCCCGCCGCGCGTATGCGGACGTTGTCGCCTACGATTACGCCTGTGGCGCGGGACGGCCGTGCTTCGCTGGTGTCGGCTTTGACGAAAGCCTGGTCAACCACCGCGTAACAGCCCTGAATTGGTTTTATCGCATACCAGCCTTCAGAAACTTTAGCCGTCACAGTGACGCGGGCTGGCTTGGAAATCTTGGCTACGGCATAGCTGGCCATGTCCGGCGCACTGCGAACATAAACGTCCGTGCCGGTAACTTCTCCCTCGAAAGGGTACTCGGACTGACAAAATGCACTGCCCGCAAAAACTGCTGACAACAAAACCGCAAGAAGTCCCGTTTTTACCGTTCCAACTTCTGTCATATTCATAAGCTATCTCCAGTGGGGAAGTACAGTTCCGTGAGGATAGACTTCCTCCGTCAAAGTGTCATATGATAACATTTTCGGGCTTTCCGGGCAAAATTTTTTAACAATATTATTCATTTTAGCCGATTTTTGTTTCAGTTACGGTAAAATGACGCGATAACGTCTTATTTTTCAACGGCATATGTTATTTTTGGTTTTATGACGCAAATAATCAAAACGATAAGACACAAGGCAAAATAATGTTGCAACAACTCGCTCTGTAAAGGGATACCGGCATTCGCTGGCCCTCTATTAGGTAGTTGGATTATAAAAACCATCAAAAAGTTCCCGAATACAGAGTGTTGAAATTGTAAAAATTGTAAAAAAGCGTTTTGGAACAGATTTCGGTTATTTTTCATCTGGCATATTGCGGCGTATGAAGTAAAATTCCCTCTCTGAGAAAGTGTTTCTGAAAGTATGAACGGTTTTGAGCCTGATTTTGAAACAGTCGGTATTTATTTATGGACGAATTTTCAAAAATAGACAAACTGGTCGAACTGGCCGAAGAGTTGGGTATGGAAGTACGTCGTGCGCCGTCATTGTTTGGCGACGAACATCCTGGCGGGTCGCTGGTGCGGCTGAAAGGCAGGGAGATACTTTTTCTTGATCCCGACGCTTCCGTGGAAGACCAGATAAACGTCGCCGTCCATGCATTAGCCGGCCGGGAATCGCTACGGGATAGATTTCTCGAACCTGAAATTCGTCAGTTGCTTGAAGAGGCCGGCGATGAGTGAAACAGTGTTGGCACATGGAATAGACCTGGTTGACGTGCCGCGGTTAAGCCAGAGCATCGAGCGTTTTGGCGAAAAATTTCTCGACCGCGTTTTCACGGAGTTCGAGCAGCAATACTGCGATTCCCGCCAAAAGTCTGCGATGGTCAGTTATGCCGGCCGTTTTGCCGTCAAGGAAGCCGTTCTGAAAGTCCTGGGCACCGGCTGGCGTGACGGCATCGCCTGGACGGACGTGGAAGTTCGCAATCTTCCGTCCGGCCAGCCAGTCGTGAAGCTGTATAACAAGTGCGATGAAATCGCTCGTGAGCTCGGCATTGAAAAAATATTTATTTCCATCAGTCACGTTGATTCGGCGGCAGTCGGGTCGGCGGTGGCTGTAGGCAGGGCGGCGAAATGACAGCCGACGATAAAAATATTTCGGACATCTCAAAAAGCTCAAAAAAAAATCATGAAAAAGCCTCGCCGGTCATATTCATGTCGGCGGCTGAGGCATCGGGCGATCACCATGCCGCAGAGCTTATTCGTCGTCTTCGCGAAAAATATCCAGCCGCGGAATTTATCGGCGCAGCCGGGCCATGCATGGCTGCTGAAGGATGCGAAGTCATCGCCGACCTCACGCACAAGGCGTCTATGCTAGGCGGTCCGGTAACAGGCGTGTTCTATTACATGAAAAAAGTCCGGCAGCTCTGCCGTGCGATGACCGCCGTCAAGCCCGATATTTTTGTGCCGGTGGATTCGCCGGCGTTGAACTGGCATCTTGCGAAGCAGGCACGTCGCTGCGGCGTGCCGGTGATGTATTACGTCGCTCCGCAGGTCTGGGCGTGGGCGCCGTGGCGGATAAAAAAAGTCCGACGCCTGACCGACCATGTAGCCTGCCTGCTGCCGTTCGAGGAAAATTATTTTCGTTCCCGCGGCGTTGCAGCCACTTACGTCGGCCATCCGCTGTTCGACCAGCTTCCGCCGCAGCATTCCGCCGACGAATGTCCGGACTTTGCAATTCCCTGGACTTCCGGCGAATGGAAGATAGCTTTTCTGCCGGGCAGTCGGCCGAGTGAAATCCGGCTGCACGCGAAGATGATGTCGCGGATAGCAGACGGCATTCGCAGGACATATCCGCTCGCGCGGTGTAAGTTCACCGCTGTCGGCCCGCGAGAAGCCGATATGATTAAAAAATATTCCCGTCGCGACGACCTGGATATAGCTGTAGCCCGTACGCCTGAGGTATTGGCGGAATCGCACTACGCCGTCGCCGCCAGCGGCACGGTTACGCTGGAAGTGGCGCACTTCGGAGTGCCCATGGCCGTCGTATATCATATCGGCCTGCCGGAGCGGATACTTTATAAGCTGTTCATCCGACATCTTATCCGTACGCAATATCTTTCGCTGGTCAACATCATTGCCCAAAAACAGCTTGTGCCGGAATTCATGCCCGTCGGTCCTGATGTAAAGAGCATCACTGCCTGCGTTCTGGACGCGCTGGGCGATTACGGATATCTGCTGGAGACACGCCGCGCGATGCTCGAACTTACCGCAGGCTTATGCACGGCTAATCCGCGCGGTGCAAACGCCAACATCGCCGATATCATCTCAACCATTCTGGAGCGATATTCCTGAATACATCTCAAAACACCCATGGCTGTATATTTTTTGAAAATTTTTAAAAATTTTAAAAAATAAAATAAAATAAAAATTAACGAGAGAAAAAAACATGACCCGATTTTTAATATTCCTGTTTCCGGCAGTAATGGACATAACCGTAGGTTTGCTGCTGTTTGTAAATCCTATGCGACTGACGCAGGCTGGTCGGTCGTCTACGCTTGTGACGGCCATAGCCAGCATATGGTCGGTGTCGTATCTTTTGGCAAATCATTTCGTCGGCATATGGACGAATCGCCGCAATGTAGCCTGGCTGATTATTTCATCCGGCGTGTCCATGGCGATACTGAGCGGCTGTTTCATAATATTTTCCGGCGTAACGGCCATGTTCGTATTGGTATTTTTAACTGGCGTATCGGTTGCATTGTTTTTTGCGCCGTTCCAGTATTTTATGAAAATAATCGGCGGTGGCGATAATGACGGCGTAGTTCGTTCAACGGCTCTGTATACGTTTTCATGGTCAATGGGCATAGCGCTTGGGCCTTTCCTGTCCGGTTACATTTTACAATATCATAATTGGCAATGGTGCATGGCCATGACAAGCCTGCTGTCCATTCTCGTATCTGTGGGCATTTATCTGTTAAAACATCACGCCGATGCCGACGCACGGACAGAGAACGATTCGTTAACCATCGAGCCTGTAATTCGCCCGAAAAATGCATCGTATGCAAAAATGCCCGACCTCGCGGTGATGAACTGGATAAGTTCAGGCCTGGGAATATCAGTCGTAATACTTATAAGGGCGTTATTTGCCAAGACTGCGAAAGTCAACAACCTGAGCGACTTTGAAGCCGGCATAGTGCTTTTTCTGCTCAGCGGCTCGCAGGCACTCAGCGGCCTTTCGATGATTTTCAGCCGTACGTGGATGTATCGGCCGGTGCCGGTCTGCATATATGGCTTGCTTGGCGTTGCCGCGACCGCGATGTTTGGCGTAGTCCACGTCGTATGGGGATTTTACGCGGCGGCGGTAATTTTCGGGATTTATTCCGGCTCGATGTTTTTCTATTTTGTTTTTCATTCGCTCGTGCATCCCAGCAAATCCGGCCGCTATGTTTCGATAAATGAAATGGTCGTGGGCGGCTGCGGTATAGCCGGGCCGCTGTTCGGCGGCGTACTGGCCGACAGTGTTTCAATGTCATTGCCTTATCTGGCTTCAGCCGTGATGATTGCCGGTGCTCTTGTTTATCAGTGCGTCGTTTATGCAAAAGCGCGCAACGACATACAGCCGATTCTCAAGGAATTGTCATAAAGGATATTGAATCTTTTTGTCCCCTTCGTCTTGACATCGACCAGCCGATGGCCACAATGAGGGATTATGAGAATAATATTCTGTGGAAGCGGAACATTCGCACTGCCTTCATTTGAAGCCGTCGCCGATTCACGGCACGACCTTGTGCTCGCCGTCACTCAACCTCCTCGCAAATCGGGCAGAGGCGGTAAAATAAATCCGACCGTCATCGCCCAGGCGGCTTACCGGCGCGGAATCGACTGCCTTGAGACGCAGGACATCAATTCGACGGAAGCGCTTCGGATTCTGCAATCGTGCAACGCCAACGTCATGGTCGTGGCGGAGTATGGCCAATTTATTCGCGAGGCGGCCAGGAAAAGCGTCAGCCGCGCATGTTTCAATCTGCACGGGTCGATTCTGCCGGCTCTCCGCGGAGCGGCGCCTGTCAACAGGGCCGTAATAAACGGCGATGCGGAGTCCGGCGTGACTACGTTTGAACTGGTTGACAAAATGGACGCCGGCGCGGTCTACCGTACCGAAAAAGTGCAGATTACCCCCAACGAAACTGCGGGCGAACTGCGGGAAAAACTCGCAGCCGTCGGCACAAAAGTTGTGCTGGCGACGCTGGACGACATCGAAGCCGGCATCGCCCAGCCTGTCGAACAGGATGCTTCACTTGCGACGTTTGCGCCGAAATTGCAGAAGTCGGACGGTTATGTCGATTTCGAACAATCCGTCGGCAGGGTGTATGACAGGATTCGCGGCTGTTCGCCATGGCCTGGGGCGGCGGCTGATTTTGCGAAGGCTGACGGCAAAACCACTAGAGTCATCATAACGCGCAGCGAAATTGCGTCGGGCCAGGCGCGCGGCGCGGCTGGCACAATCGACGACGAATTCTGCGTAGCGACCGGCGACGGCCGTCTGAAAATTCTGGAGATTCAGCCAGCCGGCCGAAAAAACATGGATTTCAAATCATTCGTGAACGGCTATCGCGTCCTGCCTGGCGACAGATTTTTGAAAATATCCGAATGATTTTAGAACATGTTAAATTTGAGACAGCAACGAGCGCAAAGTTAAGTTTAATATGGCTCTATACAGCTGCTGTGATGATACCGTCTTGACGGTTCAGTTGAATCTGGTGACGGCTTCGCTGACGGGTCCGGTCTGTTCCTGGGGAGATTTGCGTTGAAAACCTTTGCGTTGACGGCCTGACGGGACGGGTTTGGGGGCGAGTTCTATAAGATTCTGGTCGTCCAGGAAATTTTCCAGGTCTTTCATCAGCGGACGGCTGGGCTGGACGTAGAGATTACTGCTCAGAGAGATGAGCACCATGACGTCGGGCCGGCAGCTCGGCCGGACTTTTACGCGGACTTCGCAGTGGCCTTTGTGATTCTGGAGTATTTTGAGTAGCGATTCGCCGGCGACTTTGTCGTTGTGGGGCATCGTCAGAGTCATGCCTGCCGTAAAATCCTGCAGCGCCGAATTCATCGGGTGGATTTCATCGACGATAATCTGCGGCCGTTCTCTCGTGCGGTCAAGCTGGCCGATAATAAAAACCAGCTCGTCCTTGACAATCAGGCCGGCAAGCTGCTCGTACGTATTCGGAAACACGACCGCGTCAAGTTTGCCGGACGTATCCTCCAGCGTGAGCATGGCCATCTTGCGGCTGTCCTTTTTTGTCAGTACAGTCCGCACATCCTGAATCATGCAGCCGATGCGCAGTCGCATGTCGTGCCTGTAATTATGCTCATCGGGCTCGATTGCGCCGAGCGAGATTTGCGGCGGATAGCTCAATCCGCTGAGTTCACGGCCATATTCCACGAGCGGATGGTCAGATACGTAAAAGCCCAGCGTTTCCTTCTCCGCCTTGAGGAGTTGCGTTTTCGACCACGGTTCGACGTTCGGAAACGTCGGCCGTTCGTCGCTCTTGCCTCTCAGAAGGCCGCCCGACCCGAAGAAGCTCATCTGGCCGCTTTTGCGGTCGGCGGCGGCTTTGCTGCCGAACGATATCGCGCTGTCGGCGGCGGCGGTCATGGCTGAGCGGGTCGCGCCCATGGCGTCGAACGCGCCGCATTTTATCAGCGATTCAATCGCGCCGCGGTTGACTATGCGCAAGTCGGCGAATTCACAGAAATGGTAAAGGTCGTGGAATTTTCCGCCGGCTTCTTTCCTGGCCCGGACGATTTCTTCGACGGCTGTCGGGCCTACGCCCTTGACTGCGGACAGCCCGAAACGCACCGCGTCGCCGTCGACTGCAAAATCCACGCCGCATGTGTTTATGTCGGGCGGCAGAACTTTTATGCCCATGCGGCGGGCCTCGGCCATGTACTGCACGACCTTGTCAGTGTCGCCGCATTCAAACGTAAGCGTGGCAGCCAGAAATTCCTGCGGATAGTGAACCTTGAAATACGCCGTCTGATACGCCACTATCGCGTAGCGGGTCGAATGCGACTTGTTGAAGCCGTAACCGGCGAATTTCAGTATGAGCGAAAAAAGTTCCTCGGCATGTTTTTCGTCAATGCCGTTTTCGCCGCAGCCGACGATGAAATTGGGTTTTTCGCCGGCGATGACTTTTTCCTTTTTCTTGCTGATAGCCTTGATGAGCGTCAGCGCGCGATTCAGCGGCAGTTTGCCCAGACGATTCAGCACCATCATGACCTGCTCCTGGTACGTCATGATGCCGTAAGTCTCAGCCAGTATGTCGTCCACCAGCGGATGAACGTCAGGCACTGTTTCCGTGCCGTTTTTACGATGGCAGTACGTTGGTATCAGTTCCATAGGGCCGGGCCGATACATGGCGTTGGCGGCGATGAGGTCGGTTATCTTGCTCGGCTGCATCTGCTTGAGGACGTTTTTCATCCCGTCCGATTCAAACTGGAATACGCCGTCGGTATAACCGTTGCAGAACAGTTCGTAAACTTCCGGGTCGTCGAGCGGCAGCTGTTCGGGGTCGATATCCCTGCCGGTTTTGGCCATGACGAGTTCGCGGGCGCGTTGTATGATTGTAAGCGTACGGAGGCCCAGGAAGTCCATTTTCATGAGGCCGGCTTTTTCGCTCGTAGGGCCGTCCCACTGGGTGATGACTTCTTCCTTGTTGCCGCCCTGGCAGTACAGCGGCACGACGTCTTCCAGGGGAACGTCGGCGATGATGACGCCGGCTGCGTGTACGCCGGTGTGCCGACACAACCCCTCCAGCCGTTTGCCGTATTCGAAGAGTTCCTTTATACGGCTGTCGGAGTCGTAAAGTTTCCTGAGGTCGGGCTCAGCCGAGAGAGCCTTTTCGAGCGTGATTTTCGGGCCGTCTGGCACGAGTTTGGTTATCGCGTCCATCTCCTGCGGCGTGAAACCCATCGTTCTGCCGACGTCCTTGAGTACAGCTTTGGCCTTGAGCGTTCCGTATGTGATAATCTGTGCGACATGGCCGTATTTTTCACGCACATATCGTATTACGTCCTGCCGGCCTTCCTGGCAGATGTCGATATCAAGGTCGGGCGCTTCCTTACGTTGCGGGTCTGTGAAACGCTCGAAAAGCAGGCCGTATTTCAGCGGGTCTATCTCGGCGATGCGCAGCGAATAACACAGCAGCGAACTGAGGCCAGAACCTCTGGGCGACGCCGGAATATTATTGCTGCGGGCGTAATTCACAAAATCGTGGCATATGAGAAAATATGAACTGTAACCTTTATCGCGGATTACATGAAGTTCCCGTTCCATGCGGTTGCGGTATTCTTCGGGAATTTTGTCGCTGCCGCCGAACCTCTCGCCCAAGCCCTGCCATGCGAGATTGGCGAGCTGTTCGTCGTCGGTCATGCCCTGCGGAAGAGGAAAAACCGGCAGATGGGCTTCGTTGACAACTTCCAGGTCGCACATTTCGGCGATTTTCAGCGTGTTGTCGCAGGTTTGGGGGAATTCACGCAGCGTCGAACGCATTTCTTCGGGCGATTTGAGATATAATTCGTCGGTGTACGCCGCCTTTTTTTTGCCGGCTGCGATTGCCTGTCGTTCTTCGTCGAGCGTTTTGCCGGTCGAAACGCAGCATAGCACTTCGTGAGCCTGCTTGTCTTCCCGGCTGATGAAGTGTACGTCGTTCGTACCTATTACGCCGACGCCGATTTCTCCGGCGATTTTCATAAGGTCGGGATTAACCTGTGCCTGTTCGTTTATGCCGCCGTTCTGGATTTCGATGAAAAATCTGTCCTTGCCGAAGATTTCAGCGTATTCGCCGGCAAGGTGGAGGGCTTTTTCGTAATTGCCGGCTAACAACGCGCTGGGGATTTCTCCGCCCAGGCACGCGCTGGCGCAGATGATGCCTTCGTTGAGTTCAGCCAGCAGTTCGCGGTCGACGCGGGGACGATAGTAAAAACCTTCCAGAAATGCCCGGCTTGAGAGACGTTTGAGATTCAGCCAGCCTTTGGCGTTCATGGCCAACAGTATGAGGTGATAGCACGCTTCCCGCTGTGAACCCATGGATTTGTCTCTGCGGTTCGTCGGAGAGATGTAGGCTTCCATGCCGAGGATGGGTTTGACGCCGGCGGCTTTGGCGGTGTTGTAGAAGTCCATCGCCCCGAAGAGATTGCCGTGGTCTGTCAGTGCCAGCGACGTCATGCCTCGCGATTTCGCCGCATTCACCAGCCGTTCGCACGTGCCTGCGCCGTCCAGCAGCGAATAATGCGAATGGACGTGAAGATGTACGAAACCGTCCATGAATCAGTCCTCTTTTCCGGTTTCGCGAGTCGGCTTTGTCGACAAGTCCGCAAAAGTGTCGAACAGCGATACTCCGCCGATTATGACGTATTCGGCGTTTTTGAGCAGCGGGTAAAATCGCGGTTTCGTGAGCTGCTTGGACTGCTCCAGAGAAGTTTCACTGCCAAGCGCGTCACGGATATTGACTGTTTTGATGAATTTAAGGCTGGGCGATTTAAGGACCTCGTCCACGACGGCTTCGAGCATTTTGTCGGCTACGAGTCGGCCGCTGTTGGTATTGCGCCTGTTGTGAAAACAGAAGATTGCCACCGACGAATCATCCGGCACATACGCCGCCAATTCCACCACCAGGTCATGTGCCAGGTCCGCCATGTTTGCATACGTGTCTACGCCGGATGCCTGATGCAACACCACTCCGTCAGATACGCGCGCTATGCGGATGTCACACGAAAGCATGCGTGTGTCCTGCGGCTGTGTGATTGGGTGTGCGTTTTCCGGTTGACTTTTTTCTATACCAAGGCCGCCGGCTTGCAACCAGGGTGCAGCCTGCTGACAGGATGTCTTTTCGCCCGTCTTTGAATTCTCCGTCGGCTGGGCCGGTATGACGTGCCTGTCGACCGGTGCGGAGATGAGTTCTATTTCATGCTGCCGGTTTGTGGAAGATATATTTCTCCACGGTACGCTGCCGATGAATTGCGGCGAAGACGGTTTTTTCGTTATCGTAACCTGCTTGGGCAATGGGGCAAGACGCGGGCGTGTCAGCGGTACGACGGATGCGGCAGCCTGCGGCTCATCGGTTTTGGAATGGGTGACGGCGAGGGAGGATTCTTTTGTAGCCGTGTTCGAATTTGTCGGCTCAAGTTCCGGCAGTGTCGGGGCGGTTATCAACGAAGAACCCTTTGCGGCGACTACGGTTTTTTCCATCTCGGCGTGCCGCGCGGCGAGGGTTGTCTGTATTTTCTCATCAGATTTTTTTGATAATTGGGATGCCTGCAGATTGTCGTCATTTATGGGGGCGGCTTTTGTCCACGGTGCGGCGGCTTTGAATTTCTTTATACGTTCGGCCTCTGCCGGTCTGTACGTCACTTCTTTAGGCGTTTCGACGACAGCTGATTTTTTGTTCGTGATATTCTGTCGACTGACGCGAGTGTCGGTTGGTGACGGCTCGGCAGAGGCTTTCGAATCGCGGCTGGCGTTTTCCGGCTCATCAATAAGAAGCGATTTGCTCATGACGAATTCTATTTTGTCCGGCAGCCATGCCGCGCCGGTTCGATATCGCAACCTGCGAGACTGCGATTCAAAACCTTTGGCCTTGACCTCGACGGTGTGCTGTTCCCACAAATCGTCCGGCTGGGAATCCCGAATAAAGCATTCGCACGGACTAAGGCCCACAAATTTGCCGTCGATGAACACCTTCGCCGCCGACGGCGTAGTCTCCACCTTTACCGTCGTGCCATTGTCACTGCAGCCGGCGACGCCTGCCATCATCAAAAAGCCGCCCGCCAGCAATATCATTACAGCCAGGCCGGATTGTCCGATTCCCGATTTTTTCACGCCGCATATTTTACCCGCTGAATTTCGCGTTACAAGGACTAAAAATTACAGGTTTTCAGGAATACAATGTTAACGACAGTCGTTACAGGCGGCAACGCCGGCGCCGGCAGCCTTTTGCTGGATGAATACCGAATGAATATAAGACAAATCTGAAAAACTTTTGAGGAATAAATATGAAAACCGGCGAGTCTTTTATTTGCCGAGTCTTACAGAAAAAAAGAGCGACGTCCAGGTGGAGGGAGACCTGAACGCCGCGTTAGCTGCGTCCCAATCAGCCAGGTGGAGGGAGACCTGACTTACATCTCTTTCGGGTGCAGCGGACAACGCTCCTATATAAGGGAATAACCCGAAAGAGTCAAGACAAAAAACTTTTTTTTAGAAATAATGTGATTTATTTCACAATATGGAATTTTTGCAAATTGTTTCAAAATGACCCCAAAAACCCCATTTTTATCACAATCGCTTACAAGGCCCTATATTGGTTGGCGGCTGTATTGTAAGCCTGTTTAGCCTCATTTGTAAGG
Source organism: uncultured Planctomycetaceae bacterium (assembly GCA_964536835.1). Classification (GTDB taxonomy): domain Bacteria; phylum Planctomycetota; class Phycisphaerae; order SM23-33; family SM23-33; genus DAONFI01. The sequence goes on along the minus strand of CAZIAZ010000008.1, from coordinate 115 downwards.
TCAATCCGACTGCAATGTTACATGATGAGATAGCCGGTATTCCGGCGGCATAATTATGGAGTTTTAGAGCATGTTAAATTTGAAATTGCGCCTTGTTGCGTCGTTGAGGACGAGG
>CAZIAZ010000007.1:4125-71366 GCA_964536835.1 uncultured Planctomycetaceae bacterium | reverse complement strand
GTATTCCTGCTTCGCCTTCCTTGCACAGCTCGTTTCGCCAACGCATAAAGTGTCGCATCTCAAGTTTAACATGCTCTGGCGCAAAAACCGGAACTCTCAACTTTTCAATGTTCCAGACGTTATCAAGTTGAGAATTTTTTGGGGAATTATTACAATACCGGCTTATGAGAACCTTACACCTTATTGACAAGCAAACGCCGTTCGATATGCTCCAGCAGTTGCGTCTGCTGGTTCGCGACTGTGACATCGTCATGGCTGTCGGCGACAGCGACTGTCCACCAAACGGCACGAAGTACATCAAAAAACTATTCCCAGCCGGCCGGACGGCAAAACTGATAGCGCAAGCCGCACCTGAAAACGCCATATTTCACGTCTGGTCGTACAGCCTTCTTGAGCTGGCTGCACATGCGGCGGAATTATGCGGAGCGAAAGTCCTGCTGTCCCTGCCGGCTTTGCCGCTTGAGAAAAAGCCCCAAAAATATCTGCCGTGGGATTTGGGCCGCTTTCGCGCCGGGCTGACCCTGCCGACGCACACCGCCAGACAGACTTTGGTAGAAATGCACGCCGACCCGAAACATATCTTCGTGCTGCCGCCAGCCGCCGAAATTATCAGCGACAGACTTGAACGCCGGACCCGCATGCGTGCATCGCTGGGCATATCGTCAGCCACAGCCGTGTTGGCGACAGCCGGCCCGCTGTACAGAATGGGGCCGCAAAAGATGGCTGCCTGGGCGCTGGGCATCTTGCGGAATGTCATGAGCGACCTCAAACTAATATATCCAGGCAAGGGGCCGGACGAAAAAAACATTCGCCGCTTCGCCGCCACGACCGGTTACATTCACGATATTTTTTACACCGGTGAACGTTTTGACTATATAGACGCCATGTGTGCAGCCGATGTAGTATTGTGCTGCAATCAGCAGGACGTAGGCATAAACGGAGCAGCGGCAGCTCTGGCGGCGTCCTGCGCCACCATAGTGTCCGACACGCCGGATTTGCAGGATTTCTGCGCCGACAAGAAAGACGCTGTCCTGACGTGCCGCGCAGGCGACCCGGCGGCAGTTGCATCCGAAATACTGAAACTGCTGGATGACGAACAGCTTCGCGATACTCTCTCGCAACGGGCTGCAAACACAATGCACGGAAACTCTCCGGATGCCGTTCGCGGCACTCTGGAAAATATATACGCCGGATTAAAGTGAGGAAATTTTGAGCAGAATAGACAAAAAAGGCTACAAATCCGGCAGTATCGTATGGGCTGACAGGCAGACCGCAGAAGAACTCCGAAGTTGTCTGTCGATGTTCAGCTCGCCGGCGTCAGCCGGCTGGAACAGGATAAAACAGAATCCGTCTCGCACCGTCTGGCAGGGCCGCCTGCCGAACGGCGGGGAAGTGTTCCTCAAACAGTTCCACAGCCGCAGCACTCTGCACAATCTCAAAAGCCGCCTGACAAAAAGCGACGCAAAACGTGAGTTTGAATTTTCACGCATACTGGCGGCTAACGGCATAGCCACAGCCAGGGTACTGGCGTATCGCAACGACAATCTCAGCCAATGGATACTCACCGAATCGCTCAATCCGGCCATGCCGCTGGACAAGTGGCACGAACAGCAGCTAAACGGCGGCTCAGCCGGCAAACAACGAATACGGGTATGCATAAACATGCTCGCCGAATTTTTGGCTAAAATGCACGCCGCCGGCATTGAACATCGCGACCTGCACTGCGGCAATATCTTTCTGACTAAAAACGGCAATGACGTGCGATTGGCGGTGATGGATCTGCACCGCATACGTCTGCACGGCAGAATGCATCGCCGCCGCCGGTCAATAAACATGGCGATGCTCATGCATGACCGCCTGGCGTCAACGACGCGAACGGAGAGATTGAAATTTCTGCGTACATACATGAAAGCGGCGAAGGTAAAGGGCACATTGAGAGGCTGGCAGTGGCTGGTGGAATTTTTCTGGGCCAAACACGCCGGCCGGCTATACCGTCAGCGCGACCGACGTGTGCTGGGCAGGAAAAATCTCTATTTTGCACGCCTGAAACTCAAAAACCACTGGAAAGGCCACGTAATACTCGCCTCGAAACGACGCATGCTAAACAGCAGGGCTGCAAAGATGGAATTCCGAATTACCGACTGGCAGCAACTGCTCAGGCAGCCGGAAAAACTGCTCTACGGCGATGACGTGGAAGTGGTCAAGGAATCCGCCTCGGTACGGGTAATACGGCGAATAATAACCATCGGCGACAAGCAGGTCGACGTGCACATAAAACAGGCCAGGCGCAAGAAGAAAATCAACGCCATCCTAGACTGTCTGCGGCCGTCCCGCGCGGTCAGCGCTTTCCGGCTCGGCCAGATGTTCCTGACGCGACGCATACCGACGCCCCTGCCGATGGCTGCCCTGGAGAAACGTATCGGGCCTTTTCTGCTCGACAGCATTTTAATTACCGAAACGCTGGACTCGCCGAGCCTCCAGCGATTCATGACATGCAATCTCACAACCCAGCCGGCAAAATCGACAAAACGGCCTGAATGGGAAAAATGCATCTATCGAACTATGGAAATACTCGGCAAGTCGTTGCAGTACATGCATGACATGGGCTTTACGCATCGCGACCTCAAAGCCACCAACATGATAGTGTTCATCGATAGCGACCAGATTCCTGAAATCGCCTTTCTCGACCTGGACGCGGTCAGCAAGGAATTCAGGGTCACCCTCCGCCAGCGTTACAAGGGCCTTACGCGTGTATTCGTGGCATTGCAGCAGTGTCATACACTGACGCATGCCGGTTTCATGCGGCTGTTGATGGCTTACATGCGTCGGCCGGGCTGCGGCGAGCTTTATTACAAACCTTACTGGCGGCTGATAGAGCGATGGGGCGAAAATAAACTCACAAAACAGATTAAAAGCCGCCGGAAACAGCAAAAAGCCCAAAGAAAATGGTTCTTTACCCTAAATCATAAAAATGGCCAATCAATCTGAAAATATTTCCGCCCCGCAAAAAGCATTAATCATCAAGCCAAGTTCGCTCGGCGACGTGATAACCGCCCTGCCGGTACTCCGCGGCCTTAAACGTACCCATCCAGCGACAAAGGTTGACTGGCTGATATCGACCGCCTGCATGGACATCCTCCGCGACGACGGCCAGATAAACGCACTTGTGCCGTTCGAGCGTAAACGTCTCGGCCGCTGCTGGCGGTCAGCCGACGCAGCCGGTGCATTGTGGCAATTTTACCGTACCCTCGCAGGCGGTGAATATGACTGGGTGATAGACCTGCAGGGCCTGGTGCGTAGCGGTATTTTTTCGCTCTTTACGCACGCGAAACTGCGAGCCGGCTTCGGCGACGCCCGCGAAGGCGGCCATATCTTCTACAATCACGCCTTTACGCCGCAACTGCCGCATACCGTCGACCGCAATATCGAACTCGCCCGCTCGCTTAACCTGGACGCCAAGCCACAGGACATGTATCTCAAAATAGACGACGAGGCAAAAAAAACGATTCAAAACATGCTGCCCGGCGGCGACTATATCGTATGCGTGCCGCCGACCCGGTGGAATACCAAAAAATATCCCGTGCGACACTGGCGAAAAGTAATCGCAGCAATATCAGCCAGAATAACCGTCGTCATAAGCGGTTCGCCGGCAGCCGATGAAATGACACTCTGCCAAAGCGTCGCGGAAAATATGGGGCCGCAAGTCATAAATATGGCCGGCAAAACATCCCTGCGGGAAATGGCGGCATTAATCGCCGGCTCGCGGGGCGTAATATGTAGCGATTCGGCAGCAAAATTCATCGCACCGGCGGTGGGAGTCGACTGCGTCACTCTGCTTGGGCCGACGCGAACGGAAATGACAGGGCCATACCTGAAAGGCAAAGCACTCGTCGCTGACGTCCCTTGCAGCGGATGCCTCAAAAAACGCTGCAACCATATAACATGCATGCAATCCATACAGCCGGAACTTGTAATTTCAGCGGCAATGGATATGATTGATAGACATTAATTAATTTTAAATAAATGTAAGTGGATTGATTGTCATTTTAAAAAAATGCCAAAGTAATCGTAAGTTGATTGCTTGCCATTTTAAAAAAATGCCAAAGTAATCGTAAGTGGATTAACTGTCATTTAAAAAAATGCCAAAATAAACGTAAGTGGATTGATTGTCATTTAAAAAAAATGCCAAAATAAACGTAAGTGGATTGATTGTCATTTTAAAAAAATACCAAAGTAAACGTAAGTGGATTAACTGTCATTTAAAAAAATGCCGATTAAGCATTCATTAAAATATGTCACTAAAAGCGTGGAGGCTGTGCTCAAGACAGGCGAGCAGTTCCTTGTCCACCGCGTTCTCAGTCTGGACGATACTCCCCACCGGATAGCCTTGGGCGTGGCGATAGGCATATTCGTGACATGGACGCCTACCATAGGAATCCAGATGGCGTTGACTGTGGCGTTATGTTTTCTGTTCCGAGCCAACAAGTTGGTGGGCGTGCCGTTCGTCTGGATATCCAATCCCGTAACAATCGTGCCGGTCTATTATCCCAACTATGTCGTAGGATGCTGGATGCTCGGCAAAAAAGCCGACGCATGGAATTTAATCGAGCAGGCATTTCAGTTCAATGGCGGCTGGTGGGACACGACCGTCAACTGGTTCACTTCCATAATGAAGATTTTCTGGGAATTGTGGCTGGGGAGCATAATTGTCGGCGGAGCGCTTGGAATTATATCCTACTTTGTGATATACTGGCTGGTAGTGCAGTATCGCAAAGGCATACTGCGGTGGCACAAGAAGCATGATCATCCAGGTACACAGGAAGAAGTAATACAGGCTGTAATCGTAAATGACGAATCTGGCACAAAAGCAGTTTCTCAAGAGCCTTCGGCTGAATCTGTTCAACAGGTCACTCCATCCGGAACTGTTCGAGATATATGACTCGCTGACGGTTGATAACGGCGGCTTTGAAGCCGTCATCTGGCTGACGAGATGTTCGCACGTGGTGAGCTTCTACACCGCCACGTCAGCCCTGAGCGAAGTCATCGCCGACGATTCCGTTCCACTGCCGTGCCGCAAAAAGCTCCTCAGCGTGCCAATGCGCGGCGAAAAAACGCATGAATTTCAGAATATTGACGATATCCGTTACATGACAGGATTTCAGGTTGAAACCATGACGCCGCGCACTTACCAGGCTGCCCATCGCGAAATAAAGCGGCGAGCCGACAGGAACGGCATGTTCGTAGAATTTCCGGCTGACTCGTCAAATGATTTGCCGGCGTTTACCTACATCAATCATGAAATATTGCCCAAAGGCCTGCATGTCATGTCTTTTCACGCACTTAGCGGAATTTCCACTTTCGTGAAAACACAGTCAATTTTTGAAATTATCGAAAAATAATGCCGATTCCCGAAATTTTGTTGCATTTTTCACATTTTATGGGAAATTATGCCGCTCGGAAAGGCTTTTGAGAACTTCAGCTGTATAAAAGAATTTCGAAATTGCTTTGAATTTCTTTTATCGGGTATACAATATATTGAAGACGCAAAACAACATATCGTGGGATGTCGTTGCTGACAGCCCCTGTGTTATAAAAAAACACGCTGACAAAGCTGTACTGGCGCTATTTGTGCGTCGGGAATGGTGGAACCATGAGTGAGTGGATGGACGCCGACTCCAGAGTGGAACGTGCGCACGACCTTTACTGCAAAGGCCGCTGGGTCGAAGCTGCCGCAGAACTGCGGGCTGCTATAAGTTCTAATCCCTACAATCCGTCATGGCACTTCAATCTGGGACTGACGCTCGAAGCGCTGGACGACTTCAAGGGCGCAATAAGGGCATTTTCAGAAAACGTCCGGCTGGACCCGAACGATATAGAAGGACTTTGTCGGCTGGGCGTGAACCTCGGCCGGCTGGGCAAATTCGACCTGGCTCTCAAGACGTTTCAGAGAGTCCAGAAACTTGACCCGAACTATGAGCCTGGATATTGCAACCGCATCATAATCTACACCGAAATGGGACAGCACGAGGATGCGGAGGTGATGTTCTACATGGCTCAGCAGCTCAACGACGCCTGTCCGCTGTGTTATTTCAATATCGGCAACAGTCTTTACGCCCGCAAGCGTTACGAGGCAGCGATAGACTGCTGGATGAAGTGTCTTGAGCTTGACCCCACTCAGCCGCAGGCTCACTCCCGCATAGGCGATGCATACTGGGCGATGGGCAGACTCGACCTGGCGTTAAATGAATTCCAGATGGAGTTGGATATCTGCGAATCTGACGACATTGACGCCCTGCTTGACATGGGCGAACTGCTGACGGAAATGAACCGCACAGATGAGGCTGAACATTATTTTCTGACGGTTCTGAAAAAAGAGCCGGAAAACGCCGACGCGCATTTCTTCCTCGGCGAAATCGCCGAAAAGCGTGGCGATGCTGACGCAGCCGCCTATCGTTACCGCAAGACCCTAAAAAAAGATTCCAAATTCAAGGGTGCGAACCTGCGACTGGGCCGCCTGGCCATGCATACTGACCAGCGACGTACAGCCCTCACTCACCTCAAGGCTGAACTTGACCTGAACGACGACAATCCGCAGCTGCTTCAGGAAATCGGAGAACTGCTTATCGAAGGCAAGATGGTTGAGCTTGCGTATCACGCTTTTGCGCGGCTGGCTGCCCTGCTGCCGAATGATGCAAACGCGCTGCACAATCTGGCTGTCTGCTGTTTCATGCTCAACCGCATGGAGGAAGGCATAGTTCACTGCCGGAAGTCGATACGGATTTGCGGCTGGTACATATTGGCGATATACAACCTCGCGTTAGCCTACAAATGCCTGGGCCGGAATAAACGGGCATTAGCCCTGACGATAAAAGCCTTCCGGCTGTCGCCTAAAGACCCCAATGTAATCATGCTCAGAAAACGCATGGGATTCGGCGGCTGGTTCGGCTATCTGAAACTGGCGTTAATCGCCGCCAAACACGGCAGATAGAGCATTGAAAGATTGAGAGTTCATATTTTTGCGCCAGTGGGTTTGTTCGTGGCAAGGAAGGAAAATGAGGCATACTTGGCAGTATTCTGAAGTTTTTCTGACGCAGCCACGGACAAAGCAAACCAGCAAAAAAGGAACTCTCAAGATTGAACTGCTCTAAAATGTTTTTTTGGGAAAAACGCTATTCCGTCTCATGAAGGCCGTGGTCGGCGGGATTCTTCATCGCCGCCGCTTTGCGGACATGACCCAATACCTCCGGCGGAACAAGCTGGGAAATGTCGCCCCCCATCGTCGCCACCTGACGTATCAGGCTGGATGATGTAAATGAATATTGCGGGCTGGTCATTATGAATACGGTCTCGACGCCGGCAACTACGCGATTCGTCAGCGCGACCTGAAATTCAAAGAGCAAATCGCTGGAATTGCGTACGCCGCGAATGATGGCGGCGGCGGAACTTTTTTTGACGAAATCCACAGTCAGCCCCTCGAACACATCAACTGAAACATTTGCAAGTTCAAGGCCAGCCACTACCCGTCGTATTATTTCCGCCCGTTCGTTTATCGGCAGAAGGCTCTGCTTTTCAGGATTGTGGCCGATGGCGACTATGAGACGGTCGAACAGCCCGGCTCCTCGCCGGATTATATCCACATGGCCCAGCGTTATCGGGTCGAACGTGCCCGGAAAAACGGCTATCTTTTCTTTTTTGGCGTCCATGCGAGTAATTATACGAACTCCAATGCGTTTTTAAAAAGAATTCTTGCAAAACATTGTCGATAATGCAATAATGCTCCGACGAGGGCTGCTCAGGCAGCTGCGTTGCGAACGTTACCGTTTTGTTAAAATTTTATCTGTTTTTTGGAGACGTTGCGATGAAAATGTCAATTCTGACAGTTACGCTGGTTGTAGCGGCTGCGTTGATATCCGGCGGCTGCAAGAAGGTGCAGACAACATTCGTAAATACCACCACCGAGCCGCTGGAGCTTACCGTAAACGGACCTGGTCTTGGAGTCGGGAATGTGGGCACTATTCCAGCCGGCGGCCAACTGACTACGCTTATACAGGTCAGCCCCGTCTGGCTGCCTACGACGTACACCTTCACCGCCGGCAGCCATGAACAGTCGTTCTCGCTGACGGACGACTGCAAGGACAGAATCTGGATAGCCATCCCCGAAGGCGCAAAAATAGACATTCCTTCGTGGCAGGAAGGCCAGGGCCTCTCCCAGGTAGGCGATCCCGCACCAGTTTCGTACAATCCATGATAAACCAGAGGATACGCACGTATCCCTCAAGACGCTAAACGCAGCCTCAAACGCAGGCTGCGTTTTTTTTGGCAGACAGGAAAAATGCTTGTCATACGCTGGCCGGCTGTGGATAATTTGAGACCATGAAGAACAATACCAAAATACTGTTGACTGCCGGGCTGCTGACGTGGATGGTAATAATCTGCGGCTGCGTCGAACGGGAGTGGACCATCCGCAGCGAGCCGGAAGGCGCCGTAGTTTACGTTTCCAACGTCGAAGTCGGCCGAACGCCAGTTACGATAGATTTCACGTGGTACGGCGATTACGACGTCACGATTCGCAAGGACGGTTACGATACGCTGGACACGCACGTCAAAATAGACCCGCCGTGGTTTGAATGGGTCGGCGTCGACCTGTTCAGCGAGATAGCGCCGTGGACGTATTACGACCGCCGCGAAACGCTGCATATCCTGCAGAAACGGCACATGCCGAATGAAAACGAACTGATTCAGAAAGCCAAAGACCTGCAGAAAGAAACCGGCGAAGGCCGAACGACGCCTTTCAGCCGGGACTGAAAATCCCTCCGTGATTTTCGATTGGCGGTTTTGTTTCCCGATTTTTAATTTTTTATTTCCAATTTTCGAGCCACCGGATGTGCGATACAAAAAAACGCGGCGTATTCCTCTGTACCGTTCTGAGCAATGACTCGCTATGCGACGAGCATTATCGCATGACGCTGGAGGTTGACGAAACCAGTCAGCCGTTTGCGTCATGCAGTGCCGGCCAGTTCGTCCAGGTACAATGTCGCAAGCCGGTTCAGCAGGCTGGCGCGATAGTCAACGAATGGCCGCAGGACCAGCCGCCCCACTTCTCACAGCCTGAGCTGCTCGGCAATGAAACGCTGCTGCGAAGGCCAATCAGCCTCGCCGGCCGTAAAAAAGTCAACGGCAAAACCAGGCTGGAACTCATATACCGCGTAGTAGGCGTCGGCACACGCTGGCTAAGCGGATGTGAAATCGGCGACAGCGTCAGCATCATCGGCCCTCTCGGCAATTCAATGCCGCTGACCAGCCGGCCAAGAGCCATCCTCGTCGGAGGCGGCGTGGGCATTCCGCCGATGATTTACATGTCCCAAATCCTGCACGAAGCCGGCAAAGAGACGGTAGCCTTCTGCGGCGTACGCGGAGAAAATCTGCTGCCACTGACGGCTGGTTATGAGCAGCCATCCACAAAGCCCGTCGCCACCCTCTGTTTCAGCGAATTCAGCCGCCATGATACGCCGGTAGTCATAGCAAGCGACGACGGCTCAATCGGTTTTCACGGACTGGTAACGCGGGCGTTGGAAAAATATCTCGACTCATGCGGCTGGCAGCCGGAAGAGGTGACGGCTTATTCATGCGGGCCGGAGCCGATGATGAAGGCATTGGCTGAACTCTGCCGCAAACGACATATCGAATGTTACCTTTCTCTGGAACGTCACATGGCCTGCGGCATGGGAACGTGTCAGTCGTGTATAGTCAAAATAAAGGATTCCTCGAAGGAATGCGGCTGGAGCTATAAACTCTGCTGCACGGACGGTCCTGTTTTCAGGGCACAGGATGTGCTTTGGTAATGCAGCCTTGTAATCCGGCGGCGGGTTTTGTATCCTTGAAACACCAATGACAGCAAATCAGACAAAACCCGTTTATGCCATCGTCGGCGAAGATGCATTTCTGAAAAGCCAGGCTCGACAGAACATCATATCAGCCGCCATCGGCGATGCCGACCCGCAGATGTGCGTCGTCCAATATGACCCTGAAGTTGAACTGGCGACTGTGCTGGATGAGTTGCGCACCATGCCGTTTCTTGCTCCGCATCGCGTGGTGGTAGTGTGCGAGGCGGAAGCGTTCGTCGCGGCAAATCGCGACGGCTTGCAGAAATATCTCGAAAAACCTTCGTCCGGCGGCACTCTCGTACTGATGATGAACACGCTGGACAAGCGGCTGACGGTGACAAAACAAATCGCCGCAGCCGGAGAAGTCGTGGACTGCAACTCACCTGCCGGCGCGGAGCTTTGCAAGTGGGTTCAGGACGCGGTAACGGCTGAGGGCAAAAAAATGTCGGTGGCTGCTGCTGCGATGCTGTGCGACATGGTGCCGGAAAGCGTCGGAGAACTGCGGAACGAAATCGACAAGCTCGTCACCTATGCATGGAATCGTCCCGAAATAACAGAAAAGGACATCGCCGCTATCGTCACTGCCCGTTCTGCGCCGGAAGCGTTTGCTGTAGTCAATGCGATAATCGCAGCCGACGTAGCGTCCGCGCTGAAAGCCACAGGTTCGGCGATGGCTGTCCGTGGGGCTGAATTCGGCTTGCTGGGACAGCTGCGATGGAATATACAGAGATCTCTGCAGGCACAGCAGCGAATATCCGGCGGAGAAAATCAGCAGGCGGTCTTCCGTTCTTTGAGGATTTTCAAGGACAGGGAGTTTGCGGCCTATCTTCGTCGCCGCGGCTTGCAAGGCCTTCAAGGCGATATGAAAAAACTCCTGCAGGCTGACCTGTCTATGAAATCCGGCACAGAACCAAAAACAGCCATGCAGCAACTCATAGTAGCTCTCTGCAATTGAATTTTCCGATATGATTTTCCGAAAACGCGTAGTGGAAACAAGGTAGAAAAATGTCACATATAAAAGCCGTTCTTTCTGATATCGGCAACGTTATAATGCCCGTGCAAACTGAGTTTTTTATTAAAAATCTCGTGGAAAAATCCGGTGCGGATATGACGGTGGTAAACGACGTCGTCAGGAAGACCATCGCCGTCGAACACGAAATCAACCGCGGCCGACGAACCATCCGCCAGGCATTCGACGAATTCATAGCCCAACCGCTGAACATCGGCTATGAAGAATTTCTCGATTCGTGGTATGCCCTGCTGGGCGAAGAGTATCCGCAGGTGCGCGAGGCGTATGAGCGGCTGAATGTACCGCTGTACGTGCTGAGCAACATAAACGACGTTCACGCTGACTATCTGCACGGCCGGTGGTTCGAGGAAATAAGCATCGCATGCTGGATGTCCAACGAAATCGGCATGGACAAGCCCAGCCGCGAAGTCTTTGAGTTCGTACTCGGCCAAATAAAATGTCAGCCGTCAGAACTGCTGTTTTTCGACGATATCGCAGAAAACGTACAATCAGCCGCTTCGCTGGGCATAAACGCCGTGCTCGTCAAAAATCCTGACGACGTGGTCAAAAAACTCGAAGAATGCAAGCTGCTCGTCGGAAAATCATAACTCTGCGCGAGTTCACGAAAACATGGACAACTGCCGCTCCGATTCGTCACGCTGTTCCATGAATTTGCCGACGGATTTTGCGCGTAGCTGATTTTCCTGAATCAGTCCTGCCTCGACAATATACAGCGGCGATTGTTGATGTGTGATTTTCGCCCGCAACGTAAGCGGCATGCCGAGTTTTATCGGATGCCTGAACCGCACGTTCATCTCCGCCGTCACCGCCACTATGCCGTGCGCAAAAAGACAGTTCGTCATCGCCCCGTCCAACAATGCCGACGTCACGCCGCCGTGCAGAATATCGCGATAACCCTGAAATCTCTCGTGGCAGGGAAAGACGGCTTCCACGCTGCCGTCGTCGCACAGCGAAAATTCCAGGCCCAGGCCGCCGTTTTCATTATCCGTGCCGCACACGATACAATGCGGGTGCATCGCCGTCCTGATTTTCCTATGCCGCTGCGTCAACCTGTCGGCATCAATGGTCGCAGACATTTTCGCCGACTTTCAGTGCGTCGTTCAGATATGCAAGTGCAAGTTCGTCCGGCGTAGCATCGCCTGCGCCGACCAGTACCTTGATTCCGTTCTGTGCAAAAATAACCTGAGCCCGCTGGCCCATTCCGCCGGCTATGATTACGTTGACGCCCAGTTCATGCAGCCATCGCGGCAGAAGGCCGGGCTCATGCGGCGGCGGGGTAATGAATTTCGTGTCGATAATTTTTTTGGCATCCGCGTCAACGTCAAGAATGGCGAACTGTTCACAATGGCCGAAATGCATGCACAGCCGGCCCTGCGCGGTTGGAATTGCAATCTTCATTTTTCATTCTCCGTTTTGTCGTCAATAATAGGTTTGATGATTTCAGCAAAAGCCCGAGCCGCCTGGCTGTCGGCGAATTTTTCCACAAAAGGCTTTCCGCAGTCGCCCGATTCCACTATCTGCGGGTCGAACGGGATTTTGCCGAGGAACGGCACAGCCATCTCGGCGGCTAACCTTTCTCCGCCGCCCGACCTGAAAATATCCACATGCCGGCCGCAATGCGGACACGTGAAACCGCTCATGTTTTCGATAATGCCCAGCACTTTCACTTTCAGCGATTTGCAGAACGAAAGACTGCGGCGGACGTCGGATATGGCGACCTCCTGCGGCGTAGTGACCACGACAGCCGTCGTGCCTGCACCGATAAGCTGTGCCACATTCAGCGGCTCATCGCCAGTGCCGGGCGGCAAATCTATCACCAGATAATCCAGATCGCCCCATTGCGTGTCTTTCAGAAATTGCCTTATGACGTTATATTTCATGGGCCCGCGCCAGATGACGGCGTCCTTTTCGCTATCCAGGAAAAGCCCCAGCGTAATGACGCAGAAATTGCATGACAGGCGAATCGGCATGATTTTGCCGTTCTGCTGGCAGCCGGCTCGTTGACCGTCAAGGCCCAATATCTTCTGAATGCTCGGCCCGTGAAGGTCAACATCCAGAAGGCCGACTTTTTTGCCGGCTTTCGCCAGAGACATCGCCAGATTAGCCGCCACCGTGCTTTTGCCCACTCCGCCCTTGCCTGAAAGCACCATGATTTTGTGGCCGATGCGGTCCATGTTCGTCTGAAGTTCCACTTCCTCCAACTGCCGCTGTGATTCGTCGGCTGAATACGACTTGCATTCCGTTTCGCTCATTTACTGTCACTCTCTTTCCATGATAATTATGCACATAATTGGCCAGGCGAGGTGTGTGTGCGTGTTTCAAACCCAATGGCTTTCCACGTCAGCCGATTGAATCTGCGTAAGTTCGCCGGCTTTGAATTTTTCGAGTGCGTCCGCGACGCCGCCGCCAGCGCCGGTGTAAATTTTTACGCCGCCGGCATTAAGCGTGGCAAACGCCTTTGGCCCGACATGGCCGGTAATGACCGCCTCCACGCCGAGCGAAACGACATTCGCGCCAGCCTGTATACCTGCGCCCTGGGCGGCATTGAGGTTCTGCATGTTGTCAACGGCTGAAGTTTCTCCACTCCGGGTATCAGCGACAATAAAAAACTTCGCACGTCCGAATCGCTGGTCGACGGCGTCTGTCATTTCCCTGCCCTGCGATGTAATTGCTATTTTCATTTTCCAAAATTCCTTTCGTTTCATAAAACCTGCCCGGAAAACAAACAGCAACATACATGCCACAATTTCCAAAAAAATCATAAGACCCACATTTAAAAAGCCTTAAAAACATCGTCGGTACTGCCATGAAATTTCGGCGGCGTCATATTATTGCATTTTGCACGATTATTTTCGTTGGCCGCGGCCATCCGCCTCAGGAATTCCGATACCGTACTGACGTATTTTTCTATACAAGGTGCTGACATTTATGCCGAGGTCTGCGGCGGTTTTTTTGCGGTTGCCGCCGCGTCGCTGCAGCGTCTCGGTAATGAAAAGTTTTTCGATATCGCCGAGGCACATGGGCTGGTTTTCCGCAATGCCACGGCCAGCCGTCGGCCGTAATTCCGGCGGCAGATGATTGATTTCGATTATGCCGCCGCGGCACAACACGAACGCCTGCTCGATAATGTTTTCCAGCTCGCGAACGTTTCCTGGATAATCATGCTCCATCAGCCTGGCCATCACCTGCTCGCTGACGCCTGCGATATCCCTGCCCTGCAGCCGGTTGAACCTGTTTATCAGATATTCCACCAATAGCGGAATATCCTCGCGACGCTGTTTCAGGCTCGGCAGTTGCAGGTGTATGACGCGAATGCGGTAATACAAATCCTCGCGGAACGTGCCAGCCTGCACCATTGCCGATAGATTTTTATTCGTCGCAGCAATCACCCGTACGTTCACAGCCAGCGGCTTTACGCCGCCTAGCGGTTCGATGACCCGCTCCTGGAGCACCCTCAACAGCCGCACCTGCATAGCCTGCGAAATATCGCCGATTTCATCCAGGAAAATCGTACCGCCGTCGGCGATGGCGAATCGGCCGGGCTTATCGCGGCGTGCGTCGGTAAAAGCGCCGGCTTTATGTCCGAAAAGTTCGCTTTCCAGCAGAGTGTCGGGCAGAGCGGCACAGTTGACGGCGATGAACGGCTTTTTCTTGCGAGGCGAGAGATTGTGAATCGCCCTGGCGAACAGTTCCTTGCCCGTTCCGCTGGGGCCTTCTATCAACACGGTACTGCCGCTAGCCGCTATCTGCGGCACGATTTCAAACAGTCGCATCATTGCCGGGCTGCGGCCGACGATGTCTTCAAACGTATAACGCGACTGCAACTCCTTCTGCAACTGCTCAACCTGCGTCAAATCCTGAAACGTCTCCACGCCGCCGACTATATCGCCGTCATTGTTCCGCAAAAGAGCCGTCGATATTCGTATCGGAATCCGCCGGCCATTAATGTCGACAATGTGAGCGGTGGTATTCACTACCGGCTGGCCGCTCTGCATCGTACGCCGGAGAGCACAATCCGTCTCGCAGATATTAGCCCTGAAAACGTCGCAACATCGGCTGCCGATAGCCTGCCGGCGGGATACGCCCGTAATCCGCTCGGCAGCCTTGTTAAACGCGGATATCCGCCATTCGGAGTCGACGGTAAAAACACCTTCATTGACGGAATCGAGAATGGCGGCTTCGCGTTCGATGTTTTTGATGGGTTTCATATCATGAAGGCTACCACATAATCGTGCAATATGCAATGATTTTTTATGCAATTTTAATTCATTTTGCACTATTATATCCTGAGCCGGCAAATCCACGGATAATCATAATGCCTTGAAATTACTAACGTTAAATATTTTAAAAAATCTGGCATACTTATTGCATTTAACATGGCATGACTAGAGTCGCGATACCACACTGGCAGGGCCGTGTCAGCCCAGTATTCGACGTAGCCGCAAATGTGCTTATCGTTGAATATGACGGCGGCATGGAGCGAACCCGCCAGGATGTTCCGTTAGAGACGGACATGCCGCACGCCAGGTCTATGAAACTCTCGGACGCCAACGTTGACGTTCTGATATGCGGTGCGATTTCAAAGCCCTTCCAGGCCGCTGTCCTGACGCGCGGCATAGAAGTCATCCCCCAGATATGCGGGAATGTGGAATGTGTGTTGTCAGCCTTTGTAGAAGGCCGGCTGCAGCAGGGTGAATTTTTCATGCCCGGCTGCTGCCAGAGACGACGGCAGCGAGAAGGCCAAAAACGCCGCTGCAGACAAAATCTGAATTAAACAATCAAGTGATTGGATAGTGGATTTAATAAAAATTTTTTAGGAGAAATTGAAATGGCTAATTCCGCTATTCTGGATTCCAAAGTCGTCACCGCCGGCAAAGTGCCTGCGGGACGCAACGTAGTTTTCGGCTGGGAGCTTATCCTGGACATGTATGACTGCGACGTCGAAGCGATATCAACGAAAGAATCGCTGGCCAGGTTCACGCTGGAACTTTGCAAAGTCATCGACATGACGCCGTACGGCGAGCCGCAAATGCCGTATTTCGGCGAAAACTGCGAACATACGAAAGGTTACAGCCTGATTCAATTTATTGAGACCAGCTCCATAACCGGCCATTTCTCCGAAGCTACAAAAACGGCTTACATAAACATATTCACCTGCAAAGCCTTCGACGAAAAGAAGGCTGAAGAATTTACGATAAAATTTTTCAAGGCTAAAACGTGGGTCTCACGCTTCATGACCCGCGCGTGATTGTTCATATTACAACAGAAAGAGAGGCATATTATGCCCAGAGGCGACAGAACAGGTCCCAATGGTATGGGGCCAATGACTGGACGCGGCGCAGGTTATTGCGCAGGTTATTCCACCCCAGGTTACATGAATAACGGCATCGGAAGATGTTTTGCACATTTCGGCAGAGGTCTGGGGTTGGGAAATGGCCGCGGATGGCGAAATATTTTCAGGGCAACAGGCCTGACAGGCCGTCAGCGGGCCGGCATTACGAACCCGGATGTTTCGTCGCAAAACGGCGATTTGGATGCGCTTAAGCAACGCGCAGAGTCTCTGGGCGAAAACCTCAGGGAAATCAACCGGCGAATAGAAGAACTGCAAAACGTTTCCACAAAATAGTAATGCTGGACAGCAATTTGATGAAATTATCCGTCGCAAGTGGCAAAGGCGGCACGGGCAAGACGACCGTAGCTACCAATCTGGCGTACGTGGCGGCGGCATTGGGCCGTCACGTAGCATATCTTGATTGCGACGTGGAAGAACCCAACGGCGATTTATTTCTAAAACCGCATTTTACCGAAAAAAAAGCCGTGAAAATCGGCGTACCGGCAGTTGATGAGTCGCTATGCACCGGCTGCGGACAATGCGGTAAAATCTGCCAATATAGTGCCATTCTCGCCATGAACAGGACTGTTCTGACTTTTCCGGAATTATGTCACAGTTGCGGCGGTTGCTGGGAAGTGTGCCCAAGCGGCGCGATTAAGGAATCTTTCAGGCAGACCGGCTGGCTGCACATCGGCACAGCCGGCAAGATAGATTTCGTCAAAGGCCTTCTTAATGTCGGCGAAGTCATGAGCCCGCCTGTCATACGATGCGTAAAGGCTGCAGCCCCGAACGCCGAACTTATCATCCTGGACTGTCCGCCAGGCACGTCATGCCCTGTTATTGAAGCTATCCGCGACAGCGATTTCGTATTGCTGGTAACCGAACCGACTCCTTTCGGCCTGAATGACCTGCGGCTGGCGGTCGAAACAGTGCGAAAACTCAAACTGCCCTTCGGCGTCATAATCAATCGCGCGGACTGCGGCGATAATTGCACAAAAAAATATTGCGACGATGAGTCCATCGCGATACTCGCTGAAATTCCGGACGTACGTGAAGTGGCGGAAGCATATTCCCGCGGAATCATGGCTGCCGAAGTATCGCAGCATTACCGAAAATGTTTCGAAAAACTGCTGACGGCTCTGATAAAGGACGAACAGCGATGAAAGAACTGGTCGTAATCAGCGGCAAAGGCGGCACGGGCAAGACGTCCATAGTCGCCTCGTTCGCAGCAATGGCGGACGAGGCGGTGCTGGCTGATTGCGACGTCGATGCCGCCGACTTGCATCTCGTACTCGAACCGCAGATAATCCGTCGCGAAGAATTTTACGGCGGCAGGCGGGCGGAAATAAATCCGGCCAAATGCACCGGCTGCGGCAGATGTGCGGAACTGTGTCGATTCGATGCCGTCTCCGCCGGCAGGCCCGAAATTTCTCATCCCATACACACGGGGTATTTTTCCATAGACCCAATTTCATGCGAAGGCTGCGGGGTCTGTGCGTGGTTCTGTCCGGCGGAGGCGATTGATTTTTCGCCAGCTATCAACGGCGAATGGTATGTCTCGCAGACGCGATTCGGGCCGATGGTTCACGCAAAACTCGGCATCGGGGAAGAAAACTCCGGCAAGCTCGTAAGTACGGTACGGCGAGAGGCTCACAGCATTGCAGATGAGCGAGGCATGAAACTGGTCATTATAGACGGTTCGCCGGGCATAGGCTGTCCGGTTGTCGCTTCAATAACAGCCGCCGACACGGTACTCATCGTAACCGAACCCACCCTCAGCGGCCAACACGACATGGCCCGCGTAGCCGAACTGACCAGACACTTCGGAATTAAAACGCTCCTGTGCGTCAACAAATGGAACATAAACCCGAAAATAACAGACGAAATTGAATCACACGCCCGAAATAACAGCCTAACGGTCGTCGGCCGCATACGCTACGACAAATCCGTCACAGCAGCCCAACTGTGCAGAAAAGCGGTAGTGGAATATACGCCGGCCGGCTGTTCGGAAGATATAAAAAATTTATGGGCCGTCGTCGCAGAATCAATGAAAATGTAACATGGGGGTTTTTCTTCAAAAAATCTGTTATTCGTTTCATTTGTGCCGGCTGACGGGTTTACGCTTTCGCAGCGTTTTGTTATAATTCCCGGCATGAGTGCAAAAATAATCAAGGAAGAGCGGCTGCATAAAAGTTTTCACTTCAATCTTGACAGGTTGACGCTGCAGACTCACGCCGGCCAGGAGATAAATCGCGACGTCATCCGTCATCCAGGCGCCGCGCTTATCCTGCCAATATTAACCGACGGCAGCATGGTTTTAATACGCAACTATCGCTATCCGGCGGCTGATTACCTGGTGGAACTGCCCTGCGGCACTATCGACAACGGAGAACCGCCGATAGAATGCGCACGCCGCGAACTGCTCGAAGAAACCGGCTACACGGCAGAAATTTTTGAAGAACTCGCAAGCTGGTATTCATGCCCCGGCTACAGCGACGAAGTCATATACGCCTTCGTGGCGAGCGGCCTTAAACGCGGCAGCCAGAAACTCGAAGAATACGAGGATATCTCCGTAATCATACGCAGCGACGCTGAAGTTCGCAACATGCTTGCCGACAATCAGATACGCGATGCCAAAACCATTTCCGCATTGGGAACGTACTGGATAAGGAAGGAATTGTCCAAACGATGAGCATTCACGACCGGCAATACACGCAGGACGATTACGGCGGCGGCATGCCGACGCACGGCAATATGATGTGGGGGCTGCCGAGGCTTACGCCCGCAGTCAAATGGCTGCTCATCATCAACGCCGCGACGTTCATCGTCCAGTATTTTTTAGACGGGAACATGCTCATCAGCACGCTGTTCGGCGTAAGCGTTGAGCGGTTCTGGGCGTTCTGGACATATCTGACGTTTCAGTTCCTGCATGGCGGCGTGTGGCACATTCTGCTGAACATGTTGGGCGTTTATTTTCTGGGCACTACGCTTGAGAACATGTGGGGCAGTAAGCCGTTTTTGCGATTTTATCTCGGCTGCGGCGCGGCGGCTGGCCTGCTGTACGTAATAATCGGTGCAATCACGCAGACAAATCCTGCGGCGATTCTGATAGGCGCGTCGGGCGGCGTATTCGGATTGCTGTTGGCATGCGCGGTTTATTGTCCGCAATTCAGGCTGGTTTTTTTCGTATTTCCCGTTCCGATACGGCCGGCAGCGGTGGTAATCTTCGGGCTTATGCTGATAAGCGTACTGAACGCCGCCGTCAACGGCGCCATCGATTCCGTAATGAGCAACGTCGCACATCTGGGCGGAGCGTTTGCGGCGGCATTCAGGATATGGGCCTGGCCGGTCATGCGCGAAAAAAAATCCGACAGCCGTTTGAATGGAAGCAATAAAGGCGCATGGAAACGTCGAATGGCCGCAGCCGCCGGGGAAGAACGCGAAGTAGACCGGATACTCCAGAAAATACAGAGGGAAGGTATAGGTTCATTGAACGACAAAGAACGCAAAACCCTTCAGAATGCCACCAAACGTCAACGCGAAACAGACCGCCGCATAAACGACACGTTCAAGAATCGATAAATCAGGCATCAGGAATTCGCCGGTTAAAATTTTTCAGGCATCGAAAAGAGGTTAAAAGGCTTGATAATTCCGCTGTGATACTGTAAATTTTATAGTTCCGGAATGTTTTCTCGCCGAACGGCGGGATTTGTTTATTTATAATGTAATTTATGTTGTGATTCAAAATGGCCGATTCGCGTTATATGGCTCAATAAAGATTTCTTTGTCTTCTGCGTCTGAGAATTTCAATAGCGTTTATAACAAAAGTGGTCTTTGAGCTTTATACGCGAAAAAAACGGAAAATCGGCCAGCTTAAATAATGTTACTCAAGCTGTAAGAGGCATGCGATGAGCGTAAAAGGCAAGGGACAGGCTTTTTTCAAACGCGGCGATGAAGTGGCTGATACCGGCAACTGGGATTTCGCCATCGAGATGTATGTTGAAGGCATTCAGCGTGAGCCGGCAAACATAGAAAACGGCTACAACAAACTCCGCGAAGTGGCCCTCAAACGCAAAGCGCAAGGCGGCAAGCCGCCAGGCATATTGGAACAGATTAAACGCCGCTCCGGCAAGGATCTGGAAAAAAACCTCGCAAACGCCTGTTACCTCTGGGCTAAAGACCCGGGCTCGATGTTATCCATGGAACAGGTAATCATTGCGGCGCAAAAACTGGAACTCAACGAAGTCATCGTATGGATGGCTAAGCTGATGTTCGAAGCCGCCAAAACCACCCAAAAACCTCAAAAACGCTCCTTCATCTTTCTTACGGATATCTTCGAACAGACTAATGAACTCAAACTGGCTGTCGAAGCATGCCGTGACGCTGTAAACCTTTCGCCGCAAAACAGCGACCCGCAACTTGAAAATCGTCTTAACACGCTTTTGGCTAATTACACCATACAACAGGGCCAGTACGGCCAGGAAGGCGAAGGCCTTCGTGGCGTACGCGATATGGAAAAACAGAAAGAACTCATGCAGCAGGATTCGCTCGTAAAAAGCGAAGACTATCTCGAGCAGCAAATACGAAAGACGAAACGCGAATATGAAGAATCGCCTGACGTGCCGGGTAAAATATCCGGTTACGTAGACGCCCTGCTGAAAATAGAAACGCCGGAAAATCAGCAGACGGCTATAGACGTGCTCCAGCAAGCCTACAAAGCAACCAACACGTACAATTACAAAATGCGAATCGGCGATATAAAGATGCGTCAACACGTCATCGCCGTACGGCAGGCGAAGGAAGCCGGCAACCAGGAAGCTTACAAAAAGGCATATATCGACCAGCTCAAGTTCGAAATCACGGAATTCGACGAACGAGCCAGAAACTATCCGACCGACCTGGGCTATAAATTCGAGCTGGGCCGACGGTTATTCACAATCGGCAAATACGACGAAGCTATCGCTGCACTTCAGGGTGCACAAAATGATCCACGCCGTAAGTTGCTGGTGGCAAATTATCTCGGCCAGTCGTTTATGAAAAAACAGTGGTGGCAGGAAGCTGTCGATACATTCGAAAAAGCCCTCTCTGCCGACATCCCTGAAGAACGCACAAAGGATATCCGTTATTATCTGGCTAACTGCTATGAAAATCTGGGCGACCTCAAAAATGCCCAGGAAAGCTACTCTGCCATCGCCCAGATAGATTTTAACTTCAAGGACGTTCGCAGCCGCCTTCAGACAATACGCGACAAACTCAAGCAACAGGTCTGATATTTTTATTAGAACCCATCCCAAAACATGGATGCCGTCAAAATTGAGCCATTTTGCAGGCAACCAAGATTTTTGGAATAGATTTCTACGTACAAAGACAAATAAGCCCGAATGCTTTAGAGCATGTTAAATTTGAAATTGCGCCTTGTTGCGTCGTTGAGGACGAGGCTGGCAAGGAAGGCGAAGCAGGCAACCTTATATGGTTTCCGATGCAGCCTGACGTAGCCAGCCGACGCCGCAAACAGCAACAAGCGCAAAGTCAAGTTTAATATGCTCTAGCGGTATTCGGGCTTATTTTTTCGTAAAAATCGCTATTGAATAATGTCGCAACGAAAAATGACAAACAACTCTATATTGCTCTAAAATGAAATTGCAGAATATCCCCATAAACCGTCATTTTTTCTTGCAAGACGGCTGAAAAAATCGTATAAAAGCTCCGTACACCTTATGGTATGAATTTACAGCTATAATACATTATCTTGTATACAAGGAAGGATGGCGGGAAAATGAAAGTTATAGCACAAACGCAGGCATTGCAGGATGCACTGAACGTACTGGGCAGTATAGTATCAACCCGCACGCCCAAGCCGGTGCTTGAGTGCATCAAACTGGTCGCGACGGCAAACGGCCTGGAGCTCATGGGCACAGACCTGGAAGTGGGCTGCCGCTATCTGGTAACTGCAGTACAGGTCGAGCAAGCCGGCGAAGCACTCGTGCCGGCAACCCGATTCAGCGGCATCGTCCGCGAAGCCACCGGCGACGACAGCCTGACTATCGAATCTGATAAGGAAGCCACCATCGTCAAGGGCACAGGCAGCCGTTTCAAGATTTTCGGGTTCGACCCTGCGGAATATCCAGCCATCGATCAGTTCCCAGCCGCCGGCGATTTCAAAGTTCCAGCCGCCGTTTTGAAGGATATGATAACCAAAACGCTCTTCGCCACTGCAAAAGCTCACAGTCATTACGCCATATCAGGCGTTTTATGGGAAGCGACGGGCAAGAATCTGAAGCTCGTTGCCACGGACGGCCATCGGCTGGCACAGGCAATGGGCATGCTCGAGTCGGCAAGCTCATCTTCGGCGACGGCGATAGTGCCGGCGAAGTTCATGGGCCTTATTCTGCGAGTCTGCAATCCGGAAGATATGCTCGACGTCAAGATTGAAGACAACCAGATTCTCGTAAAATCATCCAACGCCACGCTGATGAGTACGCTCGTACAGGGCAATTTCCCCAAATATTCCGACGTCATCCCGCAAAACTGCGACCGCCACGCCGATATCAACACCGGCGAATTCCAGCATCGCGTGCGGCAGGCGGCCCTGCTTACGAACGACGAATCTCGCGGCGTGAAACTGAGCTTCCAGGCGGACTCGCTTATAATGTCCAGCCGAGCCCCAGAAGCCGGCGAAGCCGAAGTCCAATGTCCAATCGTCCTCAACGGCAATCCCATGGACATCGGTTTCAATCCGCAATTTCTGCTCGACGCACTCAAGGTAATCGATACAGACATGCTGCGGTTTGAAATGAGCGCCCCAAACAAGCCGGCGATGATAAAGGCCGGCCCCGATTTCCTCTATGTACTTATGCCGGTCGACCTCGGCTGATATTTTTTTAAGAAAAATATGGAGCGGCTCTCAAAAAGAAAAAATTTTGAGAGTCGCTTCAATCATTTCCTTTTCACGCCGATATTTATGTCATACCATTTCGCGAGATATTCAGTGAATTTCTCGGCATCATCGTAATTCAGATGTGAAGTGTCCGGACAATCGACACTTTCAAACCCCTGAATATCCTTGAAATGAATAGTGACCGCTCCGGTCAGACCGGCAATCTTATTCCAATATTTTTCACGCGGATAAGCTGCTGAATCCAGTTCCCAATGCTCGCCGGATGTCGGGAAACGCACCAGTACGACGCGGCCGCCTCTGTCCTGAACAAGTTTCACCCATTTGCCGATTTCCCTGATGCGGCATTGCCACATGGAATCATCATGACATTTTCCGGCACAAGCCTCGCGGGCTTCCCGTATGCGTTTCTTACGGTTTTTTGCAATGCCTTTAGCCGTCAATTTCGTACGATAATACGCCTTCGTCGCTCTGTCTTTTCCGATGACGACATAATTATCGGCTCTTGCCTTTTCGGGCAAAAATATTCTGTTCAGATTTTCCGGAGCAATATCAACTATGGCAAGGCTGCTTTGGAAAAAAATCGCAATTTTTTCATTCAGAATTTTATCATATTTCCCAAGGTTGGAATAATTTTTATAATATTCGCGTATATATTTTTCGGTTATTTGTGCTATATCATTGCGGCTGCAGGCATCAGCCCTGAAATCATAAAAAATCGTGCCGCGAAAATCCGTATTTTCGGCAATATCCCTGAGCAACGGCCATGCTTCAGAACCAGCAATGCCAAGCTTTAAAACATCGCAGCCGGTTTCTTTCTCGAAAATACCAGGATCGATTCCCAGATTTGCCCGCGATGTTCCGATAAATATGACCTGATTCGCGGAAGCAGTACCGGTTAACATTCCATCTCTCGTGTATTCCCACAATTTCATGTCATCCACGAGGCTGGGAGTCACGCCGTACATACGGATAAGCACATCGCAACTTCCGAGTATGGCCAGCGTCATTACGGCGGCAAGCAGCCAGAGTCTGGCATAATTCATATCCGGCCGTCGCAACTCAGAATTGGAAATAGATGAACGCATTCTCATCTCCATTGAGGCACATCATTATCAAAAAAATCATAACGGCAAGAATCAATGAAATGACCGGCACGGGGACTTTCGATACCAGATATTCCAGTGACCGGTTTCGCATGTAAATATGTAAGCCGACTATGACGGCGACGAATGCGTATACCCGGCTGAAGCCGGAAATTGAAAAATCATCCGTAATTCCAGCCATGCTCCTGCAGATAGCCCACGCGCTGCCAAAAGTCTGAGCCCTGAAAAACACCCACGCAAAACATACGCCCAGAAAGGTAAGAAACCAGAAAAAAGCCTTAAAAATTCTGCCGTGCCATAATGGTATATCAGCCACAAACGTCTTCAACAGCCGCTCAATCACAAGATAAATTCCATGCAAGCCGCCCCATACGACAAACGTCCAGCTTGCGCCATGCCACAATCCTCCCAGCAGCATCGTAAGGAACAGATTTCTGTAAGTCATGAACGCTCCGTGCCTGTTGCCGCCCAACGGAATATACAGATAGTCCCGCAACCACGTTGAAAGAGAAATATGCCACCTTCTCCAAAAATCGGAAAAACCAATCGCGCTATACGGAAAGCGGAAATTGTCCGGCAGAACAAAACCCAGGCACATCGCCACGCCTATTGCACATGTGGAATAGCCTGCGAAATCACAGAATATCTGCATGCTGAACGCCAACGTCCCTGCCCATGCGCCGAAAAATCCGACATGAGCCGTCGAGCCATAAATCTGTTCCACCGTGCCAGCCATGAAATGGTCGGCAATGACAACCTTGTTAAAAAGGCCGACGATAAAGAGACACAATCCCCAGCCGAGTTGGCCGGCTGTTGCCTTTTTGGGTTCTTCGCATTGAGGCAGAAATTCCGCCGCGCGCACGATAGGCCCAGCCACCAACTGGGGGAAAAATGTAACATACAGCGAATAATCGAGAAAACTGTGCCACGGCTTGAGCTGGCCGCGATATACGTCGATAGTGTAACTCAATGTCTGGAACGTGTAAAAACTTATGCCGACGGGGAGAATTATATCGGCTTTGGCCGGGACGAAATCAAAGCCGAACGCCTGCACCATCGCCGTGAAATTATCCGCCGCAAACGTGCCGTACTTGAAAAAGCCGAGCATGCCGAGATTCACAAATAAACTGCCGAACATAAGCAGTTTACGTTTCGTACGATTTCCCGTTTTGCCCATCCAACCGGCGAAATACCAGTCGGCGACGGTGGAAATCCACAGCAGAACGACAAACGGCGGATTCCAGGCAGCATAAAAAACATAACTCATAACAAGCAGGAAGACTTTTTTTCCCCGCCACGGCCAGTTCAGCCTGCTTATTATGAGGACTACGGCGAAAAATATGAAAAAAGAATAAGAATTAAATAGCATTCTTTTCCTCTTTTGCGTTAACAAGAACTACGGGGCAGGTTGCACGTTTCAAAACATTCCCTGTAACGCTGCCGACCAGCAAATTATAAAGTCCGCCATGGCCGTGAGTACCCATCAGAATCATATCAGCATGAAGGCTGGCGACATGCTGAAGAATCTTGTCCGCCACGGCGCCCTGAACGACTATGCCCTCGACTTCAAGGCTGGTCGAGTGCAATCTTTTCTGCATTTCGCAAAGTGCCGCGTGTTCTCGGGAAAATTTTTTCGCCCATTGCTCCCTTACGGTCTTTGAGCCGGTGGAAAACCCGATAAAATCAGGATCCGGCTCGGTAACATGCAGAAGAAATATCTTTTCTTCAAACGCTTGGGCAAGTTTTATGGCATTAGAAATCAGACATTCAGTAACGTCTGAAAAATCTATGCAAACCAGCAGTGTTTTCATCGGCCACATCTCCTTTTTCGGCAGAGTCTATCAAATCGAATCTTTTGTTTCACCCTTATTAATTTTAAAAAGATGAAAAATTTCAATACAGGGCTTGACACAGCCGGAATTAATTTTATTATTGTTACTCCCTGAGTGCCTTTTTCATTCGCACGGGGCGCCCCGACAGGAAGGTCGGGAGTGGACAGGTCGAGGTTGCGGCCGCCTGTTCAGGCCTCCGAATGAAGCCCCCGCCGCAACTCGAAGTTTATTGGCTGATGAAAGGCACGGACAGCCAATGACTTGAAACGATTCAGAATTTCAGGAATCGTCGTTTTGTAAATTGACAATTGCGGAAAATTATTGCTGCAAGTAATGTTGAAACTTCTCGGAAGTTTGTTGGCGGTTTCGCCTTTTACATTGGTTTGTTTGAAAAATTTACGGGTAACTGCCCGGAAATTTCGGTTTTACCCGGTGGTGTAATTGGCAACACCAGAGTTTTTGGTACTCTTATTCCAGGTTCGAGTCCTGGCCGGGTAATTTTGGAAGTTTCATCAAAAAATTGAATGTAGAGTGACAGCTTCACAGTGAGGCTGCAAAATTTTGATGGATTTTGGGCTGGTTGAGCTGACGTTCAGCCGGCTGGGAATTCAAGGTAAAACAGACATGACCGGAGTTGCCGAAATGATTCTTTTCTGTGGCCGAAGCAATCCATTGCTGGGCCAGAAGATAGCGGAATACCTCGGCGTGCCGTTGGGCAAGGCTCGCATCAGTGCGTTCCCTGACGGAGAAGTGCTGATAAAGCTGGAAGAGGACATCCGCGGACGCGACGTCTTCATAATTCAGCCGACTTGTTCTCCCGTCAACGAATCGCTGATGGAACTGCTGGTTTTTATCGACTGTGCCCGTCGTGCATCGGCGAAAAAAATCACGGCTGTCATTCCATATTTCGGTTACGCGCGGCAGGATAGAAAAGACGAAGGCCGTGTGCCGATAACAGCCAAACTTGTAGCGAATCTCATAACAATGGCTGGCGCTCATCGCGTGCTGGTCATGGATCTGCACGCCAATCAGATTCAGGGATTTTTTGACATACCGGTAGACAATTTGCTGGCAGAGCCGGTGTTGGGCCGTTATTTTACCGAGCAGAAAATAGATAATCTGGCCCTGGTCAGCCCCGACGTCGGCAATGTCAAACGTGCCCGCATTTACGCGTCCCGTCTGGGCGGTGAACTTGCCATAATAAACAAGCGTCGGCTGAGCGACCAGGAAGTCGAGACCGGTTACCTTATCGGCGACGTCGCCGGCAAAAGCGTGCTGATGGTCGACGACATGATATCCACCGCCGGCACAGTTTGCAGCGCGGCGGAACTTTGCAAGGCGCGCGGCGCAAAGCGGGTAATAGTATCCGCCACGCATGCCGTCCTTTGCGGCCCTGCATGTGAACGGCTGAAAAAAGCCCCCGTGGATGAAGTGGTGGTGACCGACACGATACCAGTCGGGCAGGAAAAAATCGACGCCATCGGCAAACTGCGCGTCCTGAGCGTGGCGCCGCTGCTCGGCGAAGCCATCCATAGAATACACAATAACGAATCGGTGAGCAGCCTGTTCGTTCACTGAAAAGTTTTTATTTGTCAATTTATTGAAAAATCAACAGTTAGGTTGCCCTGGCGCGGTGCCGGGGTACGACAAGGAGTAATTCGCAATGGCGAAGATAACAGCTACGACACGTAAGGAAAACGGCTCGAATGCGGTAAAGCGTTTGCGTGCAGCGGGCAAAGTGCCTGGCAATGTTTACGGCCACGGCAAAGCCCCGCAGTCTCTGACGCTCGACAAACACGAAATCGCACTGGCCATTCAGCATCACGAACGCGTGCTGGACATGGTTGTCGACGGCAAAGACGAAAACGTCATGTTCAAGGAAGTGCAGTACGACAGCCTCGGCGACAATATTCTGCACGTTGACTTCAGCCGCGTGAACATGGACGAAATCGTCCGCGTAACCGTGCCGGTCAATTTCATCGGCACTGCACAGGGCATGAAAGACGGCGGCGTCCTGCAGATAGCCTGCTCCGACGTTACCATCGAATGTACCGTTCGCAATATGCCCGAAGAAATCCGTCACAATATCGAGGCGGTGCCGCTCAACGGCCACGTTTACGCCCACGACCTGACCCTGCCCGAAGGCGCCAGACTCGTTGACGACGAAAATGAAGTTCTCTGCTCTGTGGCCATAATAGCAGAAGAAGCAGTCGCCGAACCAGCCGCCGAAGGCGAAACGCCAGCCGAGCCGGAAGTCATCGGCGAAAAGAAGGAAGAAGAAGGCGAAGAGGCCAAAGCCGATACCGCCTCAAAGCCCAAAAAGGAGTAACGCCGTATGGCCAGCGACCCTCAATGCCCTGCACGCAGATTTGTCGTCGGGCTGGGCAACCCGGGACGGAAGTATGTCGAAACGCGGCATAACGTCGGGTTCAGGGTGCTGGAGGTTCTTCGGCAGCGTTGGGGGCTGGAAACGGCGGCTGAAAAATTTCAGTCGATGTTCTGGCAGACCCGTCGCGAGCGGTTCGATGAGGAATCGCGAAACGTGGTGCTTTTGGCGCCCATGACATATATGAACGAGTCAGGCCGCGCGGTTCGGGCAATGATGGATTTTTACAAAGCCCAGCCGGATGAGATACTCGTCGTCCTGGACGATTTCGCTCTGCCGCTGGCACAGTTGCGGCTCAGGGCGAAAGGTTCAGCCGGCGGCCATAACGGACTTGCCGATATTATTCACAAATGCGGGAGTGATGAATTCCCGCGGCTGAGAATAGGAATAGGCACACCGCCAGGCGTAATGGACGTCAGCGATTACGTGCTGGGCAAGTTCGCATCAAATGAACTTGAAGACATAGGCAGTGCGATAAACATCGCCGCCGATGCCGTCGAAGATTGGGTCTTTGGCGACATGTTGAATGTAATGCAGAAGTACAATCGCAAAAGCGATTGACGTAATGTTAACGTTAGGCTTATATCAGCCCAAAAAACGGAAAAGCTATCATGGAACAGAGAATCAACACTTATGAAGCTATGTTTCTGCTGGACCCCGGCCAGATGAACTTCGAGGCGGCCTGCCAACCGATAAATCGCGTTTTCGAACGCAACGGCGCCGAAGTTCTGCAACTGAAGCTCTGGGACGAGCGTAAACTCGCATATGAAATTAAAAATCGCAAACGCGGCTTGTACGTAATCTCCTACTTCAAGATGGATACCGCCAACGTACAGGCGCTGGAGCGCGACTGCATGCTGAGCGATGAAATCATCCGCGTGCTGGTGATTCGCAAGGATCGCCTCACTGAAGAAGAGATGAACGCCGAGACCCCCGCGGAAACGGCCGCCAATGCTCCGGTGGAATTCTCCGGCTCGGATTACGCCAATGAACAATCCGACGACCAGGAAGATGACACCGTCAGCGTCGACGATGCCGTCGAAGAGTAACCAGGTGGTACGTTTTACCCTTAAAAATCATCGAACTAACGAGAGGTGACGTATGGCCAGCTTTAATAAAGTTATATTGATGGGAAATCTTACGCGTGACCCGCAACTGTCGTATCTGCCCAGCCAGACGCCGGTCGTTGAGGTAGGTTTGGCCGTAAACCGTCGGTTCAGAACTAACGACGGCCAACAGCGTGAAGACACCTGCTTTATAGATTGCAGGGCAATGGGCAAGCAGGCTGAGACCATCAACCAGTATTTGCGTAAAGGCTCGCCGATACTGATAGAAGGCCGGCTTGAGTTCGATCAGTGGGAAGCGCAGGACGGCACAAAGCGCAGCAAGCATCGCGTTTTTATCGAAAGATTCACATTCGTAGGCGGGCCAGCCGGCGGCGCACCGATGGGCGGCGGATATCAGCAGTCGCAAAGCGGTTACAATCAGCCAGCCCCAGCTCCAGCACCGCAAGCACAGACGCCGGCTCCGCAGCAGCAAAACCGTGCTCCAATGCCGCAACAGCCGCCATACTATGAAGAAGATTCACCCGGCGGAGAGGACATTCCTTTCTGACCGCTGAGATAGAAGTAAAAATTTTTTAAAAAAATTATCAGGTAAATCAAGAGGATAAATATCATGGCTAATATGACCAAAGGCAAAATGGTTCGTCGCCGCAAGAAAGCCCGCGTTGTCGAGCAGGCAAAGTGCAGATTCTGCCGCGACAAGGTTCAGGAAGTCGATTACAAGGACATAAACACACTTATCAAGCTCACCACGCAGCAGGGCAAGCTCTTCAGCCGCAAACGCAGCGGCAACTGCGCCCGCCATCAACGCTCGTGCATGGCCGCCATAAAGCGTGCCAGATTTCTCGGCCTCATGCCGTACGTCGGCTGAGCTGGTAAGTTCGCTATTTATTTATCAGGAAGGATAACGCCATGAAGGTGCTACTCAGAAAAAACGTATATAAACTCGGTCAGATAGGTGACGTGGTTGAAGTAAAGAACGGCTATGGCCGTAATTTTCTCATACCGCAGGGAATGGCTTATATTCCCAGCGAGGCGAACATTCGTGCAGTTGAAAACGAGAAAGCCCGCTACCTGGAAGAACTTGCCCGGCAGCGTACCGAGCTGGAAACCCGCGCGAAGGCTCTCAACGGCAAGGAAGTCACCATTACCGCCCGCGCCAATTCCGAAGGCGTACTTTACGGTTCTGTCGGACCGGCGCAGATTGCCGCCGCATTCAGCGAAATCGACGTTCACATCAACCCCGATGAAATCGTCATGCACGAGCCGATACGCAAACTCGACAGACATGAAGTCAACGTACGTCTCGGCCAGGAAGTCAAAGCCGTCGTTTACGTATGGATTACGCCGCTGGCTACCGCCGGCGAAGAGTCTGCCGAATAATACAACACATATCAGCCATCAAAACCATCTGTGCCGGAAAAATATCCGGCGCCGATGGTTTTTTTATGCTGCGGTGCATAACCTGTTGATTGCTGTTGGAATCTGTCGGCAACTCGTTTATTTTGCCTAGCCTATTGAATTAAATCTGCCGAAAGGTAGATTGTCCGTATGGAAGAAACCAAGACAATGAACGATGAGCCGAAGAACGCTTCGTCGGCCGATACCGACAGGCTGGGCCGCGAAGTTCCGGCAGACCTCGAATCGGAAGCCTGCGTGCTCGGCTCGATGATTATCGACAGCGAAGTCATAGATATCGTCGTACAGATTCTCAAAAGCGAATATTTCCACCGTCCCGCCCACGCCATAATATACGACGTCCTGCTCGACATGCAGGACAAGCGTCAGCCAATCGACCTGGTAACCATCAAGGAAGAGCTCACGCGGCGCAAGCTGCTGGAGAAAATCGGCGGCATCGATTATATAGTGGCTCTCGCGGAAGGCGTGCCCGGCGTCAGCAACGTGGAGTATTATGCCAACATCGTCAGGGATAAAGCCCTGCTGCGACGGCTAATCCGCGTCAGCCAGGAAATCATCACCGATATTTACGATTCAACCGACGAAGCACAGATTGTAATCGACCAGGCTGAAAAGAAAATTTTTGAAATCGCCGAGCAGAAGATAGGTAACGACGTCGTCGGCCTTAAAGAGATGCTGGATAAGACATTCAAAGATCTCGAAGATAATGAGGGCAAGACGATTACCGGCCTTGCCAGCGGATATTTACAACTCGACGAGATGCTCGCCGGTTTCCAGAATAGCGAACTGATTATCGTGGCGGCTCGGCCGTCAATGGGCAAGACGGCTCTGCTGCTGAATTTTGCCGAACATGTTTCAATCACGGACAAAAAACCCATCGCCTTTTTTTCACTCGAAATGGCCCGGCTGCAGATAACTCAGCGTCTGCTGAGCAGTTATTCGCAGTTCAATCTGCGAAATCTGCGTCGCACGGCAATTTCGCCGGAGGACTGGACGGTACTCCAGTCCGCCGCCGGCCAGCTCTACACAGCTCCGTTTTACATTGACGACACATCCGTTCTTACGCCGCTGCAGCTTCGTGCCAAAGCTCGCCGGCTAAAGGCCAGATTTGATATAAAGGCGATATTTATCGACTATATGCAGCTTATGAGTCCATCCGGACGCGGCTCGGACAAGCGATATGAACAGATAGGTGAAATATCCCGCAGCCTCAAGGCATTAGCCCGCGAACTGGATATACCGGTTATCGTCGCCGCACAGCTCAACCGCGGCCCGACCGACCGTACGGAACATACGCCGCGAATGAGCGACCTGCGCGAATCCGGCTCTATCGAACAGGACGCCGATGTAGTCATGCTGCTGCACAACGAGGATTACTATCATCGCGGCGATCCAGATTACGTGCCGGAAAATATCACTCGCCTGATTGTTGAAAAACAGCGTAACGGCCCGACTGGCGTGGTCAAACTCATTTTCAGGCCGGAATGCACGCGGTTCGAATCGGCGGCTCCAAGTTTCATGGATAACTGATTTTTCGAGCGGTTTACGTCAGGATATGCAAGACGACAAAAACCTGAATCGCCGGCATCATCTTTACGGACGATGCCGGAGTATTAAAAGGTCACATTTTCTGGAACCGATATAAAAAAATATCAGGATTCGCCGGCTTTGACTTTACCGGCAAGACGGGTGTAATCGTTAGCCGCCTTATCCTTGAGCTGCATGAGTTTCAGCATCAGCACGGCTGTATTTAACTGGATATCCGCATTATATTGCATCTTGAGATCTTCAGCCATGATTTGCGGCAGAACATCCTGAAGCAAATCAGTCCTGTATCTGAGTTTCATCCAGTCCAATGTCTGCCGCGGCGTCATAAAGACGCTGACATCCGGATTGACGCCCCAATCCTTCGATTCCGGCGTTCTGTGCAACAAACGGCCAGACGGCAGATAATAATACGCCGTCGTCAATTTAAGAAACGCCGTATTCGGATAGACGGTTATGATATTCTGCACGCTACCTTTGCCGTACGACCGCTGGCCGATAATCTTGGCACGAGCATGGTCTTTCAACGCTCCGCTGAGAATTTCAGACGCACTCGCAGAACCCTGGTCAACTATGACAACAAGATTCCCGTTCTCGAAAAGGCCGGGCTTGTAGGCGTCTATATCCGTCCGCGGAACAAGAAGGCCGCGAGTATAAACTATTTTGCCTTCGCTGAGGAATTCGTCAGCCACTTCAGCCGCACTCTGGAGCAACCCTCCTGGATTGCCGCGTAAATCGAGCACGAGCGAACTGATGCCCTGCTTATGAAGTTCGGCTAACGCTTCGTGTAACGCGTCCGCCGTTTTTTCGGTAAACTGCGTTATGCGTATGTAACCGATTCCCTTCTCCCTGTTGAGCAGAAAATCCCATTTCCCGTCAGAGTAACGCTGCCAGCCTTTGATTGTAGCTATATGTACAGCCTGACGAACTACGGGCACATCAAAAGGCTCGGCTACGCCGCGACGCTTAATCGTCAGCACCACCTTAGTGCCCGGCTCACCCATAATCCGCTTGATGAGTTTGTCGGTGGACTGATTTTTCGTATCGACGCCGTCCACTTTAAGGATGATGTCGCCTGCTTTGATGCCAGCCTTATGAGCAGGCGTATCGAGCAGCGGCGTAACTACGCGAAGCGGTTCGCCCTTGTCCTTCTTTATCTGGACCCCTATGCCGGTGAAATGGCCCATCGTGGACTTGGTGAAATTTTCAACCTCGTACGGCCATATCATGCTGCTGAACTTGTCAAGCTTACTCAAAAAACCGTTGGTAAATTCCATCACCAGCACTTCCGCAGGAATATTGACGCCCGTCTCCTCGTTGCACGCAAGTACGCGGTTCAACACCATCTGCAACCGTACATGGTCGACGCGGTCGGGATGATTGATGTCTTCCAGTTCCTTCTTGAGCGCCTCGATGAATGCATTGCGTTTCTTTTCGTCTTTCAGGCCGGGGAACGTCTGGACAACCTGCGGCGTCTCCGCAAGAATCAATACGCTCTCAAGTGCGCCTCGGGTCAGTTCACGAAAATCTATCGCCTTGACGTAACTTTTACGCAGACGCGTTATCGCTGTACGAACCATGCGGGCGTCGACACGGGATATCATCTCTTTCCACGTTATATCCTCGTCTGCCTCTTCGTCGGCATCGCCTACTTCGTCGGGGTCCAGCGACTCAGAAACGTCTGGCGTCTCCTCTTTTGTCTTCTGGCCGTAAATCAGGCCCATGCGGTAATGGGTACGTACCTTTTCAAGCGTATCCGTCACATCCTTATCAGCCGGCAGAAGGTCATCCAGCGTAGAATAAGCTATCAACGCCGTCCGCCAGAGATGTTCGGAAATCGCCTTATCCCCCTGACGACGGCCTTCCGCCACAGCCAGCCGAAACCACTCCTGCTTTGACACATCCACATCGACTGGCGCCATCTCCTTAGCCGAGTCAGCGTAAATCAACGCCAGCTTCCACGGCGAATATGATAAAAATATCCCCAAACTGTTCAGGTCGTTCCTGTTGTCGTATTCAAGCTCGAAAATATCGCGAGCCGCGTTCCAGCGGCTTTGCGGAGTGGACGGGTCTGCAGCACGCCAGACTTCGCGAAATCGCAACAACATGCTGCGGACTTTCTGCGCATTTTCCAAAAACAACCTTGCATACGGCGTCTTTTCATCTTTTACGAGCGAAATAGCCTCGTCGATTTTTTTTAAGGATTTGTCCAACGCCTCCACAGACGTCTTCTTCATCTGAGCCGCCTCTTCGGCAGACGCGTCCTCGAAGCTGGATGCAATGCCGACTTCATGATAAAAATCCACAAGGTCGCTGTCATCGACACGCGGATTGTTGATTATCTTGCGTAGCCCGTCGACAAGTTTCTTCTGCGCAGCGGCCATGGAATCAAAATACTTCTGGACCTGCAGAGCCCACATCACCCGCTGAACTTCATATTCATATTCCGACTGCCGGTCTTTTTTTATCTGTTTAGCCTGCTCGTCGTACGTATCGAGAAGTTTTCTGGCCTCCATAGCGATGGGGTCATCCGGATTCAGTGTGAGAGATTCTCTGATTTCGGTGAGGCCCTTGTTGAAATTGCCGGCGAGCGATTCGTTGATGGCGTCGTTTCGCAGCTGTGCGGCTT
Organism: uncultured Planctomycetaceae bacterium; assembly: GCA_964536835.1. Lineage (GTDB taxonomy): Bacteria > Planctomycetota > Phycisphaerae > SM23-33 > SM23-33 > DAONFI01. The sequence continues at coordinate 36,244 of CAZIAZ010000007.1, read as the reverse complement.
TGAGGATTTTCGATTCGGTCTCGCCCACAGCCATCGACGGCGCCGCAAACGTCGCACACGTCAACAGCATCGAAAAAAACAAGACTCTTATTACGTCACGCATTTCCAATTACATCCTTATATAATATAAATTTTTTTTATCACACAATCGCCATTCTGAACCGTGGCAAGCTACAAGAGGCAAACTTTAGAGAAACACTTTTCAATTTTCCGTATTGGATAACCGTTATACGATATCTGAAAGTTGGAACCTGCTCATAAGCTGACTCTTGACGCTCGCTACTTTACCTTTGGCGATTCGGATACTTCTTTACGTTCAACATGACATCGGTTTCCACAAACCACCTAACCACATCATGATACAAAACTTACGACAAGCTATTCCCTATGGATATTCATTGCACCCTATATTGCCCGATGGGTTATTTCCAATCTTCATCATCCTCGAAATTGTTTTCGCCGCTGTCCAAATCATGTTCGTCGTCGCCGTCTTCTTCGTCATATGTTTTCCACTGGTCAGCTTCATTGATATCGTTAAGCTCTTTTTCCATATAATTGAACATTTTTTCCTGCATCGGGGCAAATTTTTCATAATATCGCAAAGTCGCCTGATAGCAGCCGACCATCTGATTGATTTTGACCAGCTGCCATTTAGCCAGGCATTCCGGCTCTTTGATATTTGAAAAAGGGTCACAACTAAGGGCCACTTCACCATTTGGGCCTCTGTGAAAAAACTCGCAGGTTTCACATTGCAGCATTGAAATACTCCTAATCCAGATAATCTATTTATCATACCCTAAATACCCCATGCGATGCAAAAAATTATTCGCTTTTCAGCCATAACCCTACAAGTGTCTGCAAAAAAGCCAGTTCCAACCCAAAAAATCCTAAAAAATGAATTGACATAAAAAGCAAAGTATATATACTCCCCATTCCGGCGTAAGAAAGCGGCGGCGGATAGTGGCGGATATCGCCGTTAAATCTGAATAAGAGGCCGTAGCTCAATTGGTTAGAGTACTGGACTGTCGATCCAGTGGTTGCGGGTTCGATTCCCGTCGGCCTCGTTGAAAGGCTTTGTGCGTTATCGTACAAAGCCTTTTTTATTTGCCAACCCGCCATTTCGCCGTCGTCAAGATTGACATGCCGGCTAAACTTATTATCATTGGTTTCTTGGCGTATGTTATGTAGAGCTTCTAACAAAATGAGATGTCGCACCGAGGCGTAGTTGGTTGATTGGCTGGCAAGGAAGGCGAAGCAGATAGCCTTATAGGGCTTGCGATGCAGCCTGACGCCGCCAGACATTCAACCAACAAGCCGAATGCAATATCATTTTGTTAGACGCTCTTAACGTTTTTTTAGAAAATTTAGAAATTTTGACAAAATGAACACATCCATCAACTGGCTGAAACAATATGTTGACACAGACCTTTCGCCGGAGCAGTTAGCCGAACTTTTTACAGGCATAGGCCTTAACTGCGACGGCGTGGAAATACAGGACTCCGACGCCGTACTCGACCTGGAAGTCACCAGTAACCGTCCCGACTGTCTCGGACACATCGGCATCGCTCGCGAGCTGGCGGCAGCCACCGGCAAGGAACTCCGTCTGCCGAAAGTCTCACTGCCAGCCGGCAAAGGCAACATAAACGAAATCACCAGCGTAACCGTCGAGGCACCCGAACTCTGCCCGCGATATACGGCACGGGTGATAAAAAACGTGAAAATCGGCCCCAGCCCGAAATGGCTGACGGATTACCTGACGGCGGTCGGCATACGCTGCATAAACAACGTAGTCGACATCACCAATTATATTCTGATGGAATATTCACAGCCGCTTCACAGTTTCGACTTTGACCGGCTGGACGGCAAAAGAATCATCGTTCGTCGGGCTCGCAAGGGCGAAAAAATCGTCTCCATCGACGAAACCACGTGCGAGCTTACCGACGAAATGCTGGTGATAGCCGACGCTAAAAAGCCCGTCGCCATCGCCGGCATAATGGGCGGCCTTAATTCGGAAGTGACCGACTCGACCAGGAACATACTGCTGGAATCCGCCCGATTCGACCCGCTCTGCATCCGCCGCACAAGCCGCGCACTCAACCTCATGAGCGACAGCAACTATCGCTATGAACGCGGCGTAGACCCCGTCATGCTCGACGAGGCGTCCCGCCGCGCATGCCAGCTGATTTGTGAACTCGCCGGCGGCGAAATGGCGGAAGGCGTAGTGGACGTCTGGGCTAACCCGTTCAGGGAATATACGGTCAAACTCAGGCCGCAGCGCACAGACAAAGTACTGGGCATCGAAATACCGTCGGAAAAACAGGCTGAAATATTGGCCGGCCTCGGGCTTGGAATAACCAAAACATCAGACGGCGAACTGCTCTGCACCATACCGTCATTCAGGCCGGACCTCGTGCGTGAGATAGACCTCATCGAAGAAATCGCCCGCCTGTGGGGTTACGACAAGATACCGCTGCGGCACAGCGTGACCCATCAGGTTCGTGCCATGGGCAGCCACGAGAAAATCCGTCGGCTCGTCGAGGACATCCTCGCCGCAGCCGGCTACAGCGAAGGCATCATTTTCACATTCGCCGACGATTCTGAAACCGCCCTGTTCGGCTATGAAAACCCGATACACGTAGATACCCGCGTGCGGAAATCCAACAACGCCCTGCGGCCGACGATTCTGCCCTCCCTGCTCCGCGCATTCAAGAGCAATCAGGACGTCGGCAATACCTCGCTGAGCCTGTTTGAAATCGCCAGCGTTTTCCCGCCGTCGTCCAGCCAGCCGGATAAGCCGGCGGAATGTACGGAATTGGCTATGGCTACGACGTATGACATGCAGGACGTACTTGGCGCATTGCAGGCTGCCGTCGCTCGCGTCGCGCCGCAGGCTGAATTGACGGTAACGCCGCAGGATTTTCCAGGCTTGGAATCGGGCGAATGCGCAGCTGTTCTGCTCGACGGCGAAAAAATCGGCATTTACGGCCAGGTGGCAAAAAAAACGCTCGACGCATACGGCTTGGAAAAACCCGTCGCCGTAGCCGCCGTACGATACGAACCAATAGCATCGGCGGCAAACCTGGTGCGGACAGCCGGCGAATTGCCCAAGTTCCCGCCAATCCGCCGCGACCTTTCGATAACCGTAAAAGAAAACGTCACATGGCGGCAGATACAGGAAGTCCTCGCCGCCAAGCCCCAGCCGCTGCGGGTAGCCGACGAATACGTCACAACATACCGCGGCAGACAGATACCAAAAGGCTGCAAATCGGTCACGATGGCCTTCGAATTCCGCTCAAACGACGGCACATTGCAGCATGAACAGGTGGACGTACTCATGGACGACATCGTGGCGGCGATGAAAACCGCGTTCAACGCCGACCTGCGGACTGCATGATGGCTGAACTGCGGGAAACATTCGAAATCGAGTCCGAACGGACGCTGCTTGTCTGCGTGGTGCTGCCAGGCGACAACCATGATACGCACGACCCGCTGGGTGAACTGCGGGCGTTGGCTAAAACAGCCGGCTCGGACGTGGTGGATGAAATCCTCTGCAAACGGCAGCAGCCGCATACTGGCCTTTACGTCGGCACGGGCAAAGCCTCGCAGATTGCAGACCGCTGTGAAATGAACGAAATCGACGTGGTCATATTCGACAACGACCTCACGCCCGGCCAGATACGGGAACTCGAAGCCGTCACCAAAACCAAGGTCATAGACCGCAGCGAACTGATACTTGATATCTTCGCGATGCACGCCGGCACTCATCAGGCCAAGTTGCAGGTTGAACTCGCTCAGCTTGAATACACGTATCCCAGGCTGACGGGCATGTGGTCGCATCTTGACAGGCACGGCGGCGGCGTGGGCACGAGAGGGCCGGGCGAACGGCAGATAGAGACCGACAGGCGAATCGTACAGAAACGCGTCGGCATGCTAAAAGAAAAACTCGACGCGATAGACCGTCGCAAACTCCAGGAAGTGAAAAACCGCAACAGGGAATTCTGCGCCTGCCTTGTCGGTTATACCAACGCCGGCAAAAGCACGCTCATGAATCTGCTCACCGACGCCCAGACCTACGCCGAAGACAAACTTTTCGCCACGCTTGAAACCAAGACCCGAAAATGGGAACTGAGCGCGGACTGCCCGGCACTGCTTAGCGACACCGTGGGATTCATACGCAATCTGCCGCATCATCTCGTCGCCAGTTTCCGGGCTACGCTCGAAGAGGCTATTTTTGCCGACCTGCTGCTGCATGTCGCGGACGCATCGTCGCACCGCGTGTTCGAGCAGATAGACGCCGTTCACAAAGTGCTCGCCGAACTCGGCTGCGACCCTGAGCGGGAACTGCTTATCCTCAACAAGACCGACAGGATTATCGACCCCACCGTATATGCCGTCCTGCGGCAGAGATATCCAAAGGCTGTCACCATGTCGGCGATGAGCGGCAACGGCGCCGAAAAATTGATAGCCGCCGTTCGCGACCGCGCAACCGGCTTGCCGACGCCAGTGAAATTGCGTGCAAATTTCCGTAACGGGCGGCTGATGAGTTTCCTGGCCAGGCACGCAAAAATCGAAAATCAGACATACCTGGCAGACTTCGCCGAAATAGACGCCGTGATAGCCTCCGACCGTCTAAGAGAATTGCTCAACGCTTTCCGGAACGATATCGCCGTCATGGACTGAACGTCATCATCCGCATGCGGCGGCATCAATTCAGATATTCGTAGACTATCATGGTCAGGTCGCACTGTTCCCCGCAGATTTTGCAACTGCCGCAGAGTCTGGCGGCGGCAGGTTTATATTTACGGACAATGCCGCCATCCACGAGTTTCTGCATCATCGGCTCTATCGCTTGAGGGTCTGCGTCAAAGTGAATCGCAATTTCGCCCAGAGTCATGCGTTTTCTTTTTGCGAGCAGCTTTTTTATTTTGAGTATCATGTTCCCGGCCGAACTATTATGAGTCCGGCAATGTCACGGTGTACGGCATAACGCGCTTCGCCGACGGCGACTACGATGCCGGTATCGCCGCGAGTATTTTTGATTACATGCACTTCCGCACCGGGGTAAAGGCCCATCTCCCTGGTTTTGGCGTCGGAATTCCGAAATATGACGTATTTGTTTCCCACCTGGCCAAGCGCCAGCGGAATGCATTCTGCCGACGTGTCTGTACAACAGCACCTTTCACGTCTGCCGGCACGAAATCTTCTTCTGAATCTTTCAAACATCATGGTCACTCTTTATATTCAACACTCATCCGTCTGCCGACGGCTCGTAAAACTGCAAAAAGAACCACAACAATTCCAGCCACCGTCGTCAGCCATACAGCCGAAATCGCCGGCTGAGCCGGCAAGATGCTTGCCTGGTAAAACGCCGTCGCCACCAGCCAAGCCAGCAATGTGAGATATCCTACTGAAAACGCAGTCCATTTCCAGTTGGTTTCGCTAAAAATTGTCGCAATCGCCGCCACGCACGGCGCATATATCAGGACAAACAGCATATACGCAAAAGCCGCCGAACTGGTTCTAAAATTTTTACGAAGCGCGGCAAAAGCGTCGTTTTCATCATCATTACCAAGTTCATCGCTAGCGCCGCTGTAATCTATCAGCTTGACGCCCAATTTTTTAAAGCCGTCCGTTATCGCGGAAAAAGCGTCAGCCATTTGTGCCACGAAATCGAATTTTGCGGCTGATTCGCCGCCGGCATCCGACTGTTTCTGACTGGCGTAAAGGCTGTTAAGCGTGCCGACCACCGATTCTTTGGCAAATATGCCGGTGCACAATCCCACGCTCGCCGGCCAATTATCGCGACGGATACCCATGGGCTCAAAAACAGGCGATATCGTACGGCCGATTTTGGAAATGATATTTTCATCGCCCACCGTGAATTCGGTAAGGCAGTTAAGGGCTACGACCACGAGCAGGATAGATTTGCCGGCTTTGAACACAAAACCTTTCAGCCGATTCCACGTGTGATGCATCACGCCGCCTAACGTCGGTATGTGATACGGCGGAAGCTCCATGACCGACGCCACCGCAGTGCCTTTCAGAATGGTGTTTTTCAGCAGTACGCCGGTACATACCGCCAATATAATCCCTATGACGTAAATCAGAAACACCACCCATACGCCGCTGACCGGAAAAAACGCCACCGTAAACAATACGTAAACCGGCAGACGCGCTCCGCAACTCATGAACGGATTTATCATAATGGTAAGCAGCCGGTCACGGCGGCTTTCGAGCGTGCGCGTCGCCAATATGCCCGGCACGGTACAGCCGAATCCCACCATCAGGGGTATGAACGCCTTGCCAGGCAGGCCTATCCTGTGAAGCAGCCTGTCAGCGATAAACGCCGCGCGAGCCATTATGCCGCTGTCTTCCAGAATCGACAGGCTGAGAAATATGAAAAATATCGGCGGAATCAGCGTGGAGATTGTCTGTATGCCGCCGCCGACGCCGTCAGCTAACAGAATGCCCAGCCATCTTGGCGCGGCGGCTTTCGCCAACAGATAATTCGGGCCATCCACGAAAAGCGTACCGCAAAATCTGTCGAAAAAATTGATGAACGGATCGCCCAGATTTATCGTCAGAAAGAACATGCAGTACATTATCAGCAAAAACAGCGGTATGCCCACCGCCCTATTCAACACGACACGATCTATGGCATCCGAAACCGTCCTCCGTAGCCGTCGCCGGCGACGCAGCACGTCCGATACCAACCCGTGCACGAAACCATATCGCCCGTCGGCAATCACGAGATCTATCTTCTCGCCGGTATGCCGTTCGATATGCGAAATGTGCTTATCCAGCTTGTCTGCAAGCTCGCCGGATGCGAAAAGCATGGCCCATCTGTCGCGTTCGAACATTTTTACCGCCAGCCAACGCGGCGAAACCGCCTTGTCCAGCGAAAGAGCCTGACAATACGACATCACGGCATCGATGGCTTCTTCGACTTCCTCATCATAAATCGGAAACGTCGACGGAACATGGCCGGAGGCGGCAACCTCTGCAATGGCTGATTTCAGTTCGTCAACGCCCTGCTTGCGAGATGCAACCATCGGCACGACAGGACAATCCAGATGAGACCTCAGATGCTCGACGTCTATGCGGATGCGCCGCTGCGACGCGATATCCGTCATGTTCAACACCGCCACCATCGGCACGCGCATTTCAAGCAGTTGCGACGTCAGATAAAGATTCCGCTCCAGATTGGTGGCGTCTATGACGTTGACGACGACGGAAGGTTTTTCAGTCAAAATATATTTGCGGGAGACGGCTTCGTCGACGGAGTAGGCATTCAACGAATAAATTCCCGGCAAATCGACCACGGTCACTTTTTTGCCGTCGTAAAAATATTTCCCCTCCAGCCGTTCGACCGTCACGCCCGGCCAATTGCCGACACTCTGCTTCATGCCTGTCAACGCGTTGAAGACGGAAGTTTTGCCGGCGTTGGGATTGCCGGCAAGCGCGATTGTATAACTTGTTCTGTCATTTGTAGTATCGTACATTTTATAATCTTCAAAATTTGTTATTTTTCACGGCAGCGACGCAACCAGTCTCAGAAAGTCACCTGAACGCGAAAACCCAATACGACCGCATCGCTCACATCAGAATCTCCGCCAGGGTTGAATATATACTGGATATCCGGCGAAACGTGCAGCCACGGCGTAAGCTGCATATTATAGTAGCATTCCAGGGCTGTCTCATTTGACGCCGTAAAGTCGGCCTTCCGGCTGAGCAATCCCTGGCCGACACCCACGCCAAGAACGTCATCATCACGGCCGTCTATAAGGCCCTGATATTGTACGCCCGCACTCCAGAAATTTTTAATCTCGTTCACATCGCCGTCGGCATAACCGTATCTTGCAAAAACGCCCAAACCTTGTGAATCGTCTTCGACGGCGTTTTCCTTAAAAACCATCTGGTCGCAATCGATATAAAATCCTGCGTCGTCCCGCTTGACGCCGTTGCCGTCGAATCGCTCCTTCGCCTGCGGGTCATACCACAAGCCAACACGATACGCCCCTGGCAGCCGGCCCTTTGGGGAATAAAAGTCGGGCATAATGCCCGTCTCGTAAATGCTGAATGTGTTCGAAGGCCCATGAAACGCCGTATTAAAACCTGTTTCGCGATAATCAGCATCCGCATCGACGACGGCTGCCGTCACGTACCACCAGTCGACCGGCGTAATATGCAGAATGACGCCAAAGCCGGGATCGGGGAAAGGAATCGTCGGATTGTTAACCAGAGAATTGTTCAAAAACTGCGTGACCTCGTCATTGGCGTACGTATTGCAGTCAAACGACGCCGGAGCATCGTGACACTCAAACCCGCACGTCAAATCAACCCTGCCGACTCGCAAAATCATCCTGTCATTGAACATTTTCTGTTCGTAGTACAATTCCCAGACATCTGCCGGCTCATCGCCGAACTCCAAACCATCCACGCCGAAAATACTGCCGACCGACGAAGCATCAATGCCGTCCGACCATCCGCCGCGGGTAAGCATATAAACTCTTCCGCCCGGCAGATTGAAAAGCCGGCCCATATCTGCGTTAAGCTCAAGGTCATATCGGCCGGAGTAACGGCCCGCGCGGCGATGCGTGCTTAATCCGCCGCCGAGATTCTGCTGATATAACTGAGTGACGTTCAAATCTATCGTTATGCCGCTCTGAGCGAGTTTTCTGCCAAGTCCGAACCAGTTGTCAGTAAGAGTATCTGCCGGAAGTATTTTAAAGGGATTTATGGCGGATGACGACTGAGACTCCGTCTGCGCTACTGACGTCGTTGAAGCAAAACCAACAACCATCCAAACCGCCAAAAATTTATACATCCAGTTTCCTTTCAAATGGGCTAATATACGTCAGCCGCCTTTAAAAACAATAGAAAATTCGGCATATCCCAACCTTCTGCTTGATTGCGAACACTTGTCTCGATTCGGACAGGAATTGCAATCATTTTCACCCGTAGTGAAAAGCTTTTTATACTCAGCCGACGATTTGAGCGATTCAAAATCCGGCGTTTTTTCTATCTGGAATTTCATTCTTTTTGCCCCCAGCCCACACTGCCCTTCAAGTATCATTTTTAACATTTCAATCGCCTCGGACGATTTGCCGGCAGCAGCCAACAGCATGGCGTATTTGTATCGCAGATTCGCCGGAATCTTCGACATATCAAGGCCATCCATGATTTTCGACGCCTCATCCTTCATGCCCAGCCTGGCCGACACTATGCCATAAGTCATTCTGGCACCCTGAGTCATGGAATCAAAAGTCATTGCCGTTAAGACGTCGTACGCTTTTTGATTTTCTGACGAAAGCATGTATGTCTCAGCCAACAATTCCTTCGTCTCGTGAGTCTTAACTACAGTATTGAGTTTTTCTGCTATCGCCATCGCCGGCGTCATGGCGTTCCGCGTTATACAGTATCGCCAACAGTTTTTTATCGCCTTGATATCATCGGCAGAAAGATGAGGCTTCTCAAGCAAGGCACGATGCATAACGGCAGCCTGCAGAAGTTCGGCCTGTTTTGCATAGACTCTTTTGAACTTCGTCTCGACAGATGCGGAGCCCCGGTAATTTTTCAGGGCATCGTTCCATTTGTCCTTACGAATAAGTTCAAGGCCTGCAAGAAATTTCTCTTTGGCAATTTTCTGATTTTTCAATACGCATTCACTACATTGTTCTGATACTTTCTTCGTACATGAGCCGCCTTCGCAGCCATCACAGTCGGTACACTCAGCCATGCATATTCTGCCCGACATCAACCCAACCGCGAGAAGTAAACATAATACTATGGACTTTTTGATATGCGTCGTACAGGTCGACATTATGATTTCCTTTCGAAAGATTGTGTTCAATGACGTTCGTAATCCACACACGCGTGCAGATCATAAAAGAGGATATTGTTGTTCCGTGGCGACTTTTTAGTCAATTCGTAACCCCATCCGTTGATATTCGTCCAGTCCTTGATACCAACCTCAGCATGTGGAAAGACTCGTTTGGTGGCCAAGAGGCAACGTTGCACCGCTCCTCGTACCCCGCTATTGGCGGGAAGAAACCAGTGATTGTCGCTAAGCAGTCCCAAGTCGAACAGTTCGTCTGACGTATAATCGCCCAGCCGCTTATTGCCCAATACGCTATTTCCACTGTTCCAATAAGTATTTCCGAATAATGCCATTTCTTCCGTCGCGCCTGGACATATCCATGCTGATGGTGCCGTCGCAAGCCCGGCATTAAGTAATGCACCCATCAGGCCGTATTGCTCCGGCAGGCCTTCCTTGTAACTGAACCCCACGCCGCAACGGAAGTACGACTGGCCGTAATAAATCTTTTCGCCATCCGAATATGTAAATCCGCCTGCACCCATTGCGTAAGGGTCGGGATAATATTCATCGTTATCACATGCATAAAGATATACCATCTTGCCAATGCCGGAAAGATTTGCCAGGCAGACCACCCGCCGTGCCAAAGCCTTGGCGCGGCTAAGTGATGGTAACAGCATGCTTATTAATAGCGAAATAACTGACGTCACAACCAGTAGTTCAATCAAGGAAAATGCCTTTGTCATACGTTTCGGATGCATGGTTTTGTACGATAATAAGGGCTGTTCCGACCCAAACATGGTGTTTGGACACGCCGGCCTGAATTGTAAACCCATTGACACGGTATCACCGTCTACGGCGAAACATTGCGCCAAACGTGCCTATCGTAAGAAGTACAATAGTAGCGGGCTCAGGAACTGCCACATAAAAGCCTATATTCGCCAACGTTGAAATCGTACTCCATGCGATATGTCCGTCATACCATGCGAAAGTACCTACCGAATTGCTAGCTGCGTCGCCAGCAATCAGCTCTGCAGCTGAAAATAGCATCGTCAAACTGTCTGCAGCACTTGTCGCATTCACGTCGAAGCAGAGAATACTCTTCGTTGTCGTCTCATAAAAATACACGTTGCCGTCCTGGCCGTAATATATGTCGCCAAAGCCGGCGGAGCTTCCGCCGGTAACAGCCGTTATGTCAGCCACGTCGAGAACTGTAGAACCGTTTGCCCCATCCCAACTATACAGCGAATCTGAATCGTTTGAGCCCCAGTACAGGTTACCCGAAGAATCAAAATCAATTCCGCCGGAAACCGTGCTGTTTCCGCTGATGGCAGTCAATTGCGCCGAGGTAAGAAAGATATCGACATTGTTCGCACCGTTCGTCCTGATTATGCTGTCGCTTGTGCCCTCATAAACGTAATGCTCCCCACCGTATACTACAAATGGGCTAGCCAGACTAACGGCAGTCTGGCCTGTTGCTGCCAGAATATCTGCCTGCGAAGCATAGCATGTCACTTCGCCGGTATTCCTGTTAACGCGCCAAATAGCGTCGGTAGAAGAATCTGAAAATTGGATATAATCGCCAACTATTCTGCCGTCGTAGATGGTAGCCAGGCTGGATGTAACACCGCCGTTTGCTTCATTCCATTCGGCAGTCGATAAAATCTGCGAATACGTTTTCGACGTCGATACGCCGGAAATTTTTGTAATTCTGCCGCTCTGGCCGCCAGAACTGTTCGACAATATGCAGTATGCGTCGTCATCCTCGATAATCACGGTATAGACGTTTCCCGAACCTTCGGTACTTCGCATATCATCAAGTGAAAGTATTTGCTTGTAAACGGCAGCCATACTGCCGCAAGACGTAATTGCTATAGCAGCAATAAGTCCAAGATGTCTGAGTGCATTCATGTGAACTCTCCTGTTCGTAAATTACTTACCTGCGAGTCTCCACTATGCACCCACTGCATCAGAGGGATTTTATTCCATTCAATTTTTCATCACGGCGTATATCAGGCATCACACCTGCAGCCGGCAGTTATTGTTTATTCATAGGCACTTCCTTTCATACAATTTATTCCTTACGACTGCTTCTGCGGAAAATCCACCACATAACGATATTGCTTGCCACAGTGGATTATCACTTCCTTCTGGCCACGTTTGAGAATCCGCACATCCATGTGAAGCTCGCCGAACCCATCATGGGCTATCAGTTCGCGGTATAGTTCCGATATCTTCGCCAGAACCGGCGATTCACAAAAACATGAATTTGCTTTCATATGGCTGTACATTTCTCTGCTCTATCCGTCAATGTGAATGAATCATCTTCCCAATGTTTGTTAAGGACAACAAAGTTCGCCCAGCCAAATATTCATCGTAAAAAACTGTTTCACTTTTTATACAATCTTCGTGTTAACGTTCCTCTGCAGATTTTTATAAATCTGGTCGGGAACATTTTTCGATAAAGTTCAAAAATTTTTTGAGAACCGCATCAGAAATTACATGCTCCATTTTACATGCGGCGGAATCAGCCTCTGAATATTCGACGTCGAGTATTTTTACGAAAAAATCCCGCAATATCTCATGGCGGCGATAAACTTCGCGGGCAATAGCCTGGCCCTGCTGCGTAAGCGTAATAATGCCGTACGGCGAATAATTCACGAGATTTCTGTCAGCCAGCGCGTGCAAAGCACCTGTGACCGACGGCCTGCTTACGCCCAGCTGACGGCCGATATCCTTCGCCCTGGCAGCCTGCTTCTGCTGAATCAGGAAAAATATCGCTTCAAGATAATCCTCAAGGCTATCGCTGATATTGATGTGTTTCGTTTTCGCCATTGTCTCGCACCAGTAAAAAACTCGGCTAATAAAATCAAGTCATGAAGAATTATAAAAAGCCCAAAAGTTAGTCGTGCCGAACAAAATACTTTTAGCCGAACTTTTTGTCAAGCACAATTCAAAAATTTTTTAGAGTGGTGCCTAAAAGTGCAGGTAGATACCAGGGAATAAAAAAACCGCCGGGCGGCCCGACGGTTTTTCATTTCGGATAAACCTGATTCTGATTTGTTCTGTTTATTTATTCTTGCCAGTGCCGAGAATCATCTTATACATAAGCTGGTCGTCGGCGTTGTCGGCTTTTACGGTAATAACTTCGCCGTTGTACAACCGCTCAAGGTCTTTCGCTGAGAAGGAGAACATATAAGTGGTCAGAGTGGCTTCGTCGGTAGCCTTGAACGGATAGAACGATATCTTGCCCGATGCCTCTATCATGCCCTGATTGCTTGGGATTGTAAGTTTTACATCGTAGTCCTTAATCTGATTTACATCATCACTTCGCTGGAAAGTTATTTTCGCCGGCCAGGTATATTCATGTCCCATGGTAACCATTTTTGTTCCTGTGGGTTTTTGGAATTCTATTTCAACCGGCTTGTCGCAGCCTGCGAAAATCAACCCGCCCAAAAACACGGCAACGATGGCTTTTTTCATGACGCGCTCCTTAAGTGTTGTGAATTCAGTCCCTTACAAGCCGCAGCCCTCACCGCAACTCAACAGGACTTTCCGTTTCCTATATGTAATGGTATTCCGTAACTTCTTGTTCTTCAAGGTAAAATGTAAAAATATTATCAGGTTCGCCGGCTAAATGAATGGCAGTATATTCTTATTCTGATTTGCGTTTCCCCAAAATCGCCGTAAAAGGCTTCTGTAATTTCCCAACGAATAAGGAATCAGCGGCATTTCAGCATTTTTAAACCTTTTTTATGGAAATTCAACAATTTTCTTCGTAGAATACCGCCTTGCATCCAACGACGTATCTGCCGCACAAAAGAGAGGTTATCCGATATAGGGGAGTGATTTGTTTAAACATTTTTTCAGAAAAATGCTTTTGAAACTTGCAAAAAGGCAGACAATTAATAAAATTCCGTACTTTCAGAGTAACCACGGCTGTTATCCGCACGGGCGGAATGTGTGGAAGATGTTTTAGAAATGTATGATAGTGTTACAGGCGTTTGAATTCCTGGCAGCCCACGTGGGGCCAGCCGCTCAAACGCCTCGCAATTAATTTGAACTACATAGAGTGTGTTCAGGAAAGGTCAGAAACGATATGCTTACGCTCTTTTGGAAGAATGCTACGCACAAACGCGTGGGAGCCCGCAACGGAGTCACCCCGACGGACCTGGCAGAAATCGAACCGCGTCTTCGCAAGGCGCACGAAGCAGTCGTCTCGCAATGCCACGACGGAAAGCTCGGCTACGCGACTCTGCCAACGAACGAAACATACAGAAAACAGGTAACCGACCTGGTGGCACGTTATAAAGAAAACACCACCGACATGGTCGTTCTGGGCATAGGCGGCAGTGCGCTGGGCAATATTGCATTGCAGAGCGCATTAAATCCATCGACATATAACATTCTCACTGAGCGCAAGCGCAAAGGCCCACGGCTGTTCGTTCTGGACAACGTCGACCCATGCTACGTACACGACGTACTCAAATTCGTTTCCCGCAGGGCGTCTTCCACACTTGTAAACGTAATCAGCAAATCCGGCGAAACGGCAGAGACCGCCAGCCAGTTCATGCTGTTCCGTCAGATGCTGCGTGACAAGATTGGCGATAACTTCGCGTCTCGTATCGTAGCCACCACCGATGCGTCGAAGGGCACTCTGCACGACATAGCCAAAAAGGAAGGCTACGCCATGCTGCCCGTACCAGGCGACGTCGGCGGCCGTTTCAGCGTGCTTTCGCCGGTCGGCCTCTTCAGTGCAGCCATGTGCGGCATCGACATCGACAAACTACTCGAAGGCGCCAACGCCATGCGGCAGCGGGCGGAAGTCATGGACGTGATGCAGAACCCAGCCACCATCCTGGCAGCCATCAAGTACATCATGTTCACCAAGAAAAAGAAACCCATGCATGTGATGATGTCGTATTCCAACCGCCTGTACATGCTGGCGGACTGGTATCGCCAGCTGTGGGCCGAAAGCCTCGGCAAGCAGTACGACCGCGAAGGCAACGAAGTCTTCACCGGCCCGACCCCAATCAAAGCCCTCGGCACAACCGACCAACATTCGCAGGTACAGCTCTACCGCGAAGGGCCGAACGACAAATTCACCGTCTTCCTCGACGTAAAGAAACAGCCCGAAGACATCCGCGTACCCAACACATTCGACGATATTCAGGGCATGAGTTACCTGCGGAAAAAACGCATGAGCAAACTCCTGCAAGCCGAAAAACTCGCCACCGAATACGCCATGACCGTTTCGCAACGGCCCAGCGTCACGCTGACTTTTCCTGAAATCAGCGAACGCTACATCGGCGAATTCCTGTTCCTGTACGAATTCACAACCAGCATCATGGGCGAATTGATGAACATCAACGCTTATGACCAGCCGGCTGTCGAACTCGGCAAAAAAGCCACCTTCGCCCTCATGGGCCGCAAAGGCTACGAAGAACTCGCCGAAAAGATGAAATCCTTCGTCCGCATGGACAGACGCTATCAGGCGTAATTAACACTGATTCGCACATTAAAAAACGGACGGCTTTCAATCGAAGGCCGTCCGTTTTTTTGAATGACTCTCTCAAAAAATTTTCATTTCGAGAATTTTTTTATACTCATTTTACACCGCGTTGAGTTCCCTGTATTTGTCGGCGATTATTACGACAACCATGAAAAATCGGCTCTTTTGCAGCCATAGCAACGCCCATGTTTCGGGGATGGATTCTAAAAAGCTCAGAGTTTGATGAATTCCGCAACTTTTCGGAAAAATCCATCAAGGTCGCCATCGACGAAATATCTGCCGTCCGCCGGCTCGAATGCGACCGGCCCCCTGTTCACTATTACGACCTCACCGCCGGCAATATGCGGCAGCATAGCGGCTGGATAGACCACCAGCGAAGAACCGAGCACGAAGAACAGGTCGGACTCTCTGGCGGCACGCTGGGCGTCGAATATCCGGTTGACTGCTTCGCCGAAAAATACTACGTCCGGCTTGATTATGCCACGTTTATTGCAATCGCACCGCGGGATGTCCATCTCGCCGAGCATGCGTTCCAGGTCAGCCAGCGAATATTCACGCCCGCACTCAAGGCAGTGCGACGTGTTGTAATTGCCGTGAATCGGTATGACATTTTTACTGCCGGCAGTATAGTGAAGAGGGTCGATATTCTGCGTTACAACCGCAGACAGCATGCCGGCCCGTTCCATGTCAGCCAGAAATCTGTGCGTGAACGTCGGAGAAAGCGTATCGACAATCGCCAGCAAATCCCGAGTGAATCTGTAAAATTCCGACGGGTCGCGATAAAAATAATTGATATCGAACACGACATCTGCATTGTAGCGGCCAGAGTTGTATATGCCCGTCGGGCTGCGAAAGTCCGGTATGCCGGCTGCCGTCGATATGCCGGCGCCTGTCAGCACTGCGATATTTTTCGCGTTTCGGATTTTTGCCGCGCAAATTTCAGGTGTAATAGTTTGTTGCATGATAGTCAAAAAACTGAAGTTTCTAACAAAATGAATCAAGGCACGGATTTTTTAAAAAACCATTCACAAAACCTCGGCTGCCTGCAATCGGCAATTTTGGCGACACCCGTATTGAGGGATGGATTCTAGAACCTATCCCAAAAACCTTGGCTGCCTGCAATCGGCCCTTTTGCAGCCTGGCGGCGTCAGAAAAACGGCAGAATATCCTTAAATATGCTGCCATTTTTCTTCCTTGCCAGCCCGCAAAATTGCTCGATTTCGGCGACGCCCATGTTTTTGGGATAGGTTCTAGAAATTCTTAACAGACATCCTGAAAAATCAATCAAGATTCTTCAGCAGATAGCGGTTGAACATTTCCGTCGGAAATGCCTTGCCTGGCTGATCGCTGGACGGATCGAGCTGATTGTTGATGTAAACGCAATCTGCGGCAATGCCGCAACGTTTCTGAAGTTTGTTTACGAGCGTCACCAGGGCGTTGAACTGTTCGCGGCCAGGGCCTTTGGCGGAAAAATCGCCTATCAGGCAGATGCCGATGCTGTCGCTGTCGAAATCATGGCCGGGTATCATCACATGATAACCACGAACCTGCCTGGTCCACAAATCGGTTGCAACCACACCCTTGCCCGACGTATTAGCATCGGCGGATATGATGAAATGGCATCGTTGCGGGAGAGAATCGTTCATATCCGTTGCGGAATGAACCACAATCCTGCGCCACGTGTGGGTCAGGCCCATCTGGGTATAATCAACTTTGCCGATAATGCTGGCGGAAGTGGCATTCTGAGGAGGCATGGAATCCATGGACATAAGAAGAAGGGCACCGCCGGTCATGGCGACCAGCAGTGATAACAACACTTTAACTGTCCTGCCGTCAATCATCACGATTCCCAGTATTGTCTCTCTTACGGTAAGCAGCACCTTTATGGCCTCCTAATCTAAACTCTTTATCGGCAAAGTTCAAGCAATTCCAACAGAAGTTTTACAAAAACTTTTTGTATTTCAACTACTTTAAAAACAAGCACTTGCAATATTTATCCACAGCTTGTCCACAGGAAAATTTTATTGACTAAGGCATTTACCTTACAATATTTACGGTAAAAATTTACAAAACATCCAGGGCTGCCGGCTAAATGCATTCCATTTCGTAACATTGCGATGAAAAGATGTTAAAATATGATTCGCAAAAGATTTTTTTTGAAAGTTCAAGCAGGCCAGCCTGCTTTTTGATTGTCGATACAGACGGACGCAGTCAAAAAAAAACTGGCAACAAGCTCAAAATCTTTTACAAAATAATCTTTTGCAGCCTTGCAAAAATTTTGAATTGGTATTAGCCGGCTGCGACAATATAATGTTTTGCCCGTAGTTACATAACAGGAATAAAAGATGAAGTTACCGGTTTATCTCGACAATAACGCCACCACGCCAGTCGACCCTCGCGTGCTGGACGCCATGCTCCCATATCTCAAGGATCACTTCGGCAATGCAGCCAGCCGTTCGCATAGCTTCGGCCTGGAAGCGTCGCACGCCGTTGAAAACGCCCGCCAGAATATCGCCGACCTTCTTCACACCGAGACCAAGGAAGAAATCGTCTTCACGTCCGGCGCGACGGAAAGCGACAATCTCGCCATAAAAGGCATTGCTGAAAAACTCGCTGCCAGGGGCAAGCACATCATCACCTGCACAACAGAGCACAAAGCCGTCCTCGACACCTGTAAATACCTGGAATCGAAGGGTTATGAAATCACGTGGTTAGCGCCGGACAAATATGGCCGCGTCGCCGCACAACAGGTATCAGACGCAATCCGGCCGGATACGATACTTATCACGCTGATGCTGGCTAATAATGAAATCGGCACATTACATCCGGTGAAGGAAATCGGCGTAGTAGCCCACGAGCGCGGCGTGATTTTCCACTGCGACGCCACTCAAGCCGTCGGCAAACTGCCCATCGACGTTCAGGCTATGCACATGGATTTGCTGAGCATGTCCGGCCACAAGCTCTACGCCCCAAAAGGCATAGGCGCACTTTACGTCCGCCGTCGCAATCCGGTGGTACAGCTTGCGATACAGATGCACGGCGGCGGCCATGAGAGGAACATGCGAAGCGGCACACTGAACGTGCCGGGCATAGTCGCACTCGGCAAAGCCTGCGAAATAGCAGCCACCGAAATGACTGACGAATGGACAAAAATGCTCAAGCTGCGCGACCGCCTTGAGAAAGGCCTCATGAGCAGAATAAAATATGTAAAAATCAACGGCCATCCTACCGAGCGGCTGGCAAACACGTCCAATCTCAGTTTCGCATATGCGGAGGCGGAGAGCATTTTCATGCGTGCCCGCGACATCGCGGTTTCCAGCGGCTCAGCCTGCACGAGCGCCACGCTTAAACACAGCTACGTGCTGGACGCCATCGGCGTATCGCCGGCTATGGCGAACTGCTCGCTGAGAATATCGATGGGCCGCTTCAACGACGAGGCTGACATCGATTACGCAGTCGAAAAAATCGCCGGCTCAGTACAGATGTCGCGGGATTTGAATCCCGATTACGAGACTCATCTGCGGCTGGGAATACTGGACGAAAACAACCCGGACACGTGGATGCCGTCGGAAGAGAAATGCAAAAGCCTCTGTTCCGACAAGCTATGCTGCCGGCTAAAAAATCTGACCGATTAAATTTATTCAAATCACAGGAAGTGTTTTATGGAATATTCACAAAAAGTCTTGGATCTGTTTGAAAATCCGCGGAATGTCGGCACAATGGACGAGAATGATCCGGACGTCGGCACAGGCACGCAGGGCTCGCCAGCCTGCGGCGACGTCATGAAAGTCCAGATAAAAGTGGAAAACGGGAAAATCACGGACGCGAAGTTCAAGACATTCGGCTGCTGCGCCGCTATCGCATCAAGCTCGCTGGCGACGGAATGGCTGAAGGGCAAAACGCTCGAAGAAGCCGCAACGCTCAAAAATTCCGTGCTGGCGGAAGAACTCCAGCTGCCTGCTGTAAAAGTTCATTGTTCCGTGCTGGCGGAAGAGGCCGTAAAAGCCGCCATCAACGACTACAACACGAAACATCAGAAATGATTTTTTACCGCTGCAAAAGCCGATGATATAACACGCCCTGCCGACATTTTTTTACACCAAATCACGCCAGCCAACCGCAACAGGCATGGCAGTGAGATGTGTACAAAAAAGCCCTGCATAATACGCCGTTAGCTACAATTAATATAATCAAAGCAAATCTCTACCGGCATGTCTGACGGGTAACACCTGAATTTTTTATCATCAGAGTTTCTGCTGAATCCTGGCCCAGGAATCTTTGAGCGTAACCGTGCGGTTGAAGACCGGCTTATCCGGCGCGGAATCCTTATCCATGCAGAAATAACCGATTCGCTCAAACTGGAATCTGTCGAGCGGTTCTGCCTTTTTAAGCGACGGCTCAACCTTGCACGTCGTTATGCGTTTAAACGAATTCGGATTCAGATTTACGGTAAAATCTTCACCTTCGGCGACATCTTCGGGATTTTCTTTTGTAAAAAGCTGCTCGTATAGACGCACCTCTGCATCAATCGCCTTTTCCGCCGACACCCAGTGAATCGTGCCCTTGACTTTGCGTCCGTCCGGCGAATCTCCGCCGCGCGTAGCCGGGTCGTAGGTGCAGTGAATTTCCGTAATATTGCCGTTCGCATCCTTGACCACATCCGTACAGGTCACGAAGTACGCATATCTCAGCCGCACTTCCGCGCCTGGCGACAGCCGGAAAAATTTCTTTGGCGGATTTTCCAAAAAGTCGTCGCGTTCGATGTACAGTTCGCGGCTGAACGGTACTTTACGCGTGCCAGCCGTCGGGTCTTCCGGATTATTCACGGCGTCAAGTTCCTCGACCTGCCCTTCAGGATAATTCGTAATGACCACCTTCAGCGGGTCGATTACAGCCATTACGCGCGCCGACGTTTTATTGAGGTCGTCGCGCAGGCAGTGTTCGAGGAGCTGCATGTCGACGGTGGAATTGAACTTGTTTACGCCGATTAACTTGCAGAAATTGCGTATCGACTGCGGGCTGTAACCTCGGCGGCGCATGCCGGAAAGCGTCGGCATGCGGGGGTCGTCCCAGCCGCTGACGAATTTTTCCCGCACCAGCCGCAACAGCTTACGTTTGCTCATCACCGTGTACGTCAAATTCAGCCGCGCGAACTCAGTCTGCTGCGGATGATGAAGATGCGGCAGCTGATTTAAAAACCAGTCATACAACGGCCGATGATTTTCAAACTCCAGCGAACAGAGTGAATGCGTTATGCCCTCGATGCTGTCCTCAAGGCCGTGCGCCCAGTCGTACATCGGATAAATGCACCACTTGTCGCCCTGGCGATGATGAGAGGCGTGCAATATGCGATACATAATAGGGTCGCGAAGATTGAAATTCGGGCTGGCCATGTCTATCTTGGCGCGCAACACCTTAGTCCCGTCGGGAAATTCGCCGTTCTTCATGCGAGTGAAGAGGTCGAGATTCTCTTCGACGCTGCGGTTGCGATACGGACTTTCACGGCCGGGCACGTTCGGGGCGCCGCGGGTAAGGCTGATTTCTTCAGCGGTCTGGTCGTCCACGTAGGCTTTGCCGGCTTTGATGAGTTCGACGGCGTATTCGTACATCCTGTCGAAATAATCCGACGCATAGTAAAGATGTCTGCCCCAGTCGAAACCCAGCCAGTGAATGTCCTCAAGAATCGACTGCACGTATTCATCGTCTTCCTTCGTAGGATTGGTGTCGTCGAAACGCATGTGACATTCGCCGCCGAATTCCTCCGCCACGCCGAAGTCTATGCAGATAGCCTTCGCGTGGCCGATGTGAAGATAACCGTTCGGCTCGGGCGGAAAACGCGTTATGACCTTGCCGCCCCAACGGCCGCCGGCACATTCGTCGGCAACCATCTGACGTATGAAATCCAGCGGTTTTTCCGCATTATTATTGTCGTCATTTTCAGACATTTTTGAAACTCCGAATATTTTGAATCATAAAGTGAATCTCTACCGGTTAAAACCCGTAGCATCATATTCATCAGGCATTCGCCTGTCCACATCACAGCGGATACTTTCATATTACGGTTTTAAAACCGTAGAATTACGAAGGACATATTAAAATCAATCTGATTTACAACGCCTTCTCAATTTCGTCCATGCTCATTCCGAGCAATTGTTGAGCCATTTCATTCAGATGTTTTTTCTTTCCGGTGAAATGGAATGTTCGATGCGTATGCATCTGCTTGTCGGACGGGCCGAGCACCATGGCAGGCGATGAGGTTTCCAGTTCGTAAAATTGGCCTAATTGCAGCCCGCCAGCCTCAGCCGGCCCGTCGTTGTACGAATTGACTGCGTCGCCACTGTAGGGTTCTTTCTGAATCTCCCACGTGGAGTTGACGTAATCGAGCTTTTCAGCGTTAGCCGGCAGCGAATACATCACTATAGTCAGCGTGTTGAGTTCCGGCGTCCAGCTGCCCAGGATTTCTTTTGCGTATTTCGGGGATACGCCGATTTTGCCGCGGCTTTTGCCGTCGCCGCGGAAAAAAGCTACGCCTTTCCGGACATCTACATTGAGCCTGTCGTCTGAAACACGGCCGAAGTAGCCGGCGTTTATCAAATCATGCGCACCAGCCGCAGCGTCAGCCTTGAACGGCACAACCACCACAGCCTTGGAAGATGCCTTAAACATGCCCAGCGTCCATATCGACAACAGGCCGTATTCTTTCTCGAAACGGTTGCCGGCGTTAGTGATGGCGTTGAGGCTTTCAAAGCCCACATAATTCACGCCGTCAGAAATTTCCACGCCGAGCGTTTTGGCGATGTCGGCTCGGCTGAAAACCTTGATTACGCGTCGCGTCCGCAGGCTGAACTTGCAGCCGGCTGCGTTATCCAGCACAAAACCTTTCACCATCTCGATACGTTCTTTATTCGTCGAAACCACGTCCCAACTGCCCCAGTCTATCGGCTCGGGCGTCTGCCAGTGGTTGATATCCATCGGCTCGCCGGCTTTGAAGAATATGCTGTATTGTCCGCCTTCCGGGCCGAGCCAGAATCTGTCTTCTCCGCCGAAAGCATTGATATGTTCACGGCGGCGGCCCGATTCGATAAGGCTGTAATTTATCCAGCCGTAGCTGCTCTTTCCGTCGGCGGTCGAGGTCATAACGCGGCCTTGCATGCCGGGCGATACGACAACCCGGCCCCCGCCGTCCGGCGCAGTCAGAACGACAGGGCTGGAGTTCTCGTTCAAAAACTCCAAATCGGCTGAAAAACTTTTCTGCGATTCCATGTCAGTAATTCCGAATATTCTTCCGAATCTCAATTTGCATATTGAGACGCTTGTTTTAACCACGACAGGATAGTAAAATCAAGTCTCATAGTCAAACAGGATATAATTAATCCCACAGTAAAAACAGGAGACGGCAGATGAATCTAAAAGGGAAAAAAATAGCGATTATGCTCGACGAACAATATCAGGAAATGGAAGTGTGGTATCCTTACTACCGTTTCACGGAAGCCGGCGCCACAGTCGACCTCGTCGGCCCCGATGCGGAAAAGAGCTATAAGTCCAAACTGGGCTATCCCTGCCAGTCAACCTGCTCAGCTGGCAGCGTTGTTGCAAAAATGTACGACGCGGTCATAGTCCCCGGCGGCTGGTGTCCGGACTTCATGCGACGCGACGAACGCATGGTGCACTTCATCCAGGACTGTGCCAAAGAGGGCATAATCCTGGCAGCCATCTGCCACGGCGGCTGGATGCTCTGCTGCACGGACGCACTTCGCGGCAAAACGGCGACCAGCTTCATGGCCATTCGGCACGACATGATGAACGCCGGCGCAGACTGGATTGACGAGGAATGCGTAATCGACGGCAATCTCATCACCGCCAGAAAACCCGACGACCTGCCCGCGTTCTGCACCGCCATCGCCCAGCAGCTCGAAAATTTCAATCCGAACCGCAAGGCAATACTGCGAATCGCCGATTTCACGATGTGACGCCACCGCCGTCTGTTCGCCGCGCCGTTAAATACCGGCTGCCGCCAGCAGAAATTATGGCAGGTCAAGTTTGATGCGCCCTAAAAGCGACTTGAATTCCGGCGAATATGCTGATAATGTATTGTCATCAAAACCGCCTGAAAAACTTTTCCGCGGTCGGAAAAGCCGGCAAAAACGGAGACGCCTATAGTGTTCATGCATATCTACTGGATGAGTTGCATATTCATATTCGGTTTGTGCATGGGCAGCTTCATGAACGTCGTCGTCTGGCGTCTGCCGCGCGGCGGCAGTATTGTTTTCCCATCCAGCCACTGCCCGGTCTGCGGCTATAAAATACGCTGGTTCGACAATATCCCGCTGATAAGTTATCTCATTCTGCTGCGTTGCCGCTGCCGCCGCTGCAAGGTGTTCATCTCGCCGCGATACCCCGTAGTGGAACTCACCACAGCCCTGCTGATGGTCACGCTCTATGTGTGTTTCATACTGCTGCACATGAAACCCGGCTTTGATGACCTTACCGCCGGCAAAGCCAGGCTCACTTTTAAGGAATTTCAACAATATTTTCCCTATATTTTTTCGTACTGCATACTGACGTGGGCATTGCTGTCGTGCTCGCTGACGGATATCGCCACGTTCACGCTGCCAATCGGCGTATGCTGGTTCGCATCCATCGTCGGGACATTAGCCGCAACATTCTGGCCCAATGAAGACCTCATGCCGCGCATTTCACATCCGCTCGCAGCAGCCAGCTGCGCAGCCGGCGTCGGCCTTATAATCTCCGTAATCCTGCAACATATGGGATTTCTCATACCAAGTTTCATAGATGCGGATTATCGGCTGAGCAATACAGAAGCTGCCGACGGCAACGTGGTAGCTGCGACGGCCGGCTGCGGCATAAGCCCGCGAAAGGAAATTTTGAGGGAAATACTCTTCCTTACGCCCGCCGTCACAATGGCTATCGCAGCATATTATCTTGTCAGCAAAACAGTTATAGGCGATTTATGGGACGGCGTTTACGCTCTTGACCTGCATCAGGCAGGGGTTTTCATGGACGGCTTTTCCGCCAGCCTTTTTGGGTATCTCGTCGGCGGAATGTGGATATGGGGCATACGCATTTTCGGCACACTGCTGTTCAACAAGGAGGCGATGGGCATGGGCGACGTACACCTCTTAGCCGCCGTAGGCGCAGTGTGCGGCTGGATTACGCCGTCGCTGACTTTTTTCGTAGCCCCTGTATTCGGCCTGATTTACGCAATAATGATACTTTTGCGAAAACATCAGAAAGAACTTCCGTATGGGCCGTGGTTGAGTCTGGCGGCATATACTGTTATACTGTTCCAGAAATACATACTGGCGTTCCTTATGCTGGAAAATATGCCGCTGCATTTCCTTGCCACAAAATGAAATGAAAGGGTTAGATATGACACTGAAACTGTTCACTGCGTACGTCAAAATATTGGTCTCGCTGATATTTTTCCTGCTGGTTATTATGCTTTTCTTCTCGAACGCGGGCAATACGTGTTCAAATTTGCAGTTTTTCACCAAAACCTACAACGACGTAAGCCTGGCGAAGCTCATGTTGACCTGCTGCGCCGTAGGCGCAATAGCCGTATTCATGGCATGGCAGCTTTTCACAGGCGGCAGTACACTCCACAGATATCGAAAAACTCATCCGGCAAGCACTGCCGACCAGCCATGCCGGAATGAGGATGAAAATTTATATGAAAATAAATAAATTTCTGTCGCATAATCAGCGATTGTTGTATAATCCACCACACGTTGATTGACGATGAACGTTAATGGCTTTTTTAAGAAGGATTTGTGTCACCAAGGAGACGAAAATGAAGAAGTGGACAGTATCTTGTATGGCTGTTGCTCTTTGTGCTTTCGGCGTAATCGGCTGTAATGAGCGCGAAAAAGGACAAATCGCAGCCCTGACCGAGCGGGTCGATTCACTGCAGGCGCAAAACAAAAATCTCAACGACCGCAATGTAGAACTTGAAAAACAGGTCGATCAATACAAGATGGAAATCGAGGACAAAAATATGCAGCTTGCCCAGAAGGACAAGATGATAAAAGACCTCGAAGGCAACCTCGGCAAAACCAAAAATGAAGAAGTGACCGTCATAAAAAATCCCGCCGGCTGGGAAGTCGGGATGAACGGTGCGAAACTGACCATCGGCAGCGATATTCTGTTCAACTCCGGCAAGGCATCGCTCACATCAAGCGGCAAATCCAAGCTGGCGCAGGCATATCGTGATATACAGAACAATTACGGCGGCTGGAGCGTTCGCGTTTTCGGTTATACCGACAGCGACCCGATTCGCAAGAGCAAGTGGAAAGACAATCTTGAACTTTCCGGCGAACGCGCGATGAGCGTAACGCGATATCTCACCAGCCAGGGCATCAGTCCTGACCTGGTTGAAACCATCGGCATGGGCGCAACGCATTTCGTGGCGTCGAACAGTTCCCGCTCAGGCAAGGCACAAAACAGGCGAGTTGAAATTGTGGTCGTAAAACCGACAAAATAACTTAACCTGAAAGCGAAAATGAGTTAAACTTCAAGGCCCTGTCGAGCAAATCGGCAGGGCCTTGTTATTTGCATACTGCGAAAGGATGTTTGACTGGCATGATAGCGTTGATAGATTACGGCATGGGCAATTTGCGAAGCGTGGAAAAGGCGCTGGAGCGTTGCGGCGGACAGGTTAAAATAGTGACAACCCCGTCCGGGATTCTATCTGCCGACAAAGTCGTGTTGCCCGGCGTAGGCGCGATGCGCGACGCGATGAATCGTATAAACTCCACCGGCATTGCCGACGCCGTGCGTGAAACAATTACCGCCGGTCGGCCATTGCTGGGTATCTGCCTCGGCCTTCAGATGCTTTTGGACCGTTCGTTTGAATACGGCGAATTTAAAGGCTTGGGAATAATCCCCGGCGACGTCGTCCGTTTCGATTTCAGCGGTACGTCGAACTCCGGTCTCAAAATTCCGCACATGGGCTGGAATTCAATCAATTTCAACGCCGACTGCCCGCTGCTGGCAGGCATTGACCAGGGCGCGTACGTCTATTTCGTGCACAGCTACTACGTCTGTCCCAAAGACCAGTCGGTAACGGCAGCCACCTGTAACTACGGAGTCGACTTCACTGCGGCAATATGGCGGGACAATCTCTTCGCCACGCAGTTTCATCCGGAAAAAAGTCAGGCGGTCGGCTTGAAAATACTTGAGAATTTCGTGAAAAAAATTTGACAGTCCCCCCACGACTGCCGGCTGCCGGTAATAAATCGAGGAATATTTTTATGGAACTTCTGCCCGCGATAGATTTGCGTAACGGTTGCGTTGTACGGCTTGAAAAAGGCGACTACGCAAAGCAGACCACCTACGAAGTATCCCCGCTGGCCACCGCCGAAAAATACGTCTCCGCCGGCGCAAAGTGGATACACATAGTAGACCTCGACGCCGCACTCACCGGCGAACTTACCAACACGCAGATAATACGCGACGTATGTAAATTCGCAGCCGCCAATGATATGAAGGTTGAAAACGGCGGCGGCATACGCGATACGCGGCGCGTAAAGATGCTGCTCGACATGGGCGTACGCAGAGTCGTAGTCGGCTCAACCGCCATGAAGAATTTCCCCTGGTTCGCGGAATTGATGAACGATGCGTCGATACCGAACGAATGTATCGCATTGGGTCTGGACGCGCGCGACGGCAAGGTCGCGGCGCAAGGCTGGACGCAACAGCTTGACATAACGGCTGTGGAGCTGGCCAGGCGCGTTAGCGGCAGCGGACTGGGAGCGATAGTCTATACCGACATCGCGCGGGACGGCATGTTACAGGGCGTGAACATAGAATCGACCGCCGACGTCATCGCCGCCACCAACGTGCCGGTGATTGCATCCGGCGGCGTAGCGGGTTTGGACGACATCCGCAAATGTCTCGCAATCGGCTGCGGCGGCGTAATTCTCGGCAAAGCCCTTTACGAAGGCAAAATCAACCTCGCCGACGCAGTCAAACTAGTAAAAGAAAAATAAAATCAGATTGCACAAAACCGCCAATTAATCCATACAAACTTCTTTAGCCTTTTTCGATTTCATCCGCAAGAATGTGTAGAGCGGCCTTTAAAATCGACTTTTTTCCACAACAGCCACGATATCAGATACAAAATTCCGGCAACATCAAAAAATGGAAACAACCCGGCAAGCCAAAAACGTTTTTCAACTATATGAAAAACCAGAACACCTGCAATCACTATAATCCCACCTGCCCCCTGCCACTTCCAGCCAGCCATACAACCAATACATATGGCCCATATGCAAAAAAATTTTATAGCCGTGGATAATGGCAAAACAAAAGGATTCACAAGACCGTTTTCCCCGACAAGAAACATCACTATCAACAATGCCATCACACCGGCATAAATCTTGGCTATCACTCTCAAAATGTTTGTAAACGTTCGAAGCGTAAACATGATTCTACTCCTTATTGATAAGATATGCATTTACCGCCAATCGCAGTTTTTCAAGAGACTCGTTCAGAGCTGTAATGTCACGGTTTGAAATACGTTTCATTATTGAACGTACCAGCTCAAGATATTCTTCTTCCAGATTCTTGAAAATTTTTTCACCTTTTTCAGTCAAAACCAGTTCAAACCTTCGCCTGTCGCCGGAATGGCTGCGGCGTCTGACCAAACCTGCTTGTTCCATCCTGTCTATCAAGGTTGAAATCGCAGATTTATGGACTACAAGTCTGTCGGCAAGCTCCTGTTGACTCGGCGGCTTATCAGAATAATACAATCCGCCCATCAGGTTGAATTGCGTATCCGATACAGGCTTGTCGGCAAAAAAATTCACGGCTATCGCACGCAGAAGCTGGCCGGTATGCCATGTACGCACCAGCGCTTCGTGCCAATCGTTTCGGAAAGCATACGGAAACTTCGAATTATATTTTTTTGTACCCATAAATATAGTTTATATGCAAACAGTTTATATGTCAACTATTTTTATCATTCTTCCATTTCCCTGCATTTATCAAACGTATCGCATATAGAAAACCAGGCTATACACATCTTCACATGGAGCGGTTTTAAATTTTATCAATAATACTTGAAATATCGGGATATCTCGATATATAATATATCAATAAGACCGGAAGTCAGGCATTTCAATATCCGGCCTGACAGAATATTGCATTTTGTAACGAAGTTTGAAAATTTCGAGGTAATGGCCATATGGTTCGTGATGCTAATAAAATGTCGATGTCGCCGCAGTGGCTGGAGCAGGCGGCGGAATGTCTGCGGGTCATGGCGCACCCTGCCCGGCTGCGGATGATAGAACTGCTCAACCGTCAGCCGTGCAGTGTAAAAGAGATTGCCGCATACTGTTCCCTGCCGCACAATCAGGCTTGCGAACATCTGCGGCTGATGAAGTCCCACGGCCTGCTCGACGCGGAACGCGACGGCCAGACTGTTTATTACCGGCTGGTCGCCCCGCAGGCGATGGGCCTGCTGCACTGCCTGCAACAAAACTGTCCCGAATGGAACACTGCGTCAAAGAAAAAATAGGAGTTTTAAAAAAAATGTCGCAAAACGGTAAAAAAATCGTCATAGTCGGCGGCGTCGCAGGCGGAGCATCAGCCGCCACGCGAGCAAGACGCATGGATGAAAACGCCAGCATCGTCATGTTCGAACGCAGCGGGTACGTCTCATTTGCCAACTGCGGCCTGCCGTATCACATCGGCGAAACAATCTCCAAACGTGAAAAACTCCTCGTAACGACAGCGAAGGCGTTGTGGGAGAGGTTTCGCATCGACGCCCGCGTGCGGCATGAAGTGACGGCTATCAACCGCAGCCGCAAAACCGTGACAGTCAAAAAACTCGACGACGGCAGCATATTTGAACAGCCGTACGACGCCCTGCTGCTCTCGCCGGGCGGCAAACCGACTCTGCCGGACATTCCAGGCAT
The DNA here is from genome assembly GCA_964536835.1 of uncultured Planctomycetaceae bacterium. Lineage (GTDB taxonomy): Bacteria > Planctomycetota > Phycisphaerae > SM23-33 > SM23-33 > DAONFI01. The sequence goes on along the minus strand of CAZIAZ010000007.1, from coordinate 6,978 downwards.
ACATCTGCCCAACGTTCACGCGCTGCGGGTAATCGAAGACATGGACGCAATTAAATCTGCCGTCGACCGCAGCGGCACAAAATCAGCCGTCGTTGTGGGCGGCGGCTTCATCGGCCTTGAAGTTGCGGAAGAACTCGTACGCCGCAACCTGGCCGTCACTATGCTGCAATCCAATCGCCAGGTATTCTCGCAGTGCGATTACGAAATGGCCAGCCCGCTGATTCAACAGCTTCTCAGCCACGGCATAAATCTTCGCGTAAAAACAACGGCAAAGGCCATCGCCGCGATTGACGGCGGACGGCTGGCGGTAACGACATCGCATGACGATACAATCGAGGCTGACCTGGTGGTAATCGGCATAGGCGTACGGCCGGAGGCACATCTGGCCGGCGACGCCGGCCTCGAACTCGGCCCGACCGGCGGAATAAAAGTCGACAAATCCATGCGCACCACCGACCCGAACATATGGGCCGTCGGCGACGCGGTGGAAGTTACGAACTTCGTCACCGGCAAGCCGGTGCTCATACCGCTGGCTGGGCCGGCAAACCGGCAGGGCCGACTCGCCGCAGACGCCATGCTCGGCAGAACGGTCGAATATAACGCCTCTCAGGGCACAGCCATCTGCAAGGTCTTCGACGCCACCGTCGCCGTTACCGGCATTTCGGAACGCATCGCAAAAGCTCAAAATATCCCCTGCCAGGCGGTCTTCGTGCATCCGCAGAACCACGCCGGATACTACCCTGGCGCAGTGCCGATGACCGTCAAACTGGTATTTTCGCCGCAGGACGGAAAAATTCTCGGCGCCCAGGTGGTCGGCACGGAAGGCGTAGACAAGCGCATAGACGTTTTTGCGACGGCATTGAGAGCCGGCTTGACGGTATTCGACCTAGAAGAACTTGAGTTGGCTTACGCGCCGCCGTACGGCTCAGCCAAAGACCCTGTAAACATGGCCGGTTTTGCCGCGGCAAACGTGATGCGCGGCGATACCGCCATCTGCCACAGCCAGGATATAATCGACCGCGACCGCCAGAAAGTATTTCTTCTCGACGTCAGAACGCCGGAAGAATTCGCCCTGGGCACAATCGACGACGCGAAAAATATCCCCCTGGACAGCCTGCGGGAACGGCTGAACGAACTGCCGAAAGATAAAGAACTGATTGTCTTCTGCCAGGCTGGCCTTCGAGGATACATCGCCAGCAGAATACTTCTGCAGAACGGTTTTACAGAATGTAAAAATCTCTCCGGCGGTTACAAAATCTGGAAGATGTATAATCAGCCGGCCCCGAACTCCACGCCAATAACCGCGTGCGGAAAGGAAATGGAGGCTATCAAGATGAATGAACAGGCCGCTCCGGCTGGCGGAGCATCTGAAATCGTCAGGGACATCGACGCCTGCGGGCTGCAATGTCCAGGGCCGATAATGCAGCTCAAGGCTGCAATCGATGAAGTCAAACCCGGCCAGTCAGTCCGCATACGCACTACCGACGCGGGATTCATCGCCGACGTGCCGGCATGGTGCGGCAGCACCGGCAACACGCTGATAAACCTCGGTGATGCCGAAAAAGGCGTCTATAGCGCTGTCATCACAAAAGGCCATGCGGCGGCGACACAGGAAACAAAATCCGCCGCTACAGAGCCGGCAGGCAGGGATAAAACCATCGTCGTATTCAGCAACGACTTCGACAAGGTGATGGCGGCATTCATCATAGCAAACGGCGCAGCCGCTATGGGTTCGAAAGTTACGATGTTCTTCACATTCTGGGGGCTGAACGTATTGCGAAGAAAAGAAAAAATCGGCGTACGGAAAAATTTAGTCGAAAAAATGTTCGGATGGATGATGCCGCGCGGCTCGGACAAACTGCCGCTCTCGAAGATGAATTTCGCCGGCCTCGGCAAACGCACAATGCTCGGCATAATGCGTAAAAAAAATGTCGCAACGCTGGATGAACTAATCGGCAGCGCCAGGCTGGCCGGCGTGAAAATGGTAGCCTGCAACATGTCCATGAATATCATGGGAATAAGGCCGGAAGAACTTATCGCAGGCGTTGAAATCGGCGGCGTGGCAATGTATCTGAGTCGCGCCGAACAGGGCAACGTCAACCTGTTCATATAAAAGCGGTCATACGCCGGTCATTTATTCAGGTAAGTCGTGATATAGTAATGAAAGGCTACGGCCATCGCGTCAGCCAGCGGCGTATCGCCGTTCGGCGCCACGTCCTGACGCATAGCCCAGCAGAATACGCCGCGATAACCGCTTTTGAGCACCCACAACGTTTTGTAACGGATGGCTTCCGGCCCGTCTATCGCCATGAATGACCGGCCGTCTGCTGAACGATACCATTGAACGCGAGTCGCACTGTCGAGGGATTTTTCCCATCGGCCGGCTGAGAGTTTGCTGTTGATATCGGCGTAGGCGACAGGCACGACGTTCTTCGACGGCGTACCCTTGGGATTCACGGCTTCGCCAGGCTCATAGCCATTGAAAATGTACGAATAAAACGGCAGGCCTACGACGAGCTTGCTCTTGGGAATATGCTTTACATCCGTCCAATATCGCAACGACGAGGCGATGTCGCCCCTGCCGAGGCTGGAATATATCGGGGCATGCTCGCCTGCCCTGCCGCCCCATATGCCGCAATAGTTGTACGTCATGATATGCAGGAAATCCAGTTTTTCATTCACCGTGTCGGCTGGTATCCACATGGCATACCATTTGACCGGCCCGACGGCGGCAGTGAGCATGTATTTTTTGTCGGTTTTTCGTGAAAGGCCGTCAAGGCCGGCTCGAAGGCTGCTTATAAGGCCAGCCCAGCGACGCGATGTTGCTGCATTCTGCGGATATTCCCAGTCAAG
>CAZIAZ010000007.1:0-4115 GCA_964536835.1 uncultured Planctomycetaceae bacterium | reverse complement strand
TCGATGGCTGATGCCACGAGACGGCCGGTAGCCCAGCGGCTGGCAGTTATTTTATCAAAATAATTGTTCCGGCCGCCGCCGAGCGAAATGATGATTTTTACATTGTTACGATGCGCAAGAGCGGTAAGCTCGGCGGAAGGGATTTTTCGGGCTGGATTATATTGCAATTTGCCGTCACTGCCGGCGGCAAGAAAGGCGTGAACGATATAATTATAATTATCAAAACAGATTTTGTTGAACGGCTGAGCCTTGCACCATGAATAGTAACCTCCGAGCATGCGGTGTTCGTCGGAAACATTCTGCTGCCGAATCGGCTGTGAAGGTTTTTTTTGTGCGGCAGGCGGCTGCTGCGGTTGCTGCGGCTGTGGCGTAGGAAAATTCGTATGCGGCGGCTCCCACGGCATATGCAGACCTTCACAGGAAGCCAACACAAAACAGCCCGCCAACATCCATGTTGTATATACAATCCTTCTCATCTGTTTTCGGCGAAAGTATAATGCAAAACCTGCGTAAATGAAAGTAAAACATCGCGCCGGAAACGCGGAATGACGGCTCAGCCGACAATTTTAAAAGCGGCTCTTAAAATTGAATTTCAGAAACGACTTCAGTTCGGCAGCAGGAAGCTGTCGTTATCGTCGGACGGCTTTTCCGTGCCGCTGTACGCAGTGGCTGCAGAACTTATCAGAAAAATGTTGTCGTCGCTGACGCCGACGTCGGAAGTGCGCACCCATGCAGTATGGCCGTCGGCATATAAAACACTCTGGCCGGCAGAATGATTCCTGCTTATGCCGGCGGAAGAATCAAAGTGGCCATTTTTGAAATATGGGGTCTGGTCAGCCAAAATCACGAATCTTTCGACTACCAGTCTGGAATCGTCCAACCGTATACACCGACGAATGGAATATTGATACGAATAGCCCACAAAAGTACGGTCAGGAAAATCCGACTTTTCCCTGTCGACCGTAAAACCCCTGGGCCCGTTAGCCGGACATTGAAAAACCCGCGGATTATGGACATATTCCTGCTTTAGCAACCGGAAAAGCGCGGACGAATTAGCCGGCCGATTGCTCGATGTATTAAGCCAATTTTCCGGCGTTTCACTGCTGGCCGTCGGCAGCATACTATCGTTCGACATCGCATAATTCTGGAACGCAGTACCGATTTCGCCCATCTGCGAGGTACAGAGATTCTGCCACAGCCGCTGCCGCGACGCCGTCAACGTTGAAAAAATCACCGTAACGGCGATAACCAGCACCGCCGCGACAGCCAGAGTCTCGCGTAATGAAAACGTGGGGCGATATCCGCCGGAAAACTGCTCGAAGCCGATAAGCCTGCTGGTTTCCTTTGCCGATTCAATCCAGCTCATCGTCCGGCTAGCCAGCCCTTGAGGCGCTTCAATATCGCCGGCGAAGTCAAGCGTTTTGAAAATTTTGGCAAGTTCATTTCGACGAGCGGCGAGGGCATCGTTAGCGGCAGACCGCTCGCGCAGAGCAGCGGCAGCCTTCTCGTCAAGTTCGCCGAGAATGTCGTCGATGAGCATCTGCTCGTCATATTCCGGCAGGGATGGAGAGTTTTTTTCGTTCATATCGCTCATTTCGGAAGCTCCGCGTCTCCATTCATGTTCTGCTTCTTAGCCCAGGCATTCCACTTCTGTCCAAACATCGCCATAGCCTTATGCAGCCGGGACTTGACCGTACCTACCGGCACGTTCAGGACTTCGGCTATCTCCTTCTGCGGCAGCCTGTCAAAATAACTCATGACGAGAACAGCCCGCAGATTTTCTGGCAACTGCCCTATCAGTTCCTGTACGACGCCGCGCAGCTCACGGTTCACGGAAATTTCATCGGGAGAAAGAATTTTTGAAGGAATTATGTCGGCAAACGAACGGTCAATATCGCTATCGTCGCCTATGGATACCGCGTCGATTGACGCAGCCTTCTGACGTTTTTTCTGGCGGAGAGCGTCTCGAGCTTTATTCAGGGCAATCGTGTACAACCACGGCTTGAACGACTTGCCGTGGTCAAAAAGCCCGGCAGACTGGTAAACCTGCAAAAAAGTGTTCTGAAAAATATCCTCCGCCAACACCATATCGCCGGTATAACGCACAAGAAACGCATAAAGACTTTTTTCATAACGGCATAGCAATCGGCCAAAAGCCTCGCTGCTGCCCGCGACAAACTGCTCCAACAATTCCACATCGCTGAGCCTGGATTTTCCGGCGGATAATATCATCGCAGCTTATAATAACTGACGAATGGAATATAGCAAAACAATTATTTCAGCTATCCACGTCAGCCGCCGGCTGATTGCGTGCTACATCGTCATAGATACCCAACGTCCGGCTCAGACAGCTTTTACAGACAGTATGGGTAAGCCGCGGCATAAAAACCGCGCCGCCGAACTCCGCTCGCCTGAAATGATTTTCCGGCAATTCCCAAACCCCGTTGCCCTTCACCAGCCCGCAGATGAAACACACGCGAATCTCACGCTCATCTCTGGGAGTGCCCAAATCAAAAAAACTAATATGCTCCCGTTTTTCCTCTTTTACCAGATTTAATGTGAACTCGACCGTAGCTGAGCCGGCAAGCCTTGATATATGCATCCGGTAACTCCGTTTCAGCGCTGACGTATCACAACGCACCGGCAGCTCAATCATGGCATTGTCATAGCGGACACGATATATGAGCGTGCGATAAAAATATGAAAGCTGAACGGAATGCAGAAAATCATGAAAACTTTTGCCCAACTTCGCGCCGGAAAAATGAAAATTGGGGTTTTCACGCGAAAAACGTTCAAATTTTTCGTCAATTTCAATAAATCTGTCGGAAGAGTCTATCTTCCAGCTGCCACAATAAGCGTTTGACATTTTTTTGTCCTGATTACCGGAAATTTTTTACTGCAACCCAAAACCAACTCATCTGTCATTGACGCAATTGCACAGACCACAAAAAACCGCCAAATTTTCATCAACAGCTGTATCAATTCCTCTCAGAAATTTGCCTTCGTTACATAAGGTCTTATAAATGAGGCTATTACATATTTCAAGATAATTTTTACACACCCCAATTCCACTAATTCGATGCATCTAATAGTTTTGCCCCGTTTTATCAATGGAAAACCCAAATTGCCGTATCGGAAAAAATTTGTTTTATTTTCGGTGTTACACATTTCACAAGGCATGCATAACCAACGTAGTGTCATATCATTATAGCGATTGTGCATCATTCGGAATATCTTATGTTGCAAAAGACGCAGGATAATACTATAAAATCAGGCATGTCCGACAGCAATATCATCAATATCGTCGTAAGCTGTGCAGCCCTGGTACTTATATGGGCTGTAGCATTCGTCGTGATTATCAAATTGAAGAAGAAACTTGATCCGCGGCTGAAACGCGACGAGCCTTTTGCCGGCTTACGCATGGAAGATTTGGAAAAAATTCACAGGGCCGGCATGATAAGCGACGAGGAATTCGCAAGTATGCGCAGGTCGCTGCTGGGCCTGCCGCCGCTCGACGGCGACGAAAAGAACAAAAAAATTCACCACCCAGCCGCAGGTTTTGATATAATGAAAAATCTCGGCAAAACCGATAAAAACTAGAAGCTGTTCAAAACATGTCCAAACAGCTCCTATCCAAAGATAAATACAGGATTAATAAGAAGTCGACAAGGTACAAACGATATGGCGAATAACAAGAATCGCGGCAACGGGCCGGTAATGAGTTGCAGTTTTTGCGGCAGGAGCGGCAAAGACGCCGGCGTAATAATCCCCGGCCCTGACGGGCTGTCAATCTGTGAACAGTGCGTAAGCCTCTGCGATAACTTCCTGAAACAGCAGAAACGGGTCAATCGCGTCAGCCGTATATCGCCCGACCAGATACCGTCGCCAAAGCAGATAAAGGAGCATCTAGACCAGTACGTAATCGGCCAGGAGCACGCCAAAAAGGTTCTTTCCGTCGGCGTTTACAATCATTACAAACGACTGACGCATTCCGAGGCTGACTCAGGCGACGTTGAAATCGACAAGTCGAATATTCTACTCATCGGGCCCACCGGCTGCGGCAAAACGCTGCTGGCTAAAACGCTGGCAAAGATACTGAACGTGCCGTTCGCGAT
>CAZIAZ010000006.1:0-71565 GCA_964536835.1 uncultured Planctomycetaceae bacterium | reverse complement strand
GCCAGGCTGCAAAAGAGCCGATTGCAGGCAGCCAAGGTTTTTGGGATAGGTTTTAGAACCGCTCTGTCCATATTATTCAAGCCGACCGATTTTTGAAGTTTATGCGTGCATATGCCGTCCATGCTGTTGAACCTGACGGCGTTAATCGGTCACTTTGAGTTATTTTTATCAGGTTGCGTTTTGGCGGTAGTTCGAGTTTGCGTCTGATTTTCGTCGAGCAATACTTCCACTCGTTCGCCGGCTGGCCGTTTTGAAGGATTGGGAATCTCCAGCCGCACAAGCCGCGTATCGCTGGCCGGGTCTACTGTCGAAGCTACGTTCAGAATCTCAGCCTGACAGACCTCCGCCGGTGCGTTGAGATATCTGACTTTCATTTTGCCGCCGATTTTAAGACTCATGGTGCTGTTTACGCTTAGTGGCACGTCAACCCAGAGCGGGTCTATGTTCACGACGCGGATAGCCTGCGTGTTGCTGTCGACGGCTTGGCCTTTTTCGACGAACCTGGTTTCAATAATGCCGTCGCACGGGCTGACGATTTTCATGCGGTCGACTTGCGATTTCATTTCCTTGTTTTTGAGTTTGTCCTGCGAATTGTTGAACTCTTCAATCTGTTTTGTGAGTTCCTGGGTGAGCACGTCGAGCCTGGCGTATTCCATTTCCAGTTCTGTTGCCGCGCCGTCTTTTGCCGCGGCCTTTGTGCGTTCAAGATCGACTTTTTTCTGGTCGAGCTGGGCTGCCGCGGCCTTTATTTTTATGGTGTTTTCAGCCTGCGCCTGCAACTGCGCCTGGCGGGTCTGCTCGACCGAATCCTCCAGCCGCGCGAGAACCTGGCCTTTCTTTACCTTTTGGCCGATTTCCACGGATATTTCGGCAATCGTGCCTGGTACGGCAAAAGATAGAATCGCGTCGAAATTCGGCTTGGTGAAGGCCTCGACCTTTGTCGGTTCGACGGTTGTGGATACTTCCTGTGCCGCCGCCGGCAGCAGTGCAAACGTAATCATCAAAAATCCGGCCGTCATAAAAAATTTGGTTTTCGTTTTCATGTTAAAAACTCCATTGCCGCGATTACGGCGTCGTTATAATTCTTTTCCTGCAAATCCGAGAGTTTCGTCGAGCCAGTTATCGGTCTTGACTACGCTTTTCCGCATCGCCAGTGCCTGCCGTCCGGCCCTGAACTGGCCTAGCCGCGCAGCCAGTATCGCAGCCATGCGGACGATTTTGCCGGCTGATTTCTTGCCGACGAACGGTTTTAACAACATTCTGAAAATGGCGGCGTACCGTACAAAAAGTTCATCGTCCAGGCAGATGATTTCGACTGCCGAACCAGGGTCGCCCTGTCTTGCGCTTCTGCCCTGCAACTGTCTGTCCACACGTCGCGAAAAATGCTTTTCCGTGGCGATGACATGCAAGCCGCCGAGCTTTTCTACTTCGCGGCCGAGTTTTATGTCAGTGCCGCGGCCAGCCATGTTCGTGGCTACGGTTATCTGGCCGCTGTTGCCGGCTGACGCTATTATCTGCGCCTCTATCTTGTGATAGACTGCGTTGAGCACCTGGTGTTTCAATCCGGCGTCCGAGAGTTTCTCGCTGAGCGATACCGACTCCTTGACGCTTCGCGTGCCCACCAGTACCGGCCGGCCCTGCGAGTGCATTTTTCGCACTTCAGCCACGATTGCGTCGCGTTTATCGTCTGCGTCGCTAAAGACGCGGGTTGGCAGTTTTATTCGCCTGCACGGCCGGTTGGTGGGTATTCGCACCGCCGGCATTTTGTAAATGTCCCAGAATTCCCAGCTGGCTTCGCGGGCTGTGCCGGTCATGCCGCAGAGTTTTTCATAAAGCCGGAAAAACCTCTGAAAACTTATCCTGGCACAGGTATCCTTGGGCGGCTGAACTTCCAGTTTTTCTTTTGCGGTTACAGCCTGATGAAGGCCGTTACGCCATTCGCGGTCTGGCATCAGGCGGCCGGTGGCTTCATCGACTATCACCACCTTACCATCATCGACAATATACTGTCTGCCGCTTTCGTAAAATTCCCTGGCGGTAAGCGCCTGAACTGCGAGTTCTTCGCTACGTCGTTCGCCGGCCCATATGCCGCCGAGGCCGGCTGTCACATTTTGCAGCTTGTCTCTGCCTTCGCCGGTGAGGGTTATTTCCTGATATTGATGATTTACGCGGTAATGAAGGCCAGCCGTCATCGACGCGGCGATTTCACAAGCCCGGCTGAACGCATCCGCCTGGATGGGGTCGGACGAATTGCTGGAAATAATCAGCGGCGTGACGGCTTCATCTATCAGGATGCTGTCGGCTTCGTCGACTATTGCGCTATAAAGGCCGCGCTGGAGCATGTCACGGCCGACCTGCCGGCTGTAAATGTCCATCGAATCTACAATTCTGTCCAATAGTTTTCGTCGTCGGCCGAGCTTCAGCTGGTCGCGAAGAAAATCCGCCGTCACTTCCTTGTTCGTCAGGTACGTTATGTCGCAGTCATACGACTCCTTGCGTTGCGGCGGAGACATTTCCTGATTGACGAAACCGCACGTCAGCCCGCAGAATTCGAAAATCCCCTTCATCGATTCCGAATCCCGCTGTGCGAGATAATCGTTGACGGTGAGTACGTGACAGCCCTTGCCCCGCCAGCCTTCCAGCGTGGCGACGAGTGCAGCCACCAGAGTTTTGCCTTCGCCGGTGGCCATTTCCGTAATGCAGCCTTCCAGCATGGCCATTGCGCCTGCCACCTGAACTCGGAAAGGATGTTCGTTTCGTATGCGGCGGGCGACTTCGCGAACGACGGCCAAGCCTCTTATGCGGTCTGCCGGAGTGTCGCGGTTGAGCCTGAAAATTTCCCGCATGCGGTCAGCCGTCTGCCGCAGCGATGCGTCGGAAAGGTCAGCCATGTCCTGATTCAGTTCGAGCACGCTGTCGGCGAGTTTTAAAAATCTGCCGGTTCTGAACCTGAACGAATTTAAAAATCCTTTTGTTCTGTCCCACAATATATCTATGCCGGTGGGGAGTTCGTCGGTTTTGTAGCCGCGGGTGAATACTCGCCATGAATATATGTCTGACGTAACGGTCATTGCCTGAATCTCTGCTGGAAGACCTGCATTATTTTGCGGTAAAACTGCGAAAGAAGCGGCCGGTTGCCGACGTCGAACCGTACCAGGACTTTTCTGCCTTCCCTGAAGTCTGCTATATCAGCAGCGTTTCTGGCTGGGGTGACCAGAACCTCGAAATAATTATGCGTCGCTTCATATGCTCCCTGCCTGTCCTGGGGATTTGACGCGGCGGTTTCGATTTCTCCGCCGCCTGCGTATCCCAACGCTGCCGATGGGAGCTGTTTCCGGCCGGCCTGGACTATCTGAACGATGTTTCCTTTACCTGTTTTGCTGTCAGATGCGCCGTCGAACCTGTAGCTGACTCTTATGCCGCCTGACGAAAACAGCCTGGCCGCCTCTTCCTGTGAAACGGCGACCCTGATTCGCATGGAATCGGCTGGAACTATCATGCCTATCAGTTCGCCGCGTTTGAACCATTTGCCTTCCTGCCGGCTTAGCCGTGGGGCAAGCCACACGCCGTCCGTTGCTGCGAAAATCCTCTGCCGGCTGAGTTCGGTTTTAACTCTGGCAAGCTGGTCCGTCAAAGCTTTCGACTGCGAGTCGTATATGGCGGCTTCGGCGGTTCTGTTTTCACTCTGTGCGATTTTTTTTCTCAGGCCGCTTTCTTCGAGTTCAGCCAGAAGGCTTTTATATTTTGATGTAAGCTCCGGATTTTTCAGGGTTATCAGCGGCCCGTCGCCGGTTTTTACGGCGATGTCGGTCTTCATGTGGCTGACCAGCTCGCCGTCAGTGCCTGAGTATACGAGGGTGAGTTTTTCCGGTTCGACTATGCCTTCTGCGGAAAAGCGGTCGGGCCATTCGTATTCGCCGAGCAGGCTGAAAATCATGCCGAAAAACAGAACGGTAGTCAAAACGGCTCTCTGGCGGTGGCGAGCCAGCTCGTTGTTTGTCGCCAGGTAGCTGACGAATTTGACGGCAGGCCATACCAGCCACGCGACCGCCATGCACATGGCCAGAATCACACCCACGAAAAACAGTTTGTCGGCGATGAACAGCAGAATGCCGGCGAAGATTATTACACGGTATATGCAGGATGCGACGGCATACGGCAGAAACCATATCCGTTCGCCTCGCGTGTGTGCTGGATTGATGATGCTGTCAATTCCCCATACGTACCTGCGAATCAGATAATACAAATACCGTTTCGAACGGTCATATAGATTCGGGATTTCCAGAATGTCGCTGAGGATGTAATAACCGTCGTACCTCAGCAGGGGATTTATGTTGAACAGCAGCGTCGAAACGCTGGCGATGAACATGGTGTTGTAGCTCAGCGCGTGAAGAATGCTGCCCGATGCGCTTGCTGCCCAGAGCATTGCCGCGACGGCTGCTACTGCGATTTCAACATACATGCCGCCGGCTGCCACCATGATGCGTCGTCGCTTGTCGCGGAAAGACCAGCTGCTCGTGGCGTCCACGTAAGGCATGGGCGTAAAAACCAGCAGCATTATGCCGATGGTATGAACTTCGCCCGTATCGCCCTCCAGCCGTCCGAATTTCTTGCACGCCAGGCCGTGGCCGAGTTCGTGAATTGCCTTTATCACCACGAAACACAAGTACATGAATACCAGGTTTGACGGCGCCAGTACGTTGCCTGCCTGCGAAACAAGGTCAGACCATCTGCCTGCAACCGCGGCAAGCCCCATTACTACGAGTACAGCCCACAATGCGAATCCGAACCATGAAAAAATCCAGCCGAAAACCTTTTCAAAACCTTCCAGAAATCTGTCCGGGTCGAACAGCGGCAGACGCAGGAACAGTATATTTCCCAACGTGGCGCCGATTTCACGCAATTTACGTTTTTTGTATCTTGCGAAAAGGCTTTCGCAGTCCGGCGGCATATCGCCGCAGAGAAGATTCGACATGTACAGCTGGCCGAGCAGTTGCAGGACTTCTCCCTGCGTGGGGGCGTCGTCGCCGAGTTTTTCGAGACAGATTTTCCACGCCTGCTCAATGGTGCGATAACCGTCCAGCAGGGCGATAAATGCGTATCCCGATTCGCTGAGCCGGAAATGGTCATTATTTGCAGGGTCGCGGATGATATACCATCCGACGCCGCGGTAATACTGTTTCTGTATTTGAACCGTTACCCGTACGCGCGGCCGCAGCTGTGCGATTCTGTACCATGATTCGTGAAATGTCGGACGTACCTGAGCCATGGCCGGCCATTCCTCCTAAAACCACTGCCAGAGCTTCATCTGTATCCAGTCCGCAGCACGATGAGTCCATATCCAGATGTGCCTTCGTTTGCCGACGTATATGTGCGCCTCGCCCTCAAGGCCGGGCCGCAGCCACGTCGGCCGCTCTTCTATTTTCGCCCAGACTTCAAAGATATTTTTCTGTTCCACGACATTGGCGGCTGGATGTATCCGTTCTATGGTGAACCGGAGTTTTTTGTCCGGGTTGGCGATGATTGCGAATTCGCCGGACTGGCCGACGGAAAGCTGGCTGATGTCTTCCTCTTCGACGCGGATGACCGCGCGGAGAGAATCTACGGCTGCGATTTCAAACAGGACGTCGCCGATTTTGAACGCGCGGCCCAACTGCTTGCCCATGTCCTCGGATACGAGATAGCCGCTTGTCGGCGCGACGATGTTTACTTTCGAGAGTTTGTATCTGACGATATCCATGTCGGCCTGAGCCTGTTTAGCCTGTGCGAGTTCCACCTGCGATTCTGCAGTTTTGCCCTCCCGCATGGCCATCGCAGCCCGTTTTACGGAAGTCTGCCGCCTTGCCTCCAGCGATGCGAGCTGTTGCCGCAGTTCGCCGTCATCCAGACGGCCGAGCATGGTCTTGCCAGCCTGCACATAGTCGCCCGGCTGAACGTCGGCTTCTACGAGATAACACTCGAACGGCGCGGCGACTACCCGTTGCTGGACGGCTTCCAGCACGACGGGAGACTCTATTTCATAATCGCCCCTGAAAAACACGGCCCAGAAAAGCACGCATATAATCGCTATTGCGGCGAGTTTCAGCCATGTGTGTTTGGCGCCTACGACGATGGCTGCGAATTTCTTTATTTCGCGGGCTATCCGGATGCCGAACCAGCAGCTGTGCAGGTAAAATTCGTACAGCCTCGCCGCTTCGACCTCGCAAATCGCGCCTGTGATTTCAAGGAGTTCCTTCAAATCGTTGCGGCGGTCGGTGAATTCCATAAGTATGACGATTTTAGGCTCATCGGCGGGTGTGATTGGTATGGCGATTATCTGGCCTGAGCCATGATGGCGGGAGAGTTCTTCGGCCATGCGTGTTACTGCGCGGTCGCCGTCGCCGGCGGGATAAATCACCACTTGCTGCTGGTCGAGACATTCCTCCATTGCCTGTTCGACCTGCCTGACGACTTTCATCTTGCGGTTGAGTTTCTCGGTGTGACTCATGGCCATGCATTTGACGAAGTGGCCGCCGAGTACGCCAAGTGAAACTCTCTCCGCGCCGGCTGCGGTTGCGATTTCGTTGCATATCGCCATAGCCAGCGGCCCGAATCTGGCATGATGCCGCAACGACGACTGCAACTCGAAAAGTTTTCTGAATCGCCGCAGGGAATTTTCCTGGACGGAAACTTTTCTGCCGGCGACATAGTTGTTTATGAGGCACGTAAAGGGGGCTGTAATCGCGGCCAGGCGTTTTGAGTCGCATTCGCCGGAAATGAGAAACGCCGCTATCAGTTTCGTGCCGTCGATGCCCAGCGGATAGGCGAAAACCTTTTGCGTCTGGCCGTAAAAACCGCCTGGAACGGGAATGTCATGAATACTGCATTCGGCTGGCCAATCGGCATTACGGCCAAGCTGCGCGGCAAACTGTTGCAGCCAAAAAGGCATACCGCCGCCAACCTCTGTCGACGGAAATATCGCTTTGGCTACGATGTTGCCGTGAGTTTCATCCCTGTCAAGTACGGCGGCTTGAGATGCCGACGCACAATGACAGACCGCACTCAGCCACTTGCACAAAAATTCCTCAAAAGTGCCTTCAAATCTTATCAGGCGATGAATTTCTTCCTGCGGGTCGGCATCGGATATATGCCGTGCGGCCAAATTGTCAATCATGTCATCGGGCACTTGTTAAGCCGTCTGCGACGTAAAATTATTTCTTGCCCTGAGTTCGCTTGTTGATATCAAGCTCAAGTACGCCGAACCGCTCCTCAAAACCCTGTACAGCCTGCGAAAGCTGAATCGCCAGCCGTTTGGCGGTGTAATAGTTCATCGCTATACGACTTTCGAGCTTGAGCATTATTTGCGGCTGTTTACTGCCGTCCTGCGCGGGAATGGGCTGATTCGTGCCGAAACTTACGAATAATTCCTCAGGCGTGACATTGGTCTGGAATGCATTGGCGTAAAACGTATGCATGTCGCGCTGGTCGATTGTCAATTTTACCTGTTGATTCTGGGCGTTTTCTTCTACCATGATTTTCCCTTTAAAAAAGCCTTGTTGGAATTACACATAATATCTGCCGATTTCAAATCGCCGAATATACAATATCCTGCGGTCAAACACCATAAGTAATTGGATAAATTGTGTCAAACCCTTTTTCTGTCAAAGACGTTCGCAGAGGCATCGTTTATTCAGTGGCTGCCGGAGTTGCCGGCTGATTTTGTAATTGATTAACGTTTTGAATTTACCTATCATTGTCCCGTAAATTATTCCACGAAGCGTACTTGTTCAAATTCGGTCTGAAATCTTCAGGATGCCTTATGTCACAGCCTAAACGCATTTTTCTTGTCGCAGATTTTAAACATGGCAGAGCGCGCGCGATACGTGCCGAAAATCGTCATTGGATTAAAGGATTTATGCGGCTGGGCCATGATGTACAATGCTTCAGCTATATTGATATGGTAGCGCAGCTGGCTCCCGTTAAATTTGGGGGAATCATGCTGAAATTGGGCAAAAAAAAGGCGGATGAAGTCATTGCTGAGCAGATTCGATATTACCATCCTGATATTGTAATGATAATCACAATGAAAGACATGGACGGCGAAACTGTTGCCGGAATGAAAAAAGTTGCGCCGAATGCAATCTTCGTCGGCAGGGATATCGACTGGTTTCTTGAAAGCGATATCAACAAGATTGAGGTTGCGAAGAAGATGGATATCGTGATGAATACGGATGCTGGCGAATTTCTGAAAGCATACAAGAAGTTGGGAGTCCCTCGTTGTGCATTCATTCCATGTTTATGCGACCCTGATATTCAGCGGCCGTATGATGTCGACGAGAAGTTCAGGAGCGATATAATATTCGCCGGCAAAGCCACCCACGGCCAGGGCGAATGCGACGATGACAGATTTGCCATCGTTGAAAGATTATCCAGAATGCCCAATGCAAAAGTATATGGCGCATTTGGCCAGCCGGCCATAGACGGCCTTGACTGTTTTTATGCTCTTGGGGGGGCGAAGATAGCGCTGAGCATCAATGCCGTAAACAATGTCAGACTTTATCACTCCGACAGGTTTATCAACAGCCTTTCATGTGGCGCCTTCGTATTGGCCAAGAGAGTGCCAGATACCGACATGCTTTTTCAGGATGGAGTTCACTTGAGATATTTTGACACTGCGGATGAATTTTTTGAATTGGCTGACTGGTATTTGAAACACGATGCGGAACGTGTAAAAATTGCGAGAGCCGGAATGGAAAGGGCTCATAATGAATTTAATTGTGTAAAAATGGCCGAACACGCCATCAGCCTGATTGAAAAAGGCAGTTATGATGTGCCGTGGGCGACTGTTCTGTAGTTTGTGAATTTTTGCGAAAAAAATGAGGGATTGAAACAGCTTTTACCTGTCTCTGTAATATCGTCTCAGCCGGTTGATTATTGAAACAATTGTCAGAAATAAGGGTTTTCCAGAGCATGCAAAGTTTTTATAATACATGACTGCCGCTGCTGTCGGTATGCCGACGTTAATACAGGAAAACATGTTTGAATTTTTTCTATGGTCGTGATGCCGCTGAACGGTATTGGGAGTATATTTTAGATGATAGGATTAGGAGTAAACATAGACCACGTCGCCACGATTCGTCAGGCCAGGCGTACGGTAGAGCCCGATCCGGTCTGGGCCGCGGCGGCGGCTGAGCTTGGCGGGGCAAGTTGCATTACATTTCATCTTCGCAAGGACAGGCGTCACATAAATGACCGCGACGCCGGTTTGTTACGGCGGACCGTTCGCGGCAAGCTGAACATGGAGATGTCGCTCGACGAGGAGATAGTGCGGATAGCCCTTGAATTGCGGCCGACCCAGGCGACGCTTGTGCCTGAAAACCGCCAGGAAATCACTACCGAGGGCGGCCTCGACGTCGTCAGCCAGTTTGAGCGTTTTTCCGAAGTGACGCGACGTCTTAACGACGCCGGCATCATGGTCAGCGCATTTATCGACCCTGTCGAGTCGCAGATAATCGCCAGCCGCAATGCCGGGGCCCAGTGCGTAGAACTTCATACCGGCACTCTGGCGAACGCGATATTGCCGCCGGACGGGTCGAAGGCGTCGCAGGAGGCGGTAGCTGGCGCTTTTGCCGATGTGCGAAACGGCTTAGCCGTAGGCCTTGACCAGGGCCTTATAGTACATGCCGGCCACGGAATAACCTATCAGAACGTTCACATTCTCGCGGCTCTGCGGGGATTTACGGAATTCAATATCGGCCATACGATAATAGCTCGCGGTATATTCACTGGTCTGCGGGAGGCTGTGGCTGAAATGAAGCGATTGATTGACAGGTCACAAAGTGCTCCGGAACCGCTGGAGCTTGAAAGGATTGCGTTATGAGTCTGAAGCTCGAAGGATCAATGGTTGCACTGGTCACGCCGTTTCATGGCGAAAGTGTGGATTACGATACGTTGGGCAGGCTGATTGAATTCCAGATTGCCGGCGGAACTCAGGCGATAGTGCCGTGCGGCACTACCGGCGAGTCTCCCACGCTTGATTACAAGGAACATGACCGTGTGATAGAATTTACGGTGGAAAAGGTGGCTGGCCGCGTGCCGGTTATCGCCGG
Source organism: uncultured Planctomycetaceae bacterium (assembly GCA_964536835.1). Classification (GTDB taxonomy): domain Bacteria; phylum Planctomycetota; class Phycisphaerae; order SM23-33; family SM23-33; genus DAONFI01. The sequence continues at coordinate 61,477 of CAZIAZ010000006.1, read as the reverse complement.
TACTGGCAGCAACTCTACCGAAGAGGCATACCGCATTACCGCTCATGCCAAAAAAGCCGGCGCAGACGCCTGCCTCATAGTGAATCCGTATTACAACAAGCCCACGCAGCGAGGCATGTATGCCCATGTCGCACGCATCGCCGAAGTCGGTCTGCCGATAGTGCTGTACAACATACCCGGCAGAACAGGCGTGGAATTGACCGCGGAAACCATCGTCAACATGTATAACCAGATAGAGCAGGTGGTCGCGGTCAAGGAGGCTACCGGCAAACTTGATATGTCCACTGCCATCGCGAGCATGTGCGACATTACGATACTTTCCGGCGATGATTCACTGACGTTGCCGATAATGAGCGTCGGCGGCAAAGGTGTCGTCAGCGTTCTGGCCAACGTTCTGCCGGCTGAGGTTCGCAAACTTTGCGACTTTGCAGCCGCCGGCGATTACGAATCGGCCCGCAGACAGCATTTGCGGCTTTTCCCCCTGTGCAGAGCCATGTTCTGCGAGACGAACCCCATTCCCGTGAAAGCCGCCATGTCCATGGCCGGCTTGTGTGACGATTCCCTGCGTCTGCCGCTCTCGCCCCTGGACGAGCAGTATCGCCCGATGCTCAGAAAATTTTTGAAAGATTTCGGCGCCGTAAAATAGTCCGGACGGCAGTTGGCAGTCGACGGTCGGCAGTCATGTTGGGTAACCATTTTGAAAACGTATTCATGGCGGCTGACTGTGGTTTGCCGGCTGCCTTTTTGTTTTGGAGAATGTTTTGAGTATCGAGTCTCACGAAATTTTAATACTTGACGGTGCTTGCGGGTCGACTCTTCAGGGCATGGATATTCCTGATTCTGCGTGGGCCGGCCGTGAGGGCTGTAACGAATGGCTGAATATTGCCGCGCCGCAGATTGTGCAGGAGATGCACTCGAAATTTTTAGCCGTCGGCACGATGGCTGTCGAGACTAACACTTTTGGGGCGAATTCGATAGTTTTGGAAGAATATGGCCTTGCGGACAGAGTCGATGAAATAAACCGTGCAGCCGTCGCCAACGCTCAAGCCGCCGTTGTCGCTGCCGACAATGCCGCCGGTTACGTCATCGGTTCGGTCGGGCCTACCACAAAGCTGCCCAGCCTGGGCCATATTGCCGTTGACAAAATGCACGAGGCCTATGTCGGGCAATTACGGCCGCTTATTGATGCCGGCGTAGACGCGCTGCTCATCGAGACCTGCCAGGATATTTTGCAGACCCGCATCGCCCTAATTGCCGCGCAGCAGGTGATGAACGAACTTAATCGTGAAATTCCCCTGATGGCGTCGGTGACGGTGGAGCAGTCGGGCAAGATGCTCGTCGGTACGGACATTGCGACGGCGGTGACTACGCTTGAGCCGTTCGGCCTGTTTTCGCTGGGCCTGAACTGCGCGATGGGGCCCGATCTCATGGAACCGCACATCCGTACGCTCGGCAAACTCTGGCCGGGCCGCATTTCTCTTCTGCCGAATGCCGGCATGCCGCAGGTCATAGAAGGCAAAACCTGCTACATGCAACAGCCATTGCCGTTTGCCAAAAAAATGCGGGAATTCGTGACGCAATACGGGGTCAGCATTATTGGCGGCTGCTGCGGTACGCGGCCCGACCATATAAAAGCCATGGTCGATGCTCTTGGCGACGGCGTCAAACCTGCCATGCGATGTCCGGAATTTCAGCCGTCTCTTTCCAGTGCTTATCAGAGTGTCACGATAGAGCAGCAGCCGCGGCCGTTCATGATAGGCGAGCGGGCTAATGCCAACGGCTCGAAAAATTTTCGCGAACTTCTGCTCGCCGGTGATTTCGACGGCGCGTTGCAGGTCGGCCTTGACCAGCAGGCTACCGGCGCGCCGCACGCGCTGGACCTTTGCGTAGCATTTGCCGGCCGTGATGAGAAGGCGGACATGGAACGGCTGATAAAAATGTTCGCCAACAGCATCCGCCTGCCGGTAGTGATTGATTCGACTTCTCCCGACGTAATAGAAACGGCGCTGAAAAATTATCCTGGCAGGGCGCTTATAAATTCCATCAACCTTGAAGACGGCGGAACTAATCTGCGTAAAATCTGTCGTCTTGCAAAGAAATACGGCGCAGCCTGCATAGCCCTGACCATCGATGAAAAAGGCATGGCCATGACGGCAGACGCAAAACTCGCGGTGGCTACGCGGATATACGACATTGCCGTCTGTGAGTGCGGCTTGCGGCCGAGCGACCTGGTTTTCGACGTTCTGACGTTTACCATCGGCTCAGGCGACGAATCCACCAAAAACGCCGGCGTAGAGACGCTCGCCGGTATACGGCTGGTCAAGCGCGACCTGTTGGGCGTTTTTACCACGCTTGGCCTCAGCAATATATCTTTTGGTTTGAAGCCGGCCAGCCGCCGCATACTGAATTCCATGTTCCTGCACGAAGCCATCTCCGCCGGCCTTGATACCGCCATAGTGGATGCCGCCAGAATCCTGCCCCTGAATCAGATGGATGCCCGGGATCGCGCGGTGGCTCTCGACCTGATATATAATCGAGTGAGCGAAAAAAATCCCGACCCGTTGGCCAGATTCATAGAACGGTTCAACGACGCCACTGTTCGGCAGCAGACGCAGGAGCCGGCCAAAGACCGTCGGCCGGCTGAGGAGCTGCTTACCGAGCACATGTTTGCCGGCAAACGCGACGGACTGGAAGACGTCATCGCCGCACTGCTGGAAAAGTATGCGCCGACCGAGATAATAAACAATCTTCTGATTGAGGCCATGCGCATAATCGGTGAAAAATTCGGCAGGGGTGAAATGCTGCTGCCGTTCGTGTTGCAGTCCGCCGAAGTCATGCGTCGCAGCGTGGAACTTCTTCAGCCGTACATGAACAGTGCTGGCGGCGAGGAAAAAACCGTCAAAATCCTACTGGCTACCGTAGCCGGCGACGTACACGACATCGGCAAAAACCTCGTTGACATCATTTTGAGTAATAACGGTTACAAGGTGTATAATATCGGCATAAAAATGCCGGCTGAGGAAATCATTGCCAAGGCTCGCGAGTACGATGTTGACGTGATAGGCCTCAGCGGCCTGCTGGTGAAATCGGCGATGACCATGAAAGCCGACATGCCTATCTACGCCAACGCCGGCCTCACGCAGCCGATACTGCTCGGCGGCGCCGCTCTCACTCAACAGTTTGTAGCCTGCGAGTGTGTGCCGAATTATACTACCGGAAAAGTCGTATATTGCAGCGATGCGTTCGATGCCTTGCGGGCTATGCACCGCTTTGAGGCAGGCACGCTCGAATCGTCCAGCTGGTCTGCGCAGCAGGCTGCTCCGCAGACGAAGGCCGGCGAATTTTCGATATCGCATGACAATCCTGTACCTCAGCCGCCGTTTGTCGGCAAACGAATTATTACGAACTGGACGCTGGACGATATATTGCCCTATCTCAACGAACAGGTGCTTTTCCGTGTGCGATGGGGATACAGGATGGGCAAACTCTCGCGGAACGAATATGAAGACATGTTGGCTAATGAGGTACGTCCGCTGTTTGACAGCCTTATCCGTCGCTGCCGTGAAGAACGCATAATCACGCCGATGGTCAGTTACGGTTATTTCAGTTGTGCAAGCGACGGCGAGAAGCTGACGGTCAGTTCCGCCGACGGGACGGGTCAATCGGTTTTTACGTTCCCGCGGCAGGCTGACGCGCCGCATATGTGCGTAGCCGATTATTTTCACACGGCCAGAAGCGGAGGAGACATTCTGCCTGGTTTCGTCGTTACCGTGGGCGAGAGTATTCTGAATGAGGCGAGGCGGTTATACGAGGCTGACGAGTATCGCGATTATCTGCTGCTTTATGCGTTGGGCATGGAGTTGGCGGAGGCGATGGCCAACCGGATACACAGGCATATTCGCCGCGAACTGGGGCTGGATGAAAAAACGTCAGCCAGATATGGTTTCGGTTATTCGTCGTGTCCGGATTTATCTTTACAGGCTGAGCTTTTCCGGCTGCTTGGTGCGGATGAAATAGGATTGCGGCTGACGGAGAGTTTTGAAATTGTGCCGGAACTATCGACGGCAGCGATAGTTGCGTGTCATCCGCAGGCCAGATATTTTACAGTCTGACGGAATTTTAAAGAATTCACGCTTTGATTTTGCGAAGGCTGCCTGACAGGATTTTGCCCGATGGAAAACGTCTGATTAGTTGATTGCCGCCGCGTTGTGCGGTAAACTATTACGCTTGTTGGATTTGTTGACAGCTTGACGGAAGTTTTTTAAAAAGGATTACGAAATGAACGTTTCACGCAGAGAATTGATGGTTTTCGGACTGTTGGCGGCGTTAGCCGTATGTGTAATGTCGCTGACAAATACCGTGGCTCAGTCTTCGCCGGCGAAGGTGGGCCCGACCAGCGTAGCCGTGTGCAATATCATGGAGATATTCACCAAATACAATCGTGCGACAGATCTTATGAAAGAGCTGGAGAAGAAGCAGCAGGCTATCCAGTCGGAAAATGAGAAGAAAACCAAGGCTATCGAAGCCGCCCAGCAGGAGCTCGGCAGCTACAACCCCGGCAAGCCTGAGTATCAGCGCGTGCAGGAAAAAATCAAACGCCTTGCCATCGAACGTCAGGTCTGGCTGCGCATGCAGGAGAATTCACTGCTGGAAGAGCATCTGAATCTCACCAAAGATATGTATGAGGAAGTTCGCAAGGCTGTCGCCGCGGTGGCCAAGTATAACGGCGTCGATATCGTGCTGCAGATTGAGCCGAACGATTTCAGCGTTGAAAACGCCACTCAGATGGTCAATCTCATAAGCACAAGGAAAGTTGTGTATTCCGCCGACCGGTTGGATCTGACGCCGTCGGTTCTGCAATACCTGAATATGGCTTATCGCGCCAAGCCGTGATACAGCCGCCAATCAGCCCGATTAACGAAAGATAGCATTGCATGTTTGAAACGCCATTAAAAGCTGCCAGACTGGCTGAACTGCTCGCAGGCCGTCTCGAAGGCGACGGCGAATTGAGCGTCTGCGAAATAGCGTCGCTGGAAAGCGCCACGCCGCAGTCCGTCACGTTCGCCACCGATGCCCGCCGCGCAGGCGAACTTGAAACGTCGAAAGCCCTCCTCGCCATAGTGCCGGCTGATTTGCCGGCAGTTGCCGGCAAGACGCTGATTCGCGTCGACGATGTTGAAGCTGCTATTGCCGCACTGTTGGCTGTGATTGCCCCGCGTGAAGATTTGCCGCCAGTCGGCATACATGGCTCGGCGGTAGTTGCACAGGATGCGGAGCTTGCCCCCGACGTTGCAGTCGGCCCGTGCGTCGTCATCGGCGGAAATGCCAGGATAGGCCGTGGTACAGTCTTGTGTGCCGGCGTGAAAATCGGCAGAGATGCCGTCGTCGGCGAAAATTGCGTATTGGCGGAAGGCGCGGTTCTACGCTACGGATGCGTATTGGGCAATCGTGTGAGAATCGGCTGCAACAGCGTCATCGGCCAGGATGGTTACGGATATTTTTTCCGTAACGGCGTGCACAACAAGATTATTCACGCAGGCAACGTCGTTGTGGAAGACGACGTTGAAATCGGCGCGTGCAGCTGCGTGGACAGGGCTAAATGGGGCAGTACCAGGATAGGCGCAGGAACGAAGATAGACAATCTCGTGCAGGTGGCTCACAACGTGCAGATAGGCCGCGGTTCTCTGCTGGTGGCGCAGACCGGAATTGCCGGCAGTGCGAAAATCGGCAACTACGTGGTTCTGGGCGGCGGTGCTGGCGTTCGCGATAATATAACCGTCGGCGACGGCGTACAGTGCGCAGCCCATAGTGCAATCGCGCAGAGTGTTGACGCAGGCAAGACCGTAGCCGGCACGCCGGCTAAAGATGCCAGGGAGATTTTTAGAGAATTGCTTGCACTTCCGAAATTGCCCGACCTTTTAAAACAGGTCAGGAAAATGGAAAAGCAGATTCAGGATTTTCTGGGGCACTGACCCCAAAGTGAGGTTGCTCATGAAAATGCAGAAGACAATCAAGACGCACGCCGTGGTTGAAGGCAGAGGCTTGTTCAACGGCACGCCTGGACGGGTGCGGTTCTGCCCTGCGCCGGAGGATACCGGCATAGTGTTCGTCCGCACGGATACAGTTTCGCCGGTTGAAATTCCGGCGGATATAGACTATGTGGTCGACAGGCTGCATCGCACTACGAGCCTGGCTGTCGGCGAAGTCAGCGTCGAGACGGTCGAACATGTGCTCTCGGCGATATGGGGACTGGATATAGACAACCTTCGCATAGAAGTGGACAATCCTGAAATTCCGAACGTGGACGGCTCATCGTTGCCTTACGCTCAGGCGCTCAAGCAGGCTGGCCTGGAAGAGCAGGATATGCCCAAAGACGTACACCTCCTCGATGAGCCGATAGTCGTCTCGGAAGGCGATATGATGCTCACGGCGTTGCCCGGCTCGATTGACAGCCTTGACCTGCTTTACGACATGGAATACCCCGTCGCCAGCATAGGCCGTCAGCTTTGCAGCTTTCGGCTGGGTAAGGACGATTACATCGGCCAGCTTGCCTCGGCGAGGACTTTTCTGCTGGAAAACGAAGCCAAGCAGTTTCAGGCCATGGGCCTTGGGCGGCATCTTACGGCTCGCGACATACTTGTGATGAACGACGCCGGCCCGGTCGATAATGAGTTGCGTTATCCGGACGAACACGCGCGTCACAAGATGGTCGATTTGATAGGCGACCTTGCATTGCTCGGCGCGAAATTCTGCGGCCGTGTTGTTGCGTATCGCAGCGGCCATGAGATGAACCATTCGCTCGTTCGCAAACTGCGAGAGGCGATAGAAGTAAAAACCCAAGCCGGCAGCGGCGAACCCGTCATGGATATCCGCCGCATAATGCGACTGCTGCCGCATCGCTACCCGTTCCTGATGGTTGACCGCATAGTGTCAATAGATGGAGACAAAAAAGCGGTAGGCCTTAAAAACGTGACTATAAACGAACCGTTCTTCCAGGGCCATTATCCGAATCTGCCGATAATGCCCGGCGTGCTCATAGTCGAGGCGCTGGCGCAGATGTCCGGAATATTGCTGGGAAGGCGGCTGGAACATACCGGCAAGGTAGCCGTGCTGCTGAGCATGGACAAGGTCAAGATGCGACGGCCGGTTCGTCCTGGCGACCAGCTTATATTGGAGGCGGAGGCTCTTCACGCCCGTAGCCGTACCGGCCACTGCCGATGCCGGGCACTCGTCGGCGATGAAATTGCCTGCGAGGCGGAAATAAAATTCATGCTCGTAGATTCAGAGCCGATGTGATTTTTTGTAACGAAAGACAATGTTAAAAAAGCGAGTTTTGCGGGTTAAAAACCGTAATATCGTATTTATCGGGCTTTCGCCTGGCCGCCTGAGGGCGGATGCTTTAATCTGCGGCGTTTTTTGAAAAAAACCGTGGAACTACAAAGGACATATTGAAAAATCCGAAAGATAAAACCGAGATGGCAAAGATATCGAAATTAAGTGTTGTGGAAAAAGGGGCCAGGCTGGCTGACGATGTGGTCGTCGGGCCTTTCTGTTACGTCGGCGGAAAAGTTGAGATAGCGTCAGGCTGTGTGTTGGAGAACAATGTGACTATCGTCGGCAGGACGGCTATAGGCGAAGACACCCGCATATTTCCCATGTCGATGATAGGCATGACTGAAGACGGCGATGAAGACGGGGTGTGCGTCATCGGCAAGGCTAACGCCGTCCGCGAGCATGTCACGATATTAGCCGGCACGACTGAACGGCCGACGGAACTTGGCACGGGCAATCTCATCATGGTCGGCTGCAATATTTCCGGCAGCGTTCGGGTGGGCAATCACGTGATATTGGCTAATTGCACGAATCTCGGCTCGCGCAGCGTGGTTGAGGATTACGTTCGGATGAGCGCGTTCAGCTATCTTTGCGAAGATATCATAGTCGGTTCATATGCATTTGTAGCCGGCCTTATCATTATCGACAGGAACATTCCCGATTATTCCATGGTGCAGGGCGTGCCGCCGCGGGTGCGTGGAGTCAACACGCACAATCTCAAGGCGTGCGGCTTCGGCGAAGGTGACATACGTGAACTCAAGCGGGTCTTTCGCGACCTGTTCAACGGCGGCGATCATCTGAACGAGAAAGTTTTGGCGGAACTCGACGCCCAGGAGAATCTCAACGTCTACGTCCGGAAAGTTGTCGATACCATAAAGCAGCAGCGTCAGGCTGGCCTGAAAGGGGCCTGGTGATGGCTGTGAAGGTGGAGATAATCCGCGAGGTTCATCCCTCGGCTCGCATAGCATCGGACGTCAAGATAGGTTCTTTTAGCGTAATAGGGCCTGACGTCACGCTGGGGCCAGGCACGGTTATAGGCCGGAATGTGACGATAGCCGGCAATACGACGATTGGGTCGGGCAATTTCATCGACGACGGCAGTGTGCTGGGCGTCGTGCCGCAGGATTTGAAATATCGCGGCTCGCCGGCGCTGTTGATAATTGGCCACAATAACCGAATCGGCCGTCGTGTGACGATGCACATCGGCACTGAGCCTGGCGGATTCGTTACCCGCGTTGGCGACAACAATGTCTTTCGCGAAGGTTCGCACATGGCTCACGACTGTTTTGTGGATGATGGCGCCGTAATCGGCCGCAGCGTCCAGCTGGCCGGCCATATTTTAGTGCAGAACGGAGCGGTACTGGAAGACATGGTCGGCGTGCATCATTTTGTGACGATAGGCCGTTATGCGCGGATATCATCCATGACGCCGGTACGTCGCGATGTGCCGCCGTACACCGTATTCGGCGGCGGCAACGAAGAAGCGCCGTCTGTCAGAGGCGTGAATGAGGACGGCATAAAAACGGCAGGCCTGGCTGAAGACGAAACGGCAGACCTGCGTCGCGCGTTGGGCGAACTTTTCGAAGACGAAGCCGCCCTGCAGACGAAAATAGAACAGCTCGTAAATATGGGCGTCGAAGGCGAAGTTGCGTATCTCTGCGAATTCTGTCAGCAGAGCCTGCAGGGGAAATTCGGCCGATACCGCGAAGTCTATCGCGGCCTGATTCCGCCGGAGGCTGCGGCTGTCCTGCCGCCGGAAAAATTATCCGAACTTGAACGAATTCTGAAGATAAAATGATTGCAATTTTTTGCGCTATCGTGAAATTTTTATTCGAGGTTTAAAATGGCAATGCGTTTTGCGGTAATCGGCTGCGGCAGGATGGGAAAGCATCATGCCCGTACTTTGCAGAATCTGGAGTCGGCGGACCTGGTAGCCGTCGTCGACGCCAACGAAGATGCCGCCAAATCTCTGGCTGCGCAGCGGAACTGCAAAGCCTTTACGTCGGCAACTGACGTCATGGACGATATTGATGCTGCCGTCATCGCCACGCCTACCGTGTCGCATCTTAAGGCTGCGTGGCCGCTGGTGGAGGCTGGCAAACACCTGATAATCGAAAAACCGTACTGCGACGACGTTGCCGCCGGCGGCGAACTCATAAAACTCGCCGGCAAAAGCGGGTCGAAAATCATCATCGGCCATTCCGAGCGGTTCAATCCGGCGTGTATCGCCATGAGCAAATACGACATTCGCCCGAAATTCATCGAGGCTCACCGCATCAGCCCTTTTACCTTCCGCTCCGCCGATATCGGCGTGGTGCTGGATATGATGATTCACGATATAGACCTTGTATTGATGATGGCTCGCAGCAGGGTGGTCGATGTGCAGGCTATAGGCGTGAGCGTCATTGGAAAGCACGAGGATATCTGTAATGCGAGGTTGAGGTTTGCGAGCGGGTGCGTGGCTAATATCACGGCTAGCCGGCTTGCTATAAAAACCGAACGCAAAATGCGGATTTTTTCCGAAGAGCATTATCTGTCCATCGACTACGCCAAAAAATGCGGCCTCGTTATCGAAAAAAATCAGAACCTGGATATTATCCAGATGGCTCGCGATATGGACGTGGACGACATCGCAGAACTCGCACAAAGCGTCGATTACACCAAGCTGCTGAAATTCGAGGAGCTCGTCCCCGACGAATCCAAAGATCCCCTGACGCGGCAGGCAGAGGCGTTTATTGATATGGTGACGAATGGTGCGGAAACGCTGGCCTGCAAGGTCGAAGAAGGTCTGGCAGCGGTGGTGACGGCTAATGCGATAATCAGTGCGATATCGCAGCACAAGTGGGACGGCGATGCCGGCAGCCGCGTCGGCTCAGACATCATCTCCAGATAGAAAAACGCTGAATGCCGCCTGCAAACCGGCTCTCTGGAGCATACCGTGCTCTAATTCTGTAGTTTGGCGCCGGGCCGGTAACGAAGCATGGCTTGCCGGAGCGTCTCGTAATAAAAATTGTCGGGTATGACTATGGTCGCCTGTTTATAGACGTTGGCCATATATTCGGTTCGCAGTTTTGCAAACTGGTCGCGGCGGAGGATTTCTTCTATCGGGGCTATCTGTCTGGACGGGTCAGCCGAATTTTCGACTCCTTCCTGTGCCTGTTCAAATGAAATCTTTTTACCAGGATAGACCTTTCTGGCCCGCACGATGTAGTAGCCGTTGTCGCCTTCGATGATGCTGCTGAAGCGGCCGGTCGGCAGTTCAAACGCCGCCTGTTCGACGGCGGCCTCGCGGAAATTGCCTTTTGTCATCGCCGGCCATATGCCGTTTTTCGCCGCCATCGGCCCTTTGGACATCTCCATTGCTATCTTGTCGAAATCCGAACCGGAGAGCAGCATGCGGTATGCATTTTCTATGTGACGTCTGGCGGCTAGGCTGGCTATCTGTTTTTCTTCGCTGGTGGGTTGAGTCACATTTTCCGGCAGGAACTGATCAAACGGTGCGGCGATTATCTGCATCTGGACTTTTTTGTCCGTGTGGTACAGGTCCTGGTGGTCGCGGTAGAAATTCCACAACATTCGCCGCGTTATCACGATAGCCGGCATGAATTTCGATTGCAGATATATCTGGACGGTCAATTCGCGTCGCTGCATCTTCAGCAGGTCGTCCAGCGTAGTGCCTTCACGGCGGCATTTCGCACGCAGCCGTTCCATACTGCCGCCGACGAGGTTTTTCATGTCCCGAAGCGTATCCTGAATTTCTTTTTCGATATATTCCTTGACGTTTTCTTCGAGGGATTTTTCGGCTTCGTTGTAAATCAGGTTCTGCTGTATGAGGTACATGGTTTCATTTCGGATAAGCTCGTTGGCTTTTTTGGCGTACTCTTCGTCGCTGAGCGTTTTAGGCAGTTCACCGAGCTGACGGGCGAGGCTGGCCAGGATTTCGTCTGACGATATATACGAATTGTTGACCTGTATCGTGGCGCCGGTCACGTCGCGCGTTTTGCCGACGGGCTGGATTTTGTCACGGGGCATGTCGGGCGATGTGACGATTGCCCGAATATCGTCTCTGGCGAGTTTGGCAGCGTCTTTGGTGAGTTTTCTGTCGACTTTCTCAGACGGCCATGGCGATTGCATATCCTGTTGCGGAGCGGTGTTGGGATTAGCCTGGTCGGCCGGATTTATTGTCGCGCCTTCGATGGGGTCAGGCATGGCGTCGCCGTCGGGGTCTTCTACCCAGTCGTCCTGGTAATCGCTGTTGCCGGCGGCTTGTGCGGATGGATACGGTTCCAGGGAGCGGTCCTGGGCTGCGGCGGCTTTGTCGGCTGCCGCGTCAGCGGTGGCGTCGCCGCTGAGGGAGTTCAGATCATTCGCTACGGCTGTGCCGTTGTTTTGAGACGCCTTGCGAAGGCTGGCCAGGCTGACGACCTCGCCTTGACGCGCGGCGTTTTCAACGTTGGCGATTGCGGCGTCATTTTTGGCGCTTGGCTGGTTGGTCAGCTTTTCTATTGTTTCCCTGTTTACTTGCGAAACGGGCTGCGGTTTCGTGACGTCATTCGGCGCGACGACCGGTGCGGGCTTGGCCGGCGCCGTACTCTCTGAAGGCGTTATCGGCACACTGTCGGATTCGACGGATTTTTTTGAATCCTGCACGTCGCATCCCGCCAGTAGCCAGCAACCGGTCATTGCTATCACGATAAGGTATTTTTTCATGTGCTCGTTCTCGCTTTTTTCAGGGATAAAAAAGCATTATAACAACAAAAACAGCCATGTCATAATCTTTTCCTCCGTCTTCGGCTGCCGCGTGGCGGCGGCGGATCTGTGAGTGTTGATGACTGTATTTTTGTTGTTTTTTCGGGTTTTGCCGTCGCATGCGGCGGCTGAAGACGGCCTGGCCCTGCAGCGAGCCGTTTTTTGAGCACTCGCAGAAGTGTGCCTGTTTCAAGATACGCCGCCGGCGGCCGCCAGTGAAATGTGTTGTTGTCCACCAGCCGTACTGTGCCGACCACGTCGCTGAAAATTTTCTCGCACAGGGCCGGCTTGTCGGCTCTGAATATTATGTCGTTATGCATCAGCATTATGCTGCGAATGCCGGCTGCGGCTGCGAGTATGCGTATATGAGCGATGTCGAGAAGCATTTCCATCGCGGGCGGTACGTGGCCGAAGGCGTCGGCCAGGTCGTCGCGAAGCTGTAAAACTTCCTCCGTCGACCTGCATGCCGCCAGCCTACGATATATCTCCATCCGCTGACGCGATGACGGAATGTAACTTCGCGGGATATATGCGTCGCAGCCGATGTCTATCTGCATGTCTATTTCCGCCGCGACGGGTTTGCCCTTGAGCCGGTTGACGGAATTTTCCAGCATGCGACAGTACATTTCATAGCCTACTGTGGCGATGTGGCCGCTCTGCTGGGCGCCTAAAATATTGCCGGCTCCGCGGATTTCCAGATCGCGCATGGCTATCTGGAAGCCTGCGCCGAGGTCGGAAAAATCTTCGATGGCTTTTAGTCGTCTTGCCGCAATGGGCGTCAGACTGCGTTCCTGCGGCAGCAGCAGGTAGCAGTACGCGCGATGTTTATAGCGGCCGACTCGGCCGCGAAGCTGATGAAGCTCGGCAAGGCCGAAACGGTCGGCATCGTGTATTATCATCGTGTTGGCTGCCGGAATATCCACGCCGGATTCGATTATCGTCGTGCAAATCAGGATGTCGATTTCGCCGCGAGAGAAGTTGAGCATGATTTTTTCGAGCGAGCGCTCCGGCATTTGGCCGTGGGCGATTTCTATCCTGGCATCGCCGGCTAATGAGCGTATGCGGCTGGCGAACATCTCGATGTCATTGACGCGATTGTGGATTATGTACACCTGGCCGTCGCGGTTGAGCTCGCGATTGATGGCTGTCCTGATAAGCGTTTCGTCGAACATGCAGACTTCGGTGTGAATGGCCCGGCGATCCATGGGCGGAGTCTGAAGCGACGAAATATCCCGCAAGCCTAGCAGGGCCATGTGCAGCGTCCGCGGGATGGGCGTTGCCGAGAGTGTCAGAACGTCCACCGTCGTGCGGAGCGATTTGAGATGCTCCTTAGAGGCTACGCCGAAACGCTGTTCCTCGTCGATAATGACAAGGCCGAGGTCGGGGAATTTGACATCCCTGCTCAGCAGTCTGTGAGTGCCGATGAGTATGTCCACCTGGCCGAGTTGCAGACGTTTGATGATTTCGTTCTGCTGTTTGGCGGTTCTGAACCGGCTGATGACATCCACGTTGATGGGGAAGTCTGCGAAACGCTCGCGGAATGTGCGGAAATGCTGGTCGGCAAGCACGGTGGTTGGCACGAGTACGGCGACCTGCCTGTGTGCTTCGACTGCTTTGAAAGCGGCGCGCATGGCGATTTCCGTTTTGCCGTATCCGACGTCGCCGCATATCAGCCTGTCCATGGGCCGCGGAAGCGACATGTCCGCATCCACCTGGCCGATTGATGAAAGCTGGTCTTCAGTCTCGGTATAGACGAATTCTTCGGCGAATTGCCGTTGCAGCGGCGTATCTTTCGGGTAGACCGTGCCGGGCATGGATTCCCGCAGGGCGTGCAGCCGGAGCATTTCGGCGGCCAGGTCGTCGACCGCCTGCGTTACGCGGTCTTTAGCCTTGGCCCATTGAGTGCCGCCGAGCGTGCTTAACGTCGGCCGATGGCCTTTGGCGCCGATATATTTCTGCACCAGATTAATCTGGGCGGCTGGAACGTTCAGTACGGCGCCGTTGGCGAATTTCAGTTTGAGGTATTCTTCGCCGGCATCGTCGCGTTCGTGTTTTCGGAGGCCTTCGAATCTGGCGATGCCGTGCGCCACGTGTACTACGTAATCGCCTTCGTTAAGGTCGAGCATCGACTCGATAGGCCGGCCGGCTCGCACCCTGCGGATACGCCGTATATGCGAATATCTCTGGTAAATCTCGGCATGGCCGACCGCGGCAAGGTTGGAGGCAGGCCAGTGAAAACCCGTGGAAATATGGCCCTGCCCGAAATGTACACGTTTGGCAAGAAGCGGATAATGTTCATTCAGCGTTTCTGTCAGCCGCTGACGTTCCGCATCGTTTTCGCAGAATATCCACACGTTGTTGACGGCGGCTATTTCCTCAAGTTCGCCCAGCGCTTCGCCTGTGTTTATGCTCAGCCGCTCCAGCGAACGCACACCCATACGAATTGCGTCGGTATTGCTTTTGCCGCCGAACAGGTGCATTTCGACGCGAGTGAACCGGCTTATCGCGGCAAAAACTTCAGACGTCTTTCGCAACGCCACGGGCGACGATTCCTCCACGAGGTCGTCACGCACACGGTCGTAAAGCTGATTGGCCAGGTCTCGCAGTTCCGCCGGTTCGGGAAGAATTATGATTGTATCATCCGGCAGATATTCCAGAAAATTCGTCGCGGTAAAATCGTCGCCGGCACGACACTGGCCCACAGCCATGCTGGGAACGTCGAACGCCTGCAGTGTTTCGGTGCTTCGTTGCGTGTCGAGATCGAATTTGCGGATTGACTCTATTGTGTCGCCCCAGAATTCCACGCGAAGTGCCGTCTGTACGCCTGGCGAAAATATGTCGACGATGCCGCCCCGATGTGCGCATTGACCTTGCTGGTCGACCTGGTCTGCGCGTTCATAACCGCCGTCGGTCAGCCAGGCCATGAGAGAGTCGATGGACATCTCCATGCCGCATCGCAATTTCAGATGTCCGGCGGCGAGAGCTTCTTTGGTCGGCACCGGCTGAAGCATCGCCATCATCGGTGCGACGATGAACCGCACTTCCTCGTCGGCAGTTTGCGGGTTAGCCAACAAATCCAGCAGCCGCAGCCGTTCGCCGGTTATTTCGTCGCTGACCCTGTCGCCGGATAGTCTGGCTTCCCAGGCTGGGAATTGATGGACGCCGGATTCATTGTCTGACAGGGTTGACAGGAAAATCTCGATATCGTCGGCTGCCGCGTCGGCGTCGTCGAGATGGTGCGTCAGAAGCATTACCGGTTTGCCTGTCTTTTTGCCGATGCATGCCGCCAGCAGCGACTGCGCAGAACCCCATACGCCGTTGAGCGTAACGCATTTGCCAGGTGTTTCACCAGCCAGGCGTTCGGTTATTTGAACTACTAAATTGTTGTCCAGTACCTCTTTGAGCATTTTCTTTTGAACTAGAGCATGTTAAACTTGAGATGCGTCATTTCTGCTGGCTGCAACATCGCTCTGCTACGTCAGGCTGCATCGGAATACGGGCAGTATTCCTGCTTCGCCTTCCTTGCATAGCTCGTTTCGCCAACGCATAAAGTGTCGCATCTCAAGTTTAACATGCTCTAAATTTCCGTATTGCCGCCTTACTTTAAGCCGTTGATTTTTACGTTTTTGAATAAACCGGATAAAAATCGGATAAAAAATCGTTTCCCAAAAAGATGTCAATTACAGATTTCGAGTGCTTTTTTGACTTTTTCGCCTATTACGCAGGCCATTCTGAAAAAGCCCAGGTCATTCGGATGTATGCCGTCCATCGTGCACGCCGATGAATCAGGGCCGTCCATGATGCACGAGCCGTCCACGAAAAATACCTTTTTATCGCCACCTGCGGCTGCGTTATCGTGCGTGGTTTTGATGACGTCCCGCCGTTGCCTGTATGAGCCGTATTCCTCATTGCCGTCATTTTTATTCGGCCTGCTTACGATGATTATCGGCATCGACGGCAGAGCTTTGCGGATTATTTTGAAAAACGGTTCATGCGTAGTCCGAAGGTGCGATAGCGTCGGTGCATTATGGTCGTAATCCAGTACGCAGACGTCGGGTTTTTGCGAGGCAATGTATTGCGCTATCGCCGGCTCGCCCTTCGCATTGCCGGAAAAACCCATATTGAGCTGTTCGAGGTTCTGCCATCTGCAAATCATGCTCGTGTATGCATTGCCTGGTTTGGACGCGCAGCCGCCCTGCGTTATGGAAGAGCCGTAAAAACAGATTTTCTTCCGCGGCCCGCTGATTGGCCCGCCCAATCTGCTGTCGGGAAGAAGGCCTATGTACAGACGTCTTACGCCGTTGTACAACGGCATGTTTATGGTATATTCGCGGCGCTGGCTGCGGGGTTGGTTGTCGGCTATTATGCATTGATCCTGCGGCTTTGCGAAGTCGCTCTGCCATGCCTTGCCGATGAATTCGCCCTCGAAAAACAGGTCGAAACCGCTTGAACCGCTGCGAGGCATATGAAGCATGTCGACATTATCGAAAAGCTCGAATTTCAGGGCGATTCTTTTTGAGTCGGCGGTGAACCGTATCTGGCCGCCCGCAGTACAGCGGCTGAGATAAACCAGCAACTCATTGCCGGCTGCGGCGAGTACTTCATCCGGAAGACGCGAAAAACAGTTTTCGGATTTGTTCCAGAATACGCCTGTAATCTGAACAGGCGATTCCAGAACATCATAAAAATCGAAATCACTTTCGCCGATGCGGACTGATTTGAAATTAGGGTCTATTTCCGAAATATTCATTTTTGTCATTTTTGGGAAAATCCTGATTTTGCAGATACTGGATTAACTTCCGAATTTAATTTGGTTATATTTTTTATGATGCCGGATGTCAATGACGGCGTATTGCAAAATTGCTTCAGTTAGGGTAAATTCCGTTCATGAGCGAAAAAATAACAAAAATGGAACTGGAGATTCGCGTCCGTTATCCGGAAGTGGATCAGATGGGTTACGTTCATCACAGCCGCTACTGGCAGTATTTCGAGATGGGCCGCATAGAGATGCTTCGCCGGCAGGGCTATTCATACGCCGAGATGGAACGCATGGGCATATTCGTGGTCGTGGTCAAGGCAGCCATTCGATATCATCTGCCCGCGAAATTCGACGAAATCATAGTCGTCAAAACCACGATAAAAAAAATCGGCGCAGCCCGCATCGATTACGAATACGAGGTCAGACGCAAAGATGACAATGCGCTGATTTGTACCGCCGAGACGACGCTAGCAAGCGTGGACAGCAGTGGCCAGCTTACGGCATTGCCGGAATTTTTACGCGAAATGGCGTAGACGTGGACGGTGTTTTTTAAAAAATATTTTGAAAAGTCTATTTGTTATCAGTGGTTTTTTTAAAAAAAATTGAAAAGGTAATTCGTAGACGGTGTTTTTAAAAAATTATTCGCCGATGAAGTAAATCAGGTATATGGCTTTTTGGAGTACCCAACCCAGCGGGTCCAGGACGTGTCGGCCGGTCATTTTGCCCAGAAGTTCCGGCCCGAAAACGATTACCAGCAATATTATCATGCCGTATCGTATCTGCCAGTATTGATACGATATTCTCTTCGACGCCGGCAGCAGGTCGCGCAGGATATGATGGCCGTCCAGCGGGTAAAGCGGCATTAAATTGAATACGCAAAGTATGATGTTGATAGCTGCGAGATAGAAAATCGCCGTCGTCAATGCCTCAAGGCTGCCGGATGCGTCGAAAGCGTTTATAATTCTCAGCGTTATCGCGGCTGCCATCGCCAGCAGCAGATTGCTCCCGGGCCCAGCCAGCGAGACCATTATTTCACTGAAAGGGCGTTTACGCATGTATGACGGATTTATCGGCACAGGCTTAGCCCAGCCGAAGCCCACCAGCAGTAACGCCAGCGTTCCCAGAACATCCAGATGCTTTAACGGGTTGAGCGTTACGCGGCCAAGGCTTTTGGCGGTGTTGTCGCCGAAATGCATCGCCGTGCGGGCATGAGCGTATTCATGAACTGTCAGGCTCATAATCAGGGCCGGCAGCAGAAATATCAGTGATTCGGTTGGGACTTGAAATATCATGGCATACCTTTTAACGGACAGCCGGTTTTTTCTCAAGTGAAAACTGGATGTTCCTTCAAAAGCTGCTGGTTATGGCGAGGCTGAGATTTTTTCTCCCGCCGGTGCGGAAAACGGCAGAATATCAGCAAATGCGTCGGGCGGGTTTTCCTGCCTGCGTTTCGAAAGTAGCCAATTTTTGTTAAATTCATCTTTTTTTAAGGGGCGGTATCCGGTTAAAAAGGCTGTGAATGTGAGAGGGGTATTGATATAATATCGCTTCACTATAGGTATTCCCTGCGCATGCATGGTGTATATATAAGATACCGTGAAAGGATTTTTTGTGACAGACATGGAAAAGGCATATTCGTTTGGCCGCAAAGTACTTGAGCTTGAAGGCCAGGCGGTTCTGGCGGCTGTACGGAATGTTTTGGCTGGCGACAGTTTTGGCCGCTGTATCGAGGCGGTACTGAACTGTGCCGGCCAGGTAGTATTGACCGGCGTGGGCAAAGCCGGCATTATCGGTCAGAAAATATCGGCTACGTTGGCTTCTACCGGCACGCCGAGCATTTTTCTTCATCCGACCGAGGCGCTTCACGGCGACCTGGGCAGGGTGGGCAGGAACGATGTGGTTATGGCGATGTCCAACAGCGGCAGCAGTGAAGAGATAGTCCGGCTGCTGGATCACCTCAAACGGCGGGGCGTGAAGATAATCGGCCTTACCGGCAAAGCCGACTCGCCGCTGGGCCGTTATGCCGACATTTCACTGGTTTACGGCGAATTTGCCGAAGCATGCCCCCTGGGCGCCGCTCCGAGCGTTTCGACCACGGTATTATTAGCCGTCGGCGATGCGGTGTCGCTTACGGTGATGGAGCTTCGGGAATTCGGCCCTGAAGATTACGCGCAATTCCATCCGGGCGGCGCGCTGGGCAGAAAATTTCTGAAGGTAGCCGAGGTCATGACCTCCCGCGACGGCAAATGCTGCTGTGTGAGCGAGTCGCTCAATTTGCGCGACGCACTGACAGAGGCGGAAAACGTCGGCCGTCGAAGCGGCGCGATTCTGCTGGTGGACACGAACGGCAGACTCACAGGCATACTTACCGACGCAGACCTTCGAAGACGGCTGCTGGAGAAGGGGGCTGGCATTCTCGAAAAGCCGGTCCGTGAAATTATGACCTGTAATCCCAAACACATCGCCATAGACTCGCTGGCCAGCGAAGCCGAAGCCGTTCTGAACAAATATCGTATCGACGAATTGCCCGTGGTGGACGGGGACGGCTGTCCCGTAGGCGTGCTGGACGTCCAGGACGTTCTGGGCCTTAATACGCTCAAATAGGAATCACACATGCAGAAGGATTTGTCGAAAATAAAGCTGCTGGTGGTTGATATCGACGGCGTACTGACCGACGGTAAAATCATCATGACCGAAGCCGGCGACGAAATCAAAAATTTCAACTGCAAGGACGGCAGCGGCATAAAATATTTCAATCGTGCCGGCGGCAAGGTCGCCATCATTACCGGCCGTGACAGTGCGCTGGTTCTGCGTCGTGCCGGCGAACTTGGCATAGAGAGCGTGCGGCAGAACTGCAAGAGCAAACTGCCGGCGTATGAGGAAGTGCTGCGCGAACACGGCGTTTCGCAGAATGAAGTTGCCGTAGTAGGCGACGATCTGCCCGATTTGCCGATGCTGCTTCATTGCGGGTTCGCGGCATGTCCGGCGGACGCGGTCGAAGACGTCGCCAGCCGCGTCGATTATGTTTGCAAACTGCCGGGCGGAGCAGGCTGCGTGCGGGAGGTCATAGAAATGATTCTCCGCAGTTCAGGTCGGTGGCAGGAGATAATGGCCCGCTACCTGTAAAACGATGACTGCTATTAGGAATTTCAAATGAAACGTAAGTTATTTCTGTTTTTCGGGACATTGATAATCATATTGCTGGCGTTCGGCACATACCAGATGTTCGTGCCTGGCATATCGATATTCGACCCGACGTATCATATCCGTCGGCCTAATTTCACTGCCTCCCGGGGCGGCAGCGGGCCTGAGCTGGGAGTCGTGACGGAATTCAGCTATACCGATTACACTGCCGACGGCAGAAAACGCGGCACTTTTACCGCCAAAAGCTGGTCGCAGGAGGACGACGGCAGTTTCAGCCTCATAAAACCGTCTGCCGTAATGTATCAGAAAGACGGCACTCGTACTTACATGACTGCCGACCGCGGCTGGATTGAAGGCGAGCAGGTCGCCAAGGGTATAACCGTTAGGCGGGGCCGATTCGAAGGCAATGTCGTAATATATTTTGACCAGTCGAAAGACGTAAACCGCAAACAGCCCCAGGACCGTACGCCTGAAGAAATTCTGCGGGACTGCATACGCATTAGCATGAATGATATCGAGTTCAGCCAGGAACTCCTTGAGCTGCGAACCAATAGCGAAATATACCTGTGGTCGAAAACGGTCGACCTCGTCGGCAAGGGCCTGGTGATTCTCTGGAACGACAGTCCGCGTGAACTGCGACTGCTGCGAATCGTCGACGGTGACATAATGCTCATCAAGGAATTGCCCGAACAGATGGACATGATACAGCTGCCCACGCAGTCGCTGGCTGAACAGAAGCGCAAGGAAAACAAGCAGGCTGAAGAACTCAAAAAAGCAACCCCGAAACCAAAGATTCTGGTGGAAAAAACCTCGCCCACTACTGCTCCTGTTGCACCCGCGACGCAGGAAGGCGAGGGCGAATTTGAAATAACGCTCGGCGAGACTGTGGATTCGCAAGGCAACACCGAGCCGGCGCAGACCATGAAAATTGTCCGCCGCAGCGACAGTGACGCCCGTAACATTTACGAAGCTCAATTCAACAATAACGTCCGCGTGTTTTCCGGCCAACGCAAGCTGATAGGCGCCGTCCTCCTTACGCTGAAGTTTGAATGGGACAGGGCGTGGCGCCAGGGCGGCGGCGACAAAACGTCCAACACTGACAGCCAGGCGCTCAGCGATATGAACAGGGACAAGACTCCGAGTTCTGCGCCGGCAGACATGGCTGCGACCAAGCCTGCTAAGGGTAAAAAACTCGCCATCGCAAGGCCCAAGGGCGATAACTGGATGGAAATTTACTGGGACGGCCCGCTTGAAATCAAGCCCGTCGGCAAAACCGATTCGCCCAATCGCAAACATTGCACGCTTTCAGGCGAAGGGCCGGCAGTTCAGCTTTCCGACGCCGACGCCCGTATAATATGCCGCCAGTTCAGCTTTGAAAATCCGCAACAGGAAGCCAATTTCCGCGGCGCAAAGGATTTTCCAGTCAGAATGATGCTCGCTCGCGGCGATGAAATTGAATGTAACGGCCTTGTGCGGTTTGTTCGCAGCGAAGGCAGGGCATATCTCGACGGGCCGGGCTCGATGAACCGCTATGCCAAAGGCGGCGAGACCGGCTCAGGCGGCGAAGATTACATGCTTCTGCCGCATCTGCCGACGGCTGCCAGCGACCTGACGGAAAAAATCACGTGGCAGGGTAATGTGATTGCGTCGTTCGACGAGATAAAAAGCGGCAAAAGTATGCGGCCGTTCCTGAAGGATGCCGAGTTCCGCAAAAACGTTTTTATCGAACGGTTCATGCCTGACGGCAAGCCGAGCGATTACGTGCGTTGCGATATTCTCGATATAGACATCGCTGCTACGTCGCGGGGCAAGGCGTATCCCAGGCAGGTTACAGCCCGCGGCAATGTGGATGCGTTTCAGCAGGGCAGCAAGGTTTTGTCGCGATTCGTGCAGATTGATTTCGTGCCTCGCACCGATGCCGCTGCCGCCAATCCGCAAAGCATGCAGATTGCCGGCCTTGACGGCGCACGGGTCGAGCCGAGCTACATCCGCGCACGGGGTGACGTTGACATAACGTATGTCGACCCCAAAAAGACGGATGAACAGCCGATGCGGCTGGTCGGCCAGACACTCGACAGCGACCTGCTCAAGCGGCTTGCAGTGGTTACCGGCAAGCCTGCCCGAATCTGGCAGGGTACAAACAAGATAACAGGCGACGTGATATTCTTCGACGAACCCGCCGAAGCCGTCAAGGTTGAAGGCCCCGGCACGCTTGATTTCACCAGCAGACAGGATTTCAATGGCAATACATCCGGCCGCGTGCGCGACGTACACATAAAATGGTTGCGAGATATGCTCTATCACGGCCAGAGCGGCCTTGCGCTGATAAACGGCAACGTGGACATGCTCAGCGAAGTCGACCGCAACAAAGGCCAGGACGCCATGCTCTGCGACCAGATGAAGCTGCGCTTCCTCAAGCGGCAGGAAGATATCGCTTCCGTCGTGGCTGCAAACAACAGGAAAGATAAAAAAGACAAGCCGCTCGGCCTGAACATCGACCGCTATTCCAAGCGGCAGATATCATCTATCGAAGCGTTGGGCAGCAGGAACGAGATGGCCGCGCTGCTCACGAGTTCCCAGGATCCGCTTAATTCCGGCTGGCTGGAGAAACGCATGCAACTCAGAGGCCGTCGGATAGTGTACAACGCGCTGACCGGCGAAGCCGAAGTCAAGGGCGCCGGTACGCTGATGGCAGAGGATTATCGGCTGCCGGAGAAGAAGACGTTGTCCGGCCGAACCGCCGGCGAAATACCGAATCCGCAAAGCATGGACGGTGTGGTCGACCGGCCCAGCCAGACAGGCCTGATGTGGAGCAAAGGCCTCCAGCTCGACCAGAGAAACAGACATGTTACGGTCGAGGGCAATGTGCAGATGGGACACAAGAGCGGCAATCGCATAAACGTGGCCCAGGCGCGTGCGCAGGTTCAGCCGATGGACTCGTTGCGTTCAGGCAGAACTTCGTCGCTGCGGGCCGACAAGCTCGACGTTTGGTTTGCAGAGCCTAAGGAAGGTCAAGTCGCCGGCAAAACGTCTGATATGCTCGGCAGGGAAGGCCCTCAGCTTGGGCCGGTCAAACAGTTTGTAGCCGACGGCGATGTTACGTTCCGCGACAACAACCGCATGATAGACGGCCAACGAGTCGTATACGAGTATGAGGACGACGGCCCTGAAGTGTTGCAGCGTATGCTGAAAGTGTATGGATATTTGCCAGGCGCATCGCAGAAGAAAAATGCGCGGCTGACCATTACTGACCCGATATCAAATACCGCGCAAACTGTCGAAACGCCTGAAATTACCTATGACCTTCTGCATGACCGCCTCAAGACCGGCACGGTAAGCGCAGGCGGCGGATATTGAGTTTTGAAACAGCTTTTGCCAGAGCATTGCAAAGTTGAGAATTCCTATTTTTGTGCCAGTGGGTTTGTTCGTGGCAAGGAGACGTGTATATGGCGAAATACGCATTAGGCCTTGATTATGGCACGAATTCGGTTCGTGCGTTATTGGTGGATGTTTCCAACGGCAGAGAGATTGCGTCTTCGGCGTGGACGTATGAGCACGGCAAAGACGGCATAATACTTTTACGTGAAGACCCCAAATTTGCGCGTCAGCATCCGGCTGATTATCTTAAAGGTGCTGAACTTACCATAAAACGCACCCTCGGCGCAGCCAAGCGGGTAGTGGATAATTTTTCGCCGAATCAGATTGTCGGCATGGGTGTGGATTTTACCGCCAGCACTCCTCTGCCGGTTGACCGCCGCGGCGTGCCGCTGGCGTTTTCCGAGCGTTTTGAAGAAAATCCCGATTCGCTTGCGTGGCTGTGGAAAGACCACACTGCCGACGCGGAGGCTGAAGAGATTACCAACATGGCTCGTCGTAACCGGCCGCAGTTTTTGGCCAAATGCGGCGGAGCGTATTCGTGTGAATGGTATTTCAGCAAAATTCTTCACTGCCTGCGGCACAGTCCAGCCGTCTTCAACGCGGCATATACGTGGGTTGAAGCCGCCGACTGGATTCCGGCAGTCCTGACGGGCACAGATACGCCGGAAAAAATTCGTATCGGCGTCTG
This sequence comes from uncultured Planctomycetaceae bacterium, assembly GCA_964536835.1. Lineage (GTDB taxonomy): Bacteria > Planctomycetota > Phycisphaerae > SM23-33 > SM23-33 > DAONFI01. The sequence continues at coordinate 37,427 of CAZIAZ010000006.1, read as the reverse complement.
CCAGGCTGGCCATAAAGCCATGTTCAATTCCGAGTGGGGCGGTTATCCCGATGAGAAATTTCTGAAACAGATAGATCCCCGCATAGGAGAGCTGCGTGGGCGTCTGCCTGCTAAGGCTCAGGATATTTCCAAAAGCGTCGGCGGGATTTGTGCCGAGTGGGCGGATAAAACCGGTCTGCCGGCTGGCATGCCCGTAGCTACCGGCTCAATAGACGCGCACATGGGTGCTGTTGGCGCAGGCGTAGAGCCCGGCACGATGGTACAGATAATCGGTACGAGCGCTTGCGACATGATAGTTGTTCCGCAAGACCGTGCGTTGCCGGATATTCCCGGCGTATGCGGGATAGTCAAGGATAGTATTCTGCCTGGTTTTACCGGCATAGAGGCTGGCCAGAGCGCGGTCGGAGATATTTTTAACTGGTTCGTCGAGTGCATTCAGCCTGGCGGCAAGAAGGTAGGCTCACACCAGGCGCTTACTAAAGACGCCGCACAACTCAAGCCTGGCGAAAGCGGCCTGCTTGCGTTGGATTGGAATAACGGCAATCGAAATGTATTGCAGGATTCGCGGCTGAGCGGCCTTCTTGTGGGCCAATCGCTTCATACGACGCCGGCTGAGATTTATCGCACTCTGGTTGAATCTGCGGCATTCGGCCTGCTTACGATAATCACCAGGCTGGAACAGTATAACATCAGGATAAACAACATAGTCAACTGCGGCGGTATTTCTGAAAAAAACGCCATGATTATGCAGATATATGCCGACGTAACCGGCCGGCCGATGAAAATATCGCGTTCGTCACAGACGTGTGCACTTGGCTGTGCTATTGCCGGCGCAGTCGTCGGCGGAGCGTATGAAACTTTTCCGCAGGCTCAGGCAAAAATGACGGGTCTGAAAATTCGGGACTTTGAACCTAAACCCGAAGCGAATCAGGTCTATAAACAGCTCTTCAGATTATATCGCCAATTATACGATGCCTTCGGCACGACGGCGTGGAAAGGCAATATGGGCAATATAATGAAGGAACTTATCGAGCTTCGCGAAACAGTCAGGAAAAAATAATACGACGGTTCTCAAAAAATAGAAGCTGATTCAACCTGTAATCGAGTTGTTATCAGCTTCTATCGTCCGCTGTTTACCAGCGTAATAGCGGGGGACATCTCCGAAATCAATAAACCTTTTGACATGGAGTATTTTGTGTACAGATAAGCCAAAAATGCTGCAAAAAACCTTCGTTTTTGATATTTTTCCAGATTGCGGTAAAAGCCTTACTTGTATTCTTGAAAACCTTCAAGCAATTGCCGGAAAGATGTTGGCTTGAATTCGTGAAAACTCTTTTCGTCAACGAAAACAAAGTCGTATTTCACATCTGTTTGCACACGGTTAACATCTTCACACCATTGCTTGAGTCTTTCCATTTTAAGCGGCACATCCAAATCTTCCTGCCCCTTTGTTTCAACAATGACAACTTTTTTGTCTGACAGCCTGACAATAAAATCCGGGTAGTAGTTGGAAATATTGCCTGTCGTATTCGCATAGTCAAGTTTGAAATTTATATACAGATAATTCTTTGCAAAAGAGACAACATCGCTGCATCTTTCAAGAAAATCGGCGAATTTTAATTCCAAATCGCTATCGCCAATTATACGGTTAAAAACGCTTTTCTTGGGGACAAGATATCCTTGGTCTTTCGCCACAAAGGGACGTGTTTGACGTAGTTTGATGGTGTCCCGGATTTCTGCATCGCCCTTCGTTCGAACTGTTAATTCATTGATGGCTTTCTTAAATGTTTCATATAGGGTCTTGGTGGCTGCCAACTCTGACAGGTTACGCATTGTGTTTGGATTTTCCAGTTCCACACGGCGGTCAAATAATTCATCTTGCACAAATGCTTTTATTTTGCCGTACAAAATATCATAGCCGCTAACAAGGCGTAACTCCTTCATGATGCTTTGCGCAAAATATCCAATTACGCTACGATAATCTATAATGCCTGTTGTATCAAGAATAGTTGTATGCGTAATTTTATCATTTGCAATATCTTTGAACACTATTTCCCGGAGTTCTTCCTCACTGAAGACCATATACGCAATCCTCTGATGCGTTATCGCCGAAATATCCAAGTCAGCCAGGCTTTTATATTCTCGATAAACTCTTGGCGATAATATTGGAATTTCAATGTCCAGCGCGTCAATGTCTTTCTTGTCGTTTTCTGTATCTATTTCCACAACCAGCGGCGTTTTAGGTCCTGTTCCTGTTCCCATGGGTTTATGGTCAAGTATTACACCTTCGGCCTTAATGGATTCTACAAAGTCCATAAATGCGTCCGTGCCTACCACGCTGACATATTCTTCAATATCGCCGGGATACATTTTACGCAAACCTCTACCTAATGTTTGTTCCGGCAAAATATTGCTCTGTGCCGAATAGGCCCGCAAACCGACGATGGTCGTTACATTTTTTACGTCCCAGCCTTCTTTAAGCATCATTACGGAAATGATGACTTTGTATCGGCTGTCTGCTGCATCTATTTCATTTGCATCCTTGCGGAGTCTCTCAAGTTCCTCCTTGTTTTTGCCTGTAGCGGCTTCTGAAATTTCGCCATTGTTTTTTGTGTGAATTACCAAAACCGCATCTTTAAAATCTGGGTAATGCCCTTTCAGGTACTCCGCCACATCATCACAATTACGGGTATCATCCGTCATTATAAACAGGATGGCCTTTTTGCCCATTTTCTCATGTTCGGCGTATGCTTTTCGCCACTCTATAACACCCAAATCAATATAGTCGGCGTATTTTTCTGTATACTTCGCACTCTGCCTTTCGTGCAACTTTGCACGGCTGGCGATGTCGGGCAAAACAGGGTGCTTGACGACATTCTGCTTGATAGCCTCAACCAGCGGATAATCCGCGATGGTCTGCGCAAATATTGCTCCATCGTTGTGCTTAGGTGTCGCGGTGGTATCTATCTGCATGGACAGGGCGCCGCCTTTTTGCAGCAGTCTATTGTGAATGTCCTCTATCGATTTAAACCACGCCATGCGCGGGTCGTGGATATGATGCGCCTCATCGTTTAATATCATCAATTCGTCAATATCGCGTACAATCATTCCAAGGTCAATTTTGGAATCATTCGTCGCACCCGTAGGCCGCTTGCCCAGAAAATAATCCATAGTATCTTCATCTTCAGGCGAAGGCGGAATCTCATTGCCGGAATATACCCTGTGAATGTTCGTCAAAAAGATATTGCCGGTATGCCGCGTAATATTGACATCATCCTGCAAATGCAAGGTCAACTGAAAATCATCCCGCCAGTTTTGTCCATCGAAACCGTTGTCAGGAATTATCGGGTCTTTAAAGAATATCCTCAGCCCTTCAAAATCTTTGCGAATTCGGTCAAGCACAATTATATTCGGTGTAATGACCAGAAAATTTCTCGAAAGTTCAGATTCCGGTTCATACAGCTTGTGGTAAAAACTCCACGCCAGGGCAAGGCTTAATACTTTTGTTTTGCCGCTGCCTGTCGCCATTTTTACAACAAACCGCCGCCATGTTTCATCAAACATTTTGCCAGATACAAGCCCGCTTGAATCGAATCGCATAAGGTCGTATTTGTCTTTAACTCCTACGACATCGTATAAATATATAATCGTCTCCAACGCTTCACGCTGCGCGAAATAATATTCAAACTCAACCATAGTACCATCATACGCGGATAGCAGGTGCGGCGTATTGAACCACCAGTTCAGCAGGCTGCGGCTGGTATTTGTCGCCCCGACATATCCACCGTCCCGGAATTCCTTTACCTTGCGGCGAAGGTCGGCCACAAGCGGAGGCATGAGCTTGTCCATTCTCGTATCGCGTAATGCCTCATCTGCCGGAAACCAGCGTATTGACGGGTCAAGAATTGCATATGGCGATTGCGGAAAATCTTCATGTATTGCCATGTCGGATTACTTGCCTTTCTTTTTCGTGGGCTTTTTATCTTCAAGCTGTTTGGCGCGTTTACTCTCTATCTTCTTGATACTGTCAGCCACTGGAAGATTTTCAGGCATCGTGCCGCCCAATTCTTTAATCGTCTGCCGAACTTTTTCGCCAACTTCACGATGTGTCCTATTCGCCGCGTCTTTTCCCTTTACTTTGTCTCGGCGAAGTTTCTCTTCAGCCTGCGTTGCCCTGAAAAGGTTGGCTGCCAACTCCGTGCTGCCCATGTGGTCAAGGATTTTCTGGCTTTTTTTCAAACCCTTGTGTTTATGAATATCGTCCTGCTTGAGTCCGCCATAAAGGCCCATATATCCGTGATTCTGGAAAATTGCGTAATCTATCGGCTCAATTACGCCTGCATCCTTGGCCGCATCAGCCAACTGAACATTATGACGCCGCATCTCTTCTCGCAGAAGTACTCGCCGTTCCTCTTCTATCTGTTCATCTTCCAGTTCCTGCCGACGGGTCTGTAGGGCAAAATAAGTTTGCCCATGCGAAACTATTTCTTTCTTCGGGTCGGCGTTCTGTATCGCCAGATAACAGGCGTAACGTGAAAGAAGCACGGTCTTTACAGGCCTCGCTGCGCCGCTACCTATGGATACCATTTCGGTGACGTCAACGAAATGGTCGTCTATGCGGTATCCGCTGTTAAAACAGGCGACTTTCGCCTTCTCAATCACAGCCTCAAAATTGCGGTAATCCCCATATCCCAAAACAGTTGCAAACTCACGGCTAGACCAGTGTTCATTGCCCGCCTCATTAACACGGCGTATTTTTTCAAAAGGCGAAACATGACCGCCCTGCGCCTGCAAAATTCCTTCTGCCATTACTTCTTCCCTCCATTTTTGCCGATGCTGACATTCACTATCGTCATAGTGTCGTTTCCGAAAATATCGATAACCTTAACAGCAATTTTTCGGCTGCCTGGCGTACATTCGTGAAATACGCTCTTCAACTCCAATGCTCTGTCTTTCTTTGTGCGGAAACTCTGCCATTCATTCTCGAAAACGTAGTCGCCTGTCCAGACCTCTTCCCAGTCATCCGTTTCTTCTTTTTTCTGCCGTACAATTTCACGCTTGCTCTCATAATTAAAATCAACCGCCCAGTAATCAATCCAGCCCGTCCAGTTTTGTGTAAGAATTTCCCGTGTTACTTTTCCATGAGCATCCTTGTTTATTTTGACTATCTGCCCTTTTTCAACCACAATCTTGTTGCCACTGTTTTTTACTGATGCCTCCGCATTCGCAATAGAATCCTGCGAATAGAAAACTGAAAAATCCGTCAATTCCACCGCTATAGCGTTGCCTTTAACATGCGGTTTGACTTCAATAAAAGATACATCATGGAAAACAACCTGATTCTTTTCCACTGCCCGTTTGTCAAAAACCTCTGCCGGAATATATTTGGGGGCAATATCTATGCCCTTGCTCCGTGCTTCATCCAACACATTCGGAAACAATCCCATTTCAAATTCAAAACCCAGAATGTCAACTTTGGTAATATGCTTCTTGCGACATTCCAGTATAACTTCTTCCACAAACAGCCGCGTAACCGGCAAATTTACAGGCCCTACGGCTACCAGCCTTCCTGCGCGTTTGCCGTGGAAACAGGCGAAACCGTCCGTCTTTTCTGCACGATATGCCCGCAGAATAAGTTCCAGAAACTCCGCTTCTTTTTGTTCCAACTGCTTCTGCTGCTCCGCCTCCCGCAAATTCGGATTCACGCCGATATAATGCTGCCGTTCATATTTGCCCAAATTCAATATTTCAAATGCGCGATAATTCTTGCCATCAGCCTTCAATTCCCGCTGCACACCTATCATCCGCTTGCGTGTCGTGTGAATGGCGAATTTGCCCAAATCCGTTGCTATCCATTTACGGCCTAGTTTTTCCGCAACCGCTGCCGTTGTCCCCGAACCGCAGAAAAAATCAGCTATCAAATCGCCTTCATTCGACGATGCCTTGATTATTCGCTCAAGTAATGCTTCAGGCTTTTGGGTGGGATAATCGATACGTTCCTTTGCCATCGGATTTAATGGATTAATATCTAACCAAATATCTTCGGCTACATTCCCTTGTGTATCTTCATAAAATCTTTTCACATATGGAAGTCCACTTTCAGAAAAGACTATAATCCCTTGTTTCAACCCTTCATCAATTCTTTCTTGGGACCAAATCCAGTGCTTGCCAGAAGGTGGGTCAAGAAGCTTATCGCCAAATATTTTAGCATCGCCTTGCCCTTTCTGTGTAAAATCTGCAAGCGAATATCTTTTTCCTGTTTTTTCATCTGTATATCTGTAATGTGTCTTTAGCAATTTTTCAGATTTTGGAACAAGTTGAGTATTAAAAACATTTTTGTCTTTTTGTTTTGAATAAAAATAAATGTAATCATGAATATTGGGGAAGGTTTTACTTTGAGGTTTGGCAGAAGTAAGTTTCTGCCAAATAATACTATTTTGAAAATTTAACTTTCCAAACACTTCATCTAACAATAAACGTAGGTATCCACTCACTCTCCAATCGCAATGGACATAAATGCTTCCATCATCGGCAAGTAAATCTCGCATGAGGACAAGGCGTTCATAAATCATGCATATAAATGAATCGGCCCCTTTACCCCATGTATCGCGGTAGGCGATTTCTTCGAGGATGTTCGGTTTTTTTGTGAAAGTATCATCGCCGATTTCTATGTCCATACTGAAATCCGCGCCCACGTCAAACGGCGGGTCTATGTAAATGAGTTTCAGGCCGCCCTGTTTTTCAATCTCATCCCTCAGCGGCCCATTTTTCAAAGAAGAAAGAATGAGCTTGTTGTCGCCCCATATCAGTTTATTTGTCCAGCCTTTAAGCTGGCGGCCTCTCTCGTCGAAAAAAGACAACTGCGTGTCCTTGTTTTCCTTTTTTTCGGAGCGTGGTTCATCCACCTGTTCGATAATCTGGAATGGCAGGACGATATTGCATATTTCGTTGGTCTTGCCGTTCCAGACCAGTTCCACTTCGCGTTTATCATCAAAGAGCAGGAAGCGGTATTTATCCGGAAGAGGTTTATTCGCTTCGATAAAACGGAGAATTTCCTGTTTTTCCTGGTCTGTCAGTTGCGGCATGGCCGCCTCCTTGCTTGTAGGCCTTTGATTGTCGTTGACAGGTTTTACGCAATCCCCAGTTTTTCCGGTATCGGGCCTTTTTAATGGGGAATCGCCCATCATGGTAAGATATTTTATACAGATTTTCGGCCTTCGTATCAAGCTAAGAGCAAAAAGTCTTCTGGAAATCCCGGCGTCTTCGTTATCCGCCAGGGTGATAATGAATCGCAAAAAACGCCTTTGTTTGGGCCAATGCACGGAAAAGCAGGGAAAAGCGATAATTTCTATACTAACATGCGGTTAGCGTCTTGATTTCGTTGGCAAGAGGTTTTATAAGGCTGTGTATGGGTAATTTTCATGTCAAAAATTGGTGTAAGGATAGGCCGCCATTTGTTCAGACGGCAGTACATGCTGTATTGTCGGCAAATGTATTTGTCGGGCTTATTGACAAATCACGAGACTTTAATTCCGGCATTTCTTATTTTCAGAATATCTCGCCTAAGGAATGGGTCAAGTTGTACAAAAAACATAGGCGAGTCAATCAGGCTATGGCGAAGCTGATTTTTATGGCCAATCGGGAGAATATGACTGACGCCACAAATTTGGCGGAAAATGCACCACAGTTATTGATGAATATGAGAAAGATGTCGCCTGAGCAAGCGGCACCATATTTGCCGATGATGCAGCATTTAATGACCTGTGATACTGACTCTTTAGCCAATGATGGGCCTATCGGGAAAATTTTCGCTTCAATGCTGAATTTTGATGATACGGCTTGCGGCTCAAAACGTATTGATGCAAATGAGGTAATGTCTCCAGAACTGCTGTTTTTCCTGTTAGTATGGACACCTTGTTGGTTTGAACACGATATGCATCTCACGTTGCTATATCGGGATGCCCGCAAGGGTAAACAAAAGTCCCTTGAAAAGCTACTGCGATTGGATAAGCGGATTTTGGCGGATTCGGCGATATCGAAACATATTGCTGCGGCTGTAAATATTCAGGGACGTGATTATGGCGACCTGGTTAAGGCAATTGATAAACCAATACAAAATCCGGGGAGTAAGGAATTGCGGCGGCAGGTTAAGATATGGGCTGGTGCCAACGTGCTGTATACATCTAAGCTTACATGTGAAAAATTGCATGACTTTGAATCTCGTACTGGTTATCAAGTTCCAGAACCAATGCGGCATTGGTTACAGCCTCTTCAATACAAGGAGATACTTGCTTTATATGACGCAGTTGCCAAAGATGCAACCGGAGAAGATGATGCACAGGATGGCGACTTTGCGGATATCGACCCGGCAGCGTTCAAAAAGAGGCTTCAACGGGCAGTCGATGGTTGGGAATACTATATCCCAAAAACTATAAACGGTTATGCAATCCTGTAATCCCTCTCGGCCTTGATGAAAACTCTTTTGCTTTTTTTGTCAGGAAGTCAAGGCGGGGATTCCCGGCCAAAAGGAAGATTTTTTATTTCCTCAAATCTCGTTTATCCGGCCTGAAAAAATACTCTTTTGGTTGGGGTGCCTTTACTTCATGACGAGAAAAGCTATCTTGAAAATCAAGGCCGAGAGGATTTTTTTGAAAATTCTTTTTGCGGCAAATTTGGGATTTAAAGGGGCAAATCATAGATAAATAGGATATTCACCCAGGGACAAAAAATTGTCGATTGGATGTCCCGCTGTATTTTCCGGCGTGTCGTAGATTGGCTGGTATGGAAATTCATCCAGCACAATTCGACGCGAAACCGCGAAGCGGACGAACGGCCCGGCGAGGAGCCGTGGCCGCTCGTGGTTCGTGTCGGAAGCTGGAATTTGAGCTTGTGGAAATCCATGTTGAGCGGGAAACCCCGGCTGCGGATGCGGAGACGGTTCGGCGGTGTCTTGCCTCTTTGATTGCCAGGGACATTCTGGCTGAAGGCCAAGGGGGGGCAAATGACTAACAGCCCCCCTGTAAGTGTACATGAGAAGGGTAATGCATCATCTCTTGCCCCTTATACCGTTCTTTCAAGTGGTATTGATACTCTCTATTTGAATTATAAACTTACATGGGAAAATATGAATTTTTTGAATAGTTTGAAAGAGTACCGAGAAGAAGCCAAAGCCTCGCAACAGCCCGTTTTAATCATGATGCAGACCAATATTCCAGATGAAGCGGGTGTGTTTATGGTCAAACCGTTTGGGTCTGGCGGATATGCGTATTTGCTGACAAGTGATGAATACGCTTTAAAATTTGTGCATCCTGGTGAAGATTCTGGCGATACTCTGACAAGGCCACCCCTTAATGCGGAATTCCATTCCCTTTTGTTACATGCGATGGGGTCGAAAGCTGCTGAATCTCGCTTGCAGAATCTTTTATCTTCTGCAGGTGCCGTAATTCATAGCGTTCATGTTTCGCGTGTAGATATGTTTTGTGATATCCTGCTTCCTGAATCGGAATGGGGCGAGTTCATCAAACAGCAGCTTGTAGGCCGCGCCAAGGATATTGCCAGGTACGATTCCGGGAAATTGTTCAGCGGGTTTTCTATCGGGCGCGGTGTGATTTCTGCAAGGTTCTATGATAAGCCGTTGGAAGTCATCAAGAGTGGAAAAAGTTGGATGTATGAAGAATGGGGGATTCCTGTTGGCGGCGTGCCTGAAGGCATGCGGATTATTCGTGTTGAGTTTCAGTTGCGGCGCGAAAAAATCAAGGAATTGGGAATTGATACGTTTATTGATTTGAAAGCATATATTGCCAAGCTGTGGGCGTATTGTACGCAGGAATGGTTGAAGGTTATGGACAATCCAGGCAAACATACTACACGTCGAAAGATACTGCCCTGGTGGGAGGCTGTGCAAAACGGATTCCTGGGCTTACCTGCTGGAAAACCTTTGATTGCAGCCCGTAGGGTGTCAGCGGACAAAAAGCGTGCTTACAGGAATATGCTTGGGTATATGTCGTCCTATTTTGCAGCCGACCATTTAATAAAACCATTATCTGGACAACAGGCTGAAGAACTTGTTAGGGTATTGAGGCCGTTCTTTCCTGAGCTTGATTTTGAAGGTTTTTTAGGTGCGAATTTACTTGGGCTGGTATTGGATAAATGTTCACGTTATAATCGGTCTGCTGAAAAGTACTCTCACGCAATGGAGGTACGAGAGGAAAAAGATTCGTTCACGGATGATTATCAACATATTGAAGATATTCCGTTTTGATTGTGGGGTTTGCCATGAAAGCACTAGGATATATTCGATGCTCTACGGATAAGCAGGATTTAAGCCTGGAACAGCAGCGGGAAAAGCTGCGGGAATATGCTTCTTCCAAAGGATGGGAGCTGACGGAAGTTTTTGCCGATGATGCGATTTCTGGAAGTGATTTTGACAGACCTGGCCTACAAGCTTTTATTGAGCGTTCCCAAACTTCCCAAGATACTGAAGCCGTACTTCTGTGGGACAGAAACCGTCTTGCCAGGCCCAAAGACCCGGTCGATGGGATTATGCTTGAGCGGAAGTTGATGGATGCCGGCAAGCGTATCGTTTACGTTTCGACAGGGCAGGAAGCCAACAGAACTTTTGCTTCCGGGTTGATGAGTTATATCGAGCATTACCAGAATGGCGATTATCTTCGCAAGCTCTCACGCGATACGATGCGAGGCATGGTTGACCGTGCGAAAAAAGGTTTATGGGCTGGCGGGCCTTCGCCGTGGGGTTATGACAGATTGATAATGGATTCCCAACACAATCCCAAGCGGATAGTCCGAGATGTCTGTGACGGTTCAAGGGTTATTCTTAATCCGGAAACGTTTGAAATAATCGAAACCGTACCTGCTGGAATGAACTATAAAAAACAAGACCATGAGATATGCTTGCTTGTACCGTCTGAATCTGCCAGGGTTCGTGCCGTGGTGAAGATTTTTACCGATTTTGCCAACGGTGTTCCGATGCGGAAAATTCGTGATGACCTCAACGCCGCCGGTTTTCGCTCTTCCAGGGGTAGGAAGTTTACCTCTGGAACCTTGCTTGGAATAATTGAAAGCCAGGCATATCTAGGCCGTTGCATTTATAACCGCAGAACGTTAAGTAAATGGCATAGGCTTGTAGATGGCAACAGCATAGAGCGTGAAGACCAGGGCTTTGAAATGCGGCCTGAATCAGATTGGATTGTTACGGACAACGCCTGGGAACCTCTGATTGACGAAGAGACTTTTGACAAAGCCCAAAAAATGCGAGGCGCAACCAAGAAGGCATATGCTGTGGCTGCGATTCAACCTCGTTCGGAATTCTTGCTTACCGGGTTGGCGTTCTGTGGTGTTTGCGGCGGAAAGCTTAGCGGATATACCAAGACAAGCGGCAAAGGCTATAGAACCCGGTATTATGTATGCAATACATATCACAGGGGTGACCATGAATCTTGCCCCAAGCGTTACAGCGTTCCCGCTGCAAAGGTTGAAAATCACATTCTTGAACATATCAAAAAAGACCTTGCCGTCCTGGGTAACGATAAACAGTTGGCCGTCTGTGTTCGTGATGAATTGCAGAGGCTATCCGACTATCAGGGCGATTCCAGGAATGAGCTTCAAAGGCAGCTTGCGGGGATAGACCAGAAGCTGGCGCATCTGCGGGAGCATCTTGCCAATCTGGATTCTGCAACGGCAAAGGCACTGGGGTTTTATGACCAGGCTTTGGAGTTATCACACGACAAGGAAAAGCTTGAATCTGCGTTGCAGGCAATCGCCTTGCCCAAGCTGCCGCCATTGGAAACTATCCAAACAAGGGTTAGGGCAGCCGTTGGCTGCATGTCTGAAATACTGGAACGGGGGACAATTGAGGAAAAGCGTTTATTGATAGCGACTTACGTTAAAAAAATAGAAGCTGATTCAACCTGTAATCGAGTTGTTATTAGCTTCTATCGTCCGCTGTTTACCAGCGTAATAGCGGGGGCCGGATTCGAACCGACGACCTCCGGGTTATGAGCCCGACGAGCTACCAGACTGCTCTACCCCGCGATGTTTTTCGCTTATCGGCATGAACTCTGATATTGATATTCTGATATTCAGAAAAATCCTATATCAGGCCTGCCAGAATATTAACTTGTCAAGAGGAAGAGTCTTATATCGCCATAACGTCTTCATGTCAAGTTATTTCTCACCATCATGCATGTTTTTGACAAATTCGAAAACTCTTGGCTTTGTACCATGCAGATTGTTGAAAAATTGGGTGTTTTGCTGAAAACCATTTTTATGACAGGCTGATGAATAAGCGTTCTTTCAATTCTGTGCGGTTTTATGTAATATGGCGGAAATAAATCATGGCGGCAGCGGACTGTACGCAGACGCCGGAAACGGACTCAAAAGTATGTATAAACTGTTCTTATGTCTGAGATATCTGCGAAGTAAGGTATTAGCCCTGTGCGCTGTTTTCGGCGTTGCACTGTGCGCATTCATGATGCTGGTCATGGTAAGCGTTATGAGCGGCTTTCAGGACAAAATAGAAAAAGCCGCCAAAGGCCTTTTCGGCGATATCGTTATCGAAGGCAACGGCGAACGCGGTATCGGCTGGTATGACGAATTCATCGCCGCAATCGAAAAAAATGTGCCGGAAGTGCAAGCCGCCGACCCGTTCATCCTCAGCTACGGCATGCTGAGGGTTGAGGACTCGCCCGATTTCCGGCAGAATGTGCAGATAGCCGGCATACGTCTGCCGAAAGAACTAAACAAACCAAGCCGCGCAGATGCCACAGATTTTGAAAACGGTTTATTTGTGCAAAAAGGCGAACGGCGGCCGAGTTTTGATCCTGACCTCAAAAAAATACAAATCAAGCTTGACGAATGCCGTCGGCAGATACGTGACATACTCGCACGAGATTTCAACCCGCAACTGGAAAAAATAAAAGATCCGGCTATCCGGCAGGAATGCATCGATAACGCTTCAATGGCCGGTTATACGTTCCTGCAGCATAAAATTGAAATAACGCCGCAACAGAGCACGCTCCTGCGACATCTGGTTTACGGCGAAGCCTTCGTAAACGACGCCCAACGCAATATTGAAAAGGCTATCAAGTATCAGTCACTTCGCGAAAATCTGGAACAGCAGCTTGGCGTCGCCCGTAAAAAAACAAACAACGAAACGCAGATAGAGGAAATCGAGGAAAAACTGGACAAGGTGCTCGAAGTGACGCGGATGGAATCGCCTGAGTATCGTGTGATTCTCGGCCAGGGCATTCAGGGCCTCAGCGCCCGTACCGAAAAAGGCGATACCATACGCTTCATGCTGCCCGGCCATCGAATTATTCTTTACGTCCTGCCGCTGGGGAAAAATCTCAGCATGACGGATTTTGCGCCGAATACGCACAAGTTTACCATAATCGACGACAACAAAGCCGACGTCTCCAGCATCGACTCCAAAATGATTTACATCCCGTTCGAGACGCTTCAGAAACTGAATAACATGGATGTGGAGCATGACCCTGAAACACGGCAGATGACCGTGCCTGCACGTTGCAGCCAGATACACATAAAGGTACGCGGCGATACGAACGAACGGCGGCTGGAAGCTATCGCCGCCAAAATTGAAGACGTCTGGAAAAATTTCAGCGCCCGATATGCCGACAAACCGTTTGGCCTTCAGCCAGCGCCGAACGGCCTCATGATTCAGACGTGGCGACAACGCCAGGTAAATGTAGTTGCGCCTATAGAGTCGCAACGTACGCTGGTCATCATCATAACGGTGATAATGTCGTTTGTCGCCATTGCACTCATATTCGTGATTCTTTATACGATAGTCGTGCAAAAGACGCGGGAGATGGGTCTGCTCAAGGCGATAGGCGCAGGCAGCATGGGCGTAGCCGGCCTTTTTCTGCGATACGGCGCGGCTATAGCTGTAATCGGCTCGATAGCCGGCATTATAGGCGGCGCCTATTTTGTGCGACATATAAATGCCGTTCAGGATTGGGTGGACGGTACGTTCGGCTTTCGCGTATGGTCGCGGGAAACGTTCATGTTCGAGTTCATTCCGGATAAAGTTGACTGGACGGCTGCGTGCTGGATATTCGTAGGTGCGATATTCGCCGGCCTTCTCGGCGCGCTGCTACCCGCCGTTCGAGCCGGCAGAATGCAACCGATAGAAGCCTTGCGATACGAATGATTCCATGGCAATTTTCGTATGTCTGCCGGAGAATCCCTCTAAAACTGACGGTATTTTTTTGACCGGAACGAAAAATCTGATTATGCGATAATGATTATTGAGCGGTAGGGCTGACAGCCTTACCGTTCGGAAGGCTAGAGCATATTAAACTTGACTTTGCGCTTGTTGCTGTTTGCGGCGTTGGCTGGCTGCGTCAGGCTGCATCGGAAACCATATAAGGTTGCCTGCTTCGCCTTCCTTGCCAGCCTCGTCCTCAACGACGCAACAAGGCGCAATTTCAAATTTAACATGCTCTAATATCCGCTAAAATTTTTGATAACCGCTCTAATCGGAAAAAGTTGAGAGAACAGTTGCAATCTGCCTGCCAGCCTGTTGAAAGCTGTTGATAACTCGACAAATCCATCTTTCATTTCATGTTATGTGGGGAAATGGTTGAAAATACGTCAGTCTTATCGTAAATTTGTAAAGAATTTTTTAAGACAGATTCGTATAAAATTTTTACAGAGGTGCTTGAGTGTCCGGCCAAAGTGAATATGCCCGACAGCGAGTGAAGCATTTTGTAGATACGCTGAGCAGGGCAGAGCGAATGCTGGTGATACTCCGCCACGAGCTTTACGAGGATAGCTGGAATGAAATGCTCGCCGACATGAAAGCCCGTTTAGCCGGCGAGCCGTACGTTTTTAAACTGGCTGACCGTATCGAGGATGATATGGACCGTATCGAGAAACTTCGCAATTTCGAAGCCCGCTGGGCTGTTGATCTTGCCGATTATATCTCGCTTTTCAGAACCGATGATGCGTAAACCGTAATGTCGTATTTATCAAGGAGATGTCCATGCTGAAAATGTGGAAAATTCGGTCGTTTGCGTTATTGTTGTTGGCTGCGATGTTTGTTGTCGGTTGTGAGCCGCAAAAGCCGCAGGCTGAGGCTGTCGGCCTTGATGATGCCGCCGGCAATGCCGCTGACAAGTCGCTCGGCAAACTGGATTTGCGAATCCTCTGGAATCGTGATATGCCGATGGCTGACAATGATTCCGTAGTCAATTTTTATTGTTTCGGCGATACGCTTGTGCTTGTGAGCGAGTATAACGGCGTATATGCCGTGGATGCTAGCAACGGCAATCCGAAGTGGGCAGTGCGGCTGACGGAAGCGGTTGAGACCGTGTATCAGCCGTCCCGCGTGAAAATATCGCTTACGCCCCAACCCGTCGGCCAGGGCCGTCAGGATGTCGACGTATCCAAAGATTTGAAAAATTATGATGCGATATTAATCAACTCGACGACCAGGCTGATGCTTGTGGACAATGCCACCGGCAATGTTCTTCGTGACATTCCGTTGACCTTCATCGCCGCCGGCGCGGCAGCCTGTAACGGCCGGCAGGCTGTAGTGATGTCCTCGTTCGGCGCGGTTCGCCAGATAGATTTGCTGGCTGGCGTGTGCGGATTCAACAAAATTATCGAACAGGATTCATCTGTGCCGATGGTGTTTTATGAAGGCCTTTATTTCATCGGCTCTCAGCAGGGCAAGATGTTGTGCTATACCGTAAAGAACAACATAGAGAAAAACTGGGAATTCGATGTTCAGGGGCCGATAAATACGCCGTTCGTAGTCAATGACATGGGCCTGTTCGTGGCTGGCGGCGACAAACGCATATATGGCCTTTCGCTTCAGAAGGGCGAGAGGCTCTGGCTGCCGGTGCGGATTTACGGCAGTTTTGCCGGGCCGATGGCGGCGGGTGAAAATCTGCTTTTCCAGTATGCCATAGGTTCCGGATTGTCTGCGATTTCTATGGATTCCGGCAAACTTGCCTGGACGAAACCGGAGGGCCTTGTCGTGCTGGCTAATTTCGACGACAGGGTTTACCTGCTGACGAATTCCCGCAAATTGATGGTTGTCCGCGAAGCCGACGGCGAGTCGCTCGGCACGGCCAGCCTCAAACCGTTTACGAAGTTTGCCGTCAATACCGCCCATCGCGGCATTTTCGCAGCCACGGCGGAAGGTAAGATTATCTGCATCTCGCCGGACAATGTCGAAGACCTCACGGTTGGCGACGTGGCTGGCAATTGATTTTTACGATTTATTCCCAGGGAGTACGATAAAAAATGAGCAACGTCAGGATTAAACGTGCGCTGATAAGCGTTTTTGACAAGACGGGCATAGAGGATTTTGCCCGTGCGCTGGTTGATATGGGTGTTGAGATAATTTCATCAGGCGGCACAGCCAAGGCGCTGGAGGCTGTCGGCATAAAGGTACGCCGCGTTCAGGAATGGACAGGCTTTCCGGAAATGCTGGGCCATCGTGTAGTGACGCTGCATCCGAAAGTTCACGGCGCAATTCTGGCGTTGAGGGATGATCCGTCGCATCAGGCGGACATGAAAAAATACGGCATTGAGCCGCTCGACCTTGTATGCGTGTCGCTGTATCCGTTTGAAAAAGCCGTCGCCAAACCCGGCTGCACGCTGGCTGACGCTGTCGAAATGATTGACATCGGCGGGCCGACGATGGTTCGCGCGGCAGCTAAAAATCACAGATACGTCACCGTCGTGACCGACCCGTCGCAATACGAGGAACTGCTTGGCCAGATGAAGCAGAACGGCGGAGAAGTTTCATTTGATTTACGCCAAAAATTCGCGTTGCAGGCGTTTTCGCTTACGTGTGCGTACGACAGTGCCATAAGCGGTTACCTTGCGGAACAGCTCGGCCAGGAATTTCCCGACCGGTTCAGCGTGTCGTTCAGAAAATCTTCCGAACTGCGTTATGGCGAAAATCCGCATCAGAAGGCTGCGTTTTACGTTTCCGGCGAAGCCGAAAAAGAGCCTTGCATGGGCCGTGCGAAGATTCTTGGCGGCAAGGCTATAAGCTACAACAACTATTTTGATGCCAACGGAGCTTTGGAGCTGGTCAAGGAATTCACGTCGCCGGCAGTGGCGATTATCAAGCACGCTAACCCAGCCGGCTGTGCAATGGACGACGACCTCGTTGAAGCTTATCGCAAAGCCTACTTCGGTGACGTCAACGCCGCAATGGGCGGCATCGTCGCTGTAAACAGGCCTGTGACTTGTGAACTTGCCACGGCGATAACCGAGTCATACCAGCGCTGGGGCAAAGCCGCCGGCGCAGGCGGTTTTTTCGCCGAAATAGTAATCGCTCCGAGTTTTGAACCTGGTGCGGCAGAAATTATTCGTAATCGCCAGGGTTGGGGGCCGAACGTCCGCATGTTGGAGGTCGGCGAATTTGACGGCAGACGCAATAAGGAAAAATTCCTCAAATATTGCGTCGGCGGCATGCTGGTGCAGGAACGCGACCTGTTGGGGCTGAACCTCGACGACTGGAAAGTCGTCACTAAGCGTCAGCCGTCCGACCGCGAAATGGATGACCTCAAATTCGCCTGGCTGGTCTGCAAACACGTCAAGAGCAACGCCATAGTTCTGGCTAAGGACAGGACGCTGCTCGGCGCCGGTGCCGGCCAGATGTCTCGCGTAAATTCAGCCTTTCTTGCCGGCCAGATAGCTAAAGGTTACGGCGGCGGCAATGCAGTCGACATGAACGGCTGCGTTCTGGCCAGTGATGCGTTTTTCCCGTTTCCTGACTCGCTCGACTGGGCCAGGGATGCCGGCGCTACTGCTGTCATCGAGCCGGGCGGCGCAAAGAAGGACCAGGACGTCATCGATTACGCCGACAAGCTCGGACTTGCCATGATTTTCACCGGCGCTCGCCATTTCAATCATTGAGCGGTTCGTGTATAATGTCATCCTGCTTTGACGCACGGCGAGGCTTACGCCGCGGAATGACGAAAATACGAGACGGAATTTAAGGGATATCATATGAACGACAGTTTAGCCGCAAGTACAAGAGAATATGTTCAACGACGCGAGATGACTCTCGAAGAACGGCTGGCCGAGGAGCGCATACTTTTCCTCTGGGGCGAAATCGGCCCCCAGTCAGCCGGCGGAGTCATAATGCATATGCTTGAATTGCAGTCCAAAAATCCCACGCGGGAAATACATCTGTATATCAATTCGCCTGGCGGTTCGGTTGACGACACGCTGGCGATATACGACACGATGCAGTTTCTGACCTGTCCGGTGGCTACGTATTGCGTAGGGCAGGCTGCCAGCGGAGCTGCTCTGATATTAGCCAGCGGCACAAAAGGCAAACGTTTCGCACTGCCGCACAGCAAGGTAATGATACATCAGCCTTACGGCGGCGTGACCGGCCAGGTGTCGGACGTAAAAATCCAGGCGGAGGAAATCCTCAAAGCCAAGAAACTGCTTAACGAAATTCTGTCCCGACACACCGGCAAGGACGTTGAGACAGTCCGGCAGGCTACGGAGCGGGACAGATTTCTTACGCCGGCGGAGGCTGTCGAGTTCGGCCTGGTTGACGAAATCATCGAAAGCCACTCGCAGAACAAAAAGGATAAATGATTATGGCTTCAAACCATCTGGTACCTATAGTCGTCGAACAGACGGGCCGCGGCGAACGCAGCTACGACATCTTCAGCCGCCTGCTCAAGGACAGGATAGTCTTTATCGGCGGGCCGGTCGACGACAACCTGGCTAACCTGGTTGTCGCGCAGCTGCTGTTCCTGTCCAATGAAGACCCGCACAGCGATATCCACATTTATATCAACTCGCCGGGCGGCAGCATCTCAGCCGGCATGGCCATGCTCGATACGATGCAGTTCGTCCGCTGCGATGTGGCTACGTATTGCATAGGAATGGCAGCCTCGATGGGTGCGGTTCTGCTGGCTGCCGGCACGAAGGGCAAACGCTTTTCGCTGCCGAATTCCCGCGTAATGCTGCATCAGCCGCTGCTGTCGGGCGTGCTGGAAGGGCCGGCGACCGACCTGGATATAGAGGCTCAGGAATTGTTGCGAATCCGCAACAAACTTTACGAATTTCTGGCTGATGCGACCGGCAAGAATATCGAGACGATAGAGCACGACTGCGACCGCAACAAGTGGCTCGATGCCATCGAAGCCGTGGAATACGGCATGATAGACAAAGTGCTCGACCGTATGCCGGAGACGAAGAAAAACGAAAATGAAGCGTAATGTACAAATTGCGTTTTTAGGGCTGTTCTGCTGTCTGCTTGCGATGGCCGGCTGCGAAGATCCCATGCTCAAGCATGAGCGGGAGATGCAGTTTCGTCAGGCGGAACTGGAACGCAAGAATGCTCTCCAGGCTGACGAGATACAAAAATTGCAGGCTAACGAAAAAGAGTTGCAGACTCAGGTGGACACGCTGAAAAAGATAGGCGATAAACGGCCCGACGAATTCGTCAAAATCACCCGCATGAGAATCAGCAGTTATACCGGCGGTGTGGACAGGGACGGAAAACCCGGCCACGATGCCGTCAAAGTGATGTTCACGCCGGAAGATTCCGCCGGCGATCCGGTCAAAACCGCCGGTACGGTCAAAATCGAGTTATTCAACCTGGCAGCCGCAAAACCGGCCGACAAACTGCTAGGCACGTTCAATTACACACCTGGAGAGGCTGTCAAATCCTGGGCTGGCGGCATGTTCACGAATCATTATTCATTCATTCTGCCGCTGCCGAAGACTTTTAAAGGCGGCGAGCTTACCGTCAGGGTGGAATTCACAGACTATTTTTCAGGCAAGACATTTTCCGGCCAGAAAGTCTGCAAAATCCGTAAATAGTTTTTTGTGAATCCGGGAAATAAAGGCCGGCTTACATTTTGAATTGTTCCATCGCCCTGTTTATGCCTTCTTTTCCGACGAGTATTATCACATCGCCGACGATTAATTTCAAATCGTGCGTGGGATGATAGTTTATATGGCCGTTTTTGTGCCGTACGGCAACGACCTGTGCCCCGACGTGATGCGGAAGTGCGATTTCAGCCAGCGTTTTGTCGGCGAGCGGGCTTTGAGGCGTTATTTCGTACCTGTCCATTTCCAGGTCTACGCCGCTATGAGTCATTTCCAGAAAATCCACCATCTCCGGCCGCAATACGAGATCCACGATTCTGTTTGAGCCCACGAGCTGCGGACATATTACGCGATTCGCTCCTGCCCGCCGGAGTTTGCTCATGGAACTTTCCTGCATTACGCGTGCGATTATGAACAATTCGTGGTTTTCCTGTCTTGCCGAAAGCGTCAGAAAGAGATTCGCCGCGTCGTTAGCCAGGCATGTCACCAGGGTCGATGCCAGCGGCAGTCGCATCTGTGCGATTATTTCCTCTTCCTGCGCATCGCCCTGTATGACCAGGAAATCGCAGGACAGGGCGACGCTGACGCGTTGCGGGTCGTTTTCGACGACGAGAATTGTTTTGCCGGAATCCCGCAGCTGCATGGCTACCTGCTGGCCGGTACGGCCAAATCCGCATACTGCCACATGGCCTTCGAGTGCTTCGATTTTCTTCTTCACTTTCTGTCTCCCGATAATGCCCAGCATTCTGTTCTCGACGATGAATGCGGTTATCTGTGCGCCCAGAATGGTAATCAGCGTAAGGCCGCCCAGTATCGTTATGATTGTCCACCACTCGCCGCCGCGGCCCGCATCGCGAGAACCGAGCGTGGCGATGGTGATGACGGTCATATAAATGGATTCGGTTACGGTGGTGTCGGGATGGATGTAAAAATAAGTCACGCAAGTGCCGGTGCAGAACAGCGTCAACAGCACTGCCGGCACGCCTATTCTTATGCTCCACGGCGTCTGCCGGACGAGAACCCTGCCGTCGTATATGTTCCATATCTTATTCATGATGAATTGACGTTGCTGCACATACGCATATGGCCGAAAGACCCGTATGCCTGAACTGTACGGAGGCGCCTCCTGATTTTTAAATCCGACCAATACCAGCCTGCACGGCTGGATTCTATCGGCTGCCTGCGGTTTATACAAGTTTCTTTTTGGCTCATTCGTATATCAGGACGGAAGGGCAGTTGACTTTTAGCCGGCCAGATGTTACATAGATGTCATGGCAAAAGTATCGGTAATAATCCCCGGAGCCGGCAGAGGCCTTCGTTTCGGCGGGAGCATGAACAAGATATTCGAACTCCTCGGCGATATGCCGCTGTTTCTTCGAACCATCGAAGCATTTATAAAACGGCCCGACGTTCTTGAAGTGATATTCGTCTGTTCGATGGATGATATGGAATATGTCGCTCAGCATTACGGCTGGCGGCTGGAGAAGCTGGGCGTCAAGCTCGTAGCCGGCGGTTCTACCCGCACGCAGTCGGTGAAAAACGCCCTTGATGCCGTGAGCGACGAGGCTGAATTGGTGGCTATTCACGATGCAGCAAGGCCGTGCATCGCTCAGAGCTGGATAGATGCCGTCTTTTCGCAAGCCTCCATGTGCGGCGCGGCATTGCTGGCTGTGCCGATTCACGGAACTGTCAAACGCACTGACGGCCGCGGAATCGTCACGCAGACTCTGCCCCGCGATGAATATGCCAATCTTTTCGAGGCTCAGACCCCGCAGGTTTTTGCCCGCGAAATCATCATGAAGGTATACGAAAATCCGGCTGAGGCGACTGACGATTGCGCGCTTGTCGAGCAGGCCGGCTATCCGGTGAGTGTGGTTCACGGGGATTTGAGAAACATAAAAGTCACTCGCCGCGAAGACATGATTTTTGCACGGCAGGTGATATCTACGCTTTGAAACCGGACCGGTCATCATGGAGGGCGGGTATGGGTTTTAGTGACAGGAAGGTTTTGCTGATAACCGCTTCCGTGGGCAGCGGTCACAATCAGGCGGCTCGCAGCATCTCCGAAGGCCTTGCCGAGGCGGGTTGCGATTCCATGACTATTGACGTAATGTCATATGTGCCGGCCTGGTTCAGATGGTATTACAGCGGGGGATATTCTTTGGCGGTATCACGTCTGCCGTTTTTGTACGGCGTGGGATTCCGGCTTAACGACATGCCGGATTTGCCGCATCGCAACATCAGTGAAAAAATCCGCATAGCTTTTGAATCGGCTGCTGCTAGCCGGCTGGTGCGGGCGGTTTTCGATTATAAACCCGATATCATCGTCAATACGCATTTTTTGGCGCCGCCGATTCTCGCGCGGCTCGGGTATGACAATCAGTTTATCGTCGTGACCGACATTCAGGCGCATCGCTGGTGGTATTCGGAAGGCATTGACCGCTGGTTCGTTCAACAGCCGCAGAGTGCGAACCGCCTGATTGAAAAGTGGAATGTTCCGCAGGGGAAAATCACCGTCAGCGGCATGCCGGTGCGCATGGCGTTCGACACGTCCCGCAGTGACGGCGATGATTTGCGACGGGAACTTCGTCTGCCGGCCGGCCGGCCGGTGGTATTGCTGTCCGGCGGAACGGTGTTTACGTGCGGGCCGGTGCCGGCGATAGCCCGCGGAATAGCGTCGATATGTCCGAATGCATGCGTGGTGGTGCTTGCAGGGCGGAACAAAAAACTGCTGGCCAGGCTCGGCAGCATGGCTGAATCGCGTGACGGCAGGGTAGTGCCGATGGGTTTTACCGACAGGGTGAGCGATTTGATGGACGCGGCCAGCCTTATGGTGACAAAGTCTGGCGGCATGATTTGTGCCGAATGTATCGCAAAATCGCTGCCGGCGGTATTCATGCCTCCTGTTCCAGGCCAGGAAGCGCAGAATGCGAAATATCTGGCTGAATGCGGCGCTGCGAGAGTGGCGGAAAAATTTTCCGATATCGGCGGAATCGTCGCGGAGATGCTGGCTGACGGCGATGGGCTTGCTAATATGCAAAAAGCTGCCGGCGGACTTAAAAGGCCGGCCAGAAAAATAATCGTCGAAAAAATCATTGAAAGAATTTCAAACCATTGACGCAATGTCAGTCCCCGCTGCCGCCGGGCTGGAATCCGTTGGATTAACGCGTCGCAAAGTGATAAAATAACTATAGATTGTTTAGAGGAGACGGCACAATGCGGTATGCAATAATAATGGCGGGCGGTTCCGGCAAACGATTATGGCCCTGTTCCAGAACGAACAGACCCAAACAGCTGATACCGATGGTGGAGGGCAAAAGTCTGCTTGAGATTGCGGTGGAGCGTCTTTTGGGACTTTTTGAGCCTGAAAAAATTTTTATAATCACCAATCGCGATTATGCCGACAAGGTGTGTGCCGCCATTGATAAATTGCCGGCTGAGAACATAATCGGCGAGCCCTCAGGCCGTGATACCGCCAACGCCGTAGCCCTGGCTGCCGCCATTATCGAAGGCAGAGACCCGCATGCCACGATGGCCATTTTCACAGCCGACCATATCATCCGGCCGGAAAGCTGCTTTATCGAAGCCGTCGAACTCGCCATGAAGACAGCTGAAAAAAATCCCGATTCACTTGTTACTTTCGGCATACGTCCAAATTGGCCGCACACCGGCCTTGGTTACATTGAGTGCGGCGATACCGTAGCGCCAGGCGTGCATAAGGTGGAAAGTTTCAGGGAAAAGCCCGATCATCCCACCGCCCGCAAATACGTCGAGTCCGGCCGATATTTCTGGAATAGCGGAATGTTCGTCTGGAAGGTTTCAGCCATACAGGCGGCTCTTCGGGAATTTCTGCCGGCTTCGGCGGCAAAATTCGACGCGGTTACCAGGGCTGTCCGGAAGTCGGAGGATGTCGGGCCGATTCTCGATAAAGTGTACCCTGAACTGCAGAAAATAAGCATCGATTATGCGGTCATGGAAAAGACGCAGGGCGTGCTGATGACTGAGCTTAATTGCGAATGGATAGACCTCGGTTCATGGCCGGCGCTGGAAAACGTGCTCGACCAGGACGACAAGGGCAATACCATACTGGCGGCACATCACGTGGTTATGGACAGTTTTAACAACATCATCGTTTCCGAGGACGAGTCCCACATTATCGCCATGCTCGGCATGGACGACTGCATAGTAGTGCAGTCGGGCAATGCCACGCTCGTATGCCGCCGCAGCGACAGTCAGCGTCTCAAGGAACTTGTAGACGCAATCGAACGCGACCACGATCCGAGATTTCTTTAAAAATGCCCCGATACCTTGGAGTTGATTACGGCCATAAGCGGGTGGGCCTGGCTGTCGGCGACTCCGCCGACGGTTTTGCCACGCCGCTATGCGTGTTGCAGGGTGGCGACGACGAGTCGCTGGTACGCAAAATATCCGATGTCTGCGAGGAATATGACTGTCGCGTCGTGATTGTAGGGTTGGCTTTGAATATGGACGATACCGCCGGGCCGGCAGCTATGAAAACGTTGGAGTTCGCCCAAAAACTCTGTGTCGGCGGATTGGACGTGAGAATGTGGGATGAACGGCTGAGCAGTTTTGATGCGGATATGACGTTGGCTGGCACGATGACCAGGAAAAAACGCAAGGCCAGACAGGATGCCGTCGCTGCCGCAAGTTTTCTGAACGATTTTCTTGCCGGAAAAAACCGGCAGGCTGCACAGACCCCCCAGCAGGTACTGAACAATGTTAAAAAAAGCTGACTCACTTTATATTCATGTCCCGTTTTGCGTGCGCAAGTGCAAATATTGCGACTTCTACTCCGTGTCGGTGGATGATGAACTTGTCGGCCGTTACGTGGAGGCTCTTGAGAGGGAGTTGCAGCTTTATACGGGCATGCTGTCTCGGCCGCTGGCTACGATATATGTTGGCGGCGGCACTCCTACCTCGTTGTCGATGCCGCATTTGCGACGTCTTTTGGGCAATCTTAAAAAATTCGTCGGCCCTGGCACGGAATATACCATAGAGGCCAATCCCGGCACGCTTGACAACGAAAAAATAGGCCTCTGCCGGTTCATGAACATAAATCGCGTGTCGCTTGGAGCACAGTCGTTTCACGACGATGAGCTTGCCGGCATTGGCCGAATACATACGCGTCGGGAAATTTTCGATTCGTTCAAAATGCTTCGTGATGCCGGTTTTGATAATATAAATCTCGACCTGATATTCGCACTGCCCGGCCAGAGCCTCAAAAAATGGCGGGAAAGCCTGCGGCAGGCTGTACGGCTTTCGCCGGAACATATCAGTTGCTATGCCCTGAGCTATGAAAACGGCACGGAATTTCACACGCAGCTCTCCAACGGCGAACTGCAGGAAATTGAAGACGAAGAACAGCTCAGAATGTACAACACCGCCATATATACGCTAATAAACGCAGGTTTTGAACATTACGAAATTTCCAATTTTGCGCGGCCGGGCCTGCGTTGCAGGCATAACCTCGTGTATTGGTTCAATTACCCGTATATAGGGATAGGCCCGTCCGCCGCCAGCAGTTTCATTCACGACAGTTTTACCACGCGACGGACTAACATACGCGACGTGCGACGCTGGATAAGCGCGATGCTTGACGATAGCATTCCTTCGCCTGGTGAAACCGAGACGCTCAATATGAACATGACCATGGCTGAGACTCTCATGCTTCGTCTGCGCATGCGCGAGGGCATGCGGCTGACGAATTTCGGATACAGGTTCGGCATGAGTTTTGAAGACGCTTTTCCGTACAGCATTTCCACGCATCTTGCATCCGGCGGGCTGGCGATGAACGGAGAAAAACTCATGATTCCGCGAGAGCGGCTGTTTGTGGCGAACACCGTTCTGGCTGACATAGTGCATGAGGCGGCTGAGAAGAAATAAAGATGTCGTGGCGCGTCTGCGGCGTGCCGGTTACTTCCTGAAATTATGGCTATGCGTTTTTTAAAGGCAGTTATATTACTGGTTGTTTTATTTGATGCGGCTGTCGCCGAGAATTTTACCGAGCCGACCAGGAAAACCCTGCCCGTCAAATTCCGCCCGTTCAAAACCACTCATTATGTGATTTATACGGATTGGGATATTTGCGATTCCATGATTGCACGCATCCGGCTGGAGTGTAATTATCGCAGTTTCCGGCGGCTTGCCGTGAAACTTTACCGCCCCATGCCAGGCCGATGTAACGTGTATCTGTTTGCCGACGTTAATGATTATTATGCCGCCGGCGGATTTCCCAATACACGCGGATGTTATATATGGACTCGCATGGGCAAACGCAATCCGAAAGTCTGGCTGATGGCGTGGCTGAACGGCAGCGTTTTTGAAGTCATGCAACACGAAGGTTTTCACCAGTTCGCCATGAACGCTTTTCCACAGATACCGCTATGGCTGAACGAAGGACTGGCGGAATATTTCAATTATGCAAAATGGACGGGCGATGAATTGCTGGAAGGTTTCGTGTCGGCTAATCAGCTTGCGATTGTCAGAAACGCTCTTCTAAAAAACGCTTTCGCCCCGATGAAAAAGTTTATGACGATTTCCGACGAGGAATGGAAAAACGGCCTCAGGTCGGAAGCGAACCTTAACTACTGCCAGGCGTGGTCGATAGTGCATTTTTTCATGCATGCCGATGATGGAAAATATCGCGAGAATTTTGAAAAGTTTTTATGTCAGCTTGCCCGCGGCACGAAGGCTGACGAAGCTTGGAAAAGCTGCTTTGCGGAGAATGTCGAGACAATCGAGGCTGAATATAAAAATTGGTGGTTGACGAAGGCTGAAGAAACGGCTGAACTCGACAGCATTGCGTGTGCGCGGATATTTATCAGCTTTATCGGCAGAAATTTTACCAAAGGGTATCAGCCCATAAATTTTGAAACGTTTGTCAAAGATGCAAACGACGGCCGATTAAAACTCGCCGTCAGTCAGGATAAGGAAAATTATCTGCCGGATTCGCTGTTAAATTGGGCGTTGGACAATTATTCGAAGGCTGGAGAATATTTCATCGGCTGTGATGCCGACGGGCAGCCCTTTGTTCGCCTGAAACTTCCTGAGTCAGGAACATATATCTACACATTCAAACCTCGTAGTGTCGGAGTGAATGTTATTGAAAAACATATCCCGCGCGTGAAAACCGCACCTGCCGCGCCGTGAAAAAAATCACGGATAAAAATATTTGACTATATGGGTAATGATAAGTTATAATACTACCTGTGAAATAATTCACAATGTTGCGTTTTTCACAGATATTGTGAAAAACGCAACGATTTATACCGGCTTGTAGGCTTGATTTTAAGGTGAAGGCACTACACCGGTTTTTTATTGAAATGGTTTTTATAGCTGATTTTGACCGAAATTGATAAAAAAATATACGCCATGCTCTGAATTTTAGAATGGTTTTCGAAAGAAAAGATTTTTGTGAACTATTCTGATGTTTTGCAATTCGTGTGGCTGAATGATGCGAAATAGTGCGGTAGAGTGCAGTAGATTTTTCGATTTTTTTAAATATGGTTCAAAAGTGTAAAAATATAAAAAGTCTAAAAAAGTCTAAAAAATTTTAAAAAGTTTTAAAAATTTAAAAAAATGGTATCGGAAAGAGTCATAGGTCGATTGAGTTTATATCGTCGCATTCTTGCGAATCTGCGGGAAGACGGCCAGCGGAGCGTGTTTTCGCATCAGTTAGCCGTCCTGGCCGGCTGTACGCCGGCACAGGTACGCAGGGATATGATGGTGCTCAAAACCGAGGGTACGCCGACGCGGGGATACAATATCGAAAAACTTCTCGAAGCGCTGGATGAGATACTCGTAGGTTCTGAGATACGCAAGGTATTATTGGTCGGCATCGGCCATCTCGGCAGGGCGGTACTGAGTTATTTTCAGGATCGTCAGAGCAATCTGGTGATTGCGGCGGCATTCGACCGCGATGAAGCCGTTACCGGCCGGGTCATTTCCGGCTGTCGCTGCTACACGATGGACAAGCTCAAGGAAGTAATCGACAGCGAAGACATCAGGGTAGCCATGCTTGCTGTGCCGGCGTCCGGAGCGCAGGCTGTCGCGGACATGCTCATCGAGATGGGGATAAGAGGTTTTCTGAATTTTGCACCCGTTCATCTGAAGATAAATCCGCCGGCGTACGTTGAACACGTTGACATCATGACTGCGCTTGAGCGGGTGATTTATTTTACGCAATTAAAAAAATGACGCTGCCTGCGTTGGGCGGCTGAGGATAGCCGAAAATTGACGAAGCAAGGAAAATTTTAAGATGGCTGTGAAAATAGAGGATATTTTGGAAAAATACTCCGGCGCAGGACGGGATAAACTCATACCGCTGCTGCAGGACGTACAGGATGCCCAGGGATATTTGTCCCGCGAGGCTGTCACGGCGATAGGCCGACAATTGAATCTGCCGACGAGCAAGATTTACGGCGTAGCCACTTTTTATAACCAGTTCCGGTTTCAGCCCCGCGGCCGTTATCACGTTCAGGTCTGCCGCGGCACAGCCTGCCACGTCAAAGGCTCGGCGAATATACTGGAAGCCGTCAAGCGCGCACTCGGCATAGAAGCCGGCCAAACCGCCCGCGACGGAAGTTTCAGCCTTGAAGTCGTAGCCTGCATCGGAGCCTGCGGCCTGGCGCCGGTCATAAATGTGAACGGCAATTTTCACGCCAAACTTACGCCGGAATCAGTAGTGAAGGTGTTGAACGAATATCGCGCCAAAGATGTGGAGAAAGCAAATGGCTGAGATAAAAAGCAGTAATGAAGTCGAACTCGTGAAGCTCTGGGCTGATGGGCCTATCAGCCATTTTGCGCCGGAGCTGCGGGAAAAACTCCAGAAGAAAATCGACACGATGTCAAAAAGCCGCGATGAAAAGGCGGTCATATACATCGGTGCCGGCACATGCGGCCTTGGAGCCGGTGCGGCTGGGACCATCGCCGCCACCAAAAAATATCTTGCCGACAAAAAAGTTGACGCCGAGATAGTGGAAGTCGGCTGCATAGGCCTCTGTGCCGTCGAGCCGATGCTGGATGTGCAATTGCCAGGCCGGCAGCGCATGTGCTTCCAGAAAGTCACCTCCGACAAGGTTGACAGCATACTTGATGCGTTTTTCGGCAAGGCTGAAATGCCGGCTGACCTCGTTTTCGGCCAGCATCGCCAGCCAAGCCGCCAGGAATGGGCCGGCAAGCCGTATCTCGACGAACATCCGTTCTTTGCCCCGCAGACGCGATGGGTGTTGAAGAACTGCGGCATTATTGACCCCACGAGCATAGAGGAATACATCGCACTGGGCGGATACTCCGCGATGGCCCGCACTCTTACGAACAGGACGCCGGATGAGGTTTGTGACGAAATTGAAAAGTCCGGCTTGCGAGGGCGTGGCGGCGGCGGATTCCCGACGGGCAAGAAGTGGAAATTCGCCCGCGCTCAGACGGCTGAGCAGAAGTACCTCATCTGCAACGCTGACGAAGGCGACCCAGGGGCGTTTATGGATCGTGCCGTCATCGAAGGCGACGCGCATCGGCTGCTCGAAGGCATGGCGATTGCGGCGTATGCCATCGGTGCCACGAAAGCCTACGTTTACATCCGTGCCGAATATCCGCTGGCTATCGAGCGTCTGATTCAGGCTATAGACCAGGCGAAGAGTTACGGCCTGCTTGGCCGCAACATTATGGATAGCGGTTTCGACCTGGAGATAATCATAAAGAAAGGCGCAGGCGCGTTCGTCTGCGGCGAAGAGACGGCCCTCATACACAGTGTCGAGGGCAAGCGTGGAATGCCGCGGCCGCGGCCGCCGTTCCCTGCGGTGAGCGGCCTTTTCGGCAAGCCGACGATTATAAACAACGTCGAAACGCTGGCTAATCTGCCGCTGATAATGGCTAACGGTTATCAGTGGTTTTCTTCGCTCGGCACAGCCGGCTCGAAGGGCACGAAGGTTTTCGCGCTGTCAGGCAAGATTAGCCTTACCGGCCTTGTTGAAGTGGCGATGGGTACGCCGCTGCGCAAGGTCATTTTCGACATCGGCGGCGGCATAGCCAACGGCAAGAAGTACAAAGCCGTCCAGATAGGCGGCCCCTCAGGCGGCTGCATACCTGAACAGCACCTGGATATCGAGATAGATTACGAATCTCTGAAAACCGTCGGTGCGATGATGGGCAGCGGCGGCCTTGTCGTGATGGATGAGGACACCTGCATGGTGGACGTCGCCAAGTTTTTCATGGATTTCATTCAACGTGAAAGCTGCGGCAAATGCATACCGTGCCGCGAAGGCACTCGCCGGATGCTTGAAACGCTGAAACGCATCACGTCGGGCCGGGCCAGCGAGGCACAGAAACCGCACGGAGCACTTTTGCGTTTCCAGAGCGTCATGTATCTCGAACGCTTGGCGAATACCATCAAGGATACCAGCCTTTGCGGGTTGGGCCAGACGGCTCCGAATCCGATTCTTTCCACGTTGCGGTTCTTCCGTAACGAATACGAGGCGCATGTGTTTGAACGACGTTGTCCTGCCGGCGCGTGTAAGGAACTGGTGAAATACAGTATCGACGCATCAAAATGCGTCGGCTGTACTGCCTGTGCCCGCAAATGTCCGGCGAACGCCATCATGGGCGCTGCGAAGAGCCCGCACTACATAGTGCCAGATAAATGTATCGGCTGCGGCGCGTGCCTTACGACGTGTCGTTTCGGCGCAGTTGTAAAAGAGTAACCCGAAAACAGGACGTATAAAACATGATAACAATGGAAATAAACGGCAAAACGGTTGAGGCCCACGAGGGCGAAACCATATTGAAAGTGCTTCGCCGCGAAGGCATCAACGTTCCGACGCTGTGCTACATGGACGGCCTTACGCCTACCGGCGCATGCCGCATGTGCGTAGTTGAGGTCGAGGGCGCCAGAGGCCTTGTGCCGAGCTGTGCCTTTCCGGTCGGCAACGGCATGAAAATCCAGACCCATTCGCCGCGAGCCATCCGTGCACGCAAAACCATAATAGAACTGCTGCTGGCTGACCATCCGGACGACTGCCTGTTTTGTGTCCGCAACGGCACATGCCAGTTGCAGAGCCTCGCCAGCGAGCTCGGCGTTCGTGAACGTCGTTTCCAGGGCGAAAAGAGCGTCTTCCCGCAGGACATTTCCAGTCCGAGCATTGTACGCGACCCCGAAAAGTGCATTCTCTGCGGCAAATGCGTGAGGATGTGCGAAGAGGTTCAGGGCGTATCCGCGATAGATTTCATCAATCGCGGCAGCAAGGCGATTGTGGGCACTGCCTTCAATCAGGGCATGAACTGCTCCACCTGCATCAACTGCGGCCAATGCATCCAGGTCTGTCCGACTGGCGCTCTGCGCGAGCATAGCGACCTGAAGAAAGTCTCCGAAGCGCTGGCTGACCCGGAAAAGGTCGTCATAGTACAGCACGCGCCGGCGGTGTCGGTCACGCTTGGCGAAGAGTTCGGCTGCAAGGCCGGCACTGACGTTATGGGCCTGATGACGGCAGCGTTCCGCAAACTGGGATTTTCCAGGGTGTTCGATACCAGCTTTTCTGCCGACCTCACGATAATGGAGGAAGGCTCGGAATTCGTCAAACGGCTGACCGCCGGCGGCACGCTGCCGATGTTCACCAGCTGCTCGCCGGGCTGGATAAAATTCGTCGAAACTTTTTATCCCGAATTCATCGGCAATCTTTCGACCTGCAAGAGTCCGCAGCAGATGCTCGGCGCAATCATCAAATCGTACTATGCCGACAAGGAAGGCATCGACCCGAAAAATATTTTCAGCGTTTCGGTCATGCCCTGCACCGCCAAGAAGTTTGAAGCCCGTCGCATGGAAATGGGTCGCGAAGGCATATTTGATATCGACGCAGTTCTAACCACTCGTGAACTGGCGCGGCTGATACGCATGCGGCATATCGACTTCAACAAACTTCAGCCGGAAGTGGCGGACAATCCGTTCGGCGAACGTACCACAGCCGGCAAACTTTTCGGCGCGTCCGGCGGCGTAATGGAAGCAGCCATCCGCAGTGCGTACTTCCTCGTAACCGGCAGGGAACTCGAAGAACTTAAGGTTGAGGCGGTGCGAGGCCTTGACGGCGTGAAAGAAGCAAGCATCGATATCGACGGCACAAAAGTCAACGTAGCCGTTGTCAGCGGCTTGGCGAACGCACGCAAACTGCTCGAAGAAATCAAGGCCGGCCGCAAAGACCTGCATTTCATCGAAGTGATGACCTGCCCTGGCGGCTGTATCAACGGCGGCGGCCAGCCGTACGGCACGAACCTGGATTCCGTCCAGCAGCGAATGAAAGCCCTCTATCGTATAGACAAGGACGAACCCGTCAGAGTCTCGCACAAGAACAAGTCCGTGGCGAAACTTTACGAAGATTTCCTGGGCAAGCCGCTTGGCGAAAAGTCGCACCACCTCCTCCACACGCATTACCATGTGCGCGACGAGGTCATGTGATACAGTGTGTTAACCGCAACCCCCGCATGCGTGCCTGTGAAACAGCCCGCATAGAGGATTTTGGAGATTTTTTAACATGATAGATTTTAAGATAAAATTGCCGTGCAGGATTTTGGTGATAGACGACGACCCGGACTTCCTGGCACAGATGAAGATGCAGCTCGGCGATAACGGAATCGACGTTATAACCGCTGATAGCAGCGCGGAAGCCGGCCGCCTTCTTGCGGAAGAAACTTTCGACATGGCAATTGTGGACATAATGATGGAAGAGGAAGACAGCGGCTTTGCCCTGTGCTACCAGATTAAAAAGCACAATCCCGATATGCCCGTCATCATTGCCACGAGCGTTGCCAGCAAAACCGGCATAGTATTCGACGCCATAACGGCTGAAGAACGCAAGTGGATAAAGGCTGACGTTATACTCGACAAGCCTTTCCGCGAAGAGCAGCTTTTGCGGGAAATAGAGCGTCTGCGTCGGTAACGGGCAGGGTATTGCAGAAGGCGGCTGCAGGATTTTTTTTGTAAAAAAACTTGCGGACGACTTGAATTGCTGGAATACTGGAAACCTGTTTCAAAGACTGCTTTCGTGGTGAAGCTGGAATATTTATTACGGCTTAACCATGCAGGGCGGCATATTGGAACATATGTCTTGACGCAGGCTGGCTGCGAAACGCCAGCCGTAGCGTAATAGAGGTTTGACAATTTCCGTTGACCGGTGATTCAATGAACGATAATTTTGAAAAAAACGGCGGCGATTTGAACATAGGGCTGGCACACATGATGGCCCATGAACTCAAATCGCCGCTGTCCGTTATAGAGGGGTATCTCTACATACTTAAAAAAAAGTCCCGGGCGGATGATTTCAATCCGCAGGACTTACAGGTCATACTCGACCGCTGTACGGCGAGACTTGAACAGATGCGACATGTCATTGACGACCTTGTCGCTCTGGATTGTGCGGATCGTTCCAGGGATGAAACTCTGCGAACCGATGTGGCGAAAGTTGCGCTGGACTGCGTCGAGCAGATTCAGGAAACGGCTGACAAATCGCGCGTTAAAATCTCTTTCGACGTATCGCCGGCTGAAGTTGCCGCCACGCCTGGCGAACTTTCAATGATAATATCGAATCTGCTTTGCAATGCGGTGAAATACAATCGTCCGGAAGGGAAAGTTTCGCTTACTGTCAAGCCGGAAGATAATAGTGTGCTTCTCGAAGTCGGCGACGACGGTTTGGGGATTGCGCCTGAAAACATTTCAAAGATTTTCAAACCGTTGTGGCGTGAAAAGACGCCCGCAAAACGCGACATACCAGGTACAGGAGTAGGCTTGTCGATAGTCGAAAAAATGGTCAAAATCCTCGGCGGAGTAATCTCCGTCACCAGCACGCAGAACGAAGGAACGATGTTTCGCATAGTCCTGCCGAAGGCGGCGGGATGTAACGGGATTAAAGAGTCAAATTAGAGCAGTTCAATCTTGAGAGTTCCTTTTTTGCTGGTTTGCTTTGTCCGTGGCTGCGTCAGAAAAACTTCAGAATACTGCCAAGTATGCCTCATTTTCCTTCCTTGCCACGAACAAACCCACTGGCGCAAAAATATGAACTCTCAATCTTTCAATGCTCTAGCAATTAGAGCAGTTTTCGAAAAAAAGACTTTTGAAAACTGCTTTTGCGTCCGCAGGATAATTGAGAACAACCTCTAAGTTTCATCAGATATGGGTTATTCGTAAAAAACTTGAAACTTGTTTCTTTGACGTTACTTGTAAGTTGTTTTCTTGTTTCTTGAAACTTATATTATGACCGCAACTGGAGTATTATGCTCTAGCATTGGGGTTCTAGCCGTTTATTCTGCGACTGGTTTTTGGCCTTTTACGCGTTTGTCCAGCGGGACGTACTTTATTGGCGGCATGACGCATTTAAAGGCTGGCCGGTATATCCTTCCGCCGGATACGATTTCCTCTATGCGATGCGCGCACCAGCCGGCGATGCGACTCGTAGCGAATAGCGGCGTATAAAGTTCCGGCGGAATGCCGAGCATGTCGTATACAAAACCACTGTAAAAATCGACATTTACGCTTATGGTTCTGGCCGTCTTCTTGAACTCGCAGAAAGTGTCGATGGCCAACTGTTCGACCGTTTTGTAAAGATTGAATTCGTCCATGCGTCCTTTTTCCGTGGCGAGCTCTTCCGCCTGAGCCTTAAGTATGACAGCCCGCGGGTCGCTTAGTGTGTATATAGCGTGGCCGAGGCCGTAAATCAGGCCGCTGTGGTCATATGCTTCCTTGTTGAGTATTTTGAGGAGATAATCGCGCAGCTGGCCTTCGTTCGTCCAGTCGTTTACGTGAGCCTTGAGGTCAGTCATCATTCCCATGACCCGATTGTTCGCTCCGCCATGCTTTGAGCCTTTCAACGCTCCTACGGCGCCTGCGATGGCGGAATAGGTGTCCGTGTCGGCTGAGGTTATTACGCGGGCGGTGAACGACGAATTATTGCCGCCGCCGTGTTCTGCGTGAAGTACCAGCATTATATCGAGCAGTTTTGCCTCAGACATGGTGTATTCAGCAGTCGGACGTATCAGCCGCAGAATGTTTTCCGCCGTCGATAGTTCTTCCTTGGGCATGTGAATGAAGAGGCTTTTGCTGTCGTAATAATGTCTCTTTGCCTGATAGGCATAAGCCATCATCGTTGGAAACCGCGATATAAGTTCCATCGACTGACGCAGTACGTTGCGGATGGAATTGTCATCCGGATTCCTGTCGTACGAATAGCTCGCCAGCGTGCAGCGTGCGAGCTTGTTCATTATGTCCGGACTTGGGGCGCTGAGTATCATGTCCTCTGTGAAATTTTCCGGAAGTTTACGGCATGCGCCGAGCATCTTATTGAATCGTTCGAGCTGCTCGCTGGTGGGCAACATTGCGAACAGCAGAAGATACGCCGTCTCTTCGTATCCGAACCGGTCGTCTTTCCTGAAGCCCGCCGTCATTGCCGCGACGTCTATGCCGCGGTAGCGCAGCCGGCCAGGCCGCGGTACGCGGTCGCCTTCGTCAAATATGTATCCGTGCACGTCACCTACGACTGTCAGCCCGGCAAGCACTCCTGAACCGTTGGCATTGCGCAGACCGCGTTTGACCTCGAATTTATCGTAATTTTCCGGATTGACACGGTTGTTTTCCGTGGCTGTGGCGGAAAGTTCGTCGAGAAAACGTTCCTGCATCTGCACTATGTCGGCATCCAAGTTACTAGTGGGCATGGGAATATCCTGCAAAAAATATGGAAAATCCAAAAGACACTGCACTGAGGCATCCATCCAGAGTTCAGTTCCGAGTGACGTATTATACAGATACGCTGCCGGAATGTAAAGGGGGTTTGGCCGTGAGGTTTTTTATTATTTAACCGTGTGGTTGTCGGCGGGAAACTTTTGAAATAGGTTCTATTTGGAAGCGGTCAGTTTTTGAATTTTTGAATTATGGAGTAGAAAAAGATATAATTCCCGCATGTTTGAGATGAATGATATTATTGTTGCGCTTTCTTCCGCTGCCGGCACGGCTGAGCGGAACATCGTGCGCATAAGCGGCCCTGGAGCGTTGAAACTTGCCGGCCGCATATTTTTTCATTCAGATAAACAGTGGAATCTGGAAGAACAGGCTGGCTTTACTTTTGTGGACGGCGTTATAAAGTTGTCGGGCTACGTCCAGTTTCCCTGCCGGATTTACGTTTTTCGTAAGCCGGCGAGCTATACCAGGCAGGATATCGTTGAATTTCACATTCCTGGCGGGCTGGCGTGTCCGGCGGCGGTTATGGAGGCGTTGTTAGCTGGCGGTGCGAGAGCTGCGTCTGCCGGCGAATTTACCGCCAGGGCGTTTTTGAGCGGACGGATAGACTTGTCGCAGGCACAGGCGGTGGCTGACGTGATAGCCGCCGGCGACGAGGCTCATCTGAGAGCGTCTCTTGCCATGCTGGGCGGCCGGCTGTTCAAAATCTGTCGCCGGTTTGCAGATGCCGCGGCTGAGTCCCTTGCACTTGTGGAAGCGTCGATAGATTTGGCGGAGGAGGATATTTCGCTGGCTGAGCCGGGCAGGGTGGCTGACGATTTGCGAAAATGCTCTGACGGCATGCGGGAACTTGCGGCGAATGCCGGCGATATGCCTGAACTTACGAACTGTCCGCAGGTGGTCATCGTCGGCCAGCCGAACGTAGGGAAAAGTTCCCTGCTCAATGCGCTTTGCGGACGAGAGAGGGCTATCATATCCGACCTCGCAGGCACGACGCGCGATGTACTCCGTGAGCAGATTGCACTGCCGTGCGGGTCGGTTGTCGATATGATAGACGTTGCCGGCTTTGGCCGTACCGGCGACGCATTGTGCGACCACGCCGGAACAGCCGCCAGAAACGCCGTAGCCCAGGCTGACCTCATGCTGTTCGTTATCAATGCGACTTGCGGATTTACGGAGGAAAACCGCAGGTTATTCGCCGATGTTCGGGAATTTAATCCGGCGGCTGAGGTTGTTTGCGTCTATAACAAGTCGGATATTGCCGACGAAATCTTCGCCTGCGATGACAAGGATTTTGCCGCCGTAATTCGCACTTCGACGATTTCAGGTGCGGGCCTTGACGAGCTCAAAGCCGCCATAACGCATACGCTCGATTTGGCGACTTTGCGTGGCGGAGAAGGGTTGTGTCTGCACGGAGACCAGCGACGTGCGTTGGTGTCGGCGGCTGAGGCAGCCGGCAGGGCGGCGGATATTCTGCTCGGCTGC
Organism: uncultured Planctomycetaceae bacterium; assembly: GCA_964536835.1. GTDB lineage: Bacteria > Planctomycetota > Phycisphaerae > SM23-33 > SM23-33 > DAONFI01. Next base: position 352 of record CAZIAZ010000006.1, on the reverse strand, counting down.
GTCGGCCTGGCTGATGCAGCCGAATTGGTAGCCGTCGAATTGCGACAGACGCTGGCGGAACTCGGCAGTATAAGCGGTGAAATTGTCACCGAAGATATTTTTGGGAAAATTTTTTCACAGTTCTGCGTTGGAAAATGATTTCTGGAACGGCTATGTTTTTGAACGCCGCATTGTATTTTTCATGAATATTTTAGAGCATGTTAAATTTGAAATTGCGCCTTGTTGCGTCGTTGAGGACGAGGCTGGCAAGGAAGGCGAAGCAGGCAACCTTATATGGTTTCCGATGCAGCCTGACGCAGCCAGCCGACGCCGCAAACAGCAACAAGCGCAAAGTCAAGTTTAATATGCTCTA
>CAZIAZ010000005.1:0-71887 GCA_964536835.1 uncultured Planctomycetaceae bacterium | reverse complement strand
TTTTCAACCGGCAGAGAATCGCAAGGTGCGAAAATCACATTGCCGAGTTTCCACGAATCGTAATCGTCCGGCGGCATGACTATGCGGCGGCCGACAGGGCCGATCGTGCAGGTTTCCAGTATCGGCAAGCCGGCGAGTTTGTCAAACGCAATATCTTGCAACACGCCGCCGCGATGCGCGAAAAGCCGCAGGCCTGCCACTCTTCTCATGCCATTCTGCGGGTCGATAGCCGGCAGTTTGCCGTTTGCCGCATATTCCACGGCAAGGCCCAGCATGTCACGGCCGCCTGAATTGCGATACATCTGCGGCAGACAGTCTCCGCCGGGGCGGGGGGTCATCTCAAGAAAGCACGCTTCATTACGATTGACGATGAAGTCGGTCATTATTATCGTATTTGCGATTCCCAGGCTGTCCGCCGCGCGCTCGAGGCTGCCAGCCAGTCTGGCCATGTTCATCCCGGCCGGCAGAGTTCCTGGAATCTCATACGCCTTGATAATGCCGGGCCATTGGCCGTCGTACAGATATTTTTTTGCGATTCGCAATATTTTCGCCTTGCCGTCAGATATGTAGAAATCGCAACTGTATTCGGGGCCTTCCACGAATTCTTCAGCTACGGCGGCTGAGCGATTTTCGAAAAGGCGATTCGCCCCGCGGGTGTGCATCTGTGTCATGAGTGTGTTGAAATTGCGGCGGCAGTCGTCGTCGGTTCGGCAGACGAAGACCAGTTCGCTGCCGCTGGCTGTCAGAGGTTTTATGACGACAGGGCCGGCGATTGTTGCGAAAAATCTCATCAGGCTGTCTACGTCGCTCACCAGGGAAGATTGCGGCGTACGGACGCCGTCGGAATCCCACCGGCAGCGGGTGCTGCGCTTGTTGCGGCATGATACGACGGCGTGTTTTGGAGCGAACGGCAGTTTAAACATCTCCGCCAACTCAGCCGCCAATTCCAGCGATTCGCAGTCGAAACAGGTTATTCCCGACCAATGTTGTGAATAGCGACGACTGTGTGCGTCGAGCAGGCGTGCGACAGTTTCCACGTCTGGCTGACTGAAGAGGACTTCCGAATCTGCGGCTGGCGCGGGAAATTCGGACGATTTGCGCAAAGAACTTTCAGTCACGAAAACGGCTCGGCCAGGATAATGCCCAGCCAGCCAGTCTATGTAATCAGGTGTTGTGCCGACGACGAGTATTCGGCCGTCAGCTGACATAACTGCAGCTTTCCTCCGCCTCAGCCAGCGTGACACTGTTGGCGTTGAGACGATACATCGGCCGCTGTGAAAGATGATACCGCTCTTTCCAGCCGAAATCGCCGCACATGAAATCCAGTTCGGCAAAACGGTTTTCAAAGGAATTCATGATGTGCCGCATATTGATGACTTTTGCAATGCCGGGAAATTCCGGCGAAGTCCCGCCGGCCATGACGGTATAGATGGTATTGAACACTATTCCAACATCCACGGCAGCCGGCTTGCCGCCGACCAGGGCAGTCGTTATTCGCAGCCAGCCCTGACGTCTGCACGAATCGACAAGGTCCAAAAAACCATTGCGGAAATCGTCACAGCTGAAATACGATTCCGTGCCGAAAGAATCAATATTCATATCCAGCATAAGGTTTATGTCGTTATACTCGTCCATGCGCCATGTCATGCCTCTGCCGTCAAACTCATCCTCGACCGCCAGCAGCCGACGACGGGATTTGGACGAAAAACTGCCGATATAATTCTCAAACTTATAGCCATAATCCGCCGTGTGGAGATAATAGTTCGTTTCGTCAGGCAGAGTGCCGTGACCGCCGGTATTTACGGCATTGAGACAATATCGCAATTCCAGTGGGCCGGGCACTGCTTCGAGCATGGCATCGAGCGTCCAGGGCGAATCCACAATCAGCTGGTTATGCTCCAGCCATGTGCGGCCTTTCCACGTTTCGCCAGGATAAAAGACGAACCGCTGTTCGCGATCCAGCCATACCAGCGGAAGAAAGCCGCACATCTCACCTTTTCGCCTGGCAACCACAAAGTATAGCGGATGCCCGAATTTCTCCCCAAAACAAGAACGAATCTGCCACAAGTCCCATATTCTGGCGTTTGCGACAAATTCTTCCCACAATTCCCTGCACCGTGTTGTATCTCTTACGATGTCTATTTCCAGCATTTGCTGTTTGGCCCGCCTGTTTAAAATTTTTATTCCGTTATGGGCAACATGAAAACATCTTGTTAGAACCAGCGAACGCACGCTGATATGTCTTTATGTGAAACATGCTATAACAATATGCATGCCATATTTTCACTTCCGAAAAATTTTTGGCTTGAGAAAAAAATTTCCATGCTGTCTCAGCCGTGATGCCGGCTCAATAAATCTCGTCATCGTTTTCGCAAAATGTAGCCGCAAATTTCAAAATCATCATTTTCCCCAGTAATATCGACATTCCTGTGTCGGCATACGTCGCAGCATGTTTGATGGGAGTTATCGTCAGGCGGCTATACTTTCTTTAATTATTTTCAGCTTTTTCAAAATTTTTTTAAAAAATTCGTATGTCATTCCTGCAGGTGGCTGCTGATTTTACCGTTTTCGGTATTTTGTTACCGATTATTTTTTGACGTTTACTACCGATTTTGTCTTGCAAACTTTCGTCATGCCGGTAATGATGAATGTCAAATTAAGGATATCGGAAATGATAATCAGGATAACGTTAGCCGTTACCAACAAGCATCAGCGTAAAATGCTGGCTGACCAGCTTGAAGCCCCCGACATGGCCATATCCACCATACAGTCGTCCGGCAAGATGTGGCCGAAGCTGCTCAACCAGAGCGGCGACGTAGTCATACTTTCGCAGGACATTCTGCCAGAACCTATCGAAAGCAGCATCGCGATGCTCAACGATTTGCCCGAATCTCCGACTACCGTCGTGCTTACGCCGCACGATTCGCCGCAGACGCAGGCATTTCTGCTGGGCCACGGTTGTGATACGGTTCTGTACGACGGCCTTAGTGATGATTATCTCGTTCAGGCTATCGAAGCCTCGCTGGAAGCCCGCAGACAGCTCGCGTCTCGCGGCATTCATCAGCTCGATATGCCGCTGGACAAGCCCCAGCTTTCCGATTTCATTTCCAAAAGCCCGTCGATGCAGCTTTTCATGCAGACCGTCAAACGCATCGTTAATTGCAGCTCATCGCTGCTGATATTGGGCGAGACGGGCGTGGGCAAGGAGCGTCTTGCGCGGGCGATTCACTCCGAAGGCCCCCGTTCGCAAGGCGCGTTCATAGCTGTCAACTGCGCCGCTCTGCCGGAGTCGTTGCTGGAGAGCGAACTCTTCGGCCACGAACAGGGTGCGTTTACCGGCGCAACGCGCGCAAGAAAGGGCGCTTTTGAACTGGCGCACGGCGGAACAATTTTCCTGGACGAAATCGGCGAAATGCCACTGCACCTGCAATCGAAACTGCTGCGCGTGCTCCAGGATTACGAAATCCGTCGCATCGGCGGCGAAAACACCTTTGCCGTGGATATCCGGGTAATCGCGGCATCGAATAAGGATCTTAACCGTGAAATAGAGAAAAATACGTTCCGGCAGGATTTGTTTTTTCGGCTTAGCGTCGTGCCGCTGACCATTCCGCCGCTGCGCGAGCGGCAGGAGGATATTCCGGAACTTGTCAGATCCAACCTGGAATTTCTGCGAACCAGAATAGCCCGCGAGGTACGCTATATCTCCGATGAAGCAGTCGACGTACTGTCGAAATACGACTGGCCGGGCAATGTTCGCGAATTGATAAACGTGCTCGAACGTGCCATCCTGCTCTGCGAGAGCGACACGATAACGCTGGTGGATCTGCCGCTATCCATCCAGCAGCTCAACGACCACGTGAACCTGATTGCCGAAGACGGCAATTTCTGTCCGGATAACTGGGTCGGCAAGACGTTGCGTGAAGTGCGGGACCCGCTTGTCGCCAAAGTCGAGCAGGCTTACATAGCGAACATTCTGCAGAAGACGCAGGGCCGCATCGGCGAAGCCGCCGGCATCGCAGGCCTTAATCCGCGGGCGTTGTATGACAAAATGAAAAAATTCGGCTTGGATAAAAAATACTACAAATCAAAATCGGCAAATAAATGACATGGGCAGTTTTTTTGAAAAAATCATTTTAAGCTTGCTGCGAAATTTTCATGCCACTGTACGTCTGCTCTAAATGAACGGGCATTAACACAACACAATGTTTTGTGTGCCATGCACGGATTTGTCAAACCGTCTGGAACAAAGACATTTAGAGCGTCTAACAAAATGATATTGCATTCGGCTTGTTGGTTGAATGTCTGGCGGCGTCAGGCTGCATCGCAAGCCCTATAAGGCTATCTGCTTCGCCTTCCTTGCCAGCCAATCAACCAACTACGCCTCGGTGCGACATCTCATTTTGTTAGACGCTCTTAAAAGACTGCTTATCCAATAGTTTTACTCAGTCGAGTTTTTCCGTACTGAGTATGAGATTGGACATTTGCGAACTCTTCAGGTTAAGCGCTCCGAGGAGCTGGGCTGCCGACTGACGAAGATTTTGCGAACCTTCCACCATTATCAACATAGCAGCCAGATTTTTCGCCTGCTGTGATGATGTCTGATTTCCGAATGCCCGCACGGAACGCGTAGCTGCGTTGAAGGCTGCTATACGTGATTCTTCTTCAGTCTTGCCGGTTAGTGCGAAGTCGACTATTGTCTGTTGAGCCTGCGAATCGTTCATGACGGCTAGCGCATTTACGATTGCCTTCTGGAGTTCCGCACTGCCGCCGGCTAACGCAGCCTTGAGCGACTCCACGCAACCGGTCAGGTCGAAACATGTCGTTCCGCCGCCGATAGCCTGGAATGCAGCCGCTGCACGAATTGACCATTCGCCTTTTTCCTTCAGTGCTTCTTTGAGTATTTCGACTACGCTGGACTGGCCGGTAAAGGATTTTTTCGGCTGTGCAAGAGCCAGCGTTTCCGCGGCCAGATAGCGTACGTCCTTATCGTCGCTATTCATTGCCGCCACTAGCGGCATTTTGCCGCCTGCCACCGGCATTATAAGGCTGTCCGTGCCGGTATTGCGATTCATTGCGGAAATTACGACTTTGGCAATTCCTGTATTGTTGTCGTCCAGTGCTTTTGCTAATACATCCTGCAGATATCGCGGGCTGCTGGCTAATGCGTAAAATTCCGCTTTTGGTGCGTTTTGAGCCCACAACGGGTCTTTCGCACCAGCCGGCAGTTCAAGCTGTCTGCGTATTGCAGCCGACAGCCACAGCGGTATCGCCTGGCTGAGTGTTCTGTCATATTTCAACGCCAGCCGCGCATAACGCATGGCGTAAACGTCGCAGAATATAACAGCCGGCACAGGTTCGGCAGTAAGTGCCTCTGCCGTTCCCTGTTTTTTCATCGACCACACCAGTGCGGCATCTTTTTTTGAGTCGGGCAGCAGGCTGGACGATTTTGAGTAGTACATGTCGGCTACTTTTAGAAAAACCCTGCCCGGGTTCATGTCCAGCAGGCTGCTGTCGCCTCCTGAGCAGGCTAATATTGCACCTTTGACGGCTCGCAGAACGTTTTTATTTTCTTTTACGTCGTTTCGTGCATATGCTTCGCAAAGCCGCGGCAATGCCGCCGGATACTGCATCTGGCCGAGTGCGTCTGCGATGATTTCCACCAGTTTGAGGTCATTTGACTGCAATGCCGCCGATAACGGCCTGACGGCTGATTTGCCCATCTGCGGCAGGATGGCAATGATTCGCTCAATAACCAGTTTGGACGTTTCACTGCTCTGAAGTTTTACGATAAGCAGCGGCACTGCGTATTCGCCGCTTTCGGCAAGGCGGGCGGTGGCAATCTTGAATGCGCGCTGCGTGCCCTGGAGTTTCGAAATGGACTCTTCTATCTGCTCCGCGTTGGTTCGCCAGTCGCCGTAGCCGGTTTCTATGGTTTTCAGCAGTTTTTCGACGAGTTCCTTCATGCTGCCGAGGCCTTCGCCTAATTGCAGCGTTTTTATCGAGTCGGAATATTTGACCGAGAGCATATAGATGTTTTTAGGCGAGGCGTCGGCATTTTTGAGTATTGCGTTGGCGTAGGCTTTGGCATATTCAGGACGGGCGACGGTGATATAATAAAGCATATCCTGCCACTGCTTGTCCAGTTCGGTTTCTTTGACTTCCACTACAGTTTCTGTTTTTTCAACTGCTGTTTCGTCGGTTTTTTCTGTGGATTTTTCGCCTTTTTCTTCCAGGTCTTCAAATTCGGAAAATTCATCCCCGCCTTTGTCCTTTGCCGCCAGCAGGATGTTTTCGAGAGATGCGGAGTTGTCAGAAGTGTCGGCCTGACATATTGCCGAGCCGTAAAATACGAGCGTAACCATAAACAATACACACAGGGCAATCAGAACTTTTTTAGGCAACATATTAATACTCCTGCTAAACGGCCTGACGGCATGCCGGATTCGGGGTCCTTGTGCGTCGACAAAACGCACGCTTACAGCCTGAGGACATAACAAAAGTCCATAATGTCATTGTAATTATAGAAATTGCAGACTTTCTGTCAACATAATACCCGTGTTCTTTGTGATGATATTTTGATATCCTTCATGCGAGCATTTTCGGTTTTGCTTTTTTTTGCATTTCATTGCGACGGCGTTTATAATTCGTCGGCGTTTTTTTGAGAGTTTTTTTTAACGGGAGTGCGTTTTAAATGAATGTTTTGCTGACAGGCGGAGCCGGCTATATAGGCTCGCACGTGGTCAGGGCTCTTCAACTGGCTGGCCATCGGTGCGTGGTTTACGACAATCTGAGCAAGGGCCACCGGCAGGCTGTCGACGGCATGGAACTTGTCGTGGGCGACGTATGCGACTCAGCCGCCTTGCGGGACACTTTTAAAAAATTTGAAATAGAAGCGGTCATCAATCTCGCGGCGTTCATCGAAGCCGGCGAATCCGTCGAAAAGCCCAAAAAATATTTCGAAAACAACACGTTAGCCGGCTTTACGCTGCTCAACGCCATGCGGGACTGCGGCGTGAACAGGCTGGTATTTTCATCGACGGCAGCCGTATATGGCACTCCTGAACGCACGCCGATACTCGAAACCGACCGTCTTGCCCCGATAAACCCCTACGGCGCCAGCAAATTATGCGTGGAATACATGATGCAGGCATACGCCAGGGCGTACGGCATGGGGTTTGTCGCATTGCGATATTTCAACGTTGCCGGCGCACATCCATCCGGCCAAATCGGCGAAGATCACTCCCCTGAGACGCATCTCTTGCCGCTAATTCTGCAGGTTGCATCGGGCAAACGCGAAAAAATCCTTATTTTCGGCGACGATTACGATACGCCGGACGGCACATGCATACGCGATTACATCCACGTCTGCGACCTTGCCGACGCCCACGTGTTAGCCGTTGATGCCGTGGAACAGGGGCAAGTCAGGATATTCAACCTCGGCAACGGCGAAGGTTTTTCGGTTAACGAAGTGATAGAAACCTGCCGCAGGGTGACGGGTAAACCCATAGCTGCCCAAAATGCCCAGCGACGGCCTGGCGACCCTGACAGATTGGTCGCCTCCAGCTGTAAGGCTGTATCGCAACTGAACTGGAAACCAAAATTCCCGCACATTGAAACGATAGTCGAACACGCCTGGAAATGGCACAGCTCGCATCCGGACGGATACGGAAAATGAAATTTTGTGCACGTCCGCATAAATGACTATTTGGCATGCGGCGGCTGGTAGCAGATGATTTTTTTACGGAAAAGTCGGCTACCGATTGTCTTTTTCAGGATTTGTGATTTCCTCTTGGATTTTCGCCGCATATTGAATTAAACTTTACAGTTACGGTTATTGCGTTTTTTTAAGGAGAAACAAAATGCATGTGCCTGACTCGATGCTTCATGGAAATGTATGTCCTGTTACGGCGTTTTTCAGTACGGTTGGCGTATTGGGGGCAGCCTGGCTGGCGTTTCGTCGCAAGGTTCAGGCGTCAGCCGGCCGGTTTGCAGCCGTCACGTCTTTGATATTTGCGGCTCAGATGGTCAACTTTCCCGTAAGCGGCGGAACTTCGGGACATCTTCTTGGCGGGGTAGTTGCGGCGGCTCTGCTGGGTATGCCGATGGGCGTGTTGGCCATGACGCTGGTGATAGTCATCCAGTCGCTGCTTTTTGCCGACGGCGGCTTGTCCGTTATGGGCGTAAATATCATGAGCATGGCGATAATAGGTGCAGGCCTCGGCGGCGGGCTGTTCGAACTGCTTTCGATGGGTGCGGCCATCCGTTCCAGACGCGGCATGGCGGCGTTAGCTGTCGCATCGTGGCTGTCGGTTGTGCTGGCGAGTTCGTTCGTAAGTGCCATGCTCGTTATTGACGGCGCATCGAAGGCTGGCGCAGCCTTTCCGGCCATGTTCAACGTGCACGCCATTATAGGCATCGGCGAAGCGATACTGACAATGGCGATAGTATGGGCGTTCGCACCAGTGCCGACGTCGGCGTCTTCGCGACGCAGTGTTGCGATGCCGCTTGTTACGGCCATCGTGGTCGGCGGTCTGCTGGGGCCTTTCGCGTGCGGTTATCCGGACGGCTTGGAATGGGTGGCTGACAGGCTGGCGTTCGTGAAACATGCCGCGCCTGCGTTCGTCGCCCCGATGTCGGACTACTCCGTGAATTTCGTGTCTAACGAAATGCTCTCGACCGCCGTGGCAGGAGTAGCCGGCGTGATTATAACTTTTGTCGTCGCATGGGCGGTAGGCCTTGCTTTCAAACCGCAAACCAGCCTCGCGTAATAAATGCCTGAAATTGAGAATCGCATTCTTTTTAATATGTCCTTCGTAATTCTACGGTTTTAAAACCTTAGATGAAAGTATCCGCCGTTAGGCGGACAGGCGAACGCCTGATGAATATGCTCTAACCCGTAGAGATTTAATGAATTGCCTGAAAAATTGTAATCTGATATTTCCAGCCGCCGGCTGTGAGAAGGAGAAAAATTTTAACGATGTTCGAAGTAATCAAGAATGAAGTGCTTGCCGATAATTTACATCGGCTGGTACTCAAAGCCCCACGAATAGCATCTGCCCGCAAGCCTGGGCAGTTCGTTATTATACGTTCCAGTACCGAGGCAGAGCGGATACCGCTCACCATCGCCGACGCCGACGCTCAAGCCGGCACGATAACCATAATCGTCCAGGCTGTCGGCCAGGGCACTCGTGAGATATGTGATACGCCGCAGGGCGAATCTCTGCGTGACGTCGCAGGCCCTCTTGGCCGGCCGACCCATCTTGAAAAGTGGGGTCGCGTCGCCTGCGTCGGCGGCGGCGTCGGGACGGCGGTGCTTTACCCGCTTGCCGCCGGAGCAGCCAAACTCGGCAACGAGGTGACTACAATCATAGGCGCCCGCAACGCCTCGCTGGTCATTCTCAAAGACGAGCTTGCCAGATTCAGCAAAGAAGTCCTCATTGCCACGGAAGACGGGTCGATGGGTACTAAAGGTTTTGTGACAACCGTTCTTGGCGAACTGATAGCCGATGAAAGCCGTCGGCCGCACGCCATCTTTGCCGTCGGGCCTGTGCCGATGATGGCTGCCGTCTCGGAGCAGACGAGGCCTTACGGCATTCCGACTTTCGTGTCGCTTAACCCGATAATGGTTGACGGCACGGGCATGTGCGGCGGCTGTCGTGTTACCGTCGGCGGCGAAATCAAGTTCGCTTGCGTCGACGGGCCTGAATTTGACGCCCACAAGGTGGATTTCAAGGAACTTTCAAGCCGTCAGAGCACATATCGAGATGAACATTTCTGCCGGTTGGACGCGAAAATAGAACAACTTCGCAAGGAGGCCGGCAAATGAGCGAAAACGGACTTACCCCAAAAGAACGGATGGCTATTCCACGTACCAGTATGCGGGAACAGCCTGCCTCGCAACGCGTGCACAATTTCGATGAAGTGAACCTCGGCCTGCTGGAAGAGGCTGCCGTCCGTGAAGCCAATCGTTGTCTGGAGTGCAAAAACCGGCCATGCGTAGAGGGTTGTCCGGTTTCGGTCCGGATACCCGATTTTCTTTCAAAGCTGGCGAAGCGCGATTTTGCCGGCGCGGCTGAGATACTTTTGGCCGACAACGCCCTGCCCTGCACGACCGGCCGCGTCTGCCCGCAGGAAAAACAGTGCGAGTCCAAATGCGTCAGAGGCCTTAAAGGCGATGCCGTTGCAATCGGCTGGCTGGAGCGTTTTGTAGCCGACTGGGCTGCGGCTCATTCCGCCAGGCCGACTCCGCCGGCAAAGAAGACCGGCTGGAAAGTCTGCGTGGTCGGCAGCGGCCCTGGCGGCCTGACGGCAGCCGGCGAACTTGCGAGAATCGGCCATGACGTCACGGTTTTTGAAGCACTGCACGCTTCCGGCGGCGTATTGAGGTACGGCATTCCGCAGTTCCGTCTGCCGAAGGATATCGTCGACCGCGAAGTGAAAAACCTCGGCGAACTGGGCGTTAAGTTCGAGTACAACGTAATCGTGGGCAAAACGGTCACGCTTAACCAGATAATGAAGGAATTCGACGCATGCTTCATCGCCAACGGCGCAGGCCTGCCGATGTTCCTGAACGTTCCTGGAGAAAACCTCAAGGGCGTCTATTCAGCCAATGAATATCTCACCCGCGTCAACCTGATGGGCGCATACAAGCGCGGCAGTCGCACGCCGATAGTTCGCGGCACGAAGGCGGTGGTATTCGGCGGCGGCAATACGGCGATGGATGCAGTCCGGACGGCCAGGCGGCTCGGCGCAGACCCCGCGATATTGGCCTATCGACGCAGTCAGGCGGAAATGCCGGCTCGAATCGAAGAAGTGCATCACGCCGAAGAGGAAGGCATAACGTTTGATTTCCTCGTCGCGCCGCTCGAAATACTCGGCAATGATAAAGGCTGGGTAAGAGCGGTACGCATGCAACGCATGGAACTTGGTTCGCCGGATGCCTCCGGCCGTCGACGGCCGGTCCCGATTCAGGGCAGTGAATTCGAACTGGAAACAGACGTCGTGGTGGTAGCCATCGGCGTAAGAGCCAACCCGCTGTTGACGGCAGCCTGCCCTGAGCTGAAGCTTAATAAGTGGGGCAATATCGAAGTGAACGAAAGCGGCATGACGTCGGTTGATGGCGTCTTTGCCGGCGGCGATATCGTCCGCGGCGGCGCGACGGTCATTCTGGCTATGGGCGACGGCAAAAATGCTGCAAAAAATATCGACGAATATCTGAAAAATAAAAAATAAATCGAGTTGTTTCAAAAAAATTTTTGGAGAACTGCTCTATTTTCAGAAAACGCAATAAAAAAAGAGGTCGGGTTTTATGCCCAGCCTCTTTTTTATTGCCTGTAATTCCGGAAGGGGAAATAATTATTCAGCGTCTTTTTTCTCAGCCTTTTTTGCGGTCTTTTTTGCGGCTTTCTTCGCAGCCGGTTTCTTTTCCGCTTTCGCGGCAGCCACTTCTTCTATCTTGGCGGTTTCCAGAATGCTGTCGATGACTTTTTCTTCCAGCAGTGCCTGTGCGACCTGGCCAAGTGAGCCATCGGCTGCGAGTTCCTGACGCATGCGTTCAGGACGACGGCCATACTGCATGGCTATCTGCGCGACGCGAGAATTGATTTCGCTTTCGTTGACTTCGGTTTTGTTCTTTTCCGCCACTTTGCCGAGTATGAAGCTCAGCCGCAGTGACTTGTGTGCTTCTTCCCGTGCGGAGGATTCCATCTCAGCCTTGCGTTCGAGAACTTTTTCCTGCGGCACACCCATCTGCATGAGGTTTATCACCTGCCGTTGAAGCGTATAGGCGGTCTGCCGCTTGAGAAGGCCTTCGGGCATTTCGAAAGACGTCTTTTCAAGCAGATAATCACAGACCTGCTGACGAAGTTTCTGCTGCGTCTGCGATTCAAGGTTGGCTTCCAGCCGTTCGCCGACGTATTTCTTCAATTCAGCGATGCTGTCGAAACCCATCTGCTTTGCAAATTCTTCATTGAGTTCCGGCACATGGCGGTGCGATACCTTATTGACCGTCAGTTCGATGGATACTTCCTTGTTCTGCCAGTCTTCTTTCGCGTGACTTTCCGGAACGGTGGTTTTAATGGTCACCACGTCGCCGGTTTTTTTGCCGAGCAGGTCATTCGCCGCCTCCGGCAGGGCGATGCCCTCTACGTAACTCGGCGCGACGCGGAGCATAACCCGCGGATTTTCAAATTCGATTCCGTCGCCGGTAATCTTTGCCGAGGCTACGATGCTGTCGCCTTCCTGTGCCGGTTCGCTTTCTGCGGCTTCGGTGTAGCGGGCCTGGCCCTGGCGGATGTTTTCAATATAATCGTCGATTTTTGCCTCATCGACGGTTTCAGTTTCCTTCTTGAGTTCAATTCCGTCGAGTTCCGGCATTTCGACCTCCGGCTCAACTTCGACTTCAAATGAATATTCAAGGTCGCCCTGTTCGGGTATGACGATATCGTCGATTTTCAGTTCCGGCTCGCCGAGGGTTTTGAGTTCAGCGTCTTCGATGGCTTCGCCGAGTGAGTCGCCGACAAGGCCGTTACGTACGTCTGTGCCGACTTCCTTGCCGAATCGTTTTTCCAGCAGCCTGCGAGGTGCATGGCCGACGCGAAAACCTGGAATTACAGCCGACGTGTTCAGCTCGCCGTAAAGTTCATCACGTTTGGCAGTGATGCGGTCGGCTGGTACGGTGACAGTGACTTTCTTCTTCAGCGTGCCGGAATCTTCTACTACGACGCTGATAGGGGTCTTTTCTTCCTGGGTTTCTTCTGTGGCTGTGGGTTCTTCTGACATTTGTCATACTCCAGATTAGCCCGTCGCGACCAGATGTGCCAACGCGACACATCCCCGGCGGCAGGCCCCGCACTTGGCGGAAGGCTGTTCAAGGGGAAGAAATATAGTCAAAAAAAGGATTTAAGTCAATCTATTTGTAACATTATAGTTCTTTTTTCGGTGAATTATGCGGTTCAGGTAGATAAAATATCGCAAGTGAAGGCTGTAACTAAAATTAAGGTCACAAATAAGGGTCAAAAATAATGGGCTTGGAAAAAAAACTTGGTTTTCTGGATGTGTTCTGTCTGGCGTCTGGCGCAATGATAAGTTCCGGCCTGTTTGTGCTGCCGGGCCAGGCATATATGGCTGCCGGGCCTGCGGTAGTGCTTGCGTATGCGATTGCCGGTTTGATAATGATTCCGGCATTGCTCAGCCAATGTGAATTGGCGACGGCGATGCCCAAGAGCGGCGGCAGTTATTTTTTTGTCGAACGCAGCATGGGTGCTCTGCCGGGCACGTTCGCCGGCTTGGCGGGGTGGGTTTGCCTGGCTCTCAAGAGTGCGTTCGCCATGATTGGCATAGGAGCGTTCGCAAGATTAATCTGGCCGGATGCGCCGCTTGACGCCGGCCAATGGGAATGGCTGATAAAAATCATCGCCGTGACGTTCTGCGTGATATTTGCCGCGATGAATTGCATCAGCGTCAAGATGGCAAGCTGGACGCAGCTTGTGATGGTTTTCGGCTTGCTGGGCGTGTTGGCGATATTCATAATCTTGGGATTTCCAGCCGTCAACCAGCATCCCAATTTCGACCATTTTACCGCAAAGGGTTTTGGCAACATTCTCGCTACGGCTGGCCTTGTGTTCATTTCATACGGCGGTTTGACCAAGGCTGCCAACGTAGCCGAAGAAGTCCGGCGGCCCGGCCGCAATCTGCCTCGCGCAATGCTCACTGCTTTTTGGGTCGTTACTATACTTTATGTCTTGACGGTATTTGTTGTAGTAGGAACGCTTTCTTCGAATAAGCTTGCCGGCGAAGGGCAGGTGAATCTGACGCCGGTAAGTTCGGCGGCTGAGACATTTATGGGACCGGCTGGCGTGATACTGTTGTCAGTTGCGGCAATACTGGCGTTCGTGACGACGGGCAACGGCGGCATATTGGCGGCGTCGCGGTATCCGCTGGCGATGAGCCGCGACGGCATACTGCCGCAATGGATGCAGCGGGTTTCACACCGCTTCGGCACGCCGTGGGTTTCGGTGCTGCTGACGGCTGGCTTTATGATTGTGACAATACTCATGCTGAGCATAGAGGAGCTCGTCAAGTCGGCCTCGACCATGCTTCTGCTGCTTTTCGTGCTAATAAACATATCCGTTCTTATAATGCGCAGCAGCCGCATACAAAATTATCGCCCGCGGTATCTCAGCCCGTTTTATCCGTGGGTGCAGATAGCCGGCGTTATTATCTACGTGGTGATAATCGTGCAACTTACCGCTGAGTTCGGCCTTGAACCGCTGATGACTGTGGCGGCGTTCGTAATTTTCGGCGTGTTGTGGTACTGGTTTTACGTCAGGCCGAGAAGCACCCGCCAGAGCGCTCTGTATTATATGGTACAGCGAATAGTTTCGCCGAGTATCCGGCGAGCCGGCTTGGAACAGGAGTTGCGTACCATCGCAACACAGCGGGACGATATCGTTCACGACCGCTTTGACATGCTTATAGAAAAATGTGCCATACTCGACCTGCAGGGCCCTATAAGCAGGGATGAACTGTTTTCGAAGGCTGCGGCTGTTTTATCCGGCCGCCTGGGAATGGCTGGCGATGAAATTAAGCGCCGCCTGGAAAAACGAGAGGAAATGTCCAGCACGATGATACATCCGGGCCTCGCCATTCCACACATAATTATCGACGGTGAAAAGCAGTTTGACATTCTCCTTGTCCGCTGCCGACAGGGCGTCGTGTTTGACGCGGAACAGCCTTACGTGAAAATGATTTTCATATTGGTCGGCAGTGCCGACGAGCGGAATTATCACCTCCGTGCGCTGATGGCTATCGCCAACATAGTCGAAGAACAGGAGTTCGTTCATAATTGGCTGGAGGCGGAGGATATCGAACACCTGCGCGACCTGATATTGCTGAGCAACAGAAACAGAGGGGCTTGAGTAGAACATAGAAACCATCCATAACACCTTGTCTGATTACAAATTGAATGTGGGCCAGAGATTTTGTCTGGTATCAAAATACCAGCCTGCTGCCAGAAATTGTCAAATTCTTCAGGCCAATTTTCTTTAAAAAGCATGCCACAAATATGCAATATGCACACCGGCATTAGGCCGTTATTGGTTTCAACATATTACATGCCAGAGCCAATCGGGGTTTAATCACCTTCATAGAATTAGTTTGAGCACTTTTGATTATACGTGCCGTTTTCGACCAATCAGCACGCCAATGCTGCCTAAACCAAGAAGCATCATAGCCGTCGGCTCTGGAACTATCGTCAGGGAGATATCATCAATATATGTCTGCCCGCCAGTCGTTCCCTGGGGATTAAAACGAATTGCATTTAACACTGTCCGAGCCGATGTTGTCAAATCACCCGTCCATACCTCAGTTTCAGCTTGCCCTTCGGGCATGATATACAAAGTATAAGCGCCATAATCACCTGAAGACATATCAAACGACATTCTAACACGCGTCCATACTCCAACAGCTATGTCCGCATTGGTATCAACCCAAGTTCCACCAGGGTGGACCATAATATTTCCTTCCTGGATGTACACACTCGTATTAAGCTTGCCAGAGCCTGTTGCAATAGTTTCACTATTTTCCAGTAATGCAACCGCTGAAGCATCACTATTGGCCCGATAAATCCAGAATTGATATTCAAAATTCGGCGTTGATGCAATATCGATTCCATTAGTAACTGAAGCTATCGGATATGAACCACCTCGATATACCGACAACGCTTGAGTCGCGCTATGTGAGTGGGCAGTACGTATACCGGACAGCGTACCATCGCCAGGATCAGCCTGCATTAAAGTCCATCGCCCTCCAATGGTCGATGCATCGCCGGCACTGGTCACTGACGGAGAAAAAATGCCGGTGTCGTCAAAGTTCTGACTGATGATCGCCGTATCAGACCAAGCCGATGTTACTAAACCCACTACAGAAAACATCAATATTAACAATAGTTCTTTTTTCATTTTCTTTCTCCTGACTTTGTGTTTAAAGGCCTCGATTTAACGCATGGAAATCCTTATTTATTCGAATTTCAATTTCTTATATTAAACCAGCACGGCTATTCGTTTTTTATTTCTTGTCAGGCGGGCAGCATATACCGAAATTCTCAGATGTAATTTCAAGCCTGCTCCACTGCGAAGTGACTATATGATATCAAAATTGTTAACAAAATCAAGTATATTTTGTTTTCAGAATGGAAGATTTTTTGAGTGTCACTTTGGTATAACCTTGACTATATAACTCTAATTACACATTGGAATTAGAGTTATATCTATAAAAAGTGGTGACTTGAAAGCCTGAAATCTTGGATTCTTTAATTTAAGTTCTCAGATACAATTTTTATTTGACTAATTATAACGTTATAATTATGATAATAACCACGTGTTATAGGCTTTATAGACATAAAAGCGATTAATCGAATTAGAACTCAGTAGCCTCGATAGCTAAGAATTCGGGGTGGCCTTTTAAGTGTCATGGCATTCTGCCTGAAACCTGCCTTGCATGGGAGAATAATACCTTTAATATTAGCTGCTGCAAAAGCCGGTGATGTCACCTACCATCTGCATCACATGGAAGAATTGTCGGCATTACTCAGATGCAACGTCATAAATAGGTTCTTTCTATGATTGTAACAAATGCAAAAATAAAGAGTTAAATATATTATATATATCCTTGGCTATATCCTGCCAGAGGTATTTGTATACTAAATGAAGGCAAATTTTGGGAGAAATGTGATGACACGAATAGTTCCGATATTTTTCGCTACGTTTTTTTCCTGTTTATTCTCAAATAGTGCAATTAGTGCGGCGCAAAATGAAATTTTTACAAACGTTGATATTTTCAAAGATGGTGTAATTGAAGTTAAAAGAGGGATGGGAGCAAAAATAATATCAAATGATGGGGAAGCAACTTACATGGAAATTTCAGCGGCAGAACCTTCGCCGGTCTGTGAATTGCTCTTGAAAACCAGGATAAAGCCATTAAGGACGACTATGATTTCATTTGAGTATAAAACTGTCTTTTGTAAGAAATCAAGTCAGGAACGGGTTTGGGTCATTATCCGCGATGACAGAGGGAATTCTTTTAAAACATCAATATCATCATGTTCAAATTGGAGAACGGCGATTCTACCACTTTCGGATTTCAAAAATAGTGATGGCCAAACCATAAATTTTAATAATATGTTGAGTGAAGTCTCGATTTTGACGACATTTGAAAATGGTTCGGATTCAACGCGAAAACTTTATCTGAAAGATATCCTGATTGATAACGCTGCCGATTCGCCGAAAGTTGAACGTGTCTCTTATTCGGCTTGTCCTCTGTTTAGCTGGCCGCAGTCGAAAGGAAATGATTATTGTCTGGAATATTCACAAAATCCTGAATTTCCGGCTAATGAGACTCGCCGTATAAACACTTCCGAGAATTTCCATGTTGCAAGTGAATTTCTCCAGGATGGCATTTGGTACTGGAGGGTGAAATTGAAAGATGAGGCCGGCGTATTTTCAAGAGGGAAACTTACGATTCCCAAACTTACTCACAAATTCAGAACGCCGCAATTTTCTTTCCAGCAATTAGCGAATTCGTCGTATCCCAGGCTTCGTCGTCTTGCAGAATTGATTGCAAAGGAAGACGGTATGCTTGAATCAACAGCGAAAAAAGCATTGCCGTCTGGAATTCCTCCAGATTTTCCGCCGTTTAAAGGTACGCGAACGCCTGTCAGGTCCAAGGATTGGCCAGATTGGTATGCAAAAAAGTATGGACTTCTGATGAGAGAGGTTGCTCCTGGCCTATCTTCGGTAGGGCAGGCAGCCGAAGCATTCGATGATATGGCATTGAAAAATAAGGCTAAAAAGCTGCTTCTGGAAATAATCAGGAAATGGGATCCAGAAAAGGTCAGTAGTATAGAAGAAGGCGATCTGGAGGCGGGTGCCATATTACAGGGAATGTGCTGGTGTTTTGATGCGGCTTACAACATCATGAATGATGATGAAAGGAAGATGGCGATTGACGCAATAAGCATCCGAAGCCGGCAATTCTTCAATTTCATTAATCCTCCTTTTAGATTATATGAAGATCAAAACCATTCTTGGAGTATGGGAACGAGTTTGGCTTTTCCTGCAATTGTATGTGCCGGACATTCCAAAGAAGCCGAACAATGGTTTGAATTTCCGTTGGCATTATATGCATACAGATTCCTGCCGTCGATGGGATTCGATGGTGATAATAATGAAGGGATGGCTTATTGGACCTTTGGCAACAGTTTTATAATGAAATATGCTGACCTGATGAGAGAAATCTGTGGAATAGATTTATATAAACATCCTTGGCTGACGAAGACAGCTCGATTTCCCGTATACTGTGCTCCACCGAACAGCTTTATGGTCTCTTTTGCCGATTATACGCAGAATGGATTGCCAAATCACGGCAACAAAGGTCCTGTCAGCAGAAAACTTGTCGGCAATCTCGGAAGGCGTACAGAAGATTCATACGCCTTATGGTATGGCGGCGTGCCTTGTTTTAAAACTATCAAGGCAAAGGCTCCAGTGGATATCCCGCAATCCATGCACTATCGATATATCGGTTGGGCTGTATTCAATACGTGTCTGACGGACAGTCGGGAAAATGTGGCATTAGGCTTTCACAGCGGGAAATTTCTTGCGGCACATCAGCATGGAGACCAGAATTCTTTCGTAATAAATGCGTATGGCGATAAACTCGCTGTTGACGGAGGTTATTATGATTGGTATGACAGTCCGCACTTCAACGATTATTCAACTCAGACGAAAGCGCATAATACTATTCTCGTAGATGGACAGGGACAAGCCGTACGCCGATTCGGGGCGGATGGAAAAATATCGGAATATTACGACTCAAGCTCATGGGGATATACGGAAGGCGATGCCTCCAATCCACGAATTTACGGCGGAGGAGTGTTGACTGAATTCAAGCGGAAAATGATTTTCATGAAACCGTCTTTCATTATTTCATATGATTCAATATTATCACGAAAGCCGGCTGTATTCTCATGGCTGTTGCATGCACAAAGTGACTCGCCAATAAAAATTGAACAGCAGCCGGAAACTTTTCAGATAAATCGGCCATTGGCATGGCTGCGCGGGAAAGTGATTTTTCCTGAAAAGGCAGGAATGAAAATTTCATCCGGCTATGATGTTTTGCCATATATGCCTTTGTCGTCCAAGCCGATGAAGATGGAAGATATTGAAAAGGAATGGACACTTAACATATATAATCGACAGAAAGAAAAATCGGTTGAATATCTGGTTGGATTTCAGGTTGGCAAGAGCGATGACAATCAGAACAAATATGCCGATTTTGTCGGACTGGAAAACAAATTTGGTTTGGGAGTAATAGTCAGCCAACCGGATTCATACAATTATGTGGTCATTTATAACAGGAATCCGGGGCAGAAGATGGAGCCTTTATATAACCTGGCGACGGATGGGAATATCGCTGCAATCAAGTTTGGCGAAGGAGAGAAAATAATCGATGCGCTTCTTATAGGCGGGACTTTCCTTTCTTACAAGGATAAGGATATTTATCGTTCAGATTCCGTTGGGAACTGGAGTATGATAAAACCGGAACAGGTTTTAGTGCAGCATGAAAACAATAAGATAGTCAGAATCAATGGTGAAAGCATACCTTGCGATGTTTATAAAAGCCGGCAGGCTGACGGTAAATATCTTACGGTCATAACTGGCATAATGAAGGTTGAAAAACAAACGTCATATAATGTCTCGTCGGCTTGCAGTTCATTGAATTATAGAATTTGCAATCCCGATGCGGAATTTACAGGAAACGTTGGCAAGTCAAAACCGCACGAAAGTATACTCCTGCCAGCTGGAGAATATCTTATTACGTTTACGAGTATTTATTCGATAGATAACATTAGTATGGATTCCTGAATTTTATAAAACGCTTTTATTAGAACCTATCCCAAAAACATGGGCCGAGCAATTTTGCGGGCTGGCAAGGAAGAAAAATGGCGGCATATTTAAGGATATTCTGCCGTTTTTCTGACGCCGCCAGGTTGCAAAAGTGCCGATTGCAGGCAGCCAAGGTTTTTGGGATAGGTTCTATGTATATTTTATTCAGGTACTCCGTACTACGTATTTCGTTTGTAAGGCGTTTTGTTAGACGAACAGGTCTATGATGTCTATCCATTGCGCTTTAGAATCGGACTTTATCCTGTCGAGTTTTGACTCGAATTCATCCCACATTTTAGGGTCATCCATCATTTCGTACGAATGGCCCCAGAAGTAGAATATTCCGTCGATGGCACGAACTTCTTCATATTTCTTCCAAAAATCCGGATTGAGGAAGTGACAGTGTGAAGGCAGTTCCATCGGGTCATCAAGCGGCAGGGCGCCGTTGATATTTTTAACCGTTCTGGCGTAGCGATATCCGGCATTTGCGAGAGCCTGCTTGACGGCGTCATTATAATTGCCGTATGGATATGCAAACCCGCACTCTTGTTGGCCGAAGAAGTTTTGGATGAAATCCTTGCAGTCGACAATTTCTCTTTCAAGCGTTTGGGCGTCCAGTTCAGCCAATTTGGGATGGGTCATGGAATGGCCGGCTACTTTGAATCCCTTGTAAATGTCTTTCATTTCGTCCAGCGCGAGACGGTAGCTCTTGAATGTATTTCCGTAAACTGACGTGAATATTCGGCTTTTGCCGTGTAAGCCGGGAATTATGTTAAACGTCGCCTTGGCATTGTATTTTCTCAAAAGCTCAGTCAGGCGTTCGTCATTGGAGACGCCGTCATCCCAGCATTGCATGATTTTCATCGGAAAATCCTAAAAAAAGAAATTAAAATCCGTTTAATTGAAGATGTTTATGTTCCCAGAGTCTTACCGCTTCAGGGCGGCGTGCGTATTCCGGAAGCAGGTGTTCGAAATCCGTCAGACAGCCGTCGGTTGCCGCAAGCTCATTGCCGGCATGCCAGAGGCTGAATATTTCCGGCAGCCAATGCGATTCGGCTGCGATGGTTATGCCGTCGGCAGCGGATAATTTTTTGAGCGTTTCCCCGCAGAAGCCGAGAGCTTCGCCGGCGACCGTCAGTGGCCGCGGCATTGTTTCAATCGCCGTTATCGGGTCTAGCAATACCGGCTTACCGATGATGGAAATTCGGCCGTTGTCTTTCGTCAGCAGTGTTGCGTGGACGGTGTGTTCCTTTGCCGCCAGCATTACGCACATTTGCCGCCAGTCGTCGTTGACGTAATTATATGCCACGGCGAGCGACGTCGGTACGGCAAAGAGCCTCAATCCCTCAGTGAGTTGCGACCACGTACGCGCGACCGTTATGCCTACCCGCAGGCCGGTGAAACTGCCAGGTCCTACGGATACGTAAAGTTCGTTTACATCGCCTGGCTTGATTGCCGCCTCCCGCAGCATTTCATCCAGACATGCGACCAGTTCGGCGGCATGCCTGCCGGAAGTACCGAGCATGCGCGATGAAATCATCTTATCGCCGATACCCAGTGCTACGGCACCCAGGCGGCAGCTTGTTTCGATTGCGACCGATATTTTTCCGTCATGTTTCATATGTCTTTTTGCGTATTCTACAGTTTGAACCGTAAAAATCAAATCTATGAGGTGTATGACCTGGCATGCAGGTTTGACGTGTTTATTCCGTCTTTGACTCTTCCGGCTGACGTATCGAAATTTCCGTTATCATGCCGCCGCGAATCGTGATGTTGATTCGACAGCCGTTGCGGCAGTAACCTCTTACTTCCGTGCCGTCAGCATTCTGTTTCGTGACTGTCCAGCTATATATGAGAAGAACGGGTATTTGTGGGTCTGTGGCGGCTGTTTTTTGTGGTTGCGTCGAGGGCTGACTGCCGGCGGGTTGTGACTGTGCTGTCCGAAGGGTTCGCGACCCGTAAACGGATGCCGTGTCCACCTGCTTGCGTAATTTATCCATGACGTCGGCGATTATGAGCATTTTCTGTTTCTGAGTCGCGGCGGATTTGAATTCTTGGCCGACGTTTCTCTTGTTGAATACGAATGTTTCCCAGTTGACCCTGTTGAGGGTGTCATTGAAATTGCCGGCGTAGAGGCTGTTGAAACCGTCCATGGCTATTTTGTTGTATTGCTCCACATTTTCAAAAACCGGTGTTGTATCAACATGCGTATAGACGGAAAAAGAAATAGCTATTGCGCATATGAATGCCACCATCGCTGAAAGCCATTCGATACAACTTTTGCTGCCGGATTTTAAAAAAGAGCGGCCATACTTTATTATCAGCATCACCCCCAGGCCCAGTCCGGCGGCGGAGAAGGACAACAGCACTACCACGCAGGCAGTGTACGCCTCTATGCCTATATCTTTGAGCGTCTTGCGGGTCAGGAACGTCAATATGACAATTGCCCACAAAATTACGGCTAACCACAAGAGGAATTGAAGCCGCGAATTGAGCGTTTTTGCAGATGCCGTCGACGAGTCATCTTGAAATGATATCTTTTCGGGGACGGCAACCTGATTTTCAATCCTGAGTTCGTCGAAAGTGTCAGCCGGCAGCCAGTTATCCATGCCGGATTTCCACACCAGTACTGACTGGCTGAGTTCTCCTTTTGCGAGCATGTTCCGTATCGACTGCGTATCCAGCGGGCCTGTGACCTTACCTTTTATGAAATAAATCCATTTGCCTTCCGGGATGTTTTTTATGTTTGGCGGTGTTTTTAATGCATTTGTCTGTGTGCGGCTGCGTGAAAGTGGGTGCGAGATGCGTTTTTCCGAAGTTATTTGCGATTCTTCAGGTTGCGGTTTGGCGTCGGATTGAGCCTTCGACGTTTTTTGGGGCGGAATATCCTGAGGAATTTTCTGTTGAGCATTTTCGACGGCTGGCTGGTCGTTTATTTCATTGCCGTTGTCGTCGACTGCGATGCCTTCGATGACGGTATCCGCTTCCTGCGACTCGGCTGGCTGGAGTACGAGGTAACCGTCCACGATATCGTTCGGTTTTATCTGCGATTCATTGACATTTTGTTGTGGAGGGCTATTTTTTGTTTGCAAGTCTGATTTGGCTCTGGGGAATTCCGTCGGCTGGCCGAGCGGCGTACCGGT
Source organism: uncultured Planctomycetaceae bacterium (assembly GCA_964536835.1). Lineage (GTDB taxonomy): Bacteria > Planctomycetota > Phycisphaerae > SM23-33 > SM23-33 > DAONFI01. Next base: position 48,804 of record CAZIAZ010000005.1, on the reverse strand, counting down.
TTTTGAACAGGCCGGACATTGGGCGGGATTATGAGGCTCAAACGGCAGACTTTCAAAAAGCTGGCCGCAGTCGGGACACTTGAATTTCCGGCTCGGCCCCATGTCGTCGGTTACGACCGTCGGAATTTCGTCGGCTGGTGCGGCTGTGAGCGGCAACGCCAGATAACGCTGGCCGGTGACGTAATTAGGCGAGTCTGCCGCAAGCGGCCTGGGTATTTTTAACGGCGTTTTGCACCTGGGGCATGCGCCGCTGCCGCCGGCGTACTCGTCGGGGATGCTTATGAATAAGCCGCAAATCTTGCAATAACAGTCAATCATCCGCTATGAAACTCCTGCTCGGTTATGCCGCCATTTTACATGTCGCCAGCCGAAGCGTCAAAAGCATTTCCGCAAAAGTCGTCGGCTGATGAAGATAAACAAAACCAGCAGACGGCTAAAAAACATTGGACACGGAACTGCAGATAACCTATTCTACTATGGAATATAAAGTAAGGTCGCATAAAAGTATGACGAGTGGAAAAATGGCGTTGTGTGGTCACGGATGAGAGTAGGCATACGCACAAAACTGGTTATTCTTCTGGTGGCGGTGGCACTGCTGCCGCTCCTGGCGGAACTGTTGACGATAGTTATCGGCAGCAGGCAGATGCAAAACGAACTTCTCGGAAAAAACGTTCAGTCTCTTGTCTCCGCGGAAGTAAACGTCATGGAGGTCGAACTTCGCAAAAATATCGAAATTCTCAGCATAACGCTTCAGGAAGGCACTGTGCTGGCTCAGCTGGAGGAAGCCAACTCCACCCCGAACGACCCGCAATATAATGACGACCTGGACAGGAAATGGAATATCTTTTCCGGCACGTCGAGTTCCGTCCGTAAAATTCTGGTAAACCACACTTCTCAGATACTCCATACCATAATAAGGAATAACGACCTTTTTGTTGAAATTATGGTTACGGACAAATATGGCCGGCTGATAGCTGCCAATCAGAAGACTTCGGATTACTATCAGGCCGACGAGGACTGGTGGCAGAAAACATGGAACGGCGGCAAAGGGGAAATATATATACCGCCGGCGAGTTTTGACGACTCTTCCAAGACATGGGGAGTGGAAATATGTCTGCCGCTCATCAAGGGCGGCTCGGCGATAGGCGTGGTCAAGGCGATTATAGACCTTCGCAAATGGCTGCCGGACTGCCGCACGGACATAGGCCTCGGCATAGGGTATATTTTCCTCATCAATAGCGACGGCATCATATTCCATAGCCGCGATATAATCGAAAAAATGGTCGAAAATCCGCAACTCGCCAAATATGATTACTGGAAGCTCATCGCGGTGCAGGAGCATCCCAAAGGCGAGTGGATTTTTACGCCTAACAATATTCTTGTGTCATATTGCCCGCTATCGATGCCGAAGGAACTCAGCGGAATCAAGGTCGATATGGAGCCCTGGACGCTGCTTATGGAAGTCCCCGACAATGAAGCCAGACGCAGCATATCGAAAATCAGCCTGATGTTTCTGCTTATCGGGATAGTCGCCATAATCGGCATATTCCTGTTCGGCGTACTTCTTATCGACAGGAGCATAATAAACCGCATCAGGCGCATAAGCAACGCCGCCAGGAAAATCGCCAAGGGCGACCTTCAGCACCGTGTGCCGAGCGACTGGTCCGGCGGACGATTCTTCGGCAAGGATGAGATAGACGATTTGGCTCACGACTTCAATAACATGGTCAGGCGTCTAGAGAAATCGTATAATGAGTTGGCGGAGGCTAATGAACTCAAGGAGAACTTTATACGCATCGCCGGCCATGAACTTCGTACGCCGGTGAGTTACATCGTCGGCATGGCCAGCCTCATGCAGAAGTCCAAAGATCCGGAGCGACTTGCGAAGGCTATAGATACGATGGGCTTCAAAGCTAGCCGGCTGGACGAAATCATTCAGGCAATGTTCAAGCTGATTCCTGAACAGTCGCTTTCGGAACGGGTACGTTACACGAGTATCCGCATAGAAAAGTTTTTGGCAGATGTCGACGAAGCCATGAAGCCCTGGGTCGAACGCCGTCATCAGAAACTCATCATCAAGGACGAGACCAACAATTCCATAATATCCGCCGACGAAGGCAAATTGCGGGATATTATCGAAAATTTACTGATGAACGCGGTGAAATTTACGCCGGATGAAGGCTGGATAAAGTTGACCGTACAGCGGCGGCTTGGCGGGCTGGTGGCGTTTCAGGTTACCGACCAGGGGCCGGGCATTCCTGAGGCTGACCAGCCGCATATTTTTGAGCCGTTCTTCAGCGGGTCAGATACGCTGCATCATTCGACGGGCAAGAGCGGGTTCGGCAAAAAGGGCATGGGCCTGGGCCTGGCGATTGTGAAACATTTTGTCGATTTGCATCGCGGTACGATTTCATTCATTTCCGGCCCGACGGGCACGACTTTTACCGTTGAAATTCCAGCCGACCCGTCTTGGTCGCCTGAAAATCATTGACATGGCATTGTTCGACAACTACATTCTGTGACATTATGAGAGTATTATCAGGCATACAACCGTCGGGGCGGCTGCACCTTGGGAATTATTTTGGTGCAATCCGCCAGTTTATAGAACTTCAACGCCAGGGTGCAGAATGCTTTTATTTTCTGGCTAATTTGCACTCACTGACGACCATGCGCGATGCGGAAAAACTTCGCGAACTTTCGTTGCACTTAGCCGCCGGTTATCTGGCTCTTGGGGTAGATCCGACAAAAAGCGTCTTCTTCCTGCAGTCGGATGTGCCGCAGGTAAATGAACTCGGCTGGTTTCTTAATACCGTCTGTCCGGTTTCGCTCATGCAGAAAGCCCATGCCTACAAGGATAAGCTGGCCAAAGGTTTTTCGCCGAATATGGCGTTGTTTGACTATCCGGTTCTGATGGCGGCGGACATCCTCATATATGATTCGGATTTGGTGCCGGTCGGCCAGGACCAGAAACAGCACGTTGAGATGGCACGCGACCTTGCGATGAAATTCAATCTCGCCTGGAATGGCGAAGTGCTCAAGTTGCCCGACGCACATATAGTGGAGTCGGTCGCCATTGTGCCAGGCCTTGATGGCCAGAAGATGTCCAAGAGTTATAACAATACCATAGAAATTTTTCAGACCGAAAAGCAGACCAAAAAAAACGTCGGCCAGATTGTGACCGATTCTACGCCGCTGGAAGAGCCCAAAAATCCGGAAAAGTGTAACGTTTTTGCACTGCTGCGGCTGTTTTTGGACGAAGATGAGCTGGCGGAGGTGGCTGCGTCTTATCGAGCCGGCGGTTACGGCTATGGCCACGCCAAGGCCAGACTTACCGACTGCATCAACGCCAGATTTGCCGATGCCCGCAAAAAATACGACGAACTCATCGCCAGCCCTGATACCGTCAGGGATATTTTGCGGGAAGGCGGCAGAAAGGCTCGCGATATTGCGGAAAAAACCATGCAGCGAGTCCGCGCCGCCAGCGGCATTATTACGACGTATTAAGAGCTTATAACAAAATGAAACATAGTACCTGGTACGGTTAGCTGAATGGCTGGCCAGGAAGGCAAAACCGGTTCTAGTTTAAAAAGTTTGTTTATTGTTGCCGGTTATCATTATCGTCTGTCTGGCAGGGGCTTCAACGCATTTGTAACCGATGGCGTTTTTCAGCCTGAAACGCGCAACCTCGCTGGTCATTGATGACAACGCCAGTAAAAACGTCGCCTGCGGCGTAGGATAAAGTGCCTGATAATCGTCCATTATTTTTTTGTGGAACTGCCATATTATCCGAGGCACGAATATCTCCATATTAAGCACATCGATGGTGAAACGGCGACGGTCGGCGATGAAGTCGTTAAAACGCGACTTGATTATAGCCGGAAAATTTTGGGGCTGAAACGCTGTTTCGGGTATTGCCGCTCTGCCGCTGAGTGCCCCGGGTGCGGCTATGAGCGACAGATAACCGCCCAGATTGAATATTTCATCGTCGATTTTTCTCAGGGTCATTATCCGGCCGTCTACGGGAAATCTGATTGAGTAAAATGCATTTTCAAGTGAACTCAGATAATAGCTCTTCATTTCCCTGTTGTACTTGGCCGCCAGATACATTGCCCAGAATGCCCTGGCATTGTACCAGTATGCCATTCTGTCAGCCGGCGTTTCAAAGGATTTTGGATTGCACGACGGCCCGTGGGCATCGAGCGTCTGAAGAACCTTTATCAGGTCTTTTTTAAAGATATCGAAACGGGCGGTATCGATATTGCCGTCGGCGACGATTATTTCCGCCAGGACGTTGCTCATGAATTGATAGTCGGGCTTGTCGGGAATATCTTTTTTATTCGCAGGCGGCAGAGTTACCTGGATGGTTGCGGGATAGAGAGAAAGTTGCATTTTCCCGTCGTCGTCGGGAGACTGGCAGCCTCCTGTCAGCAGTGCTGTTGTTGCCAGGCTCAAAAGAAATATTGCCTTTTTCATATGCCCGTTTCCTCCAAAGGCTGTGGAGTCGTAAATTCTCTCAATATTTCACGCAGTTCCAGAAGTTTTCTGATTTTGAAATCGGCGGCGGAACGGCGACAGCCGTCAGGGTTTTTTCTTACCGTTTTCATGCCGACCCTCTTTGCGCCGTAAATATCATTATATTCCCTGTCGCCGACAAAGATTGTTTTATCCGCTTGCGAGCCGGTCAGTTCCAGTGCTCGACGGAAAATTATCGGCTTGGGTTTCTGCCAGCCTACGTCGCACGAATAGACCCTAAACGGCAGATACTCCAGCAGGCCGACTTCTTCCAGGTGTCTGTCCAGTATTGGGCCGGGTATGAATGTGTTTGATACCACGCCGAGTTTAAGGCCGGCGTGTGTGAAATCCCGCAACATTTCAGGCAGGCCAGCCTCCACTTTGCCGAAATTGTGCAGCGGCTCATACCAGAACCAGCACAGCCGCAGAAGGTCGTCTTTGGAGAGTTTCAGGCCCATGAACCGGCAGAGGCTGTCCATGAGGTCAGTGGCGTGGAAATCCCGCTGGGTTATGACGCATTTGAGTATGTTCCAGCGAATTGCGACGTAATTGACCCAGAAATACCAAATTCGCGGCGGCGGCGTTTGGCCGAGTTCGCGCAGATGGTTATACGCCAGCTTTGCGCCGGCGTTGAACATGCGGCCTACGTTGACCTTGCCGAAATCTATCAATGTTTCGCCCAGGTCGAACAGTATTGTAGTTATTTCTGCCATTGACGACATTGTACGAAAACTTCCGCCGTTGGCAAGGCTGCAGGATAATTCTTGACGTTGTCAGGGGTAATGCCTATAGTAAATGTCCCAAAATCGTCTGCTACGGAACGGCAGGATTAAGGCGGACGGCCGCCTTCGTGAAACGGATAACATAAGGAAAGCACCATGAATCTTATTACCGGAGCAACCGGACTTCTTGGCAGTCATATAGCCGAAAAACTCGTTGAAATGGGCCAGCCGGTTCGCGCCCTCGTTCGGAAAAACAGCGATACCCGTATTCTTGAAGCATGGGGAGTTGAACTGGTTTATGGCGATGTAACCGAGCCGAAGAGCATCGCGGAGGCTATGAAGGGCGTAAAAACCGTCTACCACTCCGCTGCCGGCGTCGGCGACTGGGGCAGCTGGGCCAACTATTTCGTGCCCGTCACCATTGGCGGCACACGCAACATGCTGGAAGCGGCGAAGCGTGAAAACGTTGAACGTTTTCTCCACATAAGCTCCATAAGCTCTTATGGCCATATAATGACGGACGATATTGTCGATGAAACCTGGCCGCTGGGCGAACTTGGCAAAAACCTCAACAAATGGAGCTATTACTCCCGCGCCAAGATAGAAGCCGAAAAACTCGTCCGGCAGGCTCATGCCGCCGGCGATATCTGTGCGACTATCGCCAAGCCGTCGTGGCTGTACGGCCCTCGCGACAGAGCCTCCATGCCCCGAATCATAAAAGCCATCCGTGCCCGCAAAACCAAACTCCTCGGCCGCGGCGACAATAAACTCAATCTTACTTACGCCGGCAATGAAGCCGAAGGCTGTATTCTCGCAGCCACCATGGAATGCGCCAAAGGCCAGACCTATAACCTTTCCAGCGACGGCGATATTACGCAGGCTGAATATTTTAACAAAATTGCCGAATGCCTCGGCGTCAAGCCGATTACCCGTAAAGTTCCGTTCAAGGTCGCCTACAACGCCGCGTTCCTGATGGAACTCTTCGGCCATATTACCAATCGAAAAACTCCGCCGCTTGTAACGCGATACAGCGTGTGGCTCATCGGCCGAAAATGCTTCTTCAGCCCGGAAAAGGCTCGCAGGGAACTCGGCTGGAAACCAACCGTCGGTTACGAGGAAGGCATTCAACGGTCAGTCCGGTGGTGCATCGATAATCTCGGCCTTTAGGCCGTTTTGTTCACGCATGCCGATGATAGCATATATCACGACGGGTAAGCATCAAGCGACAAATAACAAGTTTTGAGCTTGAAACTTTGTTTTGTAGTAAGGATGTAATTTTCTTGTTGCAAGTATATTTGCATTCTGTTAGGATATTGCCATGATTGCAAGAATTTCCGGCAGAGTAGAGGAGGTCACGTCCGCGTCGGTGTTGATAGATTCCGGCGGCGGATTGTGTTACGAAGTGCTTGTCGCCGCCTGCGATGTGGGTCGGCTGGCCAGCCGGCTCGGCCAGGAAGTAGTGTTGCATACCATTCATATAATAGATGGCGATCCTACTCGCGGGTCTCTGACGCCGCGGCTGATTGGATTTCTTTCACAGAGCGACAGGGCTTTTTTCAGGGAATTCACGAAGGTGAAGGGCATAGGCGTCAGAAAAGCGCTTCGCGCCCTCGTACGGCCGGTGGCTGAGATAGCAGCCGCCATCGAAAACAAGGACAATAATGCACTGGTAGCTCTGCCTGAAATCGGCAAACGCATGGCTGAGCAGATTATCGCCGAGCTTAACGGCAAAGTTGGCGAATTTGCCGGCGAGGTTACCGGCAGTGATGCCGAGCCGATTTCAGACGCCGGCATGGAAGCAGTTGCCGTGCTCGTGCAGCTTGGCGAAAAACGGGCTGATGCGGCTAACCTTGTAGAGCGTGTTCTGGCAGTGTCGCCGGATGCAACCACTGAAGATATCATACAGCACGCCTATAAGCTCAAAGCCGGCGGACTGTGAAGAATTGCAAATTTGAAATTGTGAATTGCAAGTTGATTTTTGAATTTTGTTATTTTCCGCCGAAGGCGGTGTTTGTTTCGTATTTCGATATTCGTATTTCGGATTTATTAACAGGATGGCCAGAGAAAAAATAATATCGCAGCGAGCCACCGGAGCCGAAGATGAAAAGTTCAACGTAGCGCTTCGGCCGATGACTCTGGCCGAGTGTATCGGCACGGGTGACCTCATGGAGAAGCTGCGTATCAGCATCAGTGCCGCCCGCCAGCGTAAAGAGCCGATGGAGCATGTGCTTCTGCACGGCCCGCCGGGGTTGGGTAAAACGACGTTGGCATATGTTATTGCACACGAAATGGGTACGAATCTGAAAGTCTCGTCAGGGCCGGCGCTTACGCGGCCTGGCGACCTGATAGGCATACTTACGAATCTTGAAGAATGCGACGTGCTGTTTATAGACGAGATTCATCGCTTGAGTCCGACTGTCGAGGAATATATCTATCCCGCGATGGAGGATTTTAAGGTTGATTTTGTCGTCGACAGCGGCATGCACAGCCGCACAATCAATCTGCCCTTAAAACCTTTTACGCTCATCGGGGCTACGACGCGTGCCGGCTTGCTCAGCCCGCCCATGCGGACGCGATTCGGCATAAATCATCACATGGATTTCTGGTGTGAGGATGATTTGCTGGCGCGATGCAAGATGTCGGCTGAGATGCTGGGCGTGGATTACGACGAGCATGCGTTGCGGATGTTGGCTAGGCGTGCGCGGGGCACTCCGCGAATAGCGAACCGTCTGCTGCGTCGCTGTCGCGATTACGCGCAGGTGCGGGGCGACGGGCGGCTGGACGACAATATCGTGCTGGCGGCGCTGAAGCTCGAAGGTATCGACGATATGGGCCTGGACGACCTTGACCGTCGCTTTTTGCGCACTATTGTTGAGACGTATCGCGGCGGGCCGGTGGGCATAGAAGCTGTCGCCGCCACTCTCGGTGAAGAAACCGACACGCTAGTTGACGTGGTCGAGCCGTTTTTGCTGCAATCCGGCATGTTGGCCCGCACTCGACGCGGCAGGGAAATAACTGCAAAAGGCGCAAAGCATCTCGGCGTAAGTTGGCCGATTCCGGGTTCGGAAGCAGGCACGACCCCGATGCTCTTCGGCGACGAAACGGAATGATGAGGCGGGTCGGATTTTCGTACTTTCCACCAAACAGTTTTTTTGGGATAGGTTCTTTTTATATTAAATAAAAACAGGCGGGAAGGAGACGAGAACCCGCCTGTTATTTTGGAAACACGGGGCATTTTAACCGGAAAGGGCAGGAAACGGTTTGCCGCATCGGTTTCCATATATATAACGTCTCAGCTAGCCGGAAAGTTCCGTTGAATTTGGAAAATTTGGTCATAATTTTTGCCCGCAGCGGGTATAATCCGGCCATGTTCAAAACCATCATCACCGTGACTTTGAATCCTGCGATTGACAGGGCTATCGAGGTTTCGCAGCTTGAAATCGGCTCGCATGCGCAATGTCGCACCGTCAGCCGCATAGCGGGCGGCAAAGGCGTAAACGTCTCGCGCGTGTTGGCTGATATGGGTGTTGCTTCCGTGGCGACGGGGTTTCTCGGCAGTGAGAATCGCAGCGTATTTGACTCCGTCTTCGCGCAGGGCCTTATAGAGGATTCGTTTGTCGACGTTAATGGCCTTACTCGCGAAAATCTTACTCTGGTCAATCCGGCCGTCGGTGCCGAGATGCATCTTCGCGATGAAGGCCTTGCCGTTGGAAAGGGTGACATCGACGAACTCGCCAGCCGGCTGAAGTGTCGGATTAATCCGCAATGCCTGGTGATTTTCTGCGGCTCACTGCCGCCTGGCGTTGGCTGTAGAGAGATGTCGAAATTGTTGGATATTTCTCTGGCTGGCGGGGCGATGGTGGCTGTGGATGCGTCGGGCAAAGCATTGCAGGCTGCCGGGGGCAAAAAATTATGGCTGCTCAAGCCCAACGCCATTGAATTATCTGAACTTGTCGGGCGGGAATTTTCCGATGACGCAGAACTGCTCGACGCAGCCAGGTCGCTGACGGATGATGTTGAGAATATTCTCTTAAGTTGTGGCGGAGACGGGGCTTATCTTGTGCGTGCCGAAGGCGTGTTGCAGTGTCTGCCGGGCATGGCGGTCGATGTGGTGAATACGGTTGGCTGTGGCGATGTGCTGCTGGGAGCGTTTGTTGGCAGCTTGTATCGCGGCGGCGATTATCGCGACGCAATCATGCATGCGGTAGCCTGCGCCAGCGCCTCTGCCGCCAATACCCAAACCGCGAAATTTCAACAGGAACTGGCAGATAAAATTTTTAATGGTCTTTTTATAAAAAAATTATAAAAAAGTTATAAAAGAGGTTAAATAATGCAGCGTATTAATGGCGTGATTTTTGATATGGACGGCGTTTTGTGCGATTCAGAACGGTTCATACGCGATGCGGCGATGGAGATGATGCGGCGTGATTATAGTCTGTCGGTCAAGCCGGATGATTTTTTGCCGTTTATCGGTGCCGGCGAAAGTCGCTTTATCAGCGGGGTTGCGGAAAAGTATGGCGTAAAACTGACCCTTCCGCGGGATAAAATGCGAACTTACCAAATATATCTGGAACTCATCAAAGGCTCTTTGCAGCCGCTGGACGGCGTACTTGAATTTATCGGCGAATGCCGCCGTCGCGGCGTCAGACTCGCCGTGGCCAGTTCTGCGGATATGGTTAAAGTTACGGGCAATCTTACGGAGATAGGTTTGCCGATGGCTACGTTCGATGCCGTCATAACAGGCGACGATGTGACTCGTCACAAGCCTGACCCTGAATGTTTTCTCAAGGCTGCCGAGGCGTTGCGTCTTTCGCCGTCTGCCTGCATGGTCGTGGAGGACGCCAACAACGGCGTAAAAGCCGCCAAAGCCGCCGGCGCTCACTGTCTTGGCCTTACCACGAGCTTTACCCCAAAAAACCTCAAAACCAGCGGTGCAGATTGGACCGCGCCTACTTTGGCTGAAGTTCCGCAGGAAGTTATGGCTATCCTGGGCGGCGAAAAAACGAATGAAACCTTGCCATCCGACCCGCTTTGCAGTTATCATTAACAAAAATGGACATGAAGACCAGCAAATCCCGTGAAGCATTCGAACGTGCCTGCAAAGTGCTGGTCGGCGGAGTTAATTCGCCGGTCAGGGCGTTTGCCGCCGTAGGCGGCCAGCCGCCCCTGATATCGCGTGCCTGCGGGTCGCACATAATTGACCTCGACGGCAATGAATATGTGGATTACGTGTGCAGTTATGGGCCGTTGATTCTCGGCCATGCGCAGCAGGAGGTGGTGACGGCTATTCACAAAGCCGTTCTGCGCGGCACGTCTTTCGGCGCGACCACCGAAGAAGAGGTCGAACTTGCCGAATTGGTGATATCGGCTATTCCGCGAGCTGAAAAGATAAGATTCACGTCCAGCGGGACGGAAGCGGTGATGACGGCTCTTCGGTTAGCCCGCGGCGTTACGGGCCGGCGGATGGTGGTGAAGTTCAGGGGCTGTTATCACGGCCATTGCGACGCCATGCTCGTGCAGGCTGGCAGCGGTGCGACGACTACCGGCCAGCCGTCCAGCGCGGGCGTGCCGGTAGGCGCGACGAGCGATACGCTGCTGGCGGATTATAACGACCTTGATTCCGTTCGCTGCCTTTTTGAAGAATACGGCAGTGAAATAGCGACGGTACTCGTCGAGCCGGTAGCCGGCAATATGGGCGTAGTGCCGCCGGCTGGCGGTTTTCTGCAGGGCTTGCGGGAAATATGCGACGCCGGCGGAGCGATGTTGATATTCGACGAAGTCATGACGGGTTTCCGCGTGGCGTGGGGCGGCGCACAGGAACTTTACGGCGTACAGGCTGACATAACCACGCTGGGCAAAATCATCGGCGGCGGCATGCCGGTTGGTGCGGTGGCGGGGCCGTCGGAAATAATGGACAGGCTTTCGCCGCTGGGCGACGTTTACCAGGCTGGCACGCTTTCCGGCAATGGGCCGGCGATGGCGGCTGGCATTGCGACGTTGACAGCCATACGCAATGACGCGGATTTTTACTCCAGATTGGACGAAAACGCCGGCCTGCTTGAGCGTATGCTCAGAACAGCAGCCGGCGATGCAGCCGTCTCGGACAGGCTGACGTTCAATAGGGTAGGGTCGATGATGTGCGTGTTCTTCCGGCCTGGCGAGGTGAAAAATTACGACCAGGCTCTCGAATGCGACAAAAATGCGTTTGCAAAGTTTTTCGGCAAAATGCTCGGCGAAGGTGTGTTCCTGCCGCCGAGCCAGTATGAGGCGTGGTTCGTTTCATCCTCTCATACGCAGGAAGATTTCGACCTGACCGCCAGTGCGGCGAAAAAGGCTTTTGAAGAAATTTTTTAAAATGTCTCCCGTAGTTCAACGATGATTTTTACAAAAGATTGAGGAGGTTTTTATCATGCCAGCCATTCAAACATGCGAATTTAACGCCGCGTTTCGTAGTCTGCACAGGGCTAACGGCATTTTATGCCTGATAATTCTGCTCTGCCTGGCGGCTCAGATAGCCGGTTTCTGTGCGGTGGAATTCGGCGGAGTTCTTGATAAGTGTACGGTTAAATCCGTTCCAGCCGCCGTTCATACGTCCGCGACGCCTACTACAATGCCGGCTGAAACTGCGGCGGCTGCGGTGGCGGCTTGTGCGACTGAGCCGGCGACGTCGTTTATGACAAAAACGTCCGAATGTACGCGGCAGCGGACGATTAACTGGCAGTATGCATTGAATTGGGTGTTGGCTGCGACGAAAATCATTGCTTTTGCGGCTGGCGGTTTTCTGTTTCTGCTTCAGACTGTCGCGGGACATCTTTCGCTGGTTGGGCCGGCGGTACGCGGCATAAGGCAGATTATCAGTTCAGTATGCTGGGCGGCTGTTTTGCTGGCCATGCTTACGCCGTGGCAGCAACTGCTGCGGCCGTCACACGTATGCGGGGCGACGTTCAACCTCGGCGATATCGTGCATTGCCGCGATATCGCGACAGGCGCTGGTTTTGCCGTCCTGATACCGTATTATACGAGATTCATCGCGTATCCCTGCATAGCGATTCTGGCGTGGCTGATGATTGTCGTCAAATTTGCGCGCGGTTATTATCGGCTGACCGGCCCACAGCCGGCTGCCACCGTGAATATGGCGACGAAATGCGATGAGGTAAAATAGACCACATGTGTCGTAGCCTGCTGCAAATTTTTTTAACATTAAATATCCTGCTGGTTGTCGGATGCGAAAATATCGGCGTCATAACTGCCGGCCAGGACAACTCTGTCAAGCCGGCAGAAACGTCGGCTGTCTCAAAAATGCCGGATACCGGAACTAAAATTTCATCTGCCGCTCCCGATAAATCCCAGCCGCAAAGGCCTACGCGGATGCGGCGGGAATTCAAGGTCATTCGCCTGGAAGTGAACAGCATAGAATTGCCGGCAGGCACGGCAGGCAGGCTGGAAAAATTTTGGACGTTTCTCGACGAAGAGCCGGTCAGCCTGCATTCCACAGTTCTGGGCATGAACGGCTTTCGCGTGGGCGTTGGCCGCAACTGCGACTGGGCTGAGGTGGAAAGCCTTCTTGCCCGACAGGGCGGCCTGAGTTTCCAGAAAAAAATCATCGAAACGCGATTGGGTTATCCCGCACATCTTGAAATGAAAACCGGACAGCCCGTTCAGAACATCTTTATTTTCAGCGATGCCCAAACCCTGCGCGGCGAACACTTTCCGCCTGGCGACAATCTGCTGACGTTGAGTACGTTCCTGGACGAGGAAACAAATCGGGACATCATAATCGTCGCCGTGCCGCAGATACGCAGTACAGTTCGGCACTTCGGCATAGAAACGGATAACGACGATCCGAGAATAGTTTACAAAAGCCAGTTCTATCCGCTGGACGAGATGGCCTTTCGCGTGAAAATGCCGACGGATGATTTTCTGGTCATCGGCCCTGGCAGCCAGGCCAGCCGGCCAAACAGCGTTGCGAACCATTTTCTGACCTGCACCAAGCAGGGCATGGATTACGACAGGATATTCGTCATACGGCCTTACGTAATAAGAGTGCCGTTTGGCAATGCCAGCAACGGAGCCGGCGATGAATGACATGGAACTTGTGGCGACTTCCACTTTCGGCCTTGAATCGCTGGTGTCCCGCGAATTGGAGACGCTTGGGATAGCGTCGCGGATAACGCAGTCCGGCAGGATTCATTTCAACGGCGATATTCGCACGTTGGCGACGGCTAACGTGCATTTACGCACGGCTGACCGCGTACTGCTGATGATGGGCCAGTTCGAGGCAGCCGATTTCGGCGAACTGTTCGACCGTACTTACGCAATCGATTGGCAGGAACTGATTCCGGCTGACGGCGCGTTTCCGGTGCTGGGCCGCAGTGTCAAATCGGTTCTGACGTCTGTGCCGGCCTGTCAGAAAATAGTCAAGAAGGCTATCGTGGAAAAGCTCCGCGCAGCCCATGGCGTTTCGGAACTCCCTGAAACCGGAGCCGTTTTTACCGTTGAAGTCGCGCTGCTGAAGGACGTTGCCACAATTACGGTTGACACCAGCGGAGCCGGTCTGAACAAACGCGGTTATCGGCCAATAGTCGGCGTTGCGCCGCTTAAGGAGACGCTGGCGGCTGCGATGGTTATGTTGAGTTTTTACTGTCCGCAGCGGCCGTTGATAGATCCGTTCTGCGGTACGGGTACGATACCTATTGAGGCTGCGCTGATAGCCAGAAATATCGCGCCTGGCGTGAATCGCAGTTTCGCGGCTGAAAACTGGCCGACGGTCGGACGCGGAATTTTCGATGAAATTCGCGCTGCCGCACGTGACCTTGTCCTTCGCGAGCCGATTGAACAGCTCATGGGTACGGATACCGACGGCGATGCCGTCAAACTTGCCCGCCGCAACGCCCAGGCTGCCGGCGTAGCCGACGATATTCATTTCCAGGAACGGCCCTTCAGCGAACTTCGCAGCAAGAAAGATTACGGCGTGATTATAACCAATCCGCCGTATGGCGTGCGAGTTGGCGAGGCACGCGAGCTGCAAAGCCTTTACCGCTCGTTTCCGGAAGTGCTCCGCCGGCTGCCGACGTGGTCGCACTACATACTTACGGCCTATCCCGATTTTGAGCAGATAGTCGGCCAGCCGGCTTCGCGTCGCCGCAAACTTTACAACGGCAGAATTGAGTGCACATTTTACCAGTTTCATGGGCCGCGGCTTGGCGGAGGACGCAAGGAAACAGATGCTCCCGATGAACAACTGCAGCCGTCACGGCAGGCGTCTGTTCAGCATGGCGGGAATGAGCAGGCTTTCGGCGGCTTGCACGAAAATGCCGCCGGACAGGCGGAAATGTTCGCAAACCGGCTGGCGAAAAACGCAAGGCATCTCCGTAAGTGGCAGTCCCGCGGCATCGAATGTTACAGGATATACGACAAGGATATCCCCGAAGTGCCGCTAGTGGTCGACCGTTATGGGCCGGCGCTGCATATTGCGGAATATGTACGGCCGGATGAATTGACGCCGGCTGAACACGCCGATTGGCTGGAAATGCTGGCTAAAACGGCGGCTCGAACGCTCGACGTGCCGGCGGCTGACGTCTTTCTGAAACGCAGAAACCGACAGAAAGGCGCTAATCAGTACGAACGTCTCGCCGATGAAGCCAGGGAATACGTCGTCATGGAGAACGGCTTGAAATTCAGGGTAAACCTCTCTGATTATCTGGATACGGGTCTGTTTCTCGACCATCGCATAGCGCGGCAGATGGTTCGCAATGAAGCCGCCGGCAAACGGTTTTTGAATCTTTTTGCATACACCGGCTCATTCAGCGTCTTTGCCGCCGCCGGCGGAGCGAAAAGCACCACTACCGTCGACTTGTCGCAGAAATATCTGGACTGGGCTGAAGTGAACATGACGCTCAACGGCTTTGCCGGCCCGCAACATGAATTTGTGCGATGCGATGCCGTGGGTTTCCTCCAGGGCCATCCGAGAGTGCCGAGTTACGACCTGGTCGTGTTCGATCCGCCGACATTCTCCAACTCCAAATCCCTGGAGGAGGATTTCGACGTACAGCAGAATTATCTGCATGTTCTTGAATTGCTGGCCGGCGTTGTTACGTTAAACGGCGTAGTTTATTTTTCCACCAATTTCCGACGATTCAAATTCGACGAACAGGCGGCGGCGAATGCAGGTTGGAACGTGCGGGAGATAACGCGGCAGACGCTGCCGGAAGATTTCCGCAATAAAAGAATCCATCGCTGCTGGCGAATGGTAAAAGTGTGAGGGATTTTTATTCATGGACGCCGATATCAGGTTGCAGGTGAAACGTGCAAGAGGGCGTTTTGCGGCGATGGCCGCCACCTACGGCCTTGGTGTGTTCAACGACGGATTTTTCCGACAAAGTGCGATATTTCTGGCTATCTCGTCCCAGCACAAGGGCCTTGAAGGCTGGATTATGTCGCTTTTCACGTTGCCGTATCTGGTATCCGCTTCTTACGCCGGCTGGTTGGCGGACAGATTTTCCAAACGCAATGTGATTATAGGCGCGAAATGCATGGAACTGGCTGCAATGCTTATGGGGGCTTACGGGATAATGTTCGACGATTGGGCTTTCATACTCATGATGGCTTTTACGATGGGCTGGCAGAGCTGCCTGTTCAGTCCGGCTCTCAACGGGTCGATACCGGAAATTTATCCGGCATTTTACGTCAATCGGGCCAATTCGTTTCTGAAGGTTATCGTAACGGTCATGATACTTGCGGGAGTATCCGTATCCGGCGTGGCGATAGGCACGGGCGGCATGGGCCCGTGGGATATTCCGCTAGGCCGATTTATAGTTGGCGTGGGTGTGGTGAGTGTTTCGCTCATAGGGTTGGCGACGAGTTTTTTCGTGACGTCAAAGCCGCCGGCTGACCCGCATGTACGGTTTCCGTGGAACGGCCCTCTGGATACCCTGCGGCCTATTATCAGGATTTTCAGCGACAGGCTGTTATGGTATGTGATGCTTGCCGACGTATTTGTGTGGTTCGCAGGTTCAATAATGGTACTGTGTCTCAGCCAGATGGCTAAGGTACAGTTCGGCTGGGGCGAGGCGACGGGCGGTTATATAATCGCGGTAGAACTTGTAGGTTTGGCAGTCGGCGGACTTCTGTCAAACATACTGACGCGATATCGTAACTGGTATCGTGTGCTTGGGCCGTTAGCCGTGATTATGGGTCTGCTGCTGGGTTGTTGCGTGTTTTTGCCGGCTGTAATGCAGGAGGGGTATCGTAAAATGGCGGCTTTTGTGCTGTTTGGGGCGGTGGGCGTAATCGGCGGACTTTACATGATTCCGTGCGAGGCGTTCATACAGATTCGGCCGGCCGGCAAGTGCAAGGGCACGGTTATCGCGACGGCCAATTTTGCAGTGTTTGTCGGAATTTTTTTGTCAGGGCCTGTCGAAGTTTTTATGATTAGATTTTTGCGACCTACCGACACGATGGCTGTGGTAGGGATTGTCGGAATTGCTGTAGGACTTTATATAAGTCTCAAGCTTTTGCGAACTGTTGATACGCAGAAGGAGTTTGAGCTGTGAAAAAAATCTTGGTGCGATTTCTCGTCTGGCTAGCCGGAAAGATATTAGCCATGCGTTACAGGATAAAAATCGCCGGCATGGATGAAATTCTCAAAAAAGGCAGAACCGGCATACTGTTTCTGCCGAACCACCCCGGCCTGATAGACCCCATAATCCTTATGGCGCATCTTTATAATAAATTCGGCATACGGGTGCTCGCTGACCGCCATCAGGTAGACAGGTTTTTCATACGCAATATGGTCAGCCTCATGAATATCATCCCGATAGACGACGTCGAGAAAACCGGCGTGCTGGCTGTGGATGATATCCGCAATAAGGTCAATATCTGTGCCGATGTGCTCAAAAGCGGTGAAAATCTGCTGGTTTATCCAGCCGGCCGCATTTATCGTTCGTTCATGGAGGATTTGCGCGGCAACAGCGGTGCATATACGCTCATAAGGGAAGTGCCGCAGACGCGCGTTGTTCTCGTCCGCACCAGTGGCCTGTGGGGGAGCAGTTTCACGTGGGCTTCAGGCGAAGCTCCGTCCGTAGCCGCGGCATTCAGGAAAGGCTTTAAAGGTGCATTGAAAAGTTTCATATTTTTCATGCCGCGCCGTAAAGTTACAATCGAACTTTTCGAGCCTACCGATATTCCTTGCGATGATGACAAGACCAGACTCAACCGCTATCTGGAAAATTTCTACAACGCTGCCGCCCAGCCGAATACTTATGTGCCGTATTCCATATGGCAGCGCGGCGGAACGCAGATTCTTCCCGAACCGAAGTTCAGCATTTTCACCGCCGACCCTTCGCTTGTGCCGCAGCATATTCGCGACGAAGTGCTCGGCTATATCGAGGAGCTCACGTTCTGCAGCCGCGACGAACTGAAGGATTCAACGCGGCTGGCACATGATTTGGGCATGGATTCGTTGACCGGTATGGAACTTATCACGTGGCTGCAGGAGGAGTACGGTTTTGTGCCGGACGATATCGAGGATATCAATACCGTGGGTGACGTGATGCTGGCTGCCGCCGGCGAATTCGTCAAACATACCGCGAAAAAAATCAAACCCGTTCAGAAAAAATGGTTCACCGGCATGGCAGAGGGCTGTATGCCGGCTGGCGTACGGAACATGACTATTCCCCAGGCGTTTCTGAAAAAGGCGGTACGTAATCCGTCTTCACCTATCATCGCCGACCAGGTTGCGGGTGTAAAGACTTATCGCGACATGGTGCTCGGCCTGATGGTGCTTGTGCCGGAATTCCGCAAGTTGGACGGCGAATATCTGGGCTTGATGATGCCTGCCTCGGTGACGGCGAACCTGATGTATATGGCTGCGCTGTTTGCCGGCAAAATTCCGGCGATGGTGAACTGGACGTTGGGCAGAAAAAATCTCGAACACTGTCTAAAACTCGTGAATATGGAAAAAATCCTGACGTCACGCATGGTGGCTGACCGGCTGCGCGGCCAGGGTGTCGACCTGGCTGCCGTCGAGAGCAGATTCGTCTATATCGAAGACATAGCGGCTTCGCTGGGCAGAGTTAAAAAAATCGCGGCTCTTGTCGCCAGCCGCCTGTGCTGGATTTTGCTACGAAAAGCACTCAAAAACGTCAAGCATACAGCTGTCGTCCTTTTTACAAGCGGGTCGGAGAATTTCCCCAAAGCAGTTCCGCTGACGCATAAGAATATTTTGACGAATCTCGATTCGGTGCTCGGTGAAGCAATCACCAGGAAGTTGGGCCCGAACGATGTACTGCTCGGCATGCTGCCGCCGTTTCATTCGTTTGGCATAACCGTCTGCACGGTTCTGCCGCTGATACACGGCACGCGAGTGGCCTATTCGCCGAATCCGACCGACGGCGTGACGATAGCGCACTGCGTGAATGAATACAAGATTACGCTGCTCGTCGGCACGCCGACGTTTTTGAACGGCATAATGAAATCGTCGTCGAACAGGCAGCTTGAGTCCCTGCAGCTTATTGTGACGGGTGCGGAAAAATGCACGAAAAAGGTTTACGACCTGTTCGGCCGGCGGTGTCCGAAGGCTGTCATAATGGAGGGCTATGGCGTGACGGAATGTTCGCCGGTGGTTTCAGTGAATCACGACAACGACCATACGGCGGGAACTATCGGCAAGGTCATAGGGGCGTTTGATTTCATGATTCTGAATCCTGAGACGCACGAGGAGTTGCCGCACGGCCAGACAGGCCTGCTGGTGGTTGCCGGCGATTGCGTATTCGGCGGCTATATGAATTATGACGGAGCATCGCCGTTTTTGAAAATAAACGGCAGAGAATGGTATGTTACGGGCGACCTTGTTTTCGAGTATCGCAAGGGCGGCTGGCTGACGTTTGCAGGCCGGCTGAAGCGGTTTATAAAACTGGGCGGTGAAATGATATCTCTGCCGGCGATAGAGGCTGTGTTGCTGGAACATTTTTCCAAAGATTCCGACGACGGCCCCTGTCTGGCGGTAATGGCGTCAAAAAAAGACGAGCCGGAAATAATCATGGTCGCTACGCGCGACGATATCGGCAAGGAAGACGCCAATGCCGTCATACGTGCCGCCGGCATGAGCGGCCTGCATAGTATACGTGTTCTTCGCAAAATGCCTGCGCTCCCGCTGCTCGGTACGGGCAAGACCGATTATCGCACGCTAGCCGGCATGATTTGAAATTCTATAGCGGCTCTCAAAATTATTTTTGAAAACCGTGTACAAACTCTGCCCGAGGTCAGAACAGGTTAGCCATCGGCGTTTCCTCAAACTGGTCGCGGTATATGTGCGGATGATAAAGCTGAAACTCGACTGGCCGGAAATATTCCAGCGGCCCGCCATGCCGGATGATGTTGACCAGCGATTTTATCTGCTTTTGCGACTTGAACGCCGCGATGGCGCGAAGTTTGTTTTCAAGTACGCCCAGCGGTGCAGTCAGACGAAGTTTGGGCCTGGTGGGAAAGTTGCAGTAAATGGCCATCTCGTGTATGTACGGCGTATCTTTGAGCGTCTCGCCGAGTTCCGGCCAGATATCGCCGGACGAATGAAACGCGCTTATCAGAAGTTCCGAATGAACTATGCGATGGTCGGGATGTATGTCGGTATTTGTCGGCAGAAAAACCTGCGTCGGCTGGACTTTGCGGAGCAGGGCGGTAAAGGCATTCTGCAAGCCGGTAAATCCTTCGATGACGGCAGGATCATTTTCCACTGCCGGCCGACGGCCCATGAAGTTGGCTAACTGGCAGTCGGGAAATTGAAGCAGATGGATATTTTTCTGCGGAATGCCCAGAATTCTGCAGGCATCGATAGTTTCCTGTGCACGTATCTGTGCGATGGTTTTTTTCTGCTTCATGGAGCAGTAACCCATCGCACCGTCAGTGACTACGGCCAGATGTACTGGAACTTTTTCGCGGATGAGTTCCTGTATCAGAAGGCCTCCGCCTATGATGACATCATCGTCGTGTGGCGAAAGGAACAGGAAACACTCACGTCCTTTACGCCAGTGTCGCGATACGGAGGCAAGCGTCGGACCTACGCGGCGTTCATCGCCGACCAGACGCACGAATTCATATGATTCCTTTTTGGCCATTTGGGAAAATCTCCATAAAAATGATACGAACATAAACTGATTATCAATTTACGTTCTCAAATTCAACATAAAAAAACTGGTCGCCGTATTTTCAAGCGCATAAAAAAACGCCGTCATTTGGCGGCGTTTTTTGAAAATTAACGTTTAACTCATTCGGCTTACGTCGAGCGAGCGGAGGAATTCTTCATTGGTTTTGAACCGTTCGAGGGCTTTTATGAGCGACGGCACTTCTTCCTGCACGTTATATGAACTTAGCGTTCTGCGAAGCATGTGTATTTTAGGCAGCATCCACGGTGCGACGAGGAGTTCTTCTTTTCGCGTGCCGCTTTTGGGTATATCCAATGCCGGCCACACACGTCTTTCCGCCAGCTTGCGGTCGAGCTGAAGTTCCATGTTGCCCGTGCCCTTGAACTCTTCAAAGATGAGGTCGTCCATACGGCTGCCGGTTTCAATCAGGGCTGTCGCAAGAATCGTAAGGCTGCCGCCGTTTTCTATTTTTCTGGCTGCGCCGAACTGCCGCTTGGGAATTTCCAACGCCCTTATGTCCACGCCGCCGGTCATTGTTCTGCCGGAATTTTCCGTGGACCTGTTGTACGCTCTGCCGAGGCGGGTAATGCTGTCCAGAAGTATGACGACGTCCTGGCCGCATTCGGCCATTCTTTTCGCACGTTCTATCGTAAATTCAGCCACCCGCGTATGATTGCGCACTTCCATATCGTTGCATGACGCGACGATTTCGGCTTTTGGGCATTTACGCTTGAAATCGGTGACTTCTTCCGGACGTTCGTCGACCAGAAGAATCATCATCTTGCATTCAGGATTATTGGTCGTGATGGCGTTCGCAATCTGTTGCAGCAATACGGTCTTGCCAGACCTCGGCGGAGCGACAAGCAGGCCGCGCTGACCTTTGCCTATAGGGCATACGATATCGAGAACACGCATCTCCATGGGGCCGTCGGGAGTTTCCAGCTTGAGTTGCGGATGGGGGTCAACCACGACCTGTTCATTGAACGGAATAATGTCCTTATATTCCTGGGCTGGCCGGCCGTTGATTTCTATCGGCTCTTCCAGCTTCGGGCCGCCTTTTTTCTTGTTGGGCTGAGTTATTCTACCCTTTATCTCCAAGCCGGTCTTGAATCCCCTGAATCGAACGTAATCCTTGCCTACGAATACGTCGCCCGGAGTGGGTTTGTAATTGAACTTGGCCTGACGCAGAAACCCGTAACCTTTGTCTGTAACTTCCAGAACGCCTTCACCTATGCAGATTTCCTGGTCGTTTTGCGGTGCGGTTTCTTCCTGAGCTGCTTGTGGCATAAACTTTTTCCTCAATTAATAATAATCAAATAGAACTATCCGTCAAAAAATGTAAAAGCATTTTTCATGCATCTTTCGTAATTTTACGAATTCGGTCAGGCAGATAAAGTGACTGCTGAATAACCTCTCATGCCGTAATTAAATGCGCGACTGTTATTGGTTTAGAATGCTCTAAGCCTGCAAACCATAAAAATTTCTACCGTTCACACGAACCGCAGGCATACACCAGAACAGTGGTCGGATAGATGAGCTTAATCCGATAATTGTTTCGATTCCGGCATCCATGCCTTATTATAAATGCGTCTCACAAAATGCCGCCGCATTAAGTCAAACATTGCCTCGATACTACGTTTCATTTTGTTAGAAGCTCTAAAATAAAATTCACACTTTTTAAAAACTACTCGGTTTAAGAGCATGAATTTCGTAACCCGTAAAGTCAAATCTTACGTACTCTGAAGGGATACGATATTACTCGTCAGTTTTTGAGCCGACTTTGACTGGGCTGATAAATTCCCTGCACAATAAATGTGGTGGATGGAAAACAACTCAGACAATCTTCCGTTCAGAACTTTAAATCCACTCAAGCTGGATTTTAAGCATTTGTGACAAAAATCTATCGTTTCAGTTGATTACCTTCATTCATATCTGCGGCGAAAAAACGGTAAATGAATCTCGTCAGAGATACTGCCGCCTTGTTTATTGTTCAGAATTAAATCACTTTTGACAAAAGACGACATCATTTTTGTAAAATGCTAGCGGCTTCCGCGAGACTTCCGAGCAAACAAAAAAACCAAACTTTGGCTTTGACTGTGAAAACGGAGCAGTCTCAGAGTTACCCTCAACAACTTACTCTTATACTCAAAAAAAAGGCTTTTGTCTACCCCTTTTTTAAAAAAACTTTAAATTTGTCTGCATGAAGATTTTTGGAATTTTTGGATTTTTTGAAAATTTTTGAAAATTTTTGAAAATTATTTCTCAGTAGTTTCCGCCAGTCGCTGAAAATATTTCTGCAGAATTTCGGAATAGTCCGGAGGAAGCTTGCCGCCGGCGGAGTCTGCAATGTCGTCCTGGATTTTTTTTGGCAGTTCCTTTGATGCATCCCTTGCAATTTTCATGGGGTCTGCCGTCAGGTCGTGCGTTTTCCTTATTGCGTCCAGTGTTTCCTGCCTGTATTGGAGGGCATTTTTATAGCGGCCGGCTTTGAGTTCGTCGTGTACTTTGTTCATGAGCACTACGGAGCGTTTTAGTTCATAATTCGCAAAAGTGCCGGGCGAATATTTTTGGCTGATGCGGTGCGACCTGGCAATTAAGTCCGCCTGTTTTGCCGCCAATGCCTGCAGGCGGTTGTTGAGTTGTGCCGGCGTAGGGCCTTCGAGGCCTTCCTGACCTGCCGATGAAATTTTTCCGCCGCCTGTTGCTCCTCCTGGTGAATCTTTTGACGAGTCGTTTATTTCGCCAGCCTGAAATGCTTCGTTGCCCAGCCGTGTCGGCGTTCGTCGGCCGCCTTTGCCGACTGCGTCCTGCTGGACGTATTCGCCGCTGCTCTTGCCGGTGCGTCCTTCGCCGCTTCTGCCGGAAATTTCGCTGGTATTGGGCAGCATGTTTCCGGTCACGCCCTGAGCGTTCATACTCGTCATCGGCCCGTCAACCGCATCCCAACCCATGGACTTGTCGCCGGAGAGCGGGTTGTTCGACGTCAAATCATCCATAGCTTCAAACAGGTCTTCTTCCTGTTCGAGCAGGTCGCCCATGAGGTCTTCGAGTTCTCCTGGCAGTTCCGGCTGGGCAAGGTCGGTCGATTCCGACGGCATTTCCATGTTCCATTTTATCCTGTCGGGCTTGTCCGGCAGCCATTTTTCCAGGTTCGCCTCAAGCTCTGCGCCTTTTGCGATACTGAATTGTGCGGCGAGAGTGGCGATTTCCTGGGCCTTTTTTGCCAGAGCGTCCTTGGCCATGGTTATGTCGGTGTGAACGGATATCAATTCCTCAAGCAGCGACGGATTGCCGAAATCCTGTTTTGCCAGATTTGACAGGTCGCTGATGGCGGCTTCCATGAATTTTTCCATCCGGTCTTCAACTGCCGCGAGTTTCTGTATAGCGTCGATATCCGCTTTTGTGAAATCATCGACGTTTTTGGCCGCCAGTGCGCCGAGCTCGGTTACGACTTTTTGTTGCTGCACGCGGAACTGTTCAAGCTGTTGTGCAAGTTTATCGCGAAATTCCTTACGTTGGCTGCTGGTAAGAGCGTCTGCCTGCTGCGGGTCTTTTTGCCCCATCTTCGCCGTCGCGTAAGGAAGCAGGCCGAGGAGTTTCTGAAGCGAGTCGATTATCTCGTTTTGTGTCTTTTGGAGAGGCGTCGCGGCAGGGGATACATTTTTGGCTGCCGTTAATTTTCGTATTACATCCGCCTGCTCGATGGCTGTCGTCGCCGGCCCGCTGTTAAGAGATGCAAGAACGGCAACCGTCTCCTGCAATTCTCCGGTCGACGGGATTTTTTGTGCAAAATTCACCAGCCAGCCGAGTCTGTTACGCACGGCAGTTTGGCCGGCGTGCAATGCAACTCCGGATTTTCGAATGGATGCGAGGCTGGCCTTTGGAGTAAGCAGGTCTGCGTCTATACCCAATTCAGCCTGAACGTCCAGCAGTTTTTGGAGCATCTGCCGGAAATTTCGTAACATGTGCTCCTGATTTTGCGATATGGACCTGGCTGATTCTAGCGTTATATGCAAGACGTTGCTTTGGGCGCGGCCAGGTTGGCGAGGTCGATTATTGGTGACGTCGGCATATAGCGATAATTCCTGCGGCGGCGTATATTTATAGAATTCAAGCGTGATTTTCGACGTGTCCTTGCGTTTGCCGGCTAGAGAGACGGTTTTTATCAGCGCCGGTTTCTGGCCTGCGTCCTTGAGATAAATCCGCAACTCGCCAAGTCCCCAGTCGTCGTTTGAGATTATTGTTACGGGTAGTTTCATGCCTGGATGGACTGTTGCTGCGGCGGCAGGTCTGGTTATGCGAACCTGCGGGCCGTTGTCCGGCAGGATTCGTATTGAATATTTGCCGTTTGTCGGCCAGCACGCCAGGAGTTTTCGTGTATAAGGCTGGGAAATTTCCACATGGAAATCGGTATCGCTGTCCAGTGTGAATTCAGTAGTCATCGGCAGAACGCCGGCTTGCCGCGAAATCGCCTGCGTGACGGTGTTGTCGTTTTCATTTTTGATGAAGCGGAAAACCGAGCCGGCTGGGCATTGGACGGTTTGGCTGGCTGCGCCGAGCAAAATGGTTTGAGGCGTCTGACCGACGTAATCGGGGGGAATTATACGCAACTGAATGGCGGTGTTTTTGAGAGGGTCGAATCTGGCAGTAGTGACGGTTGAGCATGTTACGTGCGTCTGCCAGGGAAGAATACACATGGAAATCGCCTGGCGGGAATTTTGGGAAATGAGCAATATGAACAATAGCGGCGGCAGAATTGCGGCTAGCAGCAGGGCTGGTTTAACCAGTTTCGTCAAGCCGGCTTTGCGCAAACGGCTGAGGATGTCTTGAGAATGTATGCCGCCAGCCGCTTCAGCGACGGCTTTCCTGGCAAGGGTCGATTCATTGTTGTCGAGTTGCAGCGTGTTTATAAGCCGGTTGCCGAGTTGCGGCTGACTTTGTTCGAGCAGCCGTGCGATTCGAAGATAATTCATCCGCCTGGAAAGGGTTATTGTTACGTTTGTTGAGAATGCAATAAGAATGCCAGCCCACAACCCCCAAGCCGTCCATGTCGTCCAAGCCGGCAAAGTGCCGACTATCATTCCTGTTATGCATACCAGTATTGCCAGCGACGAGGTCCATATGCCAAAAAGCATCGCCTGCCTCTGTAGCTTGACGAGGACTATTTTTCTGCCGGCTACGCGCAGAAGCTTATGAAGACTGATGATTAGCGGTGAATCCATTCCTGAAGTATAACAGATAACTCTGCCGCCGTGAAGCCGTAGAATTCGAAGTTATTTTTTTAAAAAGCGATATAAGACCTTGACCGGCGAAGTGAAAGACAATACATTATCTCTCCCTTGCCGTACTATCAGGTGGCAAGTTTTTTTAAGGCTTGAATTCGCTTGATATTACTTGTTTAGCGATGATTGGAGAGGTGGCAGAGAGGCTGAATGCACCGGTTTGCTAAACCGGCATACGGTTTAACGCCGTATCGCGGGTTCGAATCCCGCCCTCTCCGGTAGATTCGGCGGTATTGTAAGAATATCAGCCAAAGTCTCTTATACGGCATACCCTGAATTTTAAGGATGAGAACCCGCGTGGATTTTGCGAAGCAAAAGACACTTCGCGGGTTTGACGCCGCAGCGTAGCGAAGGCGCCGCGAAGTGAATCCCGCCCTCTCCGGTAGATTCGGCGGTATTGTAAGAATATCAGCCAAAGTCTCTTATACGGCATACCCTGAATTTTAAGGATGAGAACCCGCGTGGATTTTGCGAAGCAAAAGACACTTCGCGGGTTTGACGCCGCAGCGTAGCGAAGGCGCCGCGAAGCGAATCCCGCCCTCTCCGATATATTCGGCGGTATTACAAGAATATCAGCCAACGTTTCTTATGCTACATACTGTAAAATTTTAAGGATGAAGATTAGGAGTTGTTTTGAACCATTCTGCTAGAGGATTGAAGACGAGTTCACTGTTAAGTTTTGCCGATTGAGGTGTCATCCAATACAATAACCAATTTTCGAAATCTTTTCTTATTCGCATGATTTCATTGTAGCCTTGCTGGTCAATCTTATCAAAGCCGTTCTCGAACCGCTTGAATGCCCGTTCGACCATTTTTGCTGTTCTCATCTGAAATTTGGCTGCAATTAACCATTGTTTACAAAAATTTTTACCACGAGAGGTTGTGACTTGTTCAGTGAAGTTTTCCAATTTGGCTTGGCCTTGTGGGATTTTCAATAACGCTTCTTTAAGTTCCTGTTTTTTCTCTTCATATCTTTTGCCGTTATCTTCATTTTTCCATTTTTCAAAAATGCTCTTTATATGATTTGCCGGTGCCGGCAGTGAATCTTTCAATCCTGACCATTGTACGCCGGAATCGTGGCCTGAAACTGCAAATGGTATCTTGGTTGCCACTTTTTCAATGGCATCATAAAATTCTTTCGGATTTATGCCAAAAATCTTTTCTCCCACTTGGAAGGTTATATCTTCATACTGTGTTTCTGGTGAAGTACTACATTCTGACGCCATGGCCAGCCACGCTTCTTGAATATCAAGATTGAATATACGCACGGCCCAGCTGGTAACGCAATGTCCCATCAAGCCTGAACGTCTCCCTTTTTGTGCAGCCCCTATGACATTATGCGAATGAATGTCATGCGAGCCGCAAAAAACGGTATCGCCGAAAGAGCGGGTCGAACTGCATATAAAAACGTCGTAACCTAACCGTCGAAGGACATCCGTCGTATAAAAACTTCTGAGGTTGCCTTCCGAATCCATAATTTCAGGCAGTGTTTTTTTCTCTACTTCACTTACCTGTTCTTTTGTAATACGGCCTCTGCCCCATACCATGACAGCCTCAGGATTAATGTCGCCGTCCCAATAATTCCAGTCCCAGATAGCCAGATTTTTGGGTATATATTCGATATTTTCCGGATGACTGAGCATCATGTCTGACCATATTCCCGGCCTGACTCCACGGGCGATAATAGGCTGTGCTATATCAATGATGTGCTCGGCATAAAGGCTATTTGAATTCAGCCTCTCGGCGGCGGCCTTGCATTTTGGGCAGGATGCGAATATGTAAGCCTCATCGCCGCCGATATGAAAATGTTGTATATCGCCAAACATATCGAGATATTCTTCCGCCATGTTTTTCAAAAAACTTCTGACGTCAAGATTGGACGTACAATAACAGTCGTGGCGATTTTTTAATTCTCGCATATGACAGTAGGCGTCGTGCTTAAGGATATATTCGGCGTGGCCGATAGTCTGCAATAGCGGTATTGGTTCAAGACCGAGTTTTCGTGAATAATTTAAGATTGAGCGAAATTCATTCTTCGACAATGCTTCCGGCCAAATGACGTCGCTGCACGTTTCCAGTTGAACCTTATCCTCAATTTCCCATAATATCGCATTGTATCCCATATCACTGAGTCGCTCGAGCCATCTGCAGATGTATTCTTTACGAAGCGAAACATGATTGAAATCCATGTGAAATATCATGGAAAAATTATTATTTTGGGGTGGTGTCATTTTATGCCTATTTCCATATAACCGGATTTGAGATTTTATTTTAACAATAGCTGGTACTTCAATCAATTTATTCCAGCTTCATGGCATATTGCATCATATGCCCACTCATCCCATTCTTTTTTAACTCCGATACCGGCTAAGTCGGTATAATTTTTGCATATTAAACCGCCTCTATATGCACGAACCATTTCGCGAGCTGCCGACTCAATTAATTCCCTGTTGCCGGTCGGCATGACTTTTTGAATGTCCACAGGCGACCATAGAACCTTTTTATGTTGCTTGAGCAGGAGGGCGAGTTTTTTTGTGTCGTATATTAACGGCTGGTCAAACTGGAAGCAGTCTACGCCGGCTGCAATTAAATCCGGCAAAATATCCCAATTATACCCGCAGGAATGCATCATGACTTTCATGCCGCAGTCATGTGCCATGCCAAAAAGGCGACGATAAATAGCGCCAAAAAATTCACGCCACATCGCCGCGCTAAAGAATAAGCCTTTCTGCGTACCCATATCTTCGCAGAAAAATATTGCATCCGCTCCGATTTCAGCCGCTTTGACTATGATGCCGCTGAAAATATCTGCCAATTTATTGTGCAGTACGTGCAATTTTTCAGGATTCTCAATCATGTCAATAAAGTATTCGTCTAGGCGACGGAGATAGCGTGACCGTTCAAATATCCAGCCGGGCAGACAGAATATATGAAACCGTTCACTGTCTGCTGCAAAATCAGCACGAACGGCTTTATAGCAGGAATCGGCTGAAAAATCAGGCCATGTCATTGAATCCAGATTATCCCAGTTATCCAGGGCCTGTTTATATATTTCACCCTTTTGGCAGCCATCCTTCATCCGCACCCAGATATTACCCCAGGGGTCATCGTAATATTCACGAGAGCCTTCTGTCCAACGTCTCTGTGTATAACCGTATGGCTCTGCGCCGCCGTAAAAAAGATCGTTCATACGGCCACGGTCGAAATCCATTCCTGGCCTTATGCCGGCATCATTTGCAAAGTTAGCCAAAATGATTTCACGTGAGGTCATAAATATTCTCCAATGTGAAACTCAACGGTTAAAACCCGTAGATTACGAAATTTCCGATCATATTTAAATGCTCTTGCGATTCTGCACATATTTTATATAATATAGTATATTGCTTTTATAAGGCGTAACAATGGCTTAAGTTGCTATTTTTTTGTATTATATTGCTAATATGCACTATGAACTGACATCGTTGCCTGCCATCATGCCGCAGATGCTGAATTTTGATTCAGCCGCCGGAAAAGTTATTTTTCTGTTCAGGCATACCACATTATTTCAACAAAGGCAGCAGCGAAGAATCAGCTCTCCTTCCTGTCATCACCATAAAGTGTTTCACATAGTTCTGTTCTTGGGCTACAATAATTATTTCAGCCTTGATGACAAAGCGGTTGAATGCAAACGCGGAACGCTCGTGATTACGTCTCCCGAGCAGCCGCATGACTTTGGGCCTCTGCGTCCAGGTACGTTTGACTATCATGAACTGACATTCTCTCTCGTCAATGGCGATGGCATTGAACTTGATATGCCGATTGGAATTTATCTTGCCAATCTGTTCGGTTTGGATAATCTTTCTGAAATTCCCGCCGTTTCTGAATGTTCTGCGGAAAAAACAAAAGTCATTTGCGATTTATTTCAGGAAGAATGCAACATTTTAAAAGAATCCGGAGGGAAAAATCTTTCAGCCT
The DNA here is from genome assembly GCA_964536835.1 of uncultured Planctomycetaceae bacterium. Taxonomy (GTDB): domain Bacteria; phylum Planctomycetota; class Phycisphaerae; order SM23-33; family SM23-33; genus DAONFI01. Next base: position 19,194 of record CAZIAZ010000005.1, on the reverse strand, counting down.
GTTATCGACGAATATTCAGGCTGCTTGAATGTATTGTTGAAACATATACGCCTCATTTGCCGTGTGTTACCAATAAAAAAAGCAGACTGGAAAAGGTAAAAAAATATATAGACAGCAACTATTCCGCCGGTATATGCCTGAACGATATCGCGGATATCGCCAATCTCAGTAAATATCACTTTTGCCGTGCTTTTCAGAAAGAATTCGGCGTCAGCCCCAAAGCATATCAAATTGAACTTCGGTTGCAGGCTGCGGCACAGCTGCTGCGGACTAGCGGATTGAATTGCGGCGAGATAGCCGACAAATTGGGATTTTCAGACCAGTATTTTTTCTCCAAAATATTTAAGAAGCGATTTGGTGTTTCGCCGAAAAATTTTGAGACTGAAAACTGGAATCGGACTGGAAAATTCGGGCGGTGAAATCATTGTGCACTGATTCTGCCTTTTCCGGTCAATATGTTTCACAAAAAAATAATTTCGAGAACCGCCCTAAACACATTAATGCGATACGATTTGCATGCCTGTGCGTTCAAGAAATTTGTTGATGTCTTTTACGGCGATAAAATTTTCGCACGATTGGGAAACGTAGTCTTCGCTGATTTCGCGGAGGGTTTGACCTTCGTAAGAAAATATGAAAAAATTGTGCTGTTTTAATATGGCGATAATTTCCTGGGTGGAGCAGTTGAATCTGGCAAAATTGCTTTCATATGACTCTATAAAAATACAGTCAGTCTGGCTGAGAATTCGCGGAGCTCCAGTCAAAACGAATTTTTCATAACCTTCTACGTCGATTTTCAGAAGATTTACAGTATCTCCTGTTTGGATTATGTCGTCCAGCGTACATAATTTTACATGAATGCCGGTTTCGCTGTCGGAGACGGCATTTATGTCGTCATGTTTTTTATCGGTAAAACAGGTATTGCCGTTTTTTTCACCGATGGCGACGTTGAAAGGCTGGATATTGGTGAAATGATTTAACTTTATGTTTTCCGTGAGGTAGCTGAAGATTGTTGGATGCGGCTCGATGGAATAGACGTGGCCTTTTGGGCCTACGACGGATGCAGCCAGAAGCGTATAAAGACCGACATTGGCGCCGACGTCGATAACGGTATCTTCAGGGCGAAGATACATTTCAAAAAAGGTTTCATCCGACTGATAGTGATTTTTTTTCTGTAAAGCGTCAACCCACAGAACCAGCGATTGCGCTGTGGGGTAGAATCGTAATGAAAAATTCTTTTTACGGATTCTGAAATACTTGGAAATTTTCAGTTTGACCAGGGCACGGCCCAATTCTTTGTAAAAACTCATTATCACTATTCCTTCAAAAGTTGATACGTATACTACTTATAATCCCAAAAATTGTCAACCGTTCCGGTCGGGAGAATCAGATGATTGGAAATTGCTTGCCATGGTGGCGTTGCGAGGCTGAGTACATTTTCTTTCTATGGTATCGTAATGCTGCCCTGCGTGCAATCGGCGGATGCTCCTGTTACTGCGTGGATGTGTGTTTTAAAGCCCTGAATCCTTGCCGCCGCCAATATCGCCGTGTCCAGAGCTTTCTTGGCTCGCAGTGGTATGCCGTATTTTTCTACGGTATATACGCTTGACGGGCTCAGCCGACGGCGGATTCTGTCGGCAAGATGGATGTTGAGTGCGCCGCCGCCGCATAATATCACCTCGTGCGGCCGTTCCGTCATCGACTCGACAGCCTTCGCCACCGACCACGCCGTCAGCTCCGTCATAGTCGCTATCAGGTCAGGGCCGGTACATGCAAATTTGTGCGCTTCCTGGATGACCTGAAACAGATAGACGGGCGAAAATTCGAATAGTGATGTCGACCGTGGAAAATTTTCGTGAAAGAACGGCTTAGCCTGCAGGGTGTTCAAAAGCTCCGGCACGACCTTGCCGGACGAAGCAATCGAGCCGTCGGTATCGTAAATTTTGTGCTGATATCTGAACGTCAGATCGTCAATCACGCATGTGCCAGGCCCGACATGGCCGGCTATTACGTCATCCGGTTGTGCGTCGGCTGGTATGAAAATCATTTCCGCCAGTCCGCCGAGATTCACCACTGCCCGCGTCAGCCTGTTATCCCTGAAACGCTGCCAGTCGCACCACGCCGAAATTCCGCAGCCTTTGCCGCCTGCTGCAATATCGCTTGCGATAAAGCCGCTGACGACCGGCATTGACAATTTATGAGCCAATAACGCCTGGTCGGTCAATTCCAGTATGCATGAATCCCGACGGCCGACTTCAAATCCGCTCCAGCCGCATGCGGTAACGTCGTCGTTCCTGATGCCTGTGCTCGCGATGAGCATTCTGCCCATGGTGGCGGCTGAGCCGGCGAGGTCTTGTGACATTTTCGCCATATGGTCGGCGGGGACCTGTTTGCCGCCGGCGATGGCCAGCAGTTCCCGTCGCGTAGAGTCGGGCATGAGCATGCTTTCAGACGCGACAATTTCTGTCGTCATGTCGTTGCCGACTTTTCCGTCAATCGAAATTATTACAGCGTCGATTCCGTCGCACGCCGCGCCGGTGTAAAGTCCTAAAAAAAGATTCATTATTCGGTCATTCCATTATTATCGGTTTTGTATTTAGTTGCAGTTCCGAGCCGGCTAGCCGGCTGGCTGACGGATTTGGCGAGTCGCTCAACGTGAAATACGCCGTTTTACTGCTGCCGTCGTTTTCGATTTTCACGTTCATTTTCGGGTCGAATGCCGCTGTAATTCCAGCGAGTTTTGACGGTTCTGTGACAAGGCGTTCTATCGTTCGTTCCTGGTTGTCCATTCGTCGCCACGCGTTGCCTGTCCGTTCGAAATACCAGATATCCGTTCGCCAGATGACGTTTCCGGATTTTACGCCCGCGACTCTGCCGGTGCGTATGAGTTCCACCAGTGCCGCAGCGAATCGGCCGTGACCTTTTATAATCATTACGCGGGTGATATCTGCAAAACCCTTTGTGTCGCTGACGAGTTTGGTTATCTCTTCGGCGTCGCTTATGGTGAAAGGCAATAGGGGTTGCTGGGGCATGTTTAGAAAATCGCGGCGAGCGGCGGCGAGTTCTTCCAGCCGCCAGTCCGGCATTGACATGTCGGCGCCTTCAAAAATACTGCCGTCGGCGGTGGTGACGCGGATGTCATATATCGCGTCGCCTGGCAGGCCGGCGAATTCAAATCGGCCGTCCGATGTGTTCCAGAAGACTGGTTTGTATCGCAGACTGGTGTCGCGGCAGCAGGCTTCTATGGTTGAAAGCGCATATTTTCCGGCGGATATCGTGCCTGCGATATTGCCGTTTTCAGGCGGCGCAACGCAGGGCGGGTCGAGCTTTATAATCCGCTCGCCGTCGCGTATTTCAAGTCCGCAGAATGCCGTCATTCCTGCAGCCAGCAGCACCACAATATATGCCGCCGATTTCAATTCACAGAAGCTCCGACGCGTTTGGAGCGGCATAGGTGGCGATTATTTTCCCGAAATAGACGCGGTGATAATCGCCGTCGTTGTATGCGCTGGTCATTATTTCATCCGAGAGTTTTTCGGGCAGGATGTCGTTGGAATGGACGACCTGGCATTCATAGACGATGGGGCATTCGGCGATGCTCGGCGCGAGGACGTTTTGTGCGCGTTCCTGCGTCAGGTTACATGCCGCGAATTTGTCGATATCACGGCCGCTTTTGCTGCCGCAGACGGCTAACGCCGCGTTCATGTCGGCTGACGGGACGTTTACCGTGAAACATCCGGAATATTCCATGCCCTGATAGGTGTAACGGCTTGGCCGTACGAGTACGCTGAAAACGGGCATTCCCCATATGAAACCGGCTGTGCACCAGCCGATGGTCATGATGTTGGCTTTGCCGGTCGGCATGTATACCCCAAGCAGCAGCCCGGGAGAGGGGAGTTTTTTCATGGTAGCGTTGAAAATTTCCGTGTAATCCGTTTTTTGCCGTTTCATGGTTGCTCTCCTTGATAAAATCCAACCTGATTTTACCAACATATTCACGGCGTTGCCAGCTTTTTAAAACCGTCGTCATCCGTTGGCTGGATGTTTCTGAAATGAACGGAATAGGAAGAGGATGCTTGCGTTTTGGCGGCGGAGAGGCTAAAATTTCACGGTAATGAAATCGCTGATGACAAAAAGCGAAATATCTCAGGCTATCGACAGCCTTTGCAGCAAGGTAGCCGCCGAGCTTCCGGAAGATGTTCCGGTGGCGATAATCGGCATTCGTACCCGTGGAGAGATTCTTGCCCGCCGCATACTCGAAAGACTCAATAATGAACTGCCGGGCCGCGAGATAAATTTCGGCATACTCGACATAACGTTTTATCGTGACGATCTCTCCCGCCGGACCGGCGTGCCGCTGGTGAAATCCACTGAGATTGAGTTCGATATTGACGACGTATGGGTGCTGCTGGTGGACGACGTTCTGCACACCGGCAGAAGCATACGCGCCGCTCTTGACGAGTTGCACGATTTTGGCCGGCCGGGCATTGTGCGGCTGGCGGTACTGGTGGACCGCGGCGGCCGTGAAATGCCGATATGCGCCGATTACACCGGCGTAAAATTTACGGATATTCCCGACAATGAACGCATTCAGGTGAGGTTACAAGAAAAAGATGGCCAGGAAGGCGCCTATATCGTCAAAAAGAAAAGAGACTCCTGAGAGTTTTTGTGCGAATCAGGAGGTTCGGGTAAGCGAGGGCTTCGTCTGGAGCCGGAAGGACCTGTTGGGCCTTGACGAGCTTTCACCGGAGGAGATAGTTCACATTCTCGACACTGCCGAGAGTTTTCGTGAAGTTTCCATGCGTTCGATAAAAAAAGTCCCCGTGATGCGCGGCAAAGTGGTGGCGCTGATGTTCTTCGAGGATTCCACGCGGACGCGAATGAGTTTTGAGCTTGCCGCCAAACGGCTCAGTGCCGACCCCCTGATTTTCACTGCGAAGGGCTCGAGCGTTTCAAAGGGCGAAAGCACGCTCGATACCGTCAAGAATATAGAGGCGATGGGCGTGGACGTTTTCGTCATACGTCACAGCCAGGCCGGCGCGTCGCATATGGTGTCGAAGAAAACGGCGGCGTCGGTGGTCAACGCCGGCGACGGCTCGCATGAACATCCGACGCAGGGCCTGCTGGATATTTTCACCATGCGGCAGAAGCTCGGCAGAATCGCCGGCCTGAAAGTGGCGATAGTGGGCGATATCGCCCATTCCCGCGTGGCGAGAAGCAATATCCTGGGTCTGAAAAAACTCGGTGCGGAAGTTATCGTTGTCGGCCCGCCAACGCTCGTGCCGGGTGCAATCAAATCCATGGGCTGCGATATCTGCCATAATCTCGACGACGTACTCGGCGAAGTCGACGTCATCAACATGCTCAGAATTCAGTTCGAGAGATTCGGCGGCGGCCTGTTTCCGTCGTTACGGGAGTATTACCATCTTTACGGCCTGGATAGCGACCGGCTCAAAAAGTGCAAGAACAACGTGTTGGTCATGCACCCTGGGCCGATTAATCGCGGCGTGGAAATCACCTCCAGCGTAGCCGACGGCCCGAACAGCTGCATACTTCAGCAGGTCACCAACGGCTTGGCCATCCGAATGGCTGTGCTGTTCCTCGTCACCAGCGGCCAGAACGCCTGACGATGCGGATGACGAATTTCATCAGCGGGGTTGTCGGCGATAAATGCCGTTGGTTTTGATATATTCTTCCACCGATGGGGCAACCAGGCCGGCTAGCGATTTTCCCTCTGCGGCGCGGCTGCGGATTTCTGTGGACGATATGTCGTATAATTTCGTCCTGACGATATTGGATTTCATACGCTCAGCCGATTCATTGCCGAAACGGGGTTTTAACGAGTTGATTTTTTCCCATACTGACGACAAATCTTCCGGCGGCCGGACTGCAATTACCAGGTCGACCATAGTTAGTAGTTCATCCACCCGCCGCCAGTGATGCAAATCGTTCAGTGAGTCGGCTCCGATTATGAATCCTGTGTGGCCGGTCAATCTGCCGGCAGAGGTGAGATATTCAACGGTGTCTATGGTGTATGTCGGCGGAGTGCGGAAAAGTTCGTAATCGCAAATTTCAAAAAAAATTTCGTGTGCGGTGGCTAATCGGAGCATGTCAAGTCGCTGAGCAGGCGTGGCGGCGGCGTGATGTTTTAGCGGATTGCCGGCTGTCGGCAGAAGCATTATCCGCGTGACGCCCAATGTTTGGGCGATTTCGCCGGCTATGCCCGTGTGGCCCAGGTGAACCGGGTCAAACGTTCCGCCGAAAATTATCTGTCCGTATACTGCCATATCTACCAGCATACGCGACATCGCGATACTTTTCCAGTCCGTAAAAACACTATTCACAAAACCGCCCCAAATCGTTACAATGCAAGGCCTGACCGCCGGTTCAGGCGAGTCGTAACCGGCTTTAGCGCTTAAAAGGTTTGAAAATGCTGGCAAAACGAATAATACCGTGTCTGGATGTTGATAAGGGACGTGTGGTAAAAGGCGTGAATTTCGTTAACCTTATCGACGCAGGCGACCCTGTTGAGGTAGCCCGCCGCTATGAGCGTGAAGGTGCGGACGAACTGGTCTTTCTGGACATAACCGCCAGCCACGAAAGTCGCGATACCATCGTGGATGTGGTCAAATCGACGGCTGAACAGGTGTTCATGCCCCTGACCGTTGGCGGCGGCATCCGCACGCTCGAAGACTGCCGCAGAATGCTCAACGCCGGCGCCGACAAGGTGTCCGTGAACTCAGCCGCCATCCGCAACCCGTCTTTCATAAATGAAGCCGCCAAACGCTTCGGCTCACAATGCATCGTCGTAGCCGTCGATCCCAAACGAATAATCCGCAACGGCGGGGAATTTTGGGAGATACACATCAACGGCGGCCGAATCCCGACCGGCAAATACGCCGTCGAATGGGCAAAAGAAGTCGAAGACCGCGGCGCGGGCGAAATCATGCTTACCGTCATGGATGCCGACGGCACTCAAAACGGGTACGACATCGAAATCACGCGAGCCGTTTCCGATGCGGTTCGCATACCGGTAATTGCATCCGGCGGAGCGGGCAGTCCGGAGCACATTCGCCAGGCGCTGGACGAAGGCCATGCCGATGCGGCGCTGGCGGCGTCGATTTTCCATTTCGGGAAATATTCAATACGTGAAACCAAAGAATATCTGGCCTCCCGCGGCGTACCGGTCAGACTGTAATATGGAGGAAGAAAATGGCTGAGTCAACCGCCCCAAGGCCAGTGCCGATTCCGATATCCGTAGCAGTGAAGCAGCCCGAACCTCTGCCGACAGACGGTATTGAAGTGCCGGCTGACGTGAAGATACCGGCAGGGCTCTATAAATTTTTCAGGGCTATGACGCTTGTTAACGCATCCGACCTTCATCTGAAGGTTGGCACTGTGCCGCATGTGCGTTTTGAAAGCGGCTTGCGGAAGTGCGGACACCCGGCCACCACCGAAGCCGAAATGACGGAAATCGTCAAAAGTCTGCTCAACGAACGGCAGTATGCCGTTTTTCAGGAGACAGGCGGATTCGACGTCGCCTACCAGATAGTCGGCGGCGACCGTTATCGAATCAACATATATCGACAACGGGGACTGATATCGCTGGCTGTCCGCCGCGTTACGTGCAATATACCGGACTTCAAACAACTGCATCTGCCCGAATCGCTGCATGACGTCTGTACGTATTCCCAAGGCCTGGTACTCGTAGTCGGGCCGACGGGCAGCGGCAAAAGCACGACTATTGCGGCGATACTCGAACATATAAACCAAACGCGGCCATGTCATATCGTCACAATAGAAGACCCCATAGAATTCGTATATCAGGACAAGCTCTCGCTGGTCAATCAGCGTGAGGTCGGCATTGACGTGGCGGATTTTCACCAGGGTATACGTTCCATGCTTCGTGAAGACCCGGACGTGGTGCTTGTGGGCGAAATGCGCGACCAGGAGACGTTCAGTGCGGCGATGCAGGCTGCCGAAACCGGCCATCTTGTATTCGGCACTCTGCACGCCGGCAGTGCGCCGCAGGCGATATCGCGAATTGTCGACCTGTTTTCCCCGGAATCGCGGCCGCTGCTGCTTCAATCGATGGCGTACAATCTGAAGGCTGTTATCTGTCAGCGGCTGCTGCCGTGCGTCAGAAAAGATATCGACCGTGTGCCGGCGGTGGAAATTTTGCTCAACAACCCCGTCGTGCGCGAAAAACTCGAAAAAGGCAAGGAAAACGAACTCGGCGATGTGATGAAGTCAAACGCCGTCGACGGCATGCTGACTTTCACGCAAAGCCTTTACGACCTGATACAGAACGACATGATAGACCCCAGAGACGCCTACGCCGTCGCGCCTAGCGCTGTGGAACTAAAGATGATGCTGAAAGGCATAAATCAGAGCGGCAAAAGTTTCTAAAGTTTCTGATGCGACGTAGCCTGCGGAAAACATCCGCCGCCATGCGGACTGGCGAAAGCCGGATAAATATATGCTCTAGACTGCAGAATGCGTTTTATTTTTTGGATTTTTGAATGATTATAAAGCCTTACATACTTTCGCAAATCAATATGGGAGATTTTTCCATCGCCGGTTATAGCGTCGCCGGCGAGGAGTCCGTAATAATGTCGCCGGAACTGGACGTTTGTTTCGATATCGGCAAATGTCCGCGTGAGGCATTGTCGATAAACAACGTTTTCCTGACGCACGGCCATGCCGACCACAGTGCGGGATTGCTGTATTATTTTTCACAGCGGGATTTTCAGGCGATTGCCGGCGGCAGGATTTTTCTGCCGCACAGGATGCTGGATGCCGTGGAGGCGTTGATTTCCGCCTGGGGCAAGGTGGAAGGCCATCTGCCGCCGTATGAACTCGTAGGCATGGGCGACGGGGAGGAATTCGAGATTCGTCGCGACCTTTTTGTAAAAGCCTTTGCCACCCGACATGTCCCGGGCTCGCTTGGTTTTTCCATCGTCGAAGAGCGTCGCAAGCTCAAGGAAGAATTTTTGGGCCTGGATAGCCCACAGATAGTCGAACTGAAAAAAAAAGGCGTCGAAATTTCCAATACCATAGAATTGCCGCTCGTGGCGTATATGGGCGATACCGCGAAGGCTGACTATTCCGGCAATCCGTATATCCGGGACGCCCGCGTCCTGCTGATGGAATGCACGTTTTTTGACGACGAGCATGTCGACAGGGCCAAAGCCGGCCGCCATATCCATGTGGATGAACTCGCCGAAGTGTTAGCCGGCATGAATAATGAAAAAATAATCCTGACTCACGTTACTCGGCGAACGAATCTGGGCTACGCAAGGCGAATGCTCAAAAAATCCCTGCCGGCGGAAATTCTGGCGAAGACGACGTTCCTCATGAGCCGCGAGCACATACCCGAAAAACTGGAACCTGAAAATGAATCGGAAAATTGAAATAACATTATCCATATTCGGTTACCATGCCCACACAAAGTGTGGGCGTGCTTACCGTAGTTTAGAGCGTACATGCCCACGAGGCGTGGGCATGGTAACCGGGTTTTCTGCTTTGCTGTTGAAACGAGTATTTGTGCTATTTATCTTGTGTGTCGGTCTCACGATGTTTTCCGGCTGCGGTCAGCAGCAAAAATACGGAGATAACCTTTACCAGGTTTCCACGCTGCAGGCGCTTATGGACGGCATGTACGACGGTCAGGTTTCCATCGGCGAACTTAAGAGGCAGGGCTGCGAGGGTATCGGAACGGTCGATGCGCTTGACGGTGAACTGGTGGTACTCGACGGAGGGGCGTGGCATATTCGTGCCGACGGAAAAGCCTACCCTCTCAAAAATTCCGATACCACCCCGTTTGCCGACGTGTGCAGCGCTCATTCCGTAACATCCCTGAACATTCCATCTGGCTGGAGTTATGAAAAATTCCGTGAGCTGTTGGATTCGAAGGCAGGTAACATGAATTTCCCGCTCGCCGTCCGCGTGGACGGTACGTTCAGCTACGTAAAAACCCGTAGCGTACCCGCCCAGAAAAAACCGTATCCGCCTCTGACGGAAGTGGTTAAGCATCAGCCTGTATTCGAGCTTCACAACGTCCGCGGTACGCTGGTCGGTTTTCGCATGCCGGAATATTTCAAGGGCGTAAACATGCCCGGCTATCACCTGCACTTCATAACTGCAGACCGCAGCGAGGGCGGCCACGTGCTTGATTTTACAGCCTCTTCTGCCGCGGCGCAGGTTGGTTACTGTACGAATGTGCGAATAACCCTGCCGGCTACCGAGGACTTCGCCAAAGCCGATTTAGGCCGTGATATGTCTGCGGAAATTCATAAAGCTGAAAAATAATCAGCCCGCCCGATGGCTGAAAATCCAATTTCCGGGGTCAATTATTCAAAAAAATATATAAAAAATGCTTGAAACCGGCGGGAGAATCCATATCATACCGGCGGTTAATTTTTTGGTATAGTGGGCAGAGTTTGTCCCATATTTTTATAAAAAGATTCCATGAAAGGATAAGTGAGTCTTATATGCTGAAAGTCAAAGCACGCGGCAGCGAATCCATCGATCAGATGCTCAAACGCTTCAAAAAGATGTGTGAAAAGGAAGGCCTGACCAAAGACGTCAAGCGCAACAGCTACTATGAAAAGCCTTCCGAGCGTCGCCGTCGCCGCCAGCGCAAGACTGTAAAACACACTTTTTGAATAAAGTACGTTTTTTGCGGCTTTTCAGGCGTCAGCCGGCTTTAACGTCGGTTGGATGCATATGATAAATCAGATAGGCCGAAAGGTGTTATTCGGCTGTTTCACATAAGATGTTTTCTGGATTCTATTCAGTCTTGTGGTTTTTGTGTGCGCGTGGTTATTTCGGGCGGATGATGAAAGTGAATTTAATGTGCTCTGTTACAGAGTGCTAGAGTGAGTTTAATATGCTCTAAAAGGTCATATTAGAAAATGCAACAGGGGTGCAAAGGTTGCGTCCCTTGTTTTAGCTGCACTTTTGTTAGGAGTGAAAAAGTGAATTCCCTGCTGAGAATCGTAAACGGAAAAGTTCTGGCAGCCGTGATGACGGCTACGGCGTGTATGGCGATTTTTTCGTCATCGGCTTTTGCCCAGACGGCTCAGGTGAGTGTGACGGAGCAGACCGTTGTTGTGCCGGAAAGCGCATCTTCGCTGGTGAAGGGTGCATGCGCCCTGTCGTCGATTCCTAAAATATGGTGGGTGGCGCCGATATCTGCGTTGCTGGCACTTGCGGCGGCGGCGTTTTTCTTCCATCAGGTGAAAAAAGCGCACGCTGGCGATGCGAACATGATTGAAATCGCCGGCCATGTTACTGAAGGTGCGATGGCGTATCTGAAGCGTCAATACAAGGTTGTGGGCATATTTTTTATCGTGGTATCAGCCATCCTTTACGTCATGGGTCAGATTGGCGTTCAACATAAAATAGTTTTTGTGGCATTTTTGACTGGCGGTTTTTTCAGCGGACTTTGCGGCTGGATAGGCATGAAGACCGCAACGATGGCCTCCAGCCGTACGGCTCAGGGTGCTAAGGAAGGTCTTAACCGCGGCTTGCAGGTTGCGTTCCGTGCCGGCGCGGTTATGGGCCTGGTAGTCGTGGGGTTTGCGTTGATTGACATTTCCGGCTGGTTCGTTGCCCTGCGTGCTTACGGCATGAACCTGGTCGATATAACTGTGGTAATGCTGACATTCGGCATGGGTGCGTCCAGCCAGGCGCTGTTTGCCCGTGTTGGCGGCGGCATATACACGAAAGCCGCCGACGTAGGTGCAGACCTTGTCGGCAAGGTTGAAGCCGGCATTCCCGAAGACGACCCCCGCAATCCGGCTACCATCGCTGATAACGTCGGCGATAACGTCGGCGACGTCGCCGGCATGGGTGCCGACCTCTACGAATCGTATTGCGGTTCGATTCTGGCTACTGCAGCGTTGGGAGTATCCGGTGCGGTGGCTCTTGGCATGGATTCATCGACGCAGCTGAAAATGCTCGCCACGCCGATGGTCATCGCCGGCATCGGCATATTGCTGTCAATCGTCGGCGTGTTCATGGTTCGCTGCAAGGAAGGCGCGTCGATGCGGCAGCTCATGGGAGCTTTGAACATCGGCGTTTTCGGTTCGAGCCTTCTTATTGCCGTGGCGTCGTATTTCGTGTGCGATTACATGCTTGGCGGAATCGCCGGCGTAAGCAGCACGGGAATATGGGGCGCAATTATAGTGGGCATGATTTCCGGCATCATCATCGGCAAAGCCACCGAACTCTATACGAGTTATGATTTCCAGCCGACGAAGAACGTTGCTGAAAACGCCCAGACCGGCCCGGCGACGGTTATAATCTCCGGCCTCGCCGAGGGCATGAAGTCCACGTGGATGAGTCTGCTGACCATCATCGTTGCCATCATATTGGCGTATATCATGGCTGGCGGACGCGATGAGATGCTTATGGGCCTTTACGGCGTGGGCATTGCAGCCGTCGGCATGCTGGCTACGCTGGGCATAACGCTGGCTACCGACGCTTACGGGCCTATCGCCGACAACGCCGGCGGTAACGCGGAAATGACGCACCAGGATCCTGAAGTCCGTCGCCGTACCGATGCGCTCGATTCGCTGGGCAATACTACGGCAGCCGTCGGCAAGGGATTTGCAATCGGTTCAGCCGCGCTTACAGCGCTGGCACTACTGGCGGCGTATGTGGAAGAAGTCCGCGTCGGTCAGATACGTGAAGTGGAAAATTCACCCGCCGTCGTCAAGACTGTCGAAGTAGACAGGTTTGTGCACATCGGCAACGGTAAATTCGCCATTGCCGTCAAGGACAAGAATGGCGTGGAACGCCCCAGAGCGTTCATGGCGTTAACCGGAAGGTATGACGACATAGTCGACAAAAAATTCACCATGAAGGAAATCACCGAGCCGAACGGCGAAGATGTTCGCACGCTGACATTGACGGCAAAAGATGAAAAGGGCGATGTATTTACACGCCAGATTAGCGTGGTTTCAAGCGCGAAGGCGTCGCTGCGGCAGTTCATGGACTACTACGGCGTTAACCTCATGAATCCGAAGGTACTCTGCGGCCTGTTTGCCGGCGTATTGCTGGTGTTCCTGTTCAGCGCCATGACGATGAAAGCCGTCGGCAGAGCCGCGATGGCCATGGTTATGGAAGTTCGTCGCCAGTTCAAGGAAATCCCCGGCATTCTTGAAGGCACAGCCAAACCTGATTACGCCAGCTGTGTGGACATATCCACCAGGGGCGCGCAGAAAGAGATGCTCGCTCCGGCGTTATTGGCGTTGGCAGTGCCGGTTGTTGTGGGCCTTGTATTTGATGTAGCCGGCGTGTTGGGCCTGCTTGCCGGCGGCCTTGCGTGTGGTTTTGCCATGGCGATTTTCATGGCTAACTCAGGCGGCTCATGGGATAACGCCAAAAAATTCATCGAAACCGGCCAATATGGCGGCAAGGGCAGTCAGGCTCACAAAGCCGCCGTCGTCGGCGATACCGTCGGCGACCCCTTCAAAGATACGTCAGGGCCCAGCCTTAACATCCTCATCAAGCTGATGAGCATGGTTTCAGTTGTCTTTGCAGGCCTTATTGTCAAGTTTGCCCCTGTAATCAGCCAGTGGCTGCATCTGGACTGATGGCCTTAAATAACGCATGAAAACTGCGGACGACCGGATGAAATTAAACGCCGGCTGTCCGCAGTTTTATTTTGCGTTTGGGAAAAACCGATAGCTGCCGGCGGCTTAAAAGGCTTTTAGAACAGGGCCAAGTTAATGTGCCATAAATTCGCGATTGCAGGATAGCCGTTTTGACGATACAATGCCGCTGTGGACTGACTTTTCGGGCTGAGAGTGAATCGGACTGCCCGTAAAATGAATTGTGTTGATTATCTGGAAATTCGGATTTTAAAAGTTTATGAAAAAGAACCCGACGACGCTTGAACAGGTCATAGAGATAGCCAGGCTGGCTGCCGACAGAAATGCCGAGGATGTCGTACTCCTCGACCTTCACGATATAAGTCCGGTTACCGATTATTTCGTGATAGCCACCGGCACGAGCGACCGGCAGATATGCGCACTTGCCGACGAAATAGCGCGGGAGATGAAAACTAAATACAATACGCAGGTATTTCGTTCCGCCGGCATGGAACAGGGCGACTGGGTGGTTATGGATTTTTTCGATTTCGTGGTGCACCTGTTCAACCGCGATATGCGGCACTATTACGACCTGGAACTCATCTGGGGCGAAGCCGGCCGTATAGATTGGCGAAGAGCCCGATAAATCAATTTTACGCTGGCAAATGGGGTTTTGGTCATATATAATCGTTTTTTCGGCTGAATCATGATTGTCAGCCGGCATGCTCAAATATTGTCATCGCCTTGCGGAGATTGCGAGCCCGCAGGGTTTGACGCGGTTTTTAATCATTTTAATACGTCCTTCGTAATTCTACGGTTTTTAAACCGTAGATGAAAGTATCCGCCGTGAGGCTGACAGGCGAAAGCCTGATGAATATGATGCTACGGGTTTTAACCCGTAGAGATTCACTAAAATATTTTTAGACCGCGTTAATGTGAAGAATTCGCCTGGGTTGGTTTAAAATACGGACAAAGGATGGCGTCAGAGCTCAAAAAGGAACTTACCGAAAGGTTTGTCAAGGGTATACACAGGAGTTTTACTCCGTGTCCCCTGATAGGCCCGAAGTGGCTGCAGGAATTCCCCAACAGCAGGCCGGCGGATTACAGGTTTTACGGCATACGAAAACTTGCCAAAGCCATCGGCCAATCGCCTGAAAAAATTCTCAAAACCGTCATGAAAAACACATCGTTCAAAGGCCTTAATGTCGACGTGAAAATAATAGGCGGAATTTATGTCGATATATTCGATCTTGAGCAACAGAATCGTCGGCTGGAAGCCGCCGGTATGGCTGACCACGATTCTGTCGGCCATGAGCCGCGCAAACAGCATCGACGCCGCAGACATTTTTTCTTCAGAAAACGTGACGATAATTGCGAAGAACATCAGACAATGGAAAATCAGAAGTAGATTTTTACAGTTTAAAACCAGGTAGCATATTTATCAGGCTTCGGCCTGTCCGCCTGACGGCGGAATTTACGAACAATGAACATCAAACAGACAATTACGGATGCAGTTTCGGATGCGATGTTTAAGGCATCGGGCGAGAAGTTTGACCCGCAGGTGAATTACGCCGGCAAGCCGCAGTTTGGCGATTATCAGGCTAACGGCTGCATGACAGCCGCCAA
The DNA here is from genome assembly GCA_964536835.1 of uncultured Planctomycetaceae bacterium. GTDB lineage: Bacteria > Planctomycetota > Phycisphaerae > SM23-33 > SM23-33 > DAONFI01. Next base: position 3,970 of record CAZIAZ010000005.1, on the reverse strand, counting down.
AAAGCTGAAGTGCAATCCGCGTGAATTCGCCCAAAAAGTTCTGGCCAATCTCGACCTGGGCGAAATGGCCGGCAAGGTTGAAATCGCCGGTGCCGGTTTTATAAACATTTTTCTGAGTGACGAATGGCTGGTTAGCCGTCTGGGTGAGATGGTCGGCGATGAAAGACTTGGTGCCGGCAGGGCGGCTGATGGGCCGACTGTCGTTGTGGATTATTCCGGGCCGAATCTGGCTAAGGAGATGCACGTAGGGCATCTTCGCAGTACGATTATCGGCGACGCGCTGGCCCGCGTGCTGGAGTTTCTGGGCAATAGGGTTGTACGTCAGAATCACGTGGGTGACTGGGGTACGCAGTTCGGCATGCTGCTGGCGCATATGCATGATATGGGCGAAGATTCGTCGGCGTCGCTGAGTGACCTTGAGGGTTTTTACCGTGACGCCAAAAAGCGTTTCGACGAAGACGAAGATTTCGCCCGCCGCGCACGTGAGACTGTCGTAGCGTTGCAGGGCGGCGACGAATCGTGCCGCGCTGCATGGAAACGGTTTCTGGACATCTCGCTCGGCCACTGTCAGCAGGTGTACGACAAGCTAGGCGTCGGCCTTGATGCGTCGTGCGTACGCGGCGAAAGTTCCTATAACGACGACCTGCCTGAGGTGGTGAACAGCCTTGACGCCGAAGGTCTTTTGAGCGAGTCGCAGGGCGCCAGGGGCGTTTTCCTGAATGAATTCACCAACAAGGAAAACGAACCTGCGTTCATCATCGTACAGAAATCGGACGGCGGATATCTTTATGCGACCACCGACCTGGCTGCTTTGCGGTATCGCAACGGCAGGTTGCATGCGGCTCGTATTTTATATGTCACAGACAGCCGCCAGGCTCAGCATTTTGCACAGGTTTTCACCATCGCCCGCAAAGCAGGGTTTGTTGATGAAAAAATTTCGCTGGAGCATGTGCCTTTCGGCATGATGCTCGGCAACGACGGCCGGCCGTTCAAGACGCGAACCGGCGGAACGGTCAAACTTATGGAACTTATCGAAGAAGCCCGTGCCCGCGCCGCCGAACTGGTCAGGCAGAAGAATCCGGAAATCGCCGCTGCCGAACTTGAAAAAATCGCCGATGTCGTCGGCATCGGTGCGTTGAAATATGCCGACCTTTCACAGAATCGTGCGAGCGATTACGTTTTTGCCTGGAACAAGATGCTTTCCCTCGAAGGCAATACTGCGCCGTACATGCAGTACGCCTATGCCCGCGTCAAGAGCATATTTCGCAAGGGCGGGCTGGAATCGACGGCGGCGTGCAGGTTTATCCTGGCAGACGATGTCGAACGTACGCTTGGCGTGAAACTGCTGCAATTCGGCGAGACTCTCGACGCGGTGGCTGCCGCGGCGATGCCGAACATACTTTGCGCCTACCTGTTCGAACTGGCTGGCGCGTTCATGAGTTTTTATGAAAAATGTCCCGTACTCAAAGCCGATGACGCAGCCGTTCGCGTCAGCCGGCTTGCTTTTTGCGACCTGACGGCAGGCGTTATCCGTCAGGGATTGCAGTTGCTGGGCATAGCGACGCTGGAGCAAATGTAAGTGTGATAATCGCAGGCATAGACGAAGCAGGTCTGGGGCCGGTACTTGGGCCTATGGTCGTTTCGGCGACGGCTTTTGCGGCTGACGTGCCGGAGGCTGCCGATTTGTGGGAACTTTTGCGCGGGGCTGTGGTTCGAAAGAAATCCAGGCGGCAGGGCAGTGCGATAGTGGTCGGCGACAGCAAGAAGCTGTTTGACCGCAGCCGCAGCGACGGCCTTGTGCCGCTCGAACGGGCTGTGCTGGCGATGCTGGTTAATCTGCCTCAATTTCACGGAGAAATGCCCTCCACGCTGGCGGCGCTTATGGAAGGCGTATCAGCCGTGCCGGCGTCGGTGGCTGACGAGTACCCGTGGTACAACACCAGGCAGTTCGGCCTGCCGTTCCAGGATAACTCCATAAGCGTAAAACTCGCCGGCAATGCGCTTAAGCTGGCATTCAGAAATTCGGGCGTATATTTTCTCGGAGCCCGCGTTGAGCCGATGTTCGTCAAGCAGTATAACCGCTATATCGCAGCGACTAACAACAAGTCGACGACGGCTTTTGACTGTACGTGTCGGGCGATAATGTGGCTGTGGCAGAGTTTCGTCGGCCAGGATATGGACGTGATGGTCGACCGGCAGGGCGGAAGAATGCATTATCGTGAACCGCTCCAGCGGATATTTTGCGACGCATCTCTGAAAGTTCTGAACGAAGACGAGAAACTAAGTTCATACGACATCGAGCAGGACGGCCGTCAGATGAAAGTTTCTTTTGCCGTCGGCGGAGAGGAACTGTGTCTCGCAACCGCGCTGTCGTCCATGATGAGCAAATACATACGCGAGTTGTTCATGGAGCAGTTGAATGCATTCTGGGCGGGCAAACTCGACGGCCTTGAGTCGACTGCGGGATATTATGTCGACGGCAAAAGGTTTTACGAACAGATAAAACCATTGCTGGACGAACTCGGCATAAACGAGGAAATGCTGCTGCGAAGCCGATAATTTTTGCTTGTTGCGGATACGGGGTATACGTTATTATGACAGTCAGCCACGAAATTCAAGGAGATGAAATATGTCAATACAGGAATGGTCGGAAGATGTTCTGCTGGTACAACTGAACGACGACCCGCAATTCACGGACGAAGTCAATTCACTGATAGAGCGTGTACGCGAATGTCCGCATAGCGTGGTGGTCGATTTTGCCGGCGTGACGTTCATAAATTCGTCGAACATCGCAAGGCTGTTGCGTCTGCGGCAGGCCATTCAGACCTGCGGCGGCAAGCTGGTGCTCTGCAAGGTCAATACTCAGGTATGGGGCGTATTCCTGGTTACCGGCCTTGACAAGCTGTTTGAATTCAGGAACGATGTGACGACTGCATTGGCATCGTTGCAAATGGCGTAATAAAAAACTTTTGCTGGCGGCAGAGAGCCGGATAACCCGACATCCTTTCTCCGACAGATTTTTTTAAAAAAATATTCTGCCTTTTTTCTGCCGTCGCCAGGCTGCAAAAAATCCGATTACAGGCAGCCAATGTTTTTGGGATAGGTTTTAGGGCATTTTAAACTTGCTCTAATTATGCCGATTCTTTTTGCCTTTTCGGGATAAACGCCTCGTCCAGCGATACCGGCACAGCCGCTTCAACCATCTCCGCGGTTATGTTGTAACTGCCGTCGATTTTCTGCCGCTCCGGAAGGTCGAACATAAGATTCAGCATAAGCTCTTCCACAACGGAACGCAGAGCGCGCGCGCCGACGTTGCGTTTCATGGCTTTTCTGGCGATAGCCTGTAAAGCCTCGTCGGTAAACATGAGTTCCGCGTCGTCCATTTCAAAAAGTTTCTGGTACTGTTTTACCAGTGCATTTCGCGGTACGGTAAGTATTCGCATGAGAGCTTCGATGCTGAGCGGCTCGAGTGCGGTTATGCATGGCAGACGGCCTATCATTTCCGGTATCATGCCGAAGTGCACCAGATCTTCCGGCTGAACCATGCTAAGCGTGTGGCCGTGCTCCTCAGGCGTATTGTCTGGTTTGTCTTCGCCTATGAAGCCGATTGCCTGGCGGCCCAGCCGCTTGCGAATTATGCTCTCAAGGCCTATGAACGAGCCGCCGCAAATAAACAATATCTGCGACGTGTCAACCTGAATGTACTGCTGTTCGGGATGCTTCCTGCCGCCCTGCGGCGGCACATTAGCCAGCGTGCCTTCCAGCATTTTCAGCAACGCCTGCTGGACGCCTTCGCCGGAAACGTCGCGGGTTATTGAAACGTTCTGCGACGTTTTGCCGATTTTGTCGATTTCGTCGATGTAGATGATTCCCTGCTGGGCGGCTTCGATATCGTAATCGGCAGCCTGTACCAGCTTGAGCAGGACGTTTTCAACGTCTTCGCCGACATAGCCGGCTTCGGTGAGAGTGG
>CAZIAZ010000004.1:0-83557 GCA_964536835.1 uncultured Planctomycetaceae bacterium | reverse complement strand
AACAAACGGCTGAAATTACGCTATAAAACCTTTTCATCCTGCCACCTCTTACTTACGTTACACCATAAGGTTCGATAATTTTTTTAAAAAAACTTTAAAAAACTTAAAATTTAAAAATTTGCAAGCGGTTGTGAAATATATGGCAAACGGTTTATGCGATGTTGCTGCTGAAAACCGCGGTAATATATTTTATTGCATTATTGCAAAATATTTTCGCATCGTACGCGAAAATCTGTCAAATCGGGCAGTTTGAAAATATTACAATAATTGTCGTGAAAGATAGAATTATATGCTTTAGGCCTCGATATGCAATAATATAACGGTATGGTGATATCAGGTTCTAATTGTGCGGCGGATAACCTCGATTGCCCATGGAGGCGTTTTTGAAAGATATTCGTCCATAATTCGTTTTCGAGTGAAATAGTAAATTGCGTTTATGCCCTGGAATATTATACTTGCGATTATTACCGTTCCGTAAATTGCGATGGTGAAATTTTTTTCCATGCTTCGTATTTCAGAACCGTAAAGGTCGTTAAATTGCGAGTTTTTGCCCAGTTCACGGTCGAAATCGCTTTGGCCGGTTCTGGATGCTGCGATATTCCATGTGCAATAAAATATTATCAGCATCAACAGGGCAAGCTGATTCCATCCTAGCCGTTTCGGCGCACGACGGTCGAAGTTCAGCAGCATGCGTCTGCCTTTGAGTTCGTTATGAGCTATTGCGCCAAGGCCGAGAGTTATTATTATTCCGATAAAATCAAATTCGCCGGTTGTCAGACTGAATGCTGCGGCCATAGCGGAAATGGCTGCGAATATTGCGAAAGTATAGCCGTTGAACGCCGCTACGCCGGCGGCATTACGGATTTTTTTCGACTGCCGTGATGCGTATTCCAGCTGTTCGTAATTTGCCGGAGATAGCGGCTGGCCGTCGATGCTTTGTTGAATCGGCGGCGGTGGCGGCGGCGAAATATGCTTGAACTGGTTCATTACCTGATAATCATAGTCTGTCGTTTATGCAAGTCAATGACTGTGGAAACAAAAAGACCTCTGCGGAAGTACAGAGGTCTTTTGGAGTTGTCGTAATGTGACGCTATTTTTCTTCGCCGGTCGGGATGGACGGCGCCGTAGTATTTATGTTGGACGCCTTTTTGGCGGCCATGCTTTCAGCCTCTTTTTTGTAGGCGTCCATATTTTCATTTTCCGACATTTTGGAGAGGTTGGCGATTTTCGGGGACGTTATGCTCATTGAGACTATTTTCCAGTCCTGCCCGTTTTCCTGGGTCAGCGACAGCTCAAGTTTGCCGTCCTCTTTTTCCCATTTTACGCAGTATGTGCACGATGCCTCGATGGTATACTCCGTCGCTTCGATTCGGGTGGAATATCTGTCGAGCTCAATCATGGCGCCGAGATGCTTGCGGTATCGTTCAGCCATGATTTTCCAGTCCTTTTCGGAAATGCGCTCCTTGAAGCTGTCGGCGAAGTTGTTTTTGTAAAACTCTGGAATTTTTGGTGTATTCTGAGAAATGGACGTCAGCAGTTTTTTAGCCAACAAATCTATTTTGGCAGTATCGACGTTCGGTTTGCTCTTTGTGCAGCCGGCTAACATTAGTGTCGATGCCGTGAAGACGAACAAGACGACTGGAAATTTCTTCATTTTATCACTCCATTTCAAAATATTGCGTGGGTTGAGATATCAGGAAGATTTTTCCATATATTTTCGTACAAGTCAACTGATATTTTGCCTATCTTCTGCCGGCCAGCCGTGAAATTTTCGGGCAGAGCCCTTTTGCTCTGGGCGGCTTTGCGTTAAGGACTTTTCTGACGAATTCACGGAATTCGCCGGCTGCCGAACCCCAGTCGGTACATTTATCCATTGCCTCCAATGCAGCCGTCGGCGTCAGATGGCTTCTATAGGTCAGATTGAAGGCTTCGTGTATCTGTGCAATATCTTCCATGCTTAGCGATGCATCGCGTTTCAGGCCCACCAGGTTGAGATTTATGACATTATTGTCCTGTGCGCAGAGGACATACGGCGGTACGTGCATGCTTGCCTGCGAGCCGCCCTGGAACATGACTTTTTTGCCGACCCATACGAACTGATGCAGTGCGCCGTTGGCTGGCATTATGACGCCGTCGAATATCTCACAGTGGCCGGCGGCTTTCGTGCCGGCGGTCATTATTACATTGTCGTGAATTATGCAGTCATGGCCGGCGTGCGATGTGGTCATCCAATAGGTATTATTGCCGACGATGGTGCTCGTGCCTTCCTTTGTCGCGCGATTTACCGTGACAAATTCACGAAACGTGTTATTGTCGCCGATAGTTACGTATGTAACGCAGTCATGCGGGAATTTCAGGTCCTGCGGCAGGCCGCCCAGCGATACCGACGCGTCCACGAAGTTATTCTTGCCCATACGGGTATGCCGCCCTATGACGGAATGTGCCCTTATAACGCAGCCGTCACCTATGACCGTGTCACGCTCAATTACGACATAAGGACCTATTTCAACATTCTCGCCTATCCGGGCGGTGGGGTCTATTATCGCTGTGGTGTGAATGGTGCTCATTACTGGAATCCTTAATATTTCACATTAACTGGCGCAGGCGTTTTATCCTGGCCGATACTGGCGGGTGGGTGTCGAATATGCTTGACGATTCGTCGTTTTCGTCGTCAGCGGCGGCCATTACGGGGTTTATGATGTACATTGGGGCTGTTGCCCGATTAGCGCCAGGCAGTGGCGTCGCATCAGACGATATTTTCTGCAGCGCGCTGCACAGGCCTTCGGGGTTGCGGGTGAGTTCAACGGCACCGGCGTCGGCGAGGTATTCCCGCTGGCGGGACAGCGCCATCTGGATAATTTTGGCTAATATGGGCGAGAGTATTGCCAATATCAGTGCGATGACCATCAGTATCGCCTGTGCTCCGCCGCCGCTGTTGCTGTCGCGACGACTCCTTCGGCCGCCGCTGAATATCATGCTGCGTAAAAAGATGTCGGAAAGCATCACGACGCAGCCGACCATGACAGCCATCAGCGTCGCATAGCGGATGTCATAGTGTCTGACGTGGCTCATCTCGTGGGCCATCACGCCCTGGAGTTCGTCTCGCGTCAGTTTCTGGCGTAGGCCGGCTGTTATTGCAACCGACGCATGCTGCGGGTCGCGGCCGGTGGCGAATGCGTTCATGGCCGCAGTGTCCATGACGTATATTTTGGGCATTGGCTGGCCGGCGGCGATTGCGAGCTCCTCAATCACGTTGAAAAGCTGAGGGTCGTCGGATTTTCGTATTTCACGTGCGCCGCTGACAGCCATCAGCACGCTGTGGCCGCCGTAAAAACTCAGCAGCGTCAGCAGGAATGCTATGCCGCCTGCGATTACGGCTATCATAATGCTGAAGTGCCAGTTCACCTGGTATTCGCCAGACCGGTCTTCGCCGCTGCCCCAGACAGTGCCTATCAGCAACCCCAGGCCGACGAAGAAAATCATGAACAGCGTCATCAATATGAAGCTGTTTCGCTTGTTTTTGGCTATCAATGTATGGAAAGTTTCCGCCATATTCTAAAAACTCCGGAATTCAGTCCGGAAGTATATCATAATCGTACGAAAATTGAAGTCCATTTCCCCGCTTTAACGTGAAATTACAGGTATAAGATTTATCGAATTTTTGGAAATATGCGTTATTTTTAAAAATGTTTTAAAAATATTTTAACAGGCCTGATAAGCGTTAATAAGTGTGAATGTATTTTAAAAATGTTTTATGAACTTCATAGGCATAAGACCTTTTTTAAAAAATATTGCGGATTTTTTGTAAATTCGGATAATGCTTTGACATGCGGGATGAGAAGAAAATACGAGAATATCTTCGGCTTACGCTGGCTGACGGCGTTGGCCCTAAAACATTCAAGCAGCTTGTCGAGTTTTTTGGTTCGCCGCTGGATGTGGCGTTAGCTGGCTCTTTTAGTTGGCAGCGGGTAGAGGGCGTCGGGCCGAAAACTGTAGCCGCCATGCAGTCGGTGACCGATGAAGTCGTAGATGACGAGTTGGCAGTTGCCAGCCGTCATGACACAAGGATAATATGCCTTGACGACGACGATTATCCGCCGCTGCTCAAACGCATCCACAATCCGCCGCCGGTTCTTTACGTCAGGGGTTGCATGGAAAAGGAGGATGCGGTTGCGATTTCCATAGTTGGTTCGCGGCGGTGTACTCATTATGGTTTGGAGCAGGCGGAGCGATTTGGCGGCTTGCTTGGCCGAGCCGGTTTTACGGTGATATCCGGCGGCGCGCGAGGCATTGACACGGCGGCTCATCGCGGGGCGTTTTATTCCGGCGGCCGGACGATAATCGTACAGGGCACGGGCCTGGCGAATCCCTATCCGCGTGAAAACGTGCCGTTTTTCGACACGATACTGGCAGGTGGCAGCGGGGCGATGATATCCGAGTTGCCGATGCGAACTACGCCCGGGCCGGGAAACTTTCCTGCGCGTAATCGCATAATTTCCGGCATGAGCCTGGGCGTTATAGTCGTCGAAGCCGGCCTGCCCAGCGGCGCGCTCATAACCGCCAGGGAAGCGTTGGAACAGAATCGTGAGGTTTTTGCCGTGCCCGGCAGGGTTGATTCGCCGCAGTCCACCGGAACGCATCAATTACTGCGTGACGGAGCGACGCTGGCTGCGGATTTGGATGATATTTTGAAAAACCTCGGCCAGGTTGGCGCAGAACTCGACAGACGCGAACCGCTGCCTTCGCCGGTCAAGCCGCAGAATCTCACCCCCACACAGGATGCTCTTTACAGCCTGCTTGCCGAAAAAGCCATGACTCTCGACGAACTCTGCCGTGCCACCAGCGGCCAACCCGGCCAGATTGCGGGCGATTTGACGTTGCTGGCTCTGCGAGGAGCGATAACCCAGCAGCCTGGAAATGTGTTTACACTGAAAAACCGGCATTAAAAACGGGTTTCGAAAAACACATCTATAACAAATAATTTTCGTAAATTTTCAGAATTTTTTTAAAAAATCAGGCCAGTATTGCTGGTTTGTCGGAACGGACGATTTTTAAACAGCTTCTGCTTGAACATGTTTGGAAAATCGTTTAATATTACTGCCGTTATTTTGCAGATTTGTAGCCAATAGTTGCCGTCTGTCACACAATATTCTGCCGGACACTCCATGTAAATGAATGAACTTTGAAAGAAGGAAAAAAATGGCCAGATACGGAAGACTCAAAACGCTGAGTTTGATGAAAGAAATCGGCATGATACCGGTTTTTTACAGTGCGGATTTTGAAATTGCCAAAAACGTAATCGCCGCCTGTGCTGACGGCGGAGCGAAAGTGATAGAATTTACCAATCGTGGCGACAGGGCGATAGAGGTTTTTACCCAGCTTGAGAAGTATTGTGCCGCCTCAAGGCCCGATATTGTTCTTGGCGTCGGCTCGATAGTGGATGCTCCTACGGCTGGCCTTTACATATCCTCCGGCGCCAATTTCGTAGTCGGCCCTGTTTTGGACGAAGCCGTTGCCGTTCTGTGCAACACTCGCAAAATTCCATATTCGCCAGGCTGCGGCAGTGCTACGGAAATCAACAAGGCTCATTCGCTGGGCGTTGAAATATGCAAGGTGTTTCCCGGAAGCTGCGTTGGCGGCCCGGATTTCGTCAAGTCCGTCAGGGGCCCCATGCCGTGGAGCGAAATAATGCCCACCGGCGGAGTTTCTCCGACGAAGGAAAGCCTCACCGAATGGTTTAAAGCAGGCATAGTCTGTGCCGGCATGGGTTCGAATCTTCTTACGAAAGAATTGATTGCGAAGAATGATTATGCCGGCATAACGCGAAAAGTCCGTGAAACGATGGAATTGATAAAACAGATAAGAGGTGAATGATGGCTGGCTTGGCGGTTAAACCCAAAAAGGATTGCAAATACGATATAGTTTCTCTCGGCGAAGTCATGATAAGGCTGGATCCCGGCGATAATCGCATTCACACGACTCGCCAGTTCAAGGTATGGGAGGGCGGCGGAGAATACAACGTCGCCAGAGGCCTTAAACGCTGTTTCCGCAAAGATGCCGCAGTAGTTACAGCCATCGCCGACAATGCCGTTGGCCGGCTGCTCGAAGACCTGATTTACCAGGGCGGCGTCGATATGGAATACGTAAAATGGTTTCCGTATGACGGCATAGGCCGCGACGTCCGCGTCGGCCTGAATTTCACGGAGAGAGGTTTTGGCGTTAGAGCGGCGACCGGCTGTTCCGACCGGGCCAACAGTGCCGCCTCGCAACTTAAAAAGGGCGACATTGACTGGGAGAAAATTTTCGGCTGTGACGGGGCGAGGTGGTTTCATACCGGCGGCATTTATGCGGCGCTTTCCCAGACGACGCCGGATGTCATAATCGAGGCTGTCACGACGGCGAAAAAGTATGGCACGATTGTGTCTTACGACCTGAATTATCGGCCGTCTCTTTGGAAATCTATCGGCGGACAGGAAAAGGCACGGCAGGTCAACCGTGCAATCGCACCGTATATTGACGTGATGATAGGCAATGAAGAGGATTTTTCCGCCGCGCTTGGATTCGAAGTTGAAGGCCTGGATAAGGATTGTTCAAAACTTGACCCGGCCAACTTCAAAAAGATGATAGCAAAAGCCGTCGGGATGTTTCCTAATTTTTCAATAGTCGCCACCACGCTTCGCAATGCGAAGACGGCGTCAATAAATGACTGGGGTGCTATAGTGTATGGCGATGGCCAGTTTTTTGAGGCGACATTCCGGCCTGATGCTGAAATTTACGACCGTGTCGGCGGTGGCGACAGTTTTGCTTCCGGATTGATTTATGGCCTTATGGAAGGCAAAACCCCACAGCAAGCCGTCAATTACGGCGCCGCACATGGATTGCTGGCAATGACGACCCCCGGCGATACAACTACGGCAAGCCTTAAAGAAGTCGAAAGAATCATGCAAAGCGGAACAGCAAGAGTCGACAGATAAAACATCGGATTTGTGTGTTCATGCAATAGCAGTTTTATTCTCGACGTTTATGCTTTCAGCAGGTGGATTCTACTTGGCTTCCAGCCAGTTGTCGCCGATGTTGCAGTCCACTTTCAGTGGCACGTTGAGTTTGATGGCTGTCGACATTTCATGGGCGATTACTTTTGCAGTGGATTCCGCCGATTCAGCCGGTGTTTCAAAAATGAGTTCATCGTGAATCTGTAACAGCATTTTCGCCGGGCTGTTCTGTTTTTCAAGTGTACGGTCGAGGTTTATCATGGCCTGCTTTATCAGGTCTGCGGCTGAGCCCTGCACGACGGTGTTTATGGCGGTTCTTTCTGCCAGATTACGTTTCTGCTGGTTGCGGGAATCGATGTCAGGTATCCGGCGTCGGCGGCCGGATATGGTTTCAACATAGCCCTTGTTTCTTGCCTGTTCGACGCATTCAGCCATAAACACTTCAATTTTCGGGAAACGCTGTTTATATTTGCGTATGAATTCCGACGCTTCGGTTCTGCCGATGCCGAGCGTTCTTGCCAGGCCGAAGCCCGTCTGGCCGTATATTATGCCGAAATTCACGGTTTTGGCGCGGCTTCGCATGGCTGGCGTGACGTCATCCACATCCACGCCGAAAACTTCCGACGCCACTATGCGGTGAATATCCAGGTCATCTGCGAATGCGCGGCAGAGTGTTTCGTCGCCGCAAAAATGCGCCAACATTCGCAGTTCGACCTGCGAATAATCTGCGCTAATCAGTTTGCAGCCGTGCTTGGCGATGAATGCCGAACGAATCTGCCGGCCTTCGTCGTGTACCGGAATGTTTTGCAAATTAGGGTCACTGCTGGATAATCGGCCGGTGATGACGGATGCCTGGTGGAACGACGTATGCACTCTGCCGGTACGCGGATTGATACAGTCGACCAGTGAGACGAGGTATGTGCTTATAAGTTTCGTGAGTTTGCGATACTCCAGCAGCAGTGCGGCGATTTCGCAGTCGTGTTCCGACGCGAGTTGTTCCAGGACTTCCGAGTCGGTACTCATGCCGGTGCGTGTTTTTTTGATTGCGGGATATCCCATCTTTACAAAAAGAATCTCAGCCAGCTGTTTTGGGGATTCGAGATTGAAATTGACGCCTGCGAGTCGGATAATCCTGTCCCTGAGTACGTCGGCTTTCATGGAAAACTCGGACTGCATCGCCTTGAGCCTGGCCGGGTCAACAGTTATGCCGTTACGTTCCATTTCTGTCAGGATGGGCATGAGCGGCATTTCCAGATTTTCAAAAAGATTCCGCAGGGCCATTTCGTCCAGAATTTTTTCCATCGCGTCAGCCAGCCGCAGTGTTACATCGGCATCTTCCGCAGCATATACGGCGACGGTATCTGTGGGAACGGTGTTCATGGTGGTCTGGTTGCGGCCGCTGCCGATGAGGTCGGTTATCGGTATGCAACGGTGATGCAGGTACTCAAGCGACAGGTAATCCATTTTCAGGCTTGCGTGTTGCGAGTCAATCACGTGGGCGGCTATCATTGTGTCGAACATTTTTCCGGCAAACGTAAAGCCGTTGTTTTCCAGCACTATCAAATCGTATTTCAGATTGTGGCCGATTTTTTCCACCGTCGCGTCAGCCATCGCCGGCCCGATTGCGTCGCGTATTTTCCCGATGTCAAGTACCGTCGCGCCCAACGGGCCCATGACTGGAATATAAACTCCGTGTCCAGCCTTCCATGCCAGCGATATGCCAACCAGCGAACAGTTCATCGCTTTTATGCCGGTCGTTTCGGTATCGACGGCTAACCGCTTTACGTCGCGCAGCGATGCGGCCAGCCTGTCGAGACCGTCCTGCGTGTCGATTAACTGGTAATCAAAATTGGCTGCGGTGGTAAATCCATCCGGCATTGCAGGCTGTGATTTTTTAATATCAGTTGTCGCAGCCGCAACCGGTGAACTTGCGGCTGACTGTTCCAGCGACGCAAAAAGTCCGCCGATAAACGGGTCATTTTTTGCCGCCGATTTTGGTGCCGGTTTTTCAGCCGCGTATTTTTCGACGAGTTTTGTAAAGCCCAGCTCCATGAAAATTTTTGACGCATTTTGCATGTCCGGCTGGCTGAAGCGGAATTCCGGCAGGTCGGTTTTCATCGGCACATGTTTATCGAGGGTCACGAGTTTGCGGGAAGTCGCCAGCCGGTCACTGCCGAGAGTTTTGAGGCTGTCCCTGAGTTTTGGCGTCTGCTCATCAGCCGCCGCAAGCACCGCATCGGCTGAGCCGTACTGCCTGACGAGTTTGACCGCTGTTTTTGGGCCTACGCCAGGCACGCCAGGAATATTGTCGATATTATCGCCCATAAGCGTCTGAATCTCGACGGCTAATGACGGGGGGTAACCTTTGCTCTGCTCGATTGAGGCGGCGTCGAGAGTTTCATCTTTCATCGGGTCGTAAAGCATGACGTGGTCGTTGATGAGCTGGTCGAGGTCTTTGTCGCGGCTGACGAGGATTACGTCGACATTTTCGGATGCGTACCTGTCGGCCAGCGTGGCGAGGATGTCGTCGGCTTCATAGCCTTCGGCGTCCAGAATCGGGATGCCGAGTATTTTGACGATTTGCAATATGCGTTTTTCCTGCGGCTTGAAATCTTCTGGCGTAGGTTTGCGGGTGGCCTTGTAATCCTTAAAGATTTTTGTGCGGTTTAGTTTTTCATGCGGGCCGTCGATGGCCATGGCGAGATAGTCGGGTTTTTTGTCGGCGATGAATTTCAGGAGCATGTTTGTGAATACGTATGTCGCCCGCGTGGGTTCGCCGGCTGGACTGGTCAGGTCGCGGAATGGTGCGTAATATGCCCGAAATATCTGCGAGTGGCCGTCGATTATGTAAAATTTTTCGCTCATCGGTCTCCCCACGGTTCAGTTTTGTTTAATACGTTCAATCGTCAAATCCCAGCCTGCCGGCTTTTCCATCTGAAATAGCGACGGGTCGATTGCTGACTGTGTCTTTATGTTGGAAAATTCGGCAGTGGTGACGTTTTTGTTCCTGTCGCGCACGACTACTTTTACCGGCAGATTGGTTTCGCGGTCAATCCATATTTCCATTTTTTTGAAATTTAGCTGGTCTTCATAATTTTTTCGAGGGATGAGTTTGAGGTAATCGGTATTTGCCGGATCGTCCGGTTCTGCGTCGCGGGTGGTTATCTGGAGGCATTTTATCATGTCGTCAGTTTTTTGGCCGAATGGTATGGGGAAAGGGCCCTTGCCGATTCGCAGAGCCTCGATTTTTTCGCCTGGCTTTGCTACCTGGAATCGCGTCATTGACTTGATGTTGTGCTTGGCCACGGTCAGCCATTGGCCGTCAAAAATATAATCGAGCTTCGATGCCGTTTTTTTGCCCTGGTCGAGTTTCAGCGTGTCAAAATGAATACGGAACATATCCGGAGTCGTTTCAGTGTTTTTCTGAAACGCCACCCATCCGTCGCGTGTTTCAGTTTCGCCGGTCATACGCATTTCGACGACATAGTTAACGTCGGCAGTGAGTGTGGTGTATCTGTCGCCGGCGGCTTGCAGCCGGTTCAGGATGGCTTTGGTTTGCGGCGATACGGCCTCTTGCGGTGAACAAGTCGGTTGACACTGCTGTGCAGGACAAGATGCGACGGCAGATACGACGGCGGCAAGAACCATACACTCAAGCTGATATTTTTTCATCTGTTGACTCCGGTAAATTGTGTTTGCGTCCGGCCAGGATTTTTCCTGCGAGTTTCGGCAGAGCGAGTATCACTGCCGCCGCCAGTAAGGCGAGAGTCGCTATCCAGCCCTGTCTGCCGAGCATGTAGGTTATAACCGCGATTACTGCGTATCTAGCGAATCGGCCTATAAAATTGGCGGCTGCGAATTTTGTACGCCGGTATTTATGTGCTGCTGCTAGCGGACGAACTACGTCTACGGGTATCGGCAGGACGTTGAAAAGCAGCAGCAGTGCGAATGGCGAGCGTTCGAACCATTTTACGGCGACGGCGTAAGTCCTTGTGTGACGGATTTTCGCGATGTGATGATATCGCATCATGACCGTGAAAAGATGATAATCGTTGAGGTTTGCCACCGTTGAAGCGGCTGCTCCGACGAGGCTGACCAGCAGAACCGTCTGCCACATGTTGCCGGCGACGGCAGTTCCCTGCATGGCAGCCGCGGATATTATCCAGCTCGTGTTCAGCGGCAGAAACGTGCAGCAGATGGACAGATACAGGCCCAGCACCAGCAGCTTTAGCAGTGGCGATGCCGTAATAACGGCGCTTTTGAATTCGCCCCATGTACTGAATTGCAACTGCTGCGTTTTTATCAGCCACGCCAGCCAGCAAACGCCTATTGCGAAGGCGACTGCAAATGCGGCAAACCACCATCGCACGCGGATGTGGGAATATTCCGATTTTGCAGTTACGTCATCCATCTATTTTTCCGTCTTTCATGCGTATTATTCTGTGTGCCCATTGGGCTGCCTGGTTGGAATGGGTTATCATCACTATTGTCTGGCCGAGTTCCGTGTTGACCTTTTTGAAAAGTTCCAGCAGCGCCAGGCCGTTTTCGCTGTCGAGGTTGCCGGTCGGTTCGTCGGCAAAGAGGATAGCCGGCTTGTGTGCAAGCGCGCGGGCCGCGGCGACGCGCTGCTGTTCGCCGATGGACATCTGGCCCGGCCGACGTCGCGCGACATGCGATACGTGCATGAGTTTCAGAAGTTCGTCGCTTCTGCCGTCGTCTTTCAGGCCGCGAATGCGGAGGGAAATGCGGATATTGTCGGCTGCGCTTAGCGTGCCGATAAGATTGAATCGCTGGAAGATGAAGCCTATGTGGTTTCGCCGCAGTTTCCGTCTAGATGATTCGCTGTGCGTGACGGCTTGGCCGTTGTAAAAAATCTCGCCGCTGTCTGCCGATGTCATCAGACCCAGAATGTGCAGCAGCGTACTCTTGCCGCAGCCGCTCGGCCCCATGACTGCAACGAATTCGCCTGCATTTACGCCGATATCTATGCCGCGCAAAACATGATTTGCAGCCTCGCCCCGCCCGAAACTCTTATTAAGGCCCACGGCGCTGAGAATGTGTTTTTCAGGGTCATTCATATGTGAGTGCTTCCAACATGTCCACTTTCGATGCCCGCCATGCCGGATACAGCGCACTGACGACGGCGCCGACGAGCGCCGCCGCAGATGCCGTCAAAATCCAGCCCGGCGTTATTATCACTGTAAGCAGCGGCCTGAAATGCGATATCGCCAGAGCCGCCGGAAAACTCATACCGACTCCGACTGCCATGCCCGCCAGCGTCAGCAGTAGCGCCTCGCCCATGACCTGCCGCAATATGAACGTTCCGCCTGCGCCGCAGCTTTTCATTATCGCGATTTCGCGGGTCTGCTGAAGTACCATCATGTAAAGGGTGACGGTAACTATCAGGAACGCGATTATCAGTGCGACGGCATTGACGGCGTCGATGTAGCTGAACATTACGCCGAATCTGTCCATAAGCATTGTGCGGTACTGCGACATCGGCAGGACGTCGAGTTTCATCTGCTTGCTTATCTGTGCCGCGAGAGGCGCAGCGTCGATACCGGGTTTGAACTTCACGAATATCATCGTGCATTTTTTAATGTCGCCGAAGCCGAAGAGGTATTGCGCGGTGCGGATAGGCGTAAGTACGCGCGTCGGCACGCCGGCTGGCACTATGCCGACGATTTTCCAGTCGTGATTGCCGGCGTGAACCATCTGGCCGAGCCTGTATCTGCCGGCGGCTGCCAGGCGGGAGTCTATCACAATCTCCAGCCCGCCGTGCGATGCCAGCCTGTCCGAAAGATTCAGCAGCTCGCCGTTATCGTCATCGTCTTCTGCCGGTTTTAACAGTTGTTCCGTCAGCCACGCCGAAAAACGGTTGTCCGGGTCGAACAGCCTGCCGCCGCTGAGTTCTGCTCGATTCGTTATCATGTCCCAGTCGCGCGGGTCTATGCCCATGACGCGCTGGTCCTGGCCGCCGAGCTTGAGCGAGCCGATGCAGACTGCCGCACAGCGGGCTATGACGTCGGGATATTTCTGCATAAGAATATCGGAGACTTTTTCGCTGATGGCGATTCCGCTGAGTGTGGGTGTTTTGTCGGCAAGGCCGGGCGGGACGATGATTACGTCCGCGTCAACGCAGTTCATGCGGTCGGCTATTTCGTACAGGCTGCCGCGGGACAGGCCGGCGAGCGTTATAATCATGCATACGCCCAAACCTATGCCCGTTACGCAAAAGAGACTCCGCATCTTGTTATGCAATATGTTTGCCAGTGGCAGATTCATTTTTTTGTCTTCAGATAAAAAATTCAGAAAATTTAACAAATGGCCGTCAATCCCTGGAATCAAAAATATTCAGCAGTGCAGGCAAGTCGTTAATAATATAATCTGCCTTGTCAGCATAATTTTTCCAGTTCGGATGTGTGGTCAGCAGTACGCCTATTGCGCCGGCAGCACGGGCGGCGAGCATGTCGAATTCAAAATCGCCGACGCAGAGGGTTTTTTGCGGGACGATGCCCATCTTTCGGCAGGCCAGTATAATGCCGTCCGGCTCAGGCTTGATGACGCCGTCTTCCCTGCACATGACGATATCAAAATTTTTCATAATCGGAAATTTTTTCGAGACGATTTCAAACGACTGTCGCGTGTTTCGCGTAAGCAGGGCTATGGGTATCCGTCGGCTGAGCAGTTCGTTTAAAATCTCTTCGGCGCCGTCATTGAGGATAGCATTTCTGGCGCCGGCAAGTTCGAACTCCAACAATTTGGAATGCGCAGTAGATTGTCGGCTGGGCGGCATTTCGTTTATCTGTTCAAGTATGCCGCGGCCGGGCGACATTTCAAGCTCTCGCCGCAGTACGTCGAAGTCCAGGCTGGACTCCACCAGCGTGCCGTCCATGTCGAATATCACGCCGTCGTATTTCGATGTTTTTACGCCAGTTTCAAGCATGTGCGTAATGATAACTTCAAAGCAGTCAAAAATACAGTTTCTTCACGGCTGTCGGGCCGATAAAATGCATCCATGCGAAAAAATGTTTTGACAATAGGGCTGATGATTTTTTATTCGGGAATTTGCTTTGCCGGCCAGGCCTGGTGGGAGACTGCGTGGCCGTTGCGCGTGAATGTTTCCCTTGACGAAGAATTTACGGCCTCGCAACTACCTGGCGACGACGTCGGCGTTGTTGAATTCCATACCGGCGGTAAAACTCGCGACGACGGCGGAGACGTCCGCGTATGTACGGCTGACAATGTGCAGGTTCGACATAAAGTGCTTTGCTGCGGGCCGGGCGATTTGATTCGGGTGGCATTCGCTCCTGTTTCGGGCGTAAAGGATTATTATGTCTATTACGGCAACCAGTCGGCTGTGGCGGAAAGTTCTTTGGATATAAAACGCGGGCTGATGTTGGAAAGCTGGCGATATGTGGGCGGCAATGCCGACGCCTATCCGCAGGCGACGATAACTTTGGAGAAATCGAAGAAAAATCCCAAAAATTTCGTCGGCTGCGGGTTTGTGCCGCGGATATTTTCCGCCATAAATCCTTTTACGGGCAATTATAGCCTGATAAATGTTTATACCGGCTGGTTTGTCGCACCGCAAAGCGGCAGTTACCTGTTCATCATTTCGAGCAATAACGCGTCGTTTTTGTCCATTGATTCCAAACTGCTTCTTGAGACGCCAGCCTGGCATGGCCCGGTTCGACAGCCGACGATACGTCGCAACGTCAGCTTGACTGCCGGCTTGCACAGGATGGACGTCTTGCAGGTTACGCCGCGGGGCTATCCGACGATGGCGGTTTACTGGCGTCAGCCTGGCGAATCGGGATTTGAAGTCATGCCGGCACAGTTTTTCACTCGCATATATTCAGCAACCGCCGGCCTGCCTGAGCGATACGGTTTGCCAGGCACTCTGGATATCCGCGTTAACGAAAGAGGCGAGGCGGTTGTTGACAATCGCCATATTCAGCGGCGCGTTTTTGAGGTCGTCGGAAGCGATGCGGACGGCGAAGGCTGGCAGTGGGACTTCGGCGACGGCCAGACCGGCGCAGGCCGAAAAGTTTCGCACGTTTACCTGCATGACGGCGTGTACGCTGTGACCGCCAAAAAGGGTTTTGATGTCATTACGCAGCGATATTACGTTTCTCGCGATTGGCCGATGGTCATGCGAGATGTGGCTGAAGAGCCTGCCGGTTATGGAAAGATAGTCGGCGATTATGATTTATCGGCGGTTTCCGCGACGGATTTGATGACGGCTGTCGAGCTTTTTAAAATGGCCGGGAATTGGGACGGCATGATGCGACTTTGCGAAATGTTCGTAAATCGCCCGAACATTACTG
Organism: uncultured Planctomycetaceae bacterium; assembly: GCA_964536835.1. GTDB lineage: Bacteria > Planctomycetota > Phycisphaerae > SM23-33 > SM23-33 > DAONFI01. Next base: position 68,235 of record CAZIAZ010000004.1, on the reverse strand, counting down.
CCCGCGAGCTTGAAAGCGTGTTGGGGACTTATTGCGATATGCTTATTCTGGCCGGGCAGGCAGGCCGTGCGGCTCAGGCATTGGAAAAATTAGCTGCCGGCAGAAAGCATGGCGATGCGGCTGTTGCCCTGTACGTTCGGGCCGGCGATATCTATCTGTACGAGCTTGACGATGTTGACGCCGCAGTTCGATGTTACCGGTTCGGCCGGCAGGACGATGACGTGCCGCAGAAAATGAGCCGTCGGGAAATCATTGCCGCCGGCGATGCATGTATGGCTGCCGGCGATTATTCGCAGGCTAATAAGTATTATATGCGCGCTGGGCTGTCGGGTGACCTGGTTAAGAAAAATCCGGTTACGGCGAGAGGAAATTTCGCGAGGCAGGCTGAGGATTATCTGCATCGCGGCGAATACGAACTGCTGGCTGACGTGCTTGAGAAGTGGGAAGATGCGATTCCCACTGACAGGCTGACAGGGTATCTTACGCTCCTGCGAGTGCGAATGTTCGGTGAGCAGGGGCGGTACGTCAGGGCGGTGAACTGTGCGGCTAGGCTTGTGAACGTCAACCCGCAAAGTCAGTATGCACCGCAACTTCTGTTGGCTGGTGCTGAATATGCCCAAAAAAACTCTCAGCCGCAACGGGCGGCGGAGCTGCTTGAAAAGCTGCTGAAAAATTACCCTGAATCGCCGCTGTGTGACAATGCAAAAAAGCTGCTTAATCAGTGGCATAATTCGCAATAATTTTTATAATACCCTCTGTGAAAGTAATATCCATCATAAATCAGAAAGGTGGGGTCGGCAAGACCACCACGGTTGCGAACCTGGCGGCGGCGATGGCTGCTGCGGGCCGGAAGGTTGCGGTCATAGACCTCGACCCGCAAAGTCACCTTACGCTGCATTTCGGTTTTGAACCTGCCGACGACACCGCCACGATTTATGACGTGCTCTGCGAACAGGCGACCATGGACGAGGCAATGGTGAAAGTTCGCGACAATCTCTGGGTCGTGCCTGCCACGACCGACCTGGCGGCGGCTACGGCGGAACTGGTTAGCCGTCCCAATCGCAACATGATTCTTCGAAATGCGATAGACGCCATGAAGTCGCACGTGGATTTCATGATGATAGACTGTCCGCCGTCGCTTGGATTATTGACGCTGAACGCGCTGGCTGCTACAGATGATGTGATAATCCCGCTTCAGCCGCAGTTCCTCGCCCTGCAGGGTTTGAGCAAACTGTTGCGAACGATAGAACTTGTGAATCAGCGGATAAATCCGAAACTGCGTGTTGCGGGCGTGGTTTTCTGCATGTTCGAACAGGTCACGCGGCTGGCTCGCGACGTGGTTACGGACGTTATGAAATTTTTCAAGTCGACCAGGACTTCCGGCAAGCCCTGGGCTGACGCATGCGTGTATCACACCGCCATACGGCGCAACATCAAACTTGCGGAGTGTCCGTCTTTCGGCCAGAGCATTTTTGAATACGACGCGCAATGCAACGGCGCAAGGGATTACCGTGCGTTAGCCGATGAATTTTTAAATCGTATTGCGGCCGTTCAGCCGGAATCGACTGTGCCGGCTGACATGCCGTCGATTACACAGGAGCATCTCGGTGCTGAAGAAGATTATTTCCCGGCTGGACAGGATTGATGGGCGGCCTGACATTTCTGCGAGGATGAGTCGCTGCCGCTCACGCGTGGCGATGGCTGCGATAATAGCAGCCTTCTGCGGTGAATTTATTGCTACGCATATACCTGCTGCCGAAATGCCGGCAATCAGCTGTTCGGACAAAACCCTGCACTTTTTCGCCTACGCCATGCTTGGGGCTTTGTTTGCGATATGCCAGATTATTCGTGGTGTGCGCCTGCGGAACATTATGCTGGCTGGCGTGATACTTTTCCCGTTGTACGCATTTTTCGACGAAATAACGCAGCCGATTGTGAATCGTACCGCCGATTATTTTGACTGGCGCATGGATATGATAGGTTCGATAGGGGTACTGCTGATAAGCTGCCTGGCAGCAGTATTTTTGGGGCGAATTGCAAAAAACGTTAAAAACCATAAAAAACGGACATAAAAGATTATTTTTTAAAACTTTCCTTTATGCGATGCAGCAAGCCGCGTCTGCCGGCTGGGTAAACTCGGCCGTGAGATACGAGCCGCCCATTGCCGTCGTATTCAAACCTGTATGCCCATAAACCCTCCGGAGAGTCGGGCGGAAATCCATATCGCATGTCATGAAAATAAACGTCGGTCATTTCGCCGCGTTTTTTTACGTCGGCACGCAGCATACGGCCGGTAAAACCGCAGAATGTTTTGTAAAATTTTGTCTTTCTGGCGGCGTCTATCTGTGTGGCATGCCGCCGCGGGACATAATTGAACTTCGCCTGTTTAGAAGAAAACGCATTAACTTTCCCGACGTGCCAGCCGTCCGGCGTTTCCCAAACCACGCGCCACTCGCACAATGACGGAACGACCGGAAATGCGCCTGCCTGTATCACGTCGGCACGGTTTTGTGCAGGGAGGCTGCGTTCGATTACGCTGTAGTGCAGCGCGACGCCGAAAAGCAGATACCACACGCAGAAAACTAGGCCCCAGCGGCCCGTTTTTTTCGTGCGGCTGACGGACGCGGCGGAAAATTCGCCGTTTTTCCTTCGGATAAGGCCGCATATGACGAGTACCGCCGCAGGTATGAGTGTAAACAGCGGGTCGATGATTGCGACGCAATCCCAGGCAATCCGATACGTAGAAAACGGCCAGTACAGCATCGTACCGTAACTGGTGCACGCATCCAGTAATACATGTGCTACGACGGCAGCCAGGCAGCACAGGTACAGCCAGCCGAATGAAACCGGTTGACAGGCTGCCGGTATTTTGCGGTGAAAAACTTTTGTGCGAATCAGCCACCATACGGCGGCAGCCAGCAGCGGCAGAATTACGACGGCTGCTATGGAGTGCGTCACGCCGCGATGGCCGAGAATCAGGGCTATTTGCGGGTCGGCCCAAAAAAATTTGCCGAAACGCAGCATGACGATATCGCCGTCGGGCAGAATGCCGGCTAACATGCCTGCTACTGCGGCATCGCGGCCTATCTTCTGTCGCAGGCCGACTTCCTGTACCGATGCGCCTAACAATGCATGTGTAAACGGATCCATGCCGTTATTCTATACTGTTGCATTCCTCGCCGCAATATCGGATACTGGAATCACTTTATTTTGCGACATTTTGAAAGGATATTGTCATGAGTCTTGTTGATACGATACGTCAGCGAATTACCAAAGCCATGAAGGAACGCGATGAACTGACCAGAAACATCCTGCGGCTGGTACTGGGCGAAATTCAGACCGCCGAAGCTCGCGAGGGCTCTATTACTGAAGAGACTGTCGTGAAAATTATCCGTAAACTCATTGCCAGCAATGAGGAAACGCTGTCAATGACGAAAAATCCCCAGGCTGCCGAAAAACTCCGCCAGGAAAACGTAATATTAAAAGAACTTCTTCCCCATCTGTGGTCAGTGGACGATATCGTCAAATTTTTGAATGCCGATGCCGCCGCGGCTGAGAGTGTCAAATCAGCCGGCAACGACGGCCAGGCTACCGGCGCAGCCATGAAATTTCTCAAAACCGCCTCAGCCCCCATAAACGGCAAAGACGTATCGCAAGCGGTAAAAATTATCCGCGGCTGATTTTTTTATATTTTTTTTAAAAAATATTCTGTCGTTTTTCTGGCGCCGCCATGGCTGCAAAAGAGCCGATTGCAGGCAGCCAGGGTTTTGATATAGGTGTTCTAGTCGACGACAAGCTGTTCGGGCGTACGGCGGATTTTCTGATGCCTGGCCCAGTCTTCGTTTATGCGCGGGAAATCACTGCGGTAGTGTACGCCGCGGGATTCCGTACGACGGACGGCGAGTTCAGCCATCATTCGCGCCGACGTAAGCATGTTCTGAACTTCCCAACTGCCGGGGTCGTTGAAAAATTCCTTGTCCATCACGTATCTGCCCCAGAAGTCGATTATGTCGATTGCCTCCGAAAGATGCTTGCCGAACCGCACTACGCCGACGTTGCGCCACATCAGGCTGCGCAGCGAATTGCGGATATCGCTCATGTCAAGTTCGGTGCTGTCGGACGGCTGGATTTTCCAGTTTATTTCGTTATATGGCGTGATGTTGTTTTGCGTCAGCGATTCGCCTGCCACTTTGCCGGCCTGATGGCCGAAGACCAGCGCCTCCAGCAGTGAATTCGACGCCAGCCTGTTTGCCCCGTGCAGATACGTACACGCCGCCTCGCCGCAGGCAAGAAGATTTTCCAGAGACGTATGGCAGTCCAAATCCACCTTTACGCCGCCTATCATATAGTGTGCCGCCGGATGAACCGGTATGAGATTTTTTACGGGATCTATGCCGAACTCCCTGCATCTGCGGTCTATGCCTGGAAATCTTTTGCGGAAATACTCGCCGCCCATCGGCCGGATATCGAGGAAAACGTGCGTTGCGGCGGTTTTTGCCAACGTGTCGAGAATTGCCTGGCTGACGACGTCTCGTGGTGCGAGTTCCGCCATTTCGTGATAATCGGGCATGAAGCGTCTGCCGTCCTTGTCAAGCAGAAGGGCGCCTTCGCCGCGGACGGCTTCGCTGATGAGCGAGCGCGACGAGCCGGCGACGTACAGCGTCGTCGGATGAAACTGCATCATTTCCATGTCTGCGAGCATGGCCCCTGCGCGAAAGGCTATCGCCAGGCCGTCAGCCGTCGCACACGCCGGATTTGATGTCTCCCGCCAGAGTTTGCCCGCTCCGCCGCTGGCTAAAATGATTTGGCGGGCATGAATGACCTGCATGCCGTATCGCGGATGATATGTTATCGCCCCGATACAACGTGAGCCTTCTCCGCCGGCTGGCGGGTCGGTAAGCAGGTCAAGCACGAAACATTCTTCAAAAATTTTGATGTTGTTTACCTGGCGGACTTTTTCAAGGAGCGTATTGAAAATCGCCTTGCCGGTGGCGTCGCCCTCGGCGTGGACTATGCGATTTGCTCCATGGCCGCCCTCGCGTCCCAATGAAACGTAACCGTCTTCGCCGACGTCAAAATGCAATCCCCAGTCCTGTAACTGTCGTACGTGAACGGGCGCCTCGTGAATGCAGCGATTCACTACGTCCTCATCGCACAAGCCTACGCCGGTGCGCAGCGTATCTTCGATGTGATGTTCAAAACAGTCGTCGGCGTCCATGACGGCAGCCATGCCGCCCTGGGCGTAGTAGGTATTGCTTTCGGGCAGTTTGCATTTGGAGGTCAGGATGACTTCACCGGCGGCTGAGGCTGTCAGTGCAGCCCTCATGCCGGCGCAGCCTGTGCCGATTATCAGTACGTCGGTAAAAATATGGCCCAGCCGGCGAAATGAGAAACTGACGAGATAACGCCTTGTTAGATATGAAGTAATCATGATTCAAGACCGATTTTCCGAAACTTTCCGGTTTTTTGCCTGTTGAATTTTCAGACGAAGATAATTGCGCTCCGTCATTATGCCCGCCGTGTCCCACTCTGCGAGGACAGCCTCCGTAATCTGGGCATTGGCGGCCTTGAGTTCCTCCAACATGGCGTGGTCAGGCGTGCCCTCAGGCGCCTGTAAGATGGCGTCGTGACTGTCCACGCTGAAGAGGAACTCATTGCTATTTGGCATTCTGGTAAGCCGCAGCTTCATGTTCGGATAAAATGTATTGCCCAGCCGAAAAGCCGCCGATTTCAGATTATCGGGTAATTTTTCATCGCCCATGTAATCCCGCTCGACCATTTCGCCCATAATCCATGTAATCGGGTCGAAATCGCCGGCTGGCGGCAGTTGAGACGTAAACTGTTCGCCGGGCGGGGTAATCCATGCGTGTTTCATGTATATGTCAACGGCTTTGCGAATTGTCGCAATGTCGGGCAGTAAAATCTGTTTAATCCTGTTTTCGGTCATGGTGCACCAGAATAACATAATCGCAACGGGTTGAATTAGCATATTTTATAAAAATTTTTAAATTTTGGTAAGAAGATTATTGATTTTATAGCCCCTTTTTAGGTAAAGATAGCGTAATTAATAAGTAGCATGGGTGGGTATTTTCTCCGCCCGAACTTAAAATGAGTTGTCCAGTTGATGGTATCAGAAAATCCCGTAATTCTGGTTGTTGAAGACGATGCTGAAATGAATGAACTTCAGCGTGAGTTGCTCGCTCTTCACGGAATGGACTCCGTGCCAGCCTACAGCGGTAGGGAAGCTGTGGAAAAACACCGCTCGGTCAAGCCGGACGCCATTCTTCTTGACGTTATGCTTCCGGAAATGGATGGCTTTGCGGCGTGCCGGGCCATTCGGCAGGAAGATAACCGAGGCGTGCCTATTATCATGCTGACGGCGATGGACTCGCCGGAGTGTCGCCAAAAAGGCATAGAAGCCGGCGCCGACGGTTACTTCATAAAACCGTTCGACCCCGACGAAGTGGTCGAGAATCTCCAAATACTTCTGGCTGAGTCCGGAAAGACAAGAACAGATAAGTAAAAAAAATTAAAAACAAAAATGTCGTAACTGACCAATAGCCCCGCCAGGGGATTTTTTTTGCGCTCATCATTTACGCAGAATTTTTTGAAAATCGCCTTCAATAAGGTACATGGTGTACAAATTGTTTTGAAATTCGGGGGTTTGCCTGTATACTGTTTCGCCGGTATCCCGTGTGTTAAAGAACCCATTTTAACAACCTCCCGGATAACGGTCTGGACAGGCTGGAAGGGTGTGGTTCTGGAAACTTTTTTGAAGTCAGGAGAATTTTTGATGGAATTTTCATCGGAAGTCAAAGAGATGTGCAAGGTCGCCCGCGGCCCCAAGAACGGCCCGGCTCCGATACCCGAAGAGGGTAAATGGGTGCAGGCGAAGGAAATCAGGGACATTTCGGCATTTACGCATGGCGTAGGCTGGTGCGCTCCGCAGCAGGGTGCGTGCAAGCTTACGTTGAACGTTAAAAATGGAATAATAGAAGAGGCGCTGGTTGAAACGCTCGGATGCACGGGCATGACGCACTCGGCTGCGATGGCTGCCGAAATCCTGCCAGGCAAAACCATCCTCGAAGCCCTCAATACCGACCTCGTCTGTGACGCCATCAATACCGCGATGCGCGAGTTGTTTTTGCAGATAGTTTATGGCCGCAGCCAGTCGGCATTCAGTGAAAACGGCTTGCCGATAGGCGCAGGGCTTGAAGACCTCGGCAAAGGCCTTCGCAGCGTTACGGGCACAATGTTCGGCACAAGCGCAAAAGGCGTGCGTTACCTGGAAATCGCAGAAGGCTACGTAACCAGGATGGCCCTCGACGACAACGATGAAGTCATCGGTTACGAATACGTCAAACTCGGCGTGATGATGGACAACATCGTCAAGAAGGGCATGGAACCAGGCGAAGCCTTCAAGAAGGCTTTTGGCACTTACGGCCGTTTTGCCGAAGGCGTAAAATTCATCAACCCGCGTCACGAATAATTTAGGAGTAGCTGAAATGGCTTTATTTGAAGGATATGACCGCCGAATTGCCCAGATAACCGCGCTTCTTGAAAAATACGGCATAAAGAGCGTTGAAGAATGCGCCGAAATCTGCAAGGCAAAAGGCGTTGACGTTTACAAACTTGTCAAGGAAGTTCAGCCCATATGCTTTGAAAACGCATGCTGGGCATACACGGTCGGTGCGGCTGTGGCGATAAAGAAGGACCAAAAGAAGGCTTATGACATAGCGGAAACTCTCGGCGAAGGCCTTCAGAGTTTCTGCATACCCGGCAGCGTAGCCGACGACCGCAAGGTCGGCCTCGGCCACGGAAATCTGGCATCCATGCTGCTCCGCGACAAAACCAAGTGTTTCGCTTTCTGCTGCGGGCATGAATCGTTCGCCGCGGCTGAAGGCGCAATCGGCATTGCACGCAGTGCCAACAAAGCCCGCAAAGAGCCGCTTCGCGTAATACTCAACGGCCTTGGCAAAGACGCCGCACACATCATCAGCCGTATCAACGGTTTTACTCACGTACAGACCAAATTCGACTACGCAACCGGCAAACTCGAAATCGTCTGGGAACGAGCTTACTCCGAAGGCGAACGCGCCAAGGTCAAGTGCTACGGCGCCGATGACGTCCGCGAAGGCGTTGCCATCATGCATCACGAAGGCGTGGACGTGGCTATTACCGGCAACAGTACAAACCCCACGCGTTTCCAGCACCCTGTAATGGGTACGTACAAGAAGGAATGCTGCGAGCAGAACAAAAAATTCTTCTCGGTAGCCTCCGGCGGTGGCACTGGCAGAACGCTTCATCCGGACAACATGGCTGCCGGCCCGGCTAGCTACGGCATGACCGATACCATGGGCCGTATGCATTCAGACGCCCAGTTTGCAGGCTCGTCGTCAGTGCCGGCACACGTGGAAATGATGGGCCTCATCGGTATGGGTAACAACCCGATGGTCGGCGCATCGGTGGCTGTCGCGGTAGCCGTCGAACAGGCAATGAAATAAAAAATTGCCGACGAAAATTGAGAACGCCCTCTAGTGTCGGCTGTGGAAATTTTATAAATTTTATAAAAGAACGCGGTGAATTGCATTTGTATGGAAACATACGAAAACAATTCGCCGCGTTTTTTTTTATTACTTCCTTACAGAATGTCACGGGGTTGCCCGATGTATCTATTTTTCGATTTTCTACAAAAAAGTAAAGGCTGCTGAAAATCGACCGGCATCCATAAAGGCATATCAAAGATGGCAGGAAAACTTGCAGCAATCTCAAAATGAAAATAATTCTGAGAACTGCACTAAAAAAAACAGGCACATATTTTATTTTATTATTGTAATACATTGGCTATTTGGTTATATTGCCAAATAGACATAATTTGTTGCCATGAAAACAGATTCGGTATATAAAAAGTTTCGACGAGTGATATTGCCGTGAGCAAATTTGATTTTATAAGTAGAACCTATCCCAAAAACATGGGCGTCGCCGAAATCGAGCAATTTTGCGGGCTGGCAAGGAAGAAAAATGGCAGCATACTTTTTAAAAAAACATATTCTGCCGTTTTTCTGACGCCGCTAGGCTGCAAAAGACCGATTGCAGGCAGCCAAGGTTTTTGGGATAGGTTCTAATGTCGTTATGAAGCGAGCTTTAATGAATCCTGAAAATGTGAAAACTGCAAATGCCACATGAGTTGGCAATCGGAAAAGGTAATTCAAATGAAAACGACATGTAAAACAAAAAATATCTGCAGGAGAAAAGCAGCTCCACGCACTGCTGCAGACATGAAAAAATACGCCGCCCGTGCTGAGGTTCTCAAGGCTCTGGCTCATCCTGCGAGACTGCTTGTAATTGATGAACTTGCCTGCGGCGAGCGGTGTGTCTGTGAACTCCAGAAAATAATAGGCAGTGATATGTCCACCGTTTCCCGCCATCTTTCGGTGCTGAAAACGGCGGGGCTTATCAGCGACCGCAAACAAGGCCTGAATATCTACTACAGTCTGGCTATGCCGTGTATACTGAGTTTTATGGATTGTATAACGAACATGCTTGAGCAGCGGTTGAAAGAATATGGCGATATAATTTGATTTTTGTTTAAACATTTCAAACTTTTGTCGAGGTGACCTGTGGTGGATGAAATAGGCGAAAAAATCAGACAAACGGTACGGGCAGGATACGGCGAAATCGCAAAGGGCAAATCGTGTTGTTGTTGCGGAAGCCCATCGTCGGCGAACCTTGCCCGTGCGGTAGGATATAGCGGCGAAGAACTGGATTCTCTGCCGGAAGGTGCGAATATGGGTCTTTCTTGCGGCAATCCAACGGCGATGGCGAATCTCAAGCCCGGACAGGTTGTGCTGGATTTGGGTAGCGGAGGCGGATTCGACGTTTTTATAGCCGCAAAAAAAGTCGGCCCTCAAGGCATTTCGATAGGCGTCGATATGACTGCCGAAATGCTTACGAAGTCGAGAGCGTCGATTGCATCGTTTACCGGAAACACCGGCTTGAGCAATGTGGAATTCCGTCTCGGAGAGATAGAGCATCTGCCGGTCGCCGATTTGTCCATAGACGTTGTAATATCGAACTGCGTAATCAATCTCTCGCCGGACAAGCAGCAGGTATGGAATGAAATCGCACGTGTTTTAAAACATGGCGGTAAGGCATGCGTTTCCGACCTTGCATTGAAAAAACCGTTGCCGCAAGGCGTTATTGAAAGTGCGGCGGCAATCGTAAGTTGCGTTGCCGGTGCGGTGCTTGTCGAGCAGACCAGAAATATGGCTGAGCAGGCCGGGCTTGTTGGAATGACCATCGAAGAAAAAAAATACGACATAGACATAATGGCTGACTGCAACGACCCGCTTTATCGGGAAGTCAAAAAAAAGTTTCCGCAGGGTGAAACTTTTTCTGACTATATCGTGAGCGTAAATTTCACAGCCGGTAAGCCATGAATTTTACAAGGGGAAGATATGAATCAAAATGAATCGCAACGTAAAATGACGAACATTTTTGAGCGGTATCTTTCACTGTGGGTTTTGCTTTGTATCGTCGGCGGAATATTGCTGGGAAAATTCTCGCCAGATTTGGCGACCCGACTGGATGCAATGGCAATTTACGTCCATGATGCCCCGGTGGTTTCCATTCCCATTGCGATATGCCTGTTTTTCATGATGTATCCCATCATGGTCAAGATAGACTTCGCTCAAGCAGTCAAAGCCGGCAAGAATGTAAAAGCCGTCGGACTGACACTTTTTGTCAACTGGGCCATAAAACCTTTTACCATGTATGCCATCGCTATGTTTTTTCTCGGGGTGGTTTTTTATAACTTCATTGGCCCCGATGCCGTGGATTTGGTGAAAATGCCTTTCGGCCTTGATTTACCAGTCGGCGCACAACACGGTGCAGGTACGGTAATCTTGCATGAAGGCGTAAAAATGTTGCAGGTTCCGCTATGGCGGAGTTACCTGGCCGGCTGTATTCTGCTGGGCGTTGCACCGTGTACCGCCATGGTGTTAGTGTGGGGTTATCTGGCTCGCGGTAACGACGGACTGACGCTGGTGATGGTGGCGATAAATTCACTTACGATGCTGCTGCTTTACGGGTTGCTTGGCGGATTTCTGCTGGGCGTTGGGCAGCTGCCCGTGCCGTGGCAGGCGTTGCTGTTGTCCATATCTATATACGTAGCCTTACCGTTGGTGGCAGGATATCTCAGCCGGCAACTTATGATTCGCACCAAAGGTCTGGAGTGGTTCAATCGGAAATTCCTCCATTGGCTGACGCCGGTGACGATAGTTGCGTTGCTCATTACGCTTGTGCTGTTGTTCAGTTTCAAAGGAGCAGTAATACTGGCGAATCCGCTGACAATACTCTGGATAGCCGTTCCGTTGTTTATCCAGACCATGTTCATATTCTGCCTGGGTTACTGGTGGGCGAAAGTGCTGCGTCTGCCGTATCAGGATGCTGCACCTGCGGCAATGATTGGCGCGTCGAACCATTTTGAGGTTGCGATAGCGACGGCAACGATGCTTTTCGGGCTGTCATCAGGTGCCGCCCTGGCGACGGTCGTGGGTGTGCTTATTGAAGTACCAGTGATGCTCATGCTCGTCAAAATCTGCCTGAGAACACAGGGCTGGTTCAAACTGAAAGTTAAGGGATAGGAAAATGACCGACTGGAAAACTGAATGGGAAAAAATGTTCTGGCTGGCGGCCGTATTTATTGCGGTTTTCTGGCTGCCGGTCAACTGGGGCAGGTTCAACAGCGGCATAACCGAATCGTTGCAACTGGCTAAATGGTATGCCCGTGAACACGTGTTGTTGTGTCTTGTTCCTGCGTTTTTCATTGCCGGTGCAATAGGCGTTTTCATTTCTCAGGCATCGGTTATGAAATACCTCGGCGCGAAGGCTAATAAAGTATTAGCCTACGGCGTAGCTGCCGTGTCGGGCACCATTCTGGCTGTGTGTTCATGTACCGTGCTGCCGCTATTTGCCGGAATATACAAGATGGGTGCTGGCCTGGGGCCTGCGACGGCGTTTCTGTATTCCGGACCTGCAATAAATATATTGGCCATTATCCTGACCGCGCGAATTCTCGGTCTGGAACTCGGTATCGCCCGTGCAGTCGGAGCGATAACGTTCAGTGTAGTCATAGGCCTGATGATGCACTTTATCTATCGCAAGGAAGAGGTTGCAAAGGCTGACAGCCAGCTGGCTATGCCAGAACCGGAAGTATCAAGACCGCTGTGGCAGAATTCGATATTTTTCTTCATAATGGTTGCGATTCTGGTTTTTGTGAACTGGGGAGCGCCGAACAATTACGAATTCGTTTTGAATAACGGACAAACCTTTAAGGCGGCGATAACCAAGTCGCCTGAAGATATCTCGGCGACAGGTGCGACATATCGCGTAAAAATCCTCGATGGCCGGGATATGGGTAAGGAGATGGATGTGGCGACAACTTCCATTTCGTCCAAAAATCCTATTCCGGGTTTATGGACAGCAGTATGGAAGTACAAGTGGCAGATTTCATCCGTATTCTGTATAGCGTTAGGATTGGTACTTATATTCTGGTTTGCCGTGGCATGGTGGAAAGTTCTGTTTGCGGCGATACCGCCCGCGGTACTGGCCTTGTGGTTGCCGTCGGATGGCCTATGGGTGCTTATTCCATTTACTGCCGGAACGGTCGGCCTATCCGTCATTCTCAGTACCGATAAGGGCGAAGGCGGAGAATGGTTCGCTCAGTCATGGGGATTTGCCAAGCAGATTCTGCCGCTGCTGTTTTTCGGCGTGCTTGCAGCTGGTTTTTTACTTGGCCGGCCTGACCATGAAGGATTCATTCCCGGCAGATATGTCGAGATGCTTGTAGGTGACAGCCCGAACCGTATGCTGGAAATCACCGGCTGGGGCGGCGGAGCGTTCGAGAGTTTTGCAAGGTCGGTATGGCCGGTTTGGACGAATTTATTTGCCAGTATATTCGGCGCTTTCATGTATTTTGCGACGCTGACCGAAGTGCCGATACTTCAGGGTCTCATCGGCGCTGGTATGGGCAAGGGCCCTGCGCTTGCGTTACTGTTGGCTGGCCCTGCGCTTAGTCTGCCGAGTATGTTGGTTATCGCAAGCGTACTTGGTGCGAGAAAGACAATTGTTTTTGTATCTTTGGTGGTTGTGATGGCCACTATAAGCGGCATGATATACGGAGCATTGTTTTAGGAGTGTTTAATTATGGTTGACTGTTGCTGCGGAAATAATGAAAAAGAAAAAATCGTTTTGTTTTTCCCCTGTTCAGGAAGTGCAAACGTCGGAGAAGCAGCCGACAAAGCCGCCCGTGAACTGATGCATTCCGGCAAAGGTAAAATGTTCTGCCTGGCTGGGCTTGGTGCGGACATTCAGGGAATGGTGCAGGCGGCTTGGGATGCGGATTTGAACCTGATTATCGATGGTTGCCCTATGGGTTGTGCCAAAAAAGTTTTCGATAGGCATGGTATTTCAAACTACAAATGTATTACTGTGACGGAACTTGGGATTGAAAAAGCAAAAACGAGATGCACCGATGAACAGGTAAAAATGATATTGGCTAAAGCTGAAGAAATTATTGAAAAGGAAGCTTAAAATGAAGAAATTACAGATTCTCGGAACAGGTTGTCCCAAGTGCAAAAAACTTACGGAAAATGTGGAGGCGGCAGCCAAGTCGTTGGGCATTGAATACACTATTGAAAAAGTTACCGACATCAACCGGATAATGCAATTCGGCGTAATGATGACGCCGGCATTGGCTGTCGACGGCAAAGTAAAACTCGTCGGCAAAGTACCAGATGTTGAAGCAATCAAGGCATTGCTCGTATGAGGTATTTGACGGAAATGAAAACTAAAAAGATAATTTCAAAACTGCTGATGGCGTTTGTATTCATCAGTATCGGCTTTGCTGCCGGCAGGGAATTCACGAAAGCCCGCATGCAATCACAAGGCGATATAACCGCAATTACATCTCCGAACGCAGACAAGGTCGTGGTTTACTACATGCACGCCTCGTTCAGATGCTTCACGTGTAATCTCGTCGAATCGATAGGCAAAGAAATCGTTACCAAAGATTTCGCCGACGCGGTCAAGGCTGGAAGACTTGAATGGAAGTCGGTGGATTTTCAGGAAAATGAAAAACTTGCCCAAAAATATAACGTCGGCGGGAACATGATTATCGTTGTGAAATTCCGGGACGGCAGGGAAGTGGACGTGAAACGGCTGGACAAGGTTATGGCGTTGGCAAATAACCGCAGTGAATTTGTAGATTACGTTCGGCCTATAATTCAGGAGATGCTGGGAGATAAATCATGACATTGTGGATGGTGCTGGCTACCGCCTTCTGGCTGGGTCTGCTTACTTCAATAAGTCCGTGTCCTCTGGCGACGAACATTGCGGCAGTGTCTTTTCTTGCCCGCTCTACTGGAAATCATCGCAGGGTGCTTTTTTCCGGCCTTCTTTATACGCTTGGCCGTACTATCGTGTATGTGGGTTTGGGAGTGTTGATTCTCTTGGTCTTTCAGTCTGCCGCATCGGATGGCGATTCCGGCAGTGCGGCGGCAGGAATTTCCCGTTTTCTGCAGAAATACATGGGTGTAATTCTGGGGCCGGTATTGATACTCGTAGGCATGATGCTCCTGGAAATGCTGAACGTTGCAGGCTCATTGAATTTCGGAATTCAGGGCATTCAGAACAGAATCGCCAAAGGCGGGGCGATATGGGCGTTGCCGATGGGTATTCTGTTTGCTTTGTCGTTCTGTCCCGTGTCGGCAAGCCTGTTTTTCGGCGGGCTGATAGGCCTGTCGTCGCAACACTCATCGCCGATTCTTATGCCGACTCTTTTCGGAATCGGCACGGCCGTTCCTGTAATCCTGTTCGCGTTGATAATCGCATTTGCCGGCCATTATGTCGGCAAGACTTTTAATATGATTATAAGATTTGAAAGATGGTTTCGCAGGCTCACCGGCGTCATATTTATCGCGGCGGGAATTTACTATTCAATTAAACATATTTATGGGATATGATTTTTGCTTTGGTAATGATTATCCGTGAAAAATCTGAAAATTATATGTTTGAAGTTTTTTGTTTGCTTGTGATTTAAATTTGATATCTTGAAACTTGCTGTCGCTCAGATTTGGTTTTTCCGGCAGAAAAAATTTTGAGAACTGGTATAATGCTGCCATGCGCAGAATTGTACTGCTGATAGAGACTTCCCGTGGTTACGGCCGTGGCATATTGCGAGGCGTGGTCAAATATTCCCGCTGTCACGAGCCGTGGTCTTTTTATGTGACTCCTGGTGATATAAAACAGTCGTTGCCTGACATGTCGACTATCGACGGAATTATCGCCCGCGTTGATTCGCCAAGAGTTGCCGGCGCCATTCTGGAATATGACATCCCTGCCATAGTGCACGACCCGCCTGAAAATTTCGTAATTTCACCCAAAAAGCGAAAACGAATAACGGACATGCATCCTGACCCGACTACAATTGCAAAGATGGCTGCCGAGCATTTTTTGTCGAAAGGTCTTCATTCATTTGCATTTTGCGGCACGACTAAGGATATATGGTCAAAACAACGGCGGGACGCATTTGTCGGATTTTTGGATAAGCACGGAATTGAATGCGACGTTTTTCCGTCGTGCGGAGGTGTATCGTGGAAACGGGAACAGTCGCTGCTTGCGGAATGGCTGACTCGACTGCCCAAGCCGTGCGGCATATTTGCCGCGACCGACGTTCGTGCGCGAGCTGTGCTTGATGCGGCTCTTTTGGCAAATATCAGAGTGCCGGATGAAATAGCGGTAATGGGAGTGGATAACGACGAGCTGTTCTGCGAGTTGTGTCAGCCGCCGCTTTCCAGCGTCGAACTCAACGGCGAATGGGCGGGATACGAATCCGCGCGATTGCTGGACAGGATGATAGCCGGCGAAGACGGCGGCAAGACAGCCGTCTTCGTTGAGCCAACCGGCATAGTCGAACGCCAGTCGACGGATGTGATAGCCGTCGATGATGTCGACGTCGCACGTGCGGTCAGATTCATACATTCCAACGTTGGCCGGCTCATTGGCGTGCAGAACGTGGCAGATTATGTGGCGGCATCGCGACGCAGCCTTGAAATACGTTTCAAAAAATTCCTTAACCGAACCGTTAACGCGGAGATTCAGCTTACCAGAATAGGGCGGGCGAAGGAAATGCTGCTGAAAACAGACATGACTGTTTCACGCATCGCCGAGTTAGCCGGTTTCGGTAGCGACACATATATGGGCGCAGTATTCAAGAAACGTTTTGGCATGACGCCGCTTAAGTTTCGCCAAAAAAACAAAATTTTCTGAGTACAGGCAGCCGCGTAAAACAGTTATCGCAGAAAAGTCCTCATGTCCCTGAGAATTTTGAGCAGTTGCGGATATTTCCGTTTTTGCATTTCATCGTGATTCTTGATAACGCCGTCGGATGCGGAATAAACATGATGCAGTCCTTCGCCGCGATATGGAAATGTTATTTTGCAGTCTTTGTCGGCATAGACCATGGTGTCCCAGCCTGCCGCAACGATGAATTGTCTGCTCGGGCCGTGCAACAGACTGCTGCCGAGGCTGTAAACATTGCTTGGCGTTTCAATGCCCAGGGCATCGAAAACTGTTGCCGGAATATCAAGGTGCGACGATTTTTCCTTAATCACTGCCGGCGCATGGCCAGGTATGTGTATGACTAACGGCACGCGAAGCTGCTCTTCGTGGAATTGCGAACCGCCGTGGCCCCACAAGCCTTTTTCCTGAAACTCTTCGCCGTGATCGCCGGTTATTATGATTATCGAAGAATCAATGAGGTTTTTCTCTTCCAGTTTCCGCAGCACCCTGGCAAGCTGCGTATCGAGATGATTTGACGCATTGACGTACCGGTTAAAAACTTCCGTCACCTCTTTATGGGGCAGATTTTTTGACAAATCCCGCGCATAATTGAAATCCTTGCGATAGTCGGGACGGATGGCGCATTCCGGCGGGAAATTGTAGCTTGCATGCGGCGATTCAAAAAACATGAACATGAAAAAAGGATTCTGATTTTTCCGTTTGTCCAGCCACTCGTCGATTTTTTCAACGTTCATTCTGTCTCGCTGCCAGCTGGGATGGCCGTCGCTTATGGCAAACATATCCTTCGGCGGAATACGGGAAAAAACTGTCCTGTCGAATTCCGGATATGTAAATGCCTGGCTGGTACGGCAATAAAAATCGTAGTCGTTCAGCCGCAGGGTTTCCATCAGTACGGGCGGCTGGGTCTCGTGCAGCATATTGAACCAGTACGGGCCGTAAAGGCCATAAAACATGGAAAAAATTCCCATTCGCGTCCCTACGCCGCCGGAATAATGATTTTTGAATAGCAAGCCGTGTTTTTGGGCAAAAGCATATGTTTGCGGCATTATATCCGGACTGAGCATGTCGGCTCGCCATGATTCGGCAACCATGTATATGACGTTATACTTGTGCGTCGGAGCTGCAGCCATGGGTTTCAGCGGATATTTCAGAGTATTGCCGCTGACATGCATATTGACTTCATATTCGCGTTTTTTCTCCAGGCCGAGTTTTCTGCCTATGCTGAGGAACGTGACCGGCTGATAAAGCGGAAAAGCCTGCGATGCGGTTAATATATCAGTATGCCAACGGAGTTTGGCCATGCCGTAACCAATACCCTGCGACAAACCGCAGACGGCTAACAATGTGAGCACTGTAGCCCACACATATCCGGGGTTGACTCTGCCGGCTAACCATCTGAATCGCCGCAGGAAAATCGCAACGAACAACATCGCCAACTGAATCAGCAGAACACCTGCAATTTTTATTGCGAAAAGAAATTGAGATTCTGAATTTATGTCCATTGACTTTATGCCGCCGGGCGTAGTAAGCAGATTTATAACGAACGAGTTGCAGTGGAAACGGAATGCCATGTAAACCGTGTAATCGGTTATGATGAACAACTGCACCAGTGTGGCCAATAGAACGGCGGCGGAGTAAATCAGGCCGGCTTTGATTTTCGATGTCCGTCTCGACGGTTCATCTTTTTTACGCATGACACAGAAGCATAGCAGGTGCGACAGCAGATACGCCGGCAGCAGATACGCCGCACTGTAAAACAACCATACAGCCACGGTAAACATGACGGTGACGAAATTTTCATACGCCACTTCACTCAAAAAGTTGGCCGTGTTTACGAGCACCGCAAAATAACTCAGCAGGAAAAACACATCCAGCGTTTTGCGAATATTCGACTTCATGTCAATATACCTCATGTAAAACCGTCCGTCTCAACATTATCTTGCAGTCAATCTGTACTTGTCGGAAATTTGGAATAATCTTTGTGGGAAGATGGCCGACGTAATCCATACGCCGCCGAGATTGATTGTCACGAATTTTTACAGCTATTTAATATATCCTTCATAATTATACGGTTTTTTTAAAAACCGTAAATGAAGCATCCGCTGTCAGGCGGACAGGCAAACGTCTTATAAATACGATGCTACGGGTTTTAACCGTCGAGATTTAGAGCGTCTGACAAAAGGCCACTCATTCGGCCAACAATGATTTTATTTTGTTAGAAGCTTTTAGTAATTATCCCAAGTATTTGCGGAAAGTCAATCTCCGATTGCCCTGTGTAATGGGGCGTATGGTAATTACGGTTTATGTACTTTGCCGAATGAGGGTTGCGTAACAGGACTTATTTTTGTTTGGCGGCGATGGCTTTTTTCAATTCAGTGAAAATTCGGCGTGCGACTAACTCATTGCCGGCCTTGTTTGGGTGATTTGTATCATCCCAATAAGGTGATTTGCCGTTCGGCCTTATGTCAACCTGCATGTCCGGTACGTAATAACAGCCGTACCGCGAAACGATATCGTTTTCGAAATCGGCTATCTGCTGTGCGTAGAATTTCTGCTTACGGGCAATTTCTGTCGTCGGCGTGTCATTGTCATATTTTCGGCTGCCGAAACAACTGGCTATGACGACTTCCGCGCCGGCGGTTTTTGAATCGGCGACCATCGATTCGAGAAAGCCTGCCAATTCCGATACAGGCGTGCTCGCTTTCCAGAAATCGTTTGCTCCAAGTTCTATGACTATCACGTCAGGATGCAGTTGCAGCACGTCTTTCTCGAAGCGTTTTCGGCCGCCGCCCAACGTATCACCGCCGATGCCTTTGTTGATGACTTCATCATTCGGCAGCCATGCCTGAAGATAATCGCTATAATGGCCGCCTTCGCCGCCACATGCGGTAAGACTGTCGCCGATACATACTATACGCATAGGCCTGTTATCTCCGCACCCCGAAAAGAAAATTCCGCCCGCCAATAACAATATTGCAACCAATCGCATAAATAAATACCTCCTGCACTGTTCATATGCAGCCTTTCATGCTCTAGCGTTTTTAAATTCAAAAACTACTTTAATTTGTCAGATACGCATTTGCAAGCCGCTGGCGCATAAAAAAGCGTAGCCGCACATCGGGCTACGCTTTTTGTTCATTCCGTTAATAACCGGACAGATACGTCAATCCTTTTTGACTTCGTATTCTGCGTCGATTACATCATCGTCTTTTTTCTGTTCACTTGCAGGTGCACCCTGCTGGTCGGCGGCGGAGTTCGTCTGCTGCTGTGCAGAAGCGGATTTGTACATAGCCTCCGCCATCTTGTGCGACGCCTGCTCAAGATTCTGCATCGCGCGTTTGATTGCCTCTGCGTCGTCGCCTTTTGCAGCCTCTTTCAGGGCGCTGATTGCCGACTCGATAGTGCTGCGGTCTTCAGCCGGCACTTTTTCGCCGTTTTCCTTGAGGGTCTTTTCCGCCTGGTAAGCCATGTTATCTGCCTGGTTTTTCAGGTCGACTAGCTGGCGCCGTTTTTTATCCTCTTCGGCGTGCGATTCGGCATCATGGCGCATTTTATCGATTTCGTCGCTGTTCAGGCCGCTTGAGCCTTTAATCTCGATGATCTGTTCCTTGCCTGTGCCGAGGTCTTTGGCCTTGACGTTCAATATGCCGTTGGCGTCAATCGAGAATGTGACTTCAATCTGCGGTATGCCTCGCGGGGCAGCCGGTATGCCGGTCAGGTTGAACTGGCCGAGCGTACGGTTGTCGCGGGCAAATTCCCGCTCGCCCTGCAGCACGTGAATGGTCACTTCGGTCTGGCTGTCTGCGGCGGTAGAGAAGACTTCCTTCTTTTCAGTCGGAATGGTCGTGTTGCGTTCGATGAGTTTGGTCATCACGCCGCCGAGCGTTTCCACGCCCAGTGACAGCGGCGTAACGTCGAGCAGAACCATCTGTTCTTCGACTTCGCCGGCGAGAATAGCGCCCTGAATTGCGGCGCCCATAGCCACCACTTCGTCGGGGTTGACCGACTTGTTGGGCTCTTTGCCGAAAATCTGTTTGACGATTTCGCGGGCTTTGGGGATACGGGTCGAACCGCCGACGAGTATGACTTCGTCAATCTGGCTGGGCGAGAGTTTGGCGTCAGCCAGGCATTTTTTGCACGGGTTGACAAGGCGGTTGAATATGTCTTCGGCAATCTGTTCGAACTTGGCTCGCGTGATGGTCATGGTCAGGTGTTTGGGGCCCGACGCGGTAGCGGTGATGAACGGCAGATTGATGTTCGCCTCCATCGCGGTGGACAGTTCGCATTTGGCCTTTTCAGCTGCTTCTTTCAGCCGCTGAAGAGCCATCGCATCCGTGCGGAGATCAATGCCTTCGGTACGTTTGAATTCATCGGCGATGTAATTGATGAGAACTTCGTCGAGGTCATCGCCGCCCAGATGCGTATCGCCGTTGGTGGCTAACACTTCGAAGACGTTGTCGCCGATGTCCAGTATGGAGATATCGAAAGTGCCGCCGCCGAAGTCGAACACGGCGACTTTTTCGTTTTTCTTGTTTTCAAGGCCGTACGCCAGTGCCGCTGCGGTCGGCTCGTTTATTATACGTTCCACCTTCAAGCCGGCGATTTCACCGGCTTCCTTGGTGGCGGTACGTTGCGAGTCGTTGAAATATGCCGGCACGGTTATGACGGCTTTATCCACTTTTTCACCCAGATAATCCTCTGCAACTTTTTTGAGTTCCTGGAGAATCATGGATGAAATTTCCTGCGGGGTGTATTCCTTGCCCTGCGCTTTGACTTTCACGAGGTCATTCGGCCCGCCCACGACTTCGTAGGGCACAATTTTTTCCTCATGGCTGACTTCGTTGTGACGTCTGCCCATGAACCGCTTTATGGAGAAAAACGTATTTTTGGGGTTTGTCACCTGCTGATGCTTGGCAGGCTGGCCGACGAGTCGTTCGCCCTTGTCGGTAAACGCCACCACGCTGGGCGTAGTGCGTGAACCCTGCTGGTTGATGAGCACTTTGGGTTCAGCGCCCTCCATGACGGCAACGACGCTGTTGGTCGTGCCCAAGTCTATTCCGATTACTTTTTTTGATGCCATAATATTCACCTCTTTCTATTCATCACCCCGGCTGCGCAGAGGTGACGTTAGCAAAATATATGCAATGGCCGTGCCAAAAACTTAAACCCTTTATTGAAAGTGTGTTGTGTATTTTTGTCGCATGTTATCGCCTGTCAAAACGACTGTCCTGCAGCTGGCGGCGCAATTTTGACAGGTTCTTGCAAATCCTATATTTACCGTTCGCGGAACGATGAGTCAATTCATTTTAGGCGCGAAATGGATGATTTTGGGCATTTTTATCCCGCTTTGTCCCGATTTTTGCGCATGAAAAAAGCCAGCAGAGGGACTCGAACCCGCGACCGCCGCATTACAAATGCGGTGCTCTACCAACTGAGCTATGCTGGCGTGGTTTTGTGAATTGTAATCGCTGCAGGCTGGCAAAATCAAGCGTTACCAGCCGGCGGCGCAATAAAAATGGCCAGGACTGGAGTCGAACCAGCGACGCCGGCCTTTTCAGGGCCGCGCTCTACCACCTGAGCTACCTGGCCATGGGGGTAAAATCCACCCCAGTGGGAGAGGCTACTTTAACGTTTTCGCCGCATCTGTCAAGTTTTTATCAAGAACGATTCTCAAAAAAATTTTGAGAATCGTGTTTAAAGAATGCCTGCGAATTGCAAATAAAACGTTTTTATAACCCATCCCCAAAACTTGGCTGCCCGCAAAATTGTTCGGTTTCGTTGACGCCCATGTTTTTGGGATAGGTTTTGTAAAAAATCCGAAAGATATGAGGTCAGGAATTTTTAAAGCATGTTAAACTTGAGATACGACACTTTATGCGTTGGCGAAACGAGCTATGCAAGGAAGGCGAAGCAGGAATACTGCCCGTATTCCGATGCAGCCTGACGTAGCAGAGCGATGTTGCAGCCAGCAGAAATGACGCATATCAAGTTTAACATGCTCTAAAGGATAATTATCATCGTGCCGGCCATTACCATCAGTACGCCTAATATGAGTTTCAGGCTTAGTGCGTCGTGCAGGAAGATAACCGCCAGTATCATCGCCAGTGCCACGCTGGTTTTGTCGACGGCTGCTACGTGCGAAACCTTGCCCATCTGTAGCGCCCTGAAATAGAACAGCCACGACAGCCCAGTCGCTATGCCAGAAAGCACCAGGAACAGCACATTGTTTTTTGAAAGGCTGTTCAAACCGCCCGCACCATTTTTGAAAAACACTATCCCCCAAGTAATAATCAGTATCACTATCGTGCGAATCGCCGTCGCCAAATCCGAGTCTATGCCCTTTACGCCCACTTTCGCAAGCACCGCCGTCAACGCTGCGAAAAACGCCGACGCCAGCGCATATACCCACCAGACGTTCAATGCTCCCCAATTCATGTCTTTTTCCTTTCAAAATGACAAATCGCAAAAATATTATGAATAAAAAACCCCCGGCCTGCAATCAGCCGGCGGCTGTGTGTATTTATAAAATACGCCAACCGATATGTTATCCTGACGTCGGGCGTAAAACCAATGAAAAAAGGGCATGCGCGGCGTCAGCCGAACATGCCCTTTGTTGAAAATATGGAGCCGAAGGGGATCGAACCCTCAACCTCCGCATTGCGAACGCGACGCTCTCCCAATTGAGCTACGGCCCCGAAGGGTTTGGAAAGTATACAAATCGTGCGGCAAATTGTGAAGCAGTTTTTGTATTTTGTATAAAAAGTTCTTTAATTTATTCAAACTGACCGATTTACGATTTTTCGCATATGAGGCTAAAAAGCAAAAGACTTATTTTGCAATAAAATACATTACCGCGGCTCACAAAGGCGACATCGCAGAACTATTTGTCACGCATGTCGTAATTGTTTGCAGCATAAGTCGTTACCGAGCCTTATAACGCGAATCGGCCACTTTGAGTAAATTATATAAAAAATAGCAATTTTACATTTTTTTGGAGCTGTTTTTGCCGGCGAAACAAAGTTTTTGCAGAAAGGCTGAACTTTTATCGAAACCTTACCTCACTATAGGGCGTATAATGTATTGGAAAAAATGGCTCACCATCAGCCGCCGATGCCGGCTTATGAGCAGGGAGGTGAGAAAATGTTTGAAAAGCGATTGATACTGCTGGACATGGAAACTCAACGAGACTTTTTTATGCCGGGCGGAAGTTTTTATTCTCATCGTGCCGGCGAAGTCCGTAACAATATTTATAAGCTTTTCGACTGGGCAGAGGACCACCACATTCCTGTACTCAGCAGCGTGCTGCGCGTGCGCCAGGGCGAGCTTGGCCCGCTCGGCCCGAAACCTCACTGCGTCGAAGCCACTCCAGGCGAACAAAAGCTGCCCCGGACGCTGCAACATCCGTATATCGACCTGGGCATACGCAACAGCACTGATCTGCCGGACGGCATATTTGACCTGTACCGGCAGGTGATTGTCGAAAAACGCAATCCCGACCTCTTCATGCACGCCAGGACAGAGCGGCTGTTTACGGAGCTGGAAGGCTATCACGGGGTGACATTCATCGCATGCGGCGCGAATGTCGATAGCGGCATGACGCTGACTCTGATAGGCCTTCGCGCAAGGGGTTTCAGCGTCGTCTTAGCCGCCGATGCCGTCGTGTCGCCTGGCAGATGGGACGCAGCCGAGTTGCAGATACCGCGGCTGTACGCAAAAGGCGTGATGTTCATGAAGACGTCCGACATAGTCAAAACGCCGGCTGAGGCTGCGCGGGATTATTTCCGCAACGCCAAAACGCTTACGCCGGAAGACCGGCTGCTTGTCCGCGCCATCGCATGATGTTTTTTTCGCCGACAATGCTCATCGGCACGGGCGGGCGGCCTATGGCTACGTCGGGCTTGCCAAGCCCGTGATAATCCGAGCCGCCTGTTATTATCAGCCCCAGTTTTTGAGCCAGCCGCAGATACGTCCGCGTCTGAACGTCGTTGTGCGAACTGTGGTAGCACTCCATGCCGCCAAGGCCGACGTGCATGAGCTTTCGTAAAAGCGTCTCCAACTGCAACTCGTTGGCGCATTCGAGTTGAACCGGGTGGGCAAGTATCGCCGTGCCGCCGGCGCTGTTTATCGCCGCGACAGCCTGTGCCGGCAAGAGGTGGTCTTTGGGCACATACGCAGGAGCGTGATTGCCCAAAAATTTCTCAAATGCGTCTGCTATATTTCTGGCAAAACCTTTTTTCACCAGCACCATCGCAATATGCAGCCGGCCCAGCACGGCGTCGGGGCTGGCATCCTTGCGTGATTCTTCCAAAACCTCGTCGAATGAAATATCCACTCCCAGGCTGCGAAGTTTTTCGATTATTTGCGGATTCCTGTTCGCGCGGGACTCCCGCAGCCGCGATGCGACGGCGTTCAGTCCGGCATCCGTCGGATTTACGCCGAGTCCGAGGATGTGCATTATCCCTGGTGAATATTCAGCCGATATTTCTATGCCTGGAATGAACGATAATTGCGGATAATCGGCAGCTCTGCAAGCGGCGGCGGCAAGGCCGGCGATGGTGTCGTGGTCGGTAAGCGCGACGGCTGATACGCCGGCTTTTACGGCGAAATCAATCACATCCGCCGGCGAATAAGAGCCGTCCGATTCATTCGAATGAACATGCAAGTCTACAAGCTGTTTCATCTTTTCATTCAATCGATATTCGCAAAAAGCGGGCTGGAGAGGTATCGTTCGCCGAAGCTGGGCATGATGGCGACGATATTTTTGCCTCTGTTTTCTTCGCGTTCTGCCAGGACTGCGGCGGCTTTCAACGCTGCGCCGGAAGATATGCCCACAAAAAGCGCCTCGTCCCTGGCTGCCTTGCGGGCATATTCGAAGGCGTCTTCGTTTTTCACGCGAATCACTTCGTCTATTATATTCAGGTTAAGTACTTTGGGGATGAATCCTGCGCCGATGCCCTGGAGCATATGCGGCCCGGGGGTAGGCGTCTGGCCCATGAGGGTCTGCGATATGACGGGGCTGGCGTCCGGTTCGACGGCTATGACTTTTATGGCTGGATTGTGTTTCTTGAGCACTTCACCCACGCCTGTAAGCGTGCCGCCCGTGCCGACGCTTGATATGAATATGTCGACTTTGCCGTCCGTATCCCGCCATATTTCCGGCGCGGTCGTCAGCCGGTGTATCTGCGGGTTAGCCGGATTGTTGAACTGCTGCGGCATGTAAGCCTGCGGATTTTGGGTTACAAATTCCTCCGCCGCCCGAATCGCGCCTGTCATGCCTTCCGCCGCTGGAGTAAGTATCAGCTCACAGCCCAACGCCCGGAGCACTTTTCGCCGTTCGATACTCATGGACTCCGGCATTGACAGGATGCATTTGTATCCGCGGGCGGCTGCGACCATGGCGAGGCCTATGCCGGTGTTGCCGCTGGTGGGTTCTATTATCACGCCTTTGCCCCGAACAAGAAGGCCGGCGTTTTCAGCTGCGTCGACCATCGAAATTGCGACCCTGTCCTTGACCGACGAAAAAGGATTCATGCACTCCATCTTCGCAAAAATGTTGGCGGTTTGCGGGATGGTTTTTCGGACTCTGACCAGCGGGGTGTTTCCCACTGTCAACGTAATATCATCTTTTACATTCATTTTGCATCTCTCCCCGTCCGCCGCACACGCGGCAGAGCGGATTAGGTTTTTCCGTAACAATTTTCTGCGTGGACAAATCCCAGCAGTCCAGATGAAACAGGCAGGTGGAATTGTTTTTATCGCCTGTAATTATGCGCACAGCCTGTGCCGTCTGCAAGGCTGCGACAGCCGCCACTGCCGGCCCGATGACGCCGACGGCTGAAGCTTTGTTTGCCTGCTCCTGTGGTTTGTCCGGCGGCGAATCGTAAATACATGCCAGACAGGCTGTACGGTGCGGCATTATCGGCATGACCTGGCCGACTGAGGCGACGACGCCACCGAATACCCACGGCACATTATTGGCTACGCACCATGAATTGATGACGAATCGCGTTTGCCAGTCGTCAGTTGCATCCAGCACCACGTCAAATGCGCTCAAAAGCGTTCCGGCGTTTGCGGCGTCGAGGCGCGCCATTACCGGCTCAACCGTACAGGATGGATTTATTTCGGTTAGCCGTTTCGCGGCGGCGGTCACTTTTGGAATATTTTCATCGGCATCGCGACGGGTATACATCGCCTGTCTGGCCAGGTTGGAATATTCCACCACATCGCAATCTATCAGACGCAGATAACCGACTCCGCAACGTGCCAGCAACTCAGCCCCCCATGAGCCCAGGCCGCCCATCCCCACCATAGCCACCCTGGCGCAGGCGAGCCTATCCTGGCCAGCCCGGCCGATGCGGCTGAATAACATCTGACGCGAATATATGTCCGACTCATGCATAAGTTACAGTTTAGGCAGTAAATTGGAAGAGTCAATTGACTATTGAGTCAAAATAGCGAAAATATGGGGTTTAAACAAAGGATGATATGATGACGATATCGGTAAAGGAATTTCAGGATTTTATAAAGGATAAATACTACCCGACCGACTCGAAACGCGGTACGCCGGGGACGTTCATGTGGTTTATAGAGGAAGTGGGCGAATTGGCTACCGCGTTGGCCGGCAACGACCAGGCTAACAGGGAAGAGGAATTTGCCGACGTTTTCGCATGGCTGTGCACGCTGGCGAATATCAACAATGTCGACCTTGCAAAAGCCCTCGAAAAATACACCAAGGGCGACATAAAAGGTTTTAAATGACAGTTGCAGATATTTTGCCTTACCGACTACGCTGGCAGCCATGCGTAATGGCGATATAAAAAGTTTTTAAATGAATGACAGTTGCAGCTTTTGGATTTGATGAAAAATGGGCGTGATTTTAGATATAATTTATTTTTTCGCATTGTTGGCGGCCGGGCCGTTTCTGCTTTTCCGGATGTTCAGATATGGCCGATACCGGCATAACTGGTTACAGCGTTTTGGCCGAACGCCTGAGCGTCACGGCCTTCAGCCGGTCATCTGGCTGCACGGCGTAAGCCTCGGTGAAATCAACGCATCCCGCACGCTTGTGGCGGAATTGCAATCGCAACTGCCGGATTATCGCGTGGTAATATCGTCGACGACCGACACCGGCATGGCGGCGGCGGAGAAGGCATATTCGCCATTTTTGACGGTATTCCAGTGGCCGCTGGATTTTACATGGGCAGTCCGCCGCGCAATTCGTCGTACGCAGCCGGCCCTCGTGATTCTCATGGAAGGTGAAATCTGGCCGAATTTTCTGGCTGAATGCAACCGCAGAAAAATACCAGCCGTCGTCGTAAATGGCCGCATGAGCCCAAACAAGGGTTATCCGAGATACAAAAAGCTGGGCCTGCTTGCCGCAGCGTTGTTTAACCGGCTGACGGCTATCGGCGTGCAGGATGAAATTTACGGCCACAAATTCATTGAGCTTGGCGGAGAACCGTCGAAAGTGCATCTGACGGGCATGTTGAAATATGACACGATTCAGGTTGCCGACAGCGTTCCTGGCCAGGAAATCATCGCCTCGCAGCTTGCCTTGGACACGCGAGCCGGCAAACTGCTGGTCGCAGGCGGTACGGGCCCGGGTGAGGAACAAATCCTGCTCGAGGCACTTGGCAAAAAAATTACAGGCGGAGAACTGACGCTGCTGATTGTCCCCCGCAAGCCGGAGCGGTTCGACGAAGTGGCCCGCCTGATAACCAAAGCCGGTTTCCCCTGTATCCGTCGCAGCGGACACAACACCCATGCCACGCAGCTGCAAAACCTTCCGCAGCGCGCCGTTATTCTGGGTGACACCATGGGCGAACTTCGCAAATTTTACGGTTTGTCTGACATGATATTCGTCGGCCGTTCGCTGGTGCACATGGGCGGTTCAGACATGATAGAAGCGGCGGCGTTGGGCAAACCTGTATGTTTCGGCCCGCATACGTTCAATTTTCCGCAGGCTGACGACCTTGTGCGGCACGGCTGTGTGAGGGTGGCGAATGGCGATGCGTTGAGACAGTGCGTCGCAGGCTGGCTGGCTGACGGTGCGGCAACTGCGAAGGCAGCCGCCGAGACGCAGAGATACATCCGTTCGCAACAGGGTGCGACAAAACGCAATGTCGAGCTTGTCTGCCACGTACTTCACCGTGTGCCGGCCGTTTTGGCTGGCGATATCGCCACCGACGAACTGGAATGATAAAATGAATCCTACACCTCCATCACAGTTGCTTCGACAGGCACGGCGGTTTGTCGTGAAAATCGGCACGAACACGCTGTGCGGGAAAGACCATCGGCCGGACCGCGAGTTCATCGACTCGCTGGCTGGCCAGATTGCGGAGTTAAACTCGCGCGGCATAGGGGTGTCGCTTGTCGTCAGCGGAGCTATCGGCACGGGCATGGCCGACATGGGCCTGGATTCACGGCCGATAGGCGTATCGCATTTGCAGGCATTGGCTGCGATTGGCCAAGGCCAGCTCATGCGGATTTTTCACGACGTTTTCGCCAAACATTCGATGAGAGTCGCGCAGATACTCGTGACGCGCGACGGTTTTGAAGACCGCACGCGATATCTGAACATACGCAACACACTGCTTACGCTGAATGACTACAACGCGGTTGCCATCATCAACGAGAATGATACTGTCGCCGTCGATGAAATCCGGTTTGGCGAAAATGACGTTCTGGCGGCGCACGTGGCCAATCTGCTTGCGGCGGATGTGCTTGTGCTCATGACCAACGTTGCCGGCGTAATGAAAGCCGGCCGAATCATCGACGTGATACAGAAGGTCGACGAAGAAACCATGAGCCTGGCCGAAACGACCAGAAGTTCCCACGGCACTGGCGGCATGGTTACCAAACTCACGGCAGCCGGCATGGTTGCCCGTGCAGGCGGCCTGGCGGTGATTGCAGCCGGCCGAACGGAAAATATCCTTCTGCGGTTAGCCGACGGCGAACACATCGGCACGGTTTTTGTGCCGGCGAAAAAACGAATCGGGAGCAAATATCTCTGGATAGGCCAGGCTGCCAGGCTTGCCGGCAGAATAATCGTGGACGACGGCGCGGTTAAGGCGTTGCGGGAACGGGGCAAAAGCCTTCTGCCGTCCGGCATAGTCGATGTAGCCGGCAATTTCGGCAAAGGCGCTACGGTAGTTGTGACGGATACCCGCGGCAACCGCGTAGCCCGCGGCCTTTGCAATTACGACGCCGAATCGCTGACACGCATCAAAGGCCTTAAAACGTCGGAAATAGCAACTGTACTCGGCGACAAACCCTACGACGAGGCGATTCATCGCGATAACATGATTGTCTACAAGTGAGGAAACCATGAGCGAAACTTCAAACGACATCAAAATCATAGAGCGATTCGACGAACTGCGCAAAAAGATATTCGTCGAGCTTGACAAGGTCATTGTCGGCCAATCGCAGGCGACGGAACTTCTTTTGACGTCCATGCTCTGCGGCGGCCACTGTCTGCTCATGGGCGTGCCGGGCCTTGCGAAAACGCTGATGATATCCACGCTCGCCCGCGTCATGGAACTGTCGTTCAGCCGCATTCAGTTCACGCCCGACCTCATGCCCGGCGACATAACCGGCACGGACGTGATAGAGGAAGACCGTTCGACTGGCCGGCGGGAATTCCGCTTCGTCCGCGGCCCCGTGTTTGCGAACATCGTCCTTGCCGACGAAATCAACCGTACGCCGCCAAAAACGCAGGCTGCCCTTCTGCAGGCTATGCAGGAGCACCACGTAACCGCAGGCGGCACGACGCACGAACTGCCCAAGCCGT
Organism: uncultured Planctomycetaceae bacterium; assembly: GCA_964536835.1. Taxonomy (GTDB): domain Bacteria; phylum Planctomycetota; class Phycisphaerae; order SM23-33; family SM23-33; genus DAONFI01. The sequence goes on along the minus strand of CAZIAZ010000004.1, from coordinate 38,084 downwards.
TCTTCGTGCTCGCTACGCAGAACCCCATCGAACAGGAAGGCACGTACCCGCTGCCCGAAGCGCAGCTTGACCGTTTCATGTTCATGGTCAAGGTCGATTATCCTTCGCTGGAAGAGGAACGCAAAATAATTTCCGTAACCACTTCCCGCGATGTGCAGGATGTTTCGCCGGTGATTTCCGCGGGTGATATAGTTGAACTTCAGGGCGTATTACGCCGGATTCCGGTTAGTGAGCACGTGGTGAATTATGCGGTAAAGCTGGTTCGCGCGACGCGGCCTGCGGATGAAACCGCGCCGCAATTCATCAGGGACTACCTGTCATGGGGCGCAGGCCCGCGAGCCGGCCAATACCTCGTGTTAGCCGCCAAGGCAAGGGCGCTCCTGGCCGGCAGATACGCAGTCGACTGCGACGATATCCGCTCCGCCGCTGCCGCCGTTCTGCGGCACAGACTCATGATGAATTTTTCTGGCGAGGCGGAAGGCCTTAATACCGACGCAATCATCCAGATGCTCGTCAAAGACACGCCCGAACCCGGGCCGGAAGATTATTGATGATTATTGAACGCCTGCAGCAGTCTTTTGCATAATATGGCGGACTGACTGTCAGGTTTTTTCAGAACAGAATATAGCGATGAATGAGTAAATAGAGGAAAAATATGAAGCAATTTAAATTACAATTCTTCGTTGCGCTGGCAGCGATGGTTACGACGTCTTTTATCACAGTTTTCGGGCAGGTGCCGCAGGTTTCATGCGACGAAGCGGTCAAATCTCTCCAGGCCGGCCTGAATGACAGGAAAGAGATGGCGTTGCTGCTTGACCGGCTGAGTACGACGGAAGACATTTCACTGCTGCCGGTTTTTACCAAGCTCATGCGGAATGAAGATGACCGCGTACGGCTGTTGGCGACGGGGCTGGTGTCCAGGCTTGCCGGCCGGCAGGCTGTGCCCCTGTTGCGTGATAGACTCTTCCACGACCCGGCGATGCGCGTCCGCGGCGAAGCGCTCAGCCAACTCTTGAAAATGAGCGAACTCACCGACCAGGAACTTGCGCAGGTGGCTAACATGGATGACGTCAACCTTCAGGTCGTCGCAGCCAACGCGCTAGCCAGCCGCGGTCAGTTCGCCGCGGTCAAGCCGCTTCTCGAACACCTTGTCAAGTCCGGCATGACGGACGTATCCACGTTCGCATCCATGACGTTGCTGGCTCACGGCGACAATGCGCAGGTTCAGTATCTGCGCGGCATACTGCTGGACAAGCAGACCCAGCCGGAACTCATCATCAGCATGCTCAACCAGATTCGGCGGGAAAAAATCCTGGCTGCCATGCCGGTGGCTCAATACGCAGCGAATTCCTACGACATGCTGCCGGTGCAGATACGCGGATTCATGGCTATCGATGCCATGGCCCCGAACGCAGCCGACCTGCTCTGCGACGCAATCAAACTCAGCCGGAATCTCAGCCTCAGCATCAACATCATGCGAATGCTGGCGTCGCGCGACGATTCGACCAAACAGCTCACCGAGCTGTCCAGCCGAAATGACATCGTCGGCGATATGGCGAGATTCGAGCTGGCTCGCAGGAGCAATGCGTCGAGTGCCGGCGTTTATCTGCAGAAACTGCTGAGTTTGGGCCATCCGATTATAGTCGAGTATGTATACAACCGTATCGAAAGCGACCTGGCTGACAAACGCAACGTCGATTTTTACATCGCGCCGCTGGCGAACTATATACAGTCGCGTGAGCTTTCGAGCACCCGCATAACGCCGATGCACACGCTGTTGGCTACCGGCATAAGCGTGCTCGGCGACATGCAACGGCCGGCTGCCGACAAGGTGCTGGCTGAAATATTCAGCCGTCCCGACAACGACCCGCTCAAACAGCTTGCCATCGTTGCGCTTTATGCGACTCCGAATAGAAACGTCGCCGCCATGGCCAAGCCATGTCTCAAAAGTCCGTATCCGGACACCAAGGCTTATGCAGCCATGCTGCTGGCGAAGTTCAACGACCCGGCTGCCATACCGGCGTTGCTCGAAGTGCAACTCGCCCGCCCGACAACCGAGCCGGATGTGATGGCCCTCGTTGACTGGTATCTGCTGCGATTCGCGGGCAATGCCAAAACCACGCAGGCGGTTGAAACAATCACCAGGAGCCTGCGATGACGGCTGACATGAAAACAATAGGCCTTCTTTGCCTTATCGCCGGCGCAATACTTTTCGTTCGCCAGCTTGTAAGGTTAAAAAAAGGCAAAACCACCAAATGCGACTGCGGCGATATATTTCCATCAAAAAAAGACGACGGTAAGAAATGAATCTGCCGAATTTTTTAAAATTTAAAACGATTGTTACGACGGCGATTGTATGCGGATGCATTATGACCGGCTGTGTCGACGAACAGCGGGAGTGGGTGGAGGATCTCTACCTCACGCAATCAGCCGTCGAACACGGCCAGTCCGTCAACTCGGCACAACTCGAAAAACGCCTCGGCAAACCGGATGCCGTATTGTCGCTCCGGCAGTTCAGCGATGCCGTCCCGCAAAATCAGCCGCGCCGCAAAGTGATAATAAACGATGTGCAGAAATGTGCAAAAAAACACGACGATAAAGTCGTCTGGGTATACGACGAATCCGGCCGTTATTCCAAGCCATTGCCGTTTCCTGTGCTCTTCGGCCAGGATACCGAATTCCATGCCGCCATCTTTACCATTCTCCGGAACGATGAAGTCAGCGGCGGTTTCATCGTCGAAAACTGGAAAGGTCTCAAAAAGTAAAAACCGTCTCTTTTGATGGAATTTAATCATTATTCGATACTTGAAAGTCGGCTGTTGAATTGAATCAAATTGAAATTTTATTGTCATCTTACTACAATCCTCGGCCATGAGAACGAATTCCCCCAAAACGCTTTTACGCGACAGGAACAAAAAATGGGAGTACGACGGCGTACTCCTGCCGGATGTTTCGCAGGCTGAGGTTTTTGACATATCGGAATTTTTTGCAGACCCTGCAGTGCCGCTGGAGATTGAAATCGGTGTGGGCAAGGGCACATTTCTCGTCGCACGGGCAGCATATCGGCCGGAGGTCAATTTCCTGGGTATCGAATACGCCGCGCCGTATGCCAAATACGCCGCCGACCGCATCCGCCGCGCAGGCCTGACCAACGCAAAAATGCTCCACGCCGACGCTGAGCGTTTTTTTAAAAAACTGCTGCCCGACAACAGCGTATTTCGTGTGCATCTGTACTTCCCTGACCCGTGGCCCAAACGCAGACATCATCGCCGTCGCATACTTCAGCCGGAATTTTTGCAACATGTCCGGCGAGTGCTCAAGCCTGGCGGACAATTTTTAATAGTCACCGACCATCGTGAATATTTCGAACATATGCTGAAGGTTATTACCGACGCCGAAGGTTTTGCAAGAACCGATTTCCCCAAATTGCTCGATAGCGACGTACACATCGTCGGCACGAATTTTGAGAAAAAATACGTCGAGCAGGGCAGAAATTTTTATAAAGCGGCACTTCTCAAGTATGTCCGGTAGCGCGGCTGTTCCGATTTGGGCGGCGATAATCACTTCTAAAATTGCTTTGAACCTATGGGCCTGCATAAGTTTCGTGTTGCATTCTGCAACAGTAATGCTATAGCGTTTCGAGGGAATGCGGCGGTTTGTTTAAAAAATTTTAAAAATCTTCTTTGTCTTAATGTTATTGTTTTAGGCATGTTATGACAAAATTAGCCTCGGTATGGTTTTCGGCCGAATTTTGGCATGCCAGGTGCACACCTGATATTGTGCGGCGCAAAGTGTCGCATTTTGACGCCTTGGCAATCTAATATTTTTTAGTGTAGGGACGGTTTCGACTTCGAGAGTTGTATTTCGAGGAGCCGAGAGGGCTGAACTGGTAACTCTTTTCTTCTCCCAACCAACCAACTGCCGGTTCAGACAAACGGAACTACACGAGCCTCTAGAAGAGGTCTGTATTTGCACCATGTGGAGATGAGCGCCCACACGGAAGCTTGCGATCCTGATTTTTCAGTTGTATCGCGGTCAGGCCTCGTTTATAGAGTAGAGATTATGCCGAACGAGGGTTTGCGGAGATGAGCGCCCGCAGATCATACCGGTTTTTCTCCTCCTGCCGGTTTCAACGGATAAGGATCTCTACAGCAAGGCGAAGGGCGATAACAGGTCTGAGCAACCGTTGTCGCCCATTTTTTTTGCGCTCATTTTCGCATGGATGAAAATTCGGAAAACCCGCCGACGGCAAAGTAAAAAACTCTGGACGAACGCAGCCGTTTGGTGTTATGATTTCCGCATGAGTATTTTTAAAGTCATCATGTTAACGACGCTTTTCGCAACCTTCGTAACGCTTGCCGGCTGCGAAAAGAAAGACATGAAGCTCCAGCAGCCGAACTGGGACTGGGCCAAACCCAAGCCTGTGGAAAAGGAAGACGAAACTCAGACTATGGAGTTTGCCCAGTTAAAGAAGGATAATAAAAAACTCAAGGAAGACGTTGAAAATCTTACCAGCCTTAATGCGATACTTGACGGCCGCGTTAAAGAGCTTCTTGCCCGCGAAGACCGTCTTACCCAGGAACTGAACCATTACAAACTTGACAATTACAAGCTCAGGGAGCAGGTGAAAGTTTTGGGAGACGTTCCGGCGCAGCGGGACCGTTACAAACTTCAGCTTGACTCGGCTCAAAAAAAAATAGTCGAGTTGCAGGATCAGCTGGAAAGAGAGAAAAAAAAGAGCAACTGACCGCCGGCTTGGCGCACGAATTTATTGCAGGGAATTGTTTGCAGGACAGTTGGGTTTCTTGCGGAAAGCAGTCTGTGCTAGGGGAATTGATTTTTGCTCTTCGATGCATTCCGCCTGATTTCCCGTTTTTGGGTTATTTTGCCGCATATAATGATAGTCAGAAGGAGAAATCGATGGCTGATAATGGGCAGATAATCATTGCCGGTCTATATCCGCATCCGCCGATTGCCGTGCCTGGCATAGGCCGTGGCCGTGAAGAAAAATGCGCCGCCACCATGGCTGCCATGAGCATTCTTTCGCAAAAAATCGTCGCCGCAAAGCCGCAATGCCTCGTGATAATAGCCCCTCATTCACCGCGTGACCGCGTGGCGTTCGGAATATGGCGCGGCGAACGTCTTGCCGGTTCGCTGATTCATTTCGGCTGTCCGTCGGCTGCTGTGGATCTGCCCAATAATGAAGATTTCAACAAACTCCTTGTGAAAGCCGTTAAAAATTACGGCTTGCAGTCGTGGCGCGTAAGCGGAGATTTTTCCGAAGATCATTCGGCGATAGTGCCGTTGTGGTATCTGGTAAAAGCCGGTTGGCAGGGCCCCGTGAGCGTCATCAGCCTGAATTACCCCGGCAGCGGCGGATTGGATGAGCTCGGCCTGGCCATAGCTGCCGCCGCAAAAGAGTACGGCCATCCGGTTGCATTCATCGCCAGCGGCGATATGAGTCACCGGCTTTTGCGCAATGCGCCAGCCGGCTATCATCCGCAGGCTAAAATGTTCGACAGTGAATTCGTGGAACTCCTGAACAGGGGCGATTACGAACATGTAAAAAGTATCGATGCTGATCTACGCAATTTGGCGGCGGAAGACGTGGTGGATTCTACGCTCGTGGCGATGTCAGCCACCGGCTATCGCACTCGCGGCCGCGACGTGCTAAGTTACGAAGGGCCTTTCGGCGTCGGCTACACGGTGGCCGTTCTTTACGACGCCAACGGCGAAGTAAAAGAAAAACCATACAGCCTTGATATGCTGCTGGATTACGCCCGTGCCGTCGTAACCGCTGAAGTCAAAGGCCGCGAAGCCCCCAAATCGCCGCCGCCGATGGATGAACTGGCTCGCAAAGCCGGCGTATTCGTAACTATCTACGAATCGAACGGTAATCTGCGCGGCTGTATGGGAACAATCGGCCCGACCGAGCCGAACGTGGTGCGGCAGACCGAATATTGTGCCAAAATGGCTGCGTGTGAAGACCCGCGTTTCTATCCGATACGCCCCGAAGAACTGAGCGGCCTGAAATTTGAAGTGAGCATACTCCATGAGCCGGAACCGGCAGATTCGGAAGATGATCTTGACCCCAAAATTTACGGCGTGATAATCTCCACCGCCGACGGCAGACGCGCACTGATGCTGCCTGGAATAGAACAGCTCGACACTGTTGAAAAACAGCTTTTAGCCACAAGGCAGAAGGCCGGCATCGGCCCGACCGAGCCTGTGACGATAATGAGATTCAAGGTGGACAAGATAAAATGACGCAGTCTGCGCCCAAACCGGCCAAATGGTGGAAAGCATCCGGTGACACGATAGAATGCCTCCTGTGTCCGCGTAACTGCCATATTGCGCATGGCCGTGAAGGCTATTGTCATACGCGAAAAAATATCGACGGCAAACTGTTCCAGATGACTTACGGTTTGTGCAGTGCGCTGGCTGTTGACCCGGTGGAGAAAAAACCGCTATACCATTTCAAACCAGGCAGTAGTGTCATGTCGATGGGGACGGTGGGATGCAACCTCGGCTGCCTGTTCTGTCAGAATTGCGACATTTCGCGTGCGCGGGTCGGCGACATACGAATGACGCCGATTTCTCCGCAGGACATCGTCGACGCTGCCGTCAGCCATAAATGCAGCTCGGTCGCCGTGACGTACAACGAACCGATAGTTTTTGCGGAATTCGCGATGGACATCGCCGATGCGGCTCACGCGGCGAACCTTTCGGCGGTGGCAGTGTCGAACGGTTATATCACGCCGTTGGCCAGGAATGAATTTTTCACGCATTTTGACGCCATAAACGTGGACATCAAAGCCTTCACCGACACTTTTTATATGGAACTCTGCGACGCACATCTTACGCCGATTCTGGACAATATAGAATATCTCGTGCACAAGACTGATGCATTGGTTGAGCTTACGACGCTTCTGATACCTGGTGCGAATGATTCACAGGATGAAGTTCGCAGTTGCGCCAAATGGATTTATCGGCAATGCGGGCCGTTTACGCCGTGGCATCTGACTGCGTTCAGGCCATGCTACAAACTGATTGACCGGCCGCCGACATCGCTGGAAACGCTAACGCGGTCTCGCGAAATAGCACTGGAAGAAGGCTTGAAATTCGTCTATACCGGCAATGCGGTCGATTTACAGGGTTCGACCACGTTCTGTCCATCATGCGGCAAGCCGGTTATCCGTCGCGACATTTTTCAAGTGACCATGCAGGCTGGCAGTGGCATGATATGCAAATTCTGCGGCTGCGATTTGAGTGAATATTTTATTTTGTAGAGCAAGTTTTATAGCGGTTCTTGACAGTCTTGCAATGTTCTGGCGTATGGGCTTTTATTAACAGAGTTCGAGGTTTTCAAAATCCGCGCAAAAAAAACACGGCGGATACATCCGGTATCCGCCGCGCCACGCAAGAATATTATTCCGGCGTGTGTCCCTGCATATCGTTTAAAATCAGAAACTACAAATCAGAAATTATTCAAAGCGACCGATTGACAATATTTTTAACTTTCCGCCTTATATGCGAAAAACCATATAAATCGGGCAGTTTGAAAAATAAAAACAATTAGAGCAGTTCAATCTTGAGAGTTCTTTTTTTGCTGGTTTGCTTTGTCCGTGGCTGCGTCAGAAAAACTTCAGAATACTGCCAAGTATGCCTCATTTTCCTTCCTTGCCACGAACAAACCCACTGGCGCAAAAATATGAACTCTCAATCTTTCAATGCTCTAACAATCTGCAATTTCCAAATTTGAAATTTTTCATATACCTTCTTTTGCGTCTTTCAGCAGCTTGGCTGCGTCGCATGGCCGGACAGTTTTGTAACCGGCTAACGGAATCAGGTATTCGTTGACGGCATCGAGGATATCGTTCGGGAACGGGAAGAACGACTGCTCGATTTCGTCTGGCGGCGTAATCCAGTTCTTTGCGCCTACGACTGCAGCCGGAGCGTCGAGTTCATCGAACGCAATCTGCGAAATTCGGCTGGCCATCGTGTGCAGGAAGCTGCCGCGTTCACACGCATCGCTGGCTAGCAGTATCTTGCGGGTTTTCTTGACCGACTCGATGACCTTTTCATAGTTGAACGGCACTATTGAGCGGGCGTCTATCACTTCCGCACTGATGCCGTATTTTTCTTCCAGAATCTTCGCCGTGTCCAATGCCCTGTAGAGTGTCGCGCCGATGGTTAGGATTGTAATGTCTTTGCCTTCACGGCGGATTGCCGGCTCACCGAATGGTACTTCATAGTAACCTGCCGGCACTTCTTTCTCAAAATGTTCCGGCATGTCATACAGCCGCTGCGATTCGAAGAATATGACCGGGTCCGTTCCGACCAGAGCCGTGTTCAGCATGCCTTTGGCGTCATATGGGGTTGCGGGAAATACGACTTTCAGGCCCGGAATATGCGCCACAAGTGCCGCCCAATCCTGGCTGTGCTGTGCGCCGTATTTGCTGCCGACTGATACTCGAACCACGACTGGCATCTGAAGGAGGCCGCCGGACATGCTCTGCCATTTGGAGAGCTGATTGAATATTTCATCGCCGGCGCGGCCGAGGAAGTCGCAGTACATCAGTTCCACCATTGCGCGGCCGCCTTCGAGGGCGTATCCGCAGGCACTGCCGCAGATTGCGCCTTCGCTGATTGGCGAATTGAACAGCCTGTGATACGGAATGGCTTCCGTCAAGCCGCGATATACGCCGAACGCACCGCCCCAGTCGCGGTTTTCTTCGCCGTAGGCAACCAGGGTCGAGTCGCGATAAAATGCGTCGCGAGCCGCCTCGAAGAGGGCGTCGCGAATGACGACGCATTTGTTTTTCGGCAGTGCCTTGCCTTCCGCATCGAAGCCGGAACGGCTGCGGCCTTTAATCTGGATGCTGCGTGGGTCTTCGCCAAAGGGCAGCAGGGTTTCAGGCTTGCGCGACGTGTCGAAATTTTCAATCTTCCTGTTGGATAACATCGTCTTCTGCAGCAGGTTGTCTTCCTTGAACAGGTCGGTGCGGGGCGATATGTTCAGGTCGATAGCCTTTGCCATCGCCTTTACCAATACGCTTTCAACCCACTGCTGCAGGTTGTCGATATCGTCCTGTTTGCATACGCCCGCTTCGATGAGCTGGGCCGCGAATGTCTTTATCGGGTCTACTTCCTGCCAGGCTTCGACTTCTTCGCGCGTACGGTAGCTCATTGCGTCCGACGGGCTGTGGCCGCTGAAGCGGTAGGTGATGGTGTCCATCAATACTGGTCCTTCGCCGCGGGCGAGGATTTCCTTCTTTCGTTCGATTGCGTCTATGACAGCCAGCGGATTGAAGCCGTCCACCCGCTCTGCGTGCATCTGTTCCGGATTTATGCCTGCGCCCAGGCGAGCCAGAATTTTGTAACCCATCGTTTCGCCGCAGGTCTGGCCGCCCATGCCGTAGAAGTTGTTGAAAAAGTTCAATATGAACGGCAGGCCGCCGCGGTGGGCTTCATCCCAGAGGGTCTTGTACTGGTCCATAGTAGCCAGGCAGAGGCCTTCCCATACCGGCCCGCAGCCGAGCGAAGCATCGCCGATATTGCCGATGACTATGCCGGGCTTTTTATTGATTTTCTTGTAAAGTGCGGCTCCGACGCTGATATCGCCGCTGCCGCCGACGATGGCGTTGTTGGGCATAAGGCCGAACGGCGGATAAAAAGTGTGCATCGAGCCGCCCATGCCTTTGTTGAAGCCGGCTTTGCGGCCGAAAATTTCCGCCAATGCGCCGTAAACGAGATAATCTATCGCTAACGCTTTCGTGTCGCCGGTTGCGTCTTTTTCGACGACTTTCAGGCATTCGCCGTCAAAGTAGTTTTTCATTATGTTCAAAAGTTCGGCATCGCCGAGTTTCTGAATGGCGGAGAGGCTTTTGGCCAGAATCTCGCTGTGGCTGCGATGGCTGCCGTAGGTGTGGTCGTCGACGCCGAGCAGATAGGATTGGCCGACGGCGGCTGACTCCTGGCCGATGGACAGGTGCGCAGGGCCGCGATGATTGTATTCCAGGCCGGCGTATGAGCCTTTGGTCTTGATTTCGTTCAACATGTTCTCGAATCCGCGGAGCAGCATCATGTCGCGCTGAATGCGGATGAGGTCTTCCTTGGTGAACTTGCCGGACTTGAGTTCCTGTTTCACCGTGCGATTGTATTGATTTACCGGAATTGGGGTGAAATCAATCTGGCCGGCTTTGCGAACTTCCTTTGGATCTACGAATTGACTTTTAGGCATCGTTATTCTCCAACGTGTTACTGTTATCTTCCATATCGGGCCACGCCAGGTCTATCTCCTTGCGGGTGAAATACTCTATCCACTCTTCCGGAGGCTGCCTGTCGGTTATGACCCGGTCTATAACTTCAAACGATTCGATTTTGAAAAGCGACGGGCTGAGGAACTTGCTGTAGTCCACCAGCAGAATCCGCTGGCGTGCGTTCCGCAGCGCGAGGCGATATATATGCGCGCTTTCGATATCTCCAGCCGTCATGCCGAAATCCATGCTCAGCCCGTCTGCGCCCAGGAACGCCTTGAACCCGCGAAGCTGGTCCAACGCCGCCGTAGCCATCGGGCCGACGGTGTCCATCCTGTCAGGCCGATACTGCCCGCCCAGCATTATCACGCTGACGTTGGTATTCTCGAACTCCAGCGCCAGCCGGGCTGAATTGGCGATAATCGTCACATTCCGCTTGTTCTGCAGAAACGGAATCATCTGGAAACAGGTTGTGCCGGAATCCAGAAAAAGCACTTCGCCGTCGTGTACGAACTCAGCCGCCAGCCGGCCGACGGTGCGTTTGGCTTCAACGTTCCGCATCTCCTTGGAGTGGAACGAAAAATCACTGCGATTCGGCAGAGTTGCGCCGCCGAATATCAGCTCAAGTTTGCCGTCGGTAGCCAACGATTTCATGTCACGCCTGACCGTAGCCTCACTCACGCAAAGGCGGTCAGCCATTGTTTTTATCATAACTCTCCCGTTTTCATACACTTCCGAGAGAATTAGTTCTCGTCGCTGTTGGCCGGTCATACTCATATCGAGTCTATCAAACTACGATTCACGCAAAAAATCAACAAAATTCTGAAAAAAAATTTCAATTTTTTGTCATAGTTTTGCAATATCATGCTTGACTATTTCATCGAGTTGGAATAATTTAGACTCAGGTTATTGCGAAAAAGTTTTCACACACTGTAACATATGAGGTATTGAAATGCAGACCATCACCATGCCCAAAGCGGGCAAGAACTCCTCTGGAACGATAAAAAAGTGGCTAATTGCCGAAGGTGCGTCCTTTAATGCCGGCGACGTGCTCGCCGTGGTTGAATTTGAAGATTCGCTTGGCGAAGTGACGGCATCGTCGGCTGGCCGGCTGGCGAAGATACTCGCCGGCGAAAAGAAGACCGTCGCAACAGGCGAATCGATAGCCCAGACTGATTCAGCAGGCAAATCCGCACCGGCGGCCAAGTCGTCTGCTCCGGCGGTAAAACCTGCCGCGCCGCTCAAGGGCAATCCTGAGGCGGTTACAGTCATAATAATGCCCAAACGCAGCAACGACATGGAAGAGGGCACTATCGTCAAGTGGTTGGTTAAGGAAGGCGACAAGGTCACCAAAGGCCAGCCGATATTTGAAATCGAAACCGACAAGACTTCCGTTGAAATAGAGGCGGAAGTCGACGGCAGAATTGCAAAAATAATCATCGGCGAAGGCGCGTCAGCCCCGATAACCGCACCGGTTGCACTCATTTGCGATAAGAATGACGATGCGGCGGCATGGCTGGCGGTGAATTCCGCCCCAGCCGCTCAAGTTGAAGAAGCTTCCACAGCACCAGTGAACATTGAACTGCCCGAAAACGTCACGACAATTCTGATGCCGCAACGCAGCAATGATATGGAAGAGGGTACAATCGTCAAGTGGCTGGTGAAGGAAGGCGACAAGGTCACCAAAGGCCAGCCGATATTTGAAATAGAGACGGACAAGACTTCCGTTGAGATAGAGGCGGAAGTCGACGGCAAACTCGCAAAAATACTTTTGCAGGAAGGCCAATCGGCGCCGATTAAAACCGTCGTAGCGCTTGTTTGCGATAACGTTGCCGATGCTGATAAATATGCCGCCGGCTTGGCTGCGCAGGCTGCGGCGGAAAAACTTGCAGTTGCAAAACCGGCAGAATCTGCAGAAAAAACTGTCGCTGCTGCACCGGCTCAGGCAGTTGTCCCGACAACACCTTCTGTTGCTGCGGCGCCGGCAGTACAGCGCATGGCTGCCCAGGTTGTCGCAGGCAGAGTGAAGGCATCGCCTGCGGCTCGCAGAATTGCAGCCCAGCGAGGCGTAAACTTAGCTGCCATATCAGCCGGCTCAGGCCCGCATGGCCGAATCATTTCGACCGACGTTCCGGCTGCACCGGTTGCCGCCGCGACTGTAACCGGCAAGCCGTTGCCGGCTGCCGCACCTGTCGTTACGGGTCCCGTCGGCGAAGTCACCATCACGACGATGAAAGGCATGCGAAAGGCTATCGCCACGAATCTCACGAAATCCAAGCAGAACATTCCGCACTTTTATCTGCGTTTTACCGTCGATGCCGGCCCGATGCTTTCGTTCTACAAATCGCAGAAGGCGATGTTCAAGTGCAGTGTGAACGACGTTGTGTTGATGGCTGTCGGCAGGGCGATGCATGAATTTCCGGCATTGCGGTCGCGGCTTGAGGGCGATAACGTGGTCGAGTATCCGACAGCCTGCATAGGCATAGCGGTCGGCCTGGAAGGCGGCCTGGTTGTGCCGGTGCTCAAGGATGCAGACCGCATGACCTTTGCTGAAATAGCCGCCGCCAGCCGTGATCTGGCGACGCAGGCTCGCAACGGCAAGGTCGTCAATATGGGCAAGGGCTCGTTCACCATTTCGAACATGGGCATGTTCGGCGTTGAGGAATTCGGCGCGATTATCAATCCGCCGGAAAGCGGCATTTTGGCAGTCGGCGCGGCACGCGAAGGCGTTATCGTCGAAAACGGCGCAATGCGAATCGGCAAAATCATGACCGCGACGATAAGCTGCGACCACAGAATTGTCGACGGCATGCTTGTGGCCCAGTTCGCCGGCCGCCTGAAAGAACTGCTCGAAAACCCGCAGGTGATGTTGTAAAATCTGAAATCCGAATTTGTTTCGAATTTCGGGATTCGTATTTCGAATTTATTTGAGGAATAATGATGTCAAAGCATTTCAATGTTGTCGTTATCGGTGCCGGCCCTGGCGGATACGTTGCCGCGTTAAAAGCCGCATCGATGGGTGCAAAAACAGCAATCGTCGAAAAGCATTTTCTCGGCGGGACGTGTCTGAATTACGGCTGCATTCCGTCCAAAGCGCTGCTTGCGTCGGCTGAGTTGCTGCATAAAATCGAACGTGCCGCTGAATTTGGCGTAAAGGTCAACGGGGCGTCGTTTGACTGGAAGGCTATCCAGGCTCGTAAGGACAGGGTACTCAAAAATCTTCGCAATGGCATTGCCGGTCTTTTCAAGGCTCGCAAGGTCGAACTGTTCGAAGGTATGGGCAGACTCGCCGGCCATGGCAAGGTTGAAATCGAAGGCAAGGAAACCATTACTGCCGATAATATAATCCTGGCGGTCGGCTCGATTCCGGTTCGCATTCCGGTCTGGCCGCAGGATCCGAACCTTGTCTGCACGTCCGACGAGGCCTTGCACTGGAGCGAACTGCCCAAGAAACTGCTAATCGTTGGCGGCGGTGTCATCGGCTGCGAGTTTGCGTGCATGATGCAGAGTTACGGCGTCGACGTGAGTGTTGTTGAAATGCTGCCGAGCCTGCTGCCGGGCATGGACGAAGACCTTGGCGCGGAGCTCGAAAAAGCTCTCGCGAAACGCGGCATAAAGATTTTCACAGCTACGAAAGTGGAATCAGTGGAAGCCGCCGGCAAAGGCGTCAGGGCAGCCATATCCAATGCAAAAGGCAATCAGTCGCTTGAAGTTGACAAAGTCCTTGTGGCAGTAGGCCGTCGGCCCAATACCAAGAATATCGGCCTTGACAGCGTAGGCATGGAACTTTCACCCAAAGGATTTATCCAGGTCGACGATACCATGCAGACTGCGGTCAAAGGCATTTACTGTATCGGCGACGCCAATGGCCGTTGTCTGTTGGCGCACGCAGCCAGTGCCCAGGGCATATGCGCGGTCGAAAACGCGCTCGGCCACAGACGCGAGTTCCATTCGCCGATTCCAGGCGCGGTTTACACGTATCCGGAAATCGGCGGCGTAGGGCTGACAGAGTCGCAGGCTCGCGAAAAAGGCCTGCCGATATCGATAGGCAAGTTCCCGATAGGCTTCCTCGGCAAGGCGATGGCTGTAAATGAAACAGAGGGTTTTGTCAAAATCATCCGCAACCGCGAAACGGACGAGTTGCTTGGCATGCACATCCTCGGCCACAATGCCACGGAAATCATAGCCGTCGGCGGTGCGATGCTCGGCATGAAAGCTACCGTTATGCAACTGGCTGAGACGGTGTTTGCACACCCGACCATAAGCGAAGCGGTTATGGAATCCGCCGAAGACGCTCTCGGCCAGGCACTGCATATGCCGCCGAGGAAAATAATCAAATTGAATGTGTGAAATGTGTAAAATCACTCTCACGTTTCTTGAGGAATTTTATGAGCAAAGCACTCGACCTCGTCAAAAACATTGCCACGGTTGACCAGATGCGTCAAGCCGTCGCGGCAGGCCTTAAACCGGAACGCCGGCTAAAGACGAATTCGCACATTCATCTGCCGCCGAATTTCTCCGCGTTTGAAACTGTCGAGCAGGCTGTCACGCTTGCCGACGAACAGGACGTTCGCGTTCTTGGCGTCAGCAATTATTATGATTATCGCGTTTATGATACTTTTGCGGAACTCGCCGGCCGGAAGAATATTTTTCCGGTTTTCGGGCTTGAGATAATTTCGCTTGTCGACAAATACGTCAAGGACGGCTTGCGTATAAATGATCCTGGCAATCCTGGCCGCATGTACATCTGCGGCAAAGGCATTACGGGTTTTGCGTCGCCGTCGTTGCGGGCGGCTGAACTGCTGGGCACAATCCGCAGCCGTGACGAAAAACGCATGGCTGAAATGACGGCGAAAGTTAATGCCATTTTCACCGCTGCCGGCGTAGCCGTGAACATCAGCGATGCCGATGTAATCGACATGGTCGTAAAACGTCACAAGTGCCCGAAGGAATCGGTGACGCTCCAGGAACGACACGTTGCGATGGCGTTCCAGCAGAAATTTTTTGACGTGGTTAAACCTGCCGGCCGCGCTGCCGCGCTGTCAAAAATTTTTAACTGCCAGTATGCCGGCAAAACCGATAACGACGTCGCCGTACAGGGCGACATCCGCTCATATCTGATGAAAGCCGGCAAACCCGCCTTCGTTACCGAAACATTCCTCAAATTTGAAGAAGCATATGAACTCATCCTCGAACTCGGCGGCATTCCGTGCTACCCAACGCTCATCGACGGGGCAAAAACGCTCTGTGATTATGAACGTACGCCAGAAGAACTTGTTGCCCACCTCAAGGAAAACAATATCCACATGGCGGAACTGATTCCGATTCGCAACAAGACCGACATGCTCGGCAGATACGTCCGCGCCATGCGGAAAGCCGATATCGCTGTAGTCGGCGGAACGGAGCATAACACGCTCGACCTGCTGCCGCTTGAGCCGCAGTGTGTCGGCGGCGTGGAAGTCGAGGACGACGTCAGGGAAATTTTCTTTGAAGGCATGTGCGTAGCTGCGGCACATCAGTATCAGAGGCTTAACGGCCTGGCGGGATTTGTTAATTCGCAGGGTAACCGCAACGCAGACATAAAAGTGTTTGCCGATGCAGGTGCCGCGCTGATTGCAAAATATTTTAAAAAGTACTGTTAGTAATATCATCGCTGATTACAAAATATTTTAAAAAATACTGTTAGCAATATCAGAGATAACTGCAAAATATCTCAAAAAGTACTGTTAGTAATATCAGCCGTCCGCGATGATTGCGGCGACGAGGAGATTAAAATATATGGCAAAGATTGAATGGCCTGATTTCAAAGGCGAAACGGCAATAGGCGCACTCGTGAAACTGTCGCACTTTTACGGAAGTGACCCTGCGATAGTGCTTGCCGGCGGCGGCAATACGTCGGGCAAGATAGACGGAAAGTTGTATGTGAAAGGTTCAGGCCATTCACTGGCGACGATACCGGTTGAGGGGTTCGTGGAGATGGACATTACAAAGCTGTTAGCCCTTCTCGACGCGCCTGTGCCGGCGGATGTCAACGCACGCGAAGCCATGTTCAAGACTGCGTCGCTGGCTGCCCGTCTGAAACCTGAACTTAACCAGCGGCCCAGCGTGGAGTGCGTGCTTCATTCGCTAGTGCCTGGCAGATATGTGGTTCACTCGCACGCCACCGCCGTCAACATGCTCACATGCTGCCTTCAGGGCAAAACGATAATAGAAGAACTTTTCGGCGACGATGCTCTCTGGATTCCGTACATAGACCCGGGCCTGACGTTAGCCCGCAAATTACGCGACGAACTGACTGCATGGCAGAAAACGACGAATCGTAAATCGCCGATGGTAATTTTCATGCAGAATCACGGCATGATAATCGGCGGCGATACGCCGGAAGAAATACGGGAAAAAACCGACGCGATTCTTGCGAAAATAGATAAAAAACTTTCAGCTACGTGTGGCTGTGATATTTTTGGAAAAGTTGAAAAGCTGCCGGCTGAGCGTTGCAGGGAATTGCTGATGTGCGTTGCTCCTGCTCTTCGCGGACTGCTCGGCGAAATGAACGGAGAAAACGTCAATCTGCCGGTTGTGACTTTTGACGACGGCGAAATCGCGATGAGCATTGCGGCGGCGGACAACGGTTCAGCCGTTGCGGCGGCTGGCCCTCTTACGCCGGATCAGATAGTGTATTGTAAGTCGCTTCCGCTGTGGTTCGCGTCGAATGATGAAGAATCGTGCACCGAAGTAATCGACAGGCTGACCGTGGCGATGTGCGAATATAAAAAGGAATTTTTATTCCTGCCGAAGGTTGTAGTGCTTCAGAACGTCGGCATATTTTTCGTCGGCAGCGATCTTGCCGCGGCGAAGACCGTCCGTGATGTCTATCTTGATGCCGTAAAGGTGATGGCTGGCGCGAAACGGTTCGGCGCAATAAGCCACCTCTCGAAACGTGACCGCGAGTTTCTCGAAAACTGGGAAGTCGAGAATTATCGGCGCAAGATTTCCGCCGGCAGTTCAGCCGCCGGCAGAGTCGATTCCAAAATTGCGGTCGTTACAGGTGCGGCACAGGGTTTTGGCCTTGAAATTGCCAAAAATCTTGCCATACAGGGCGCAAGCGTTATTCTGGGCGATATCAATGCCGCAGGTTCACAGGCTGCCGCGGATGAAATCGTAGCCGCGACGAAGCCTGGCCGCTCGCTTGGTATGGCCATGAACGTTACGGATGCGACATCACTGGCGGCGGCGATGGAACTCATCGTTCGGACATACGGCGGAATAGACGTATTTGTCTCGAACGCCGGCGTAGTGCGTGCCGGCAGCGTCAAGAATCAGCCGCTGGCTGATTTTGAATTCGTTACGAAGGTGAACTACAGCGGCTATTTTCTGTGCGTGCAGAATGTCGCACCGATAATGGCATGGCAGTACAGGACGTGCGACAAATGGCGCGGCGATATCATTCAGATAAATTCCAAGTCCGGCCTGGAAGGCAGCAATCGCAACGGAGCTTATGCCGGCAGTAAATTCGGCGGCATAGGCCTGACGCAGTCGTTCGCGCTGGAACTTGTCGGGGACGGCATAAAGGTCAACAGTATCTGCCCTGGAAACTTTTTGGACGGCCCGCTGTGGAGCGATCCGGAAAAAGGCCTCTTTGTGCAATATCTCAAAAACGGCAAAGTTCCTGGCGCAAAAAGCGTCGCCGACGTAAAAAACTTTTACGAATCCAAAGTGCCGATGCATCGCGGCTGCCGCACTGCGGACGTAATGCACGCGGTGTTCTACCTTATAGACCAGAAATATGAAACCGGCCAGGCTGTACCGGTTACCGGCGGCCAGGTAATGCTGAAATAATAAAATACTGAAAACCGTTTTATAACGCCTCTTTCATGGCGAGACCGCATTTTTTTAAAAGAACGGCCTTGATGAATATGACAAATAAGAGGTCTGAAAACGGTTTAAAAGAGTGTGGATAAAAACTGTATCAATCATGGAGCAAACAATGTCAAAAATTCCTGCAACGCAATGTGCCGTCCAGCTCGTCGGGCCGGACCAACTCAGACTTAATCGTGAAAAGCCCGTTTACAAGCCCACCGACCACCAGATACTGGCGAAGGTCGAAGCAATGGGTCTGTGTTTTTCCGACCTGAAACTGCTGCACCAGTTTTCCGAACATGCCCGCAAGGGTGAAATCGTGAGCGGCATTGACGGGGCTATTCTCGATGAATATCCGGCGTATCAGCCTGGCGACAAGCCGACAGTTCCAGGCCATGAGTGTGTATGCCGAATAATTGAAATCGGCAGCAAAGTCAAGAAACACAAGGTCGGCGACCGCTGCATCGTGCAGTCCGACTGGCGGAAGATTTTGACGGCTGCTTCGAATGGAGCGTTCGGGTACAACTTCGAAGGTGCTCTTCAGGAATATATATTGTTCGACGAACGCATAGTCATCGAGCCAGGCACGGGCGATAAATACCTGATTCCTGTCGACAGCGAATGCAATGCCGCCGCAGCCGCTCTTGTCGAGCCGTGGGCCTGTGTGGAATGCTCATATGTAAACGTGGAACGCCAGACCCCCAAAGCCGGCGGCAGGATGCTCGTTGTCGTCGATGCCGGCAGGAAGGTCAAAGGCCTTGCCGAAGCGATGACTGCTGGCAAGCCGGCTATGATAGATGCAATCGGCGTATCAGCCGTCGAAGGCTTGAGTGTCAATCCGTTGTGCTGCTGTGGCGAGTTGGCCAGTGAGGCATATGACGATATCGTTTATTTCGGCACGAAGGCTGAGACGATAGAAAAACTCAACGATGCCCTGGCGCGTAACGGCATTATCAATATAGTTCTCGGCGGCGGGAAAATAGACCGCGAGGTCGAGGTCGGCGTCGGCCGTTTGCATTACGGTTTGACGCGGTGGATTGGCACGGCTGGCGACAACGCCGCTGACAGCTATAAAATAATTCCGGCTAACGGCGAAGTGAAAGCGGGCAATTCCGTGATAGTCATAGGCGCCGGCGGCCCTATGGGCCAGATGCACGTTATTCGTGCGTTGTGTCTCGGATTCAATGTAAGAGTCGTCGGCACGGACTTCGACGACGGCCGGCTGGCGGCGCTGTCTGCGAAGGCTAACCCGCTTGCCGCGAAAAACGGCTGCGAATTTGAAGCCGTTAATACCGGCAAAACTCCCGTAGAAGCCGGATTCGATTATTATAGCATCATGGCTCCTGTCGGCGCATTGGTGGCTGACGCGATTGTTCACGCCAAGCCAGGTGCATTAATCAACATCTTCGCCGGCATTCCGGCGCCGGTCAAGCAGGTGCTCGACCTCAACGCATATATCAGCAAAGGTCTTTTCATGTTCGGCACGAGCGGATCGCTCATCGGCGATATGATAATCGTCCGCGACAAGATGGAATCCGGCCTGCTTGACACAGGCTGTTCGCTGGATGCGGTATCTGGTATCGCAGGTGCGATTGACGGCATTGAGGCGGTCAAGAATCGGACGATGGCCGGCAAGATTGTGGTTTACCCGGAGCTATCGAATATGCCGCTTATCCCACTAAATAAACTGGCGGAAAAATATCCTACTGTTGCCGCGAAACTAAAACACGGCATGTGGACTACAGAGGCTGAAAAGGAACTTCTCAAGGTTGCCAAATAGTTTTTAGAACTATTCCATATGATTCTTAGAAGTGTTTTATGATTGAAAAGCCCAATAGGTGTCATTCCGAATGAAGTAAAGAATCTAAGCCGGTATTGAATACAAAGGGTTTGGATTTTTTGCGTTATTTTAAGAATGACACCTATTGGACTTCTTGTTTAAATTACCATCGTTTTCTTGATGCCACCGTTATAATTCCTCCAATACTCAGCAGCAGTATCGTAGCCGGCTCGGGAACAGACGATGTCGAAAAACCAACCAGTGATACGTTCGAAGCTATAAGATTGTTGCCGTTATCGTTATACCGGCCATTTACCGTATATACATCTTCTGACAAACCGGTGAATAACCCGGCCGCGCCGGCAGCTCCATAGTCTGAAATGGCGGAAAGAAATCTTTCATTTTCCTGCGTATCTGAAATTGGCGAACCATCTAATGCCAGCTGCAAATCAAACAAACCAGTACCTGAGCCGGTATTTTGCGGCCGTCCTGTTACACTCATTGCCGCCACGACACTGCCTGAATCGCCTACTTCGATAGTATCGCTTGCTCCGGGAATCGTCAAAAAGCCAGTCTCTGTATGCGTCCCACCGTTGCTTGTAACGGCAAATGTCGGAAACAGGCCACTGCCGTTTTCATCGTCGTAGCTTAATGCGACGGCTGCCAGCGTGCCGTTATTTGTACTGAGTGTATTGCCGTTATTTGATTTGAACACGATTCTTACGTCATACGTACCTGAGTCGACGCCTTCAGCCATGGCATACAAAGTTACGGCGCCGGTATCATTCGATCCTGACATATAACGCTCGGTGACGTTGCCGACGTCAACCCATGTACCGGAACTGCTGTCCTTGTATTGCATCTTCCATGTGCCTGTGACAGCCGTTCCGCCGGAAAGACTGTTGAACGATGATGCAAAGAAAATGCCGCCGCCGTCGCGGTCAACAGTTACGCTGGTGGTCAGATTGGTAGCAACATATGATGTGCTGCTGGTCGACGTTGCACTGGTTAATTGGCCGAGGCCGTAATTAAGTGCACTGCCGCCGGATGTGACAAGCGGCACAATAACCATGTTGGCGTCATAGGTCGTCAAGGTTTTTCCTGTGACACTTTTTTGCTGAAGATTTATGGTATTTGTGCCGGCTGATAAACCGGTGAATATGTGAACAGTCGATGCGATTCCCGCGTCGTTACTGCCGGAAAGATATCTCTGGACTGCCTGAGAAGAACCGCTTGAACCCGATAATTGCCATGTGCCGGTTGTTGAATTACCTGTTGTCTTGCATGAAAATGTGCTGAAGACCAGCGCATTGCCGGCGCTGGCCATATTGAAATTTACCGAAAGCGCATTGGTATAAGTTGACAGACTGCTTGAATATCCTGTAGCATTTAAAGTCCCTGCACTGGGTGACAACGTATCAGCCATAAGCACTGTGCTTATCCCAAGCAACATAATAAAAAGCCATAGCATGCGTTTCATAAGAATTCTCCTTTGTCATTGAATATCTCGTCGGTTCAAAACCAACAGCCGACCTCAATTTCCCACAGCCACGTTATCCACACAATTCGCCGGATTCCGTTCACCCTAAATGTTTACCCTTTGGCATAAAGACAACTTTACTTCTTATGCAAAACGTCAAATAAGTAAGTAAATAATCCCTCAATTCCGAATTGTAGCGGCGTATCTTATCGCCAAGCTCTATTGGACGATTTGTCGGAGGCTACCTCCGGCGCTCTCAAACATTCATAATGATAAACCGAATAACAGGTCTGTCAATCAGAATTTTTCCAAAAACAGCCCTTTTTTTGATGTTTATAGGGCAAATACCGTATTTTTATATCAGACAAAACTTTCTTTTTCGGGAGTATTTTACTTGTCATCCACTCCGTACCATCGTCTGATGACAAATTGTCCGGCGTGGGAGAAACTGTCGGCTGGCGTGCGTGTGTGCATTATTTGTGATAATCGTGTGACGGCGTCGGTTACGCGAACGCCTGTTTCGCCGCCAGGGCCTGGGGCCATGGTACTTTCGATAATATTACCGCTATCTATGGCTATGAGGACATGGCCTTTCCACACTATCAGGTCGAGAGGCTTAAGTCTGGCTGCGATGTCTTTGGCAGAAAGACCGGCTATCCCGACCGGCCGGCCGAAGGTTATGAGGCTGGACGTGTTGCGTGGAGTATTGCCGTTGGTTGCTTCATAGAGCAGGCCGGAACAGTCTACGCCTGCGAGCGTCCATCTGGACGACTGTACGCCGTCGAGCGGGTTTTGTGGCGGATAGAATTGCAGCATCTGCATTATGCCGTCGTGATAGTTGCCGCCCCAGATGTATTCGCTGCCGACCATCGAAAGCATGTTCGAAATTATCTTGTCATTAGCCGGCATGGACAGGTCGCAATACGGTTTTTGTCGGCCGACGAAACGCGCGTCAACATAAAGGCCGTCCTTTGCCGGATACGGATAGGCGGCAGACGTCACGCGGTACATCTTGATGCCGTTGATTGTCGTCTCGCCGCGCACGCGCAGCGATTGGCCTGGCAGCAGTACTGTCTCCACCGCGCGGATGAGCCCCTGATTGTCGACCTTCAGCGTATTGCCGTCCTTCCCGCCGAAAACGGCACGCACGTCCGGCGTGTTGAACACGGGCGTCGCAATCTGTGCATATAAAACGCTGCCGACGTCTGATTCACGGGCTGTCTCATGCCGATGAAACACTCCATGAAGAAGATTCGTCGCTATGCAAACGATTACGCCGCACAACAGAAATTCAATTATTGTTTTCATGGTGATTCTTGTGCCGCATCTCCCGCCCGGCGGGGTCCTGATTGTAACAGATTTTCAACTGCTCGTACAAATCCGGATTCTTGTGCCTGAGCTGGATGGGTTTTTCAAAAAAAGTTTCGCTGGCTACTGCGAAAAACTCAGCCGGGTTCGTCGCGCCATATGCATCGATAAACGTCTTATGGTGATGTTTTACATTTTCTACAAGCTGCTCGTAATCATGGCCGAGCACGCGGGCCCATGCCAGATACATTGAGCGTTTGGGCAACGGCGGTGCGCCGTCAGCCGACCCGTTTTCGTCATCGAGCTGATGCGCGAACTCGTGAAATACGACATTATGGCCGTCGTGCACGTCGGCGGCGTTCTTGAGGACGTCATCCCAGCTTAACACCACCGGCCCGCGATGCCAGCTCTCGCCCAGACGTATCGACGGCCCTTCAAGGAACAGTCCATCGCCAGTTTGCTGTAAGCCGCGGGCAATGTAATGGTGCGGATAAACGAAGATGGTTTTCAGCGAACTGCGATACTCCCTGTCGCGATGCAACAGCAGCACACATGCCTGAGCCGCGATGGTCACGCGGATTTCGTCGTTTATGTCCAGCCCGCCGCAGCCGATGAAATGACGCTCGGCGACGAATATCTGTACATGACGTTGGAGTTCATCCTGCTCGTCTGGGTCGAGATGACGGTAATAAGGCACATTTTTTTCTATTATAGCAAGCCATTCCTGCGGGAACGGCTTGGCCAGGATTTTTTTGCGACGCCGTCGTTTCGGGCTAAGCCAGTCTGTCAGCGACATGAATTTCATGCTCCGTTTTTTACGACTCCATTTCGGGGAGTTCCTTGTGCGGCTTGAAAATTTTAGTGTCGAGCTGTTTGAGGTAAGTCGTCCAGCGGCTTTCATTGTCAGGGTCGGACTCTATTGCGTTTTCAGTCATCCACATTTTTGCGTCGAGATTGTCCAGGAAGTGAATGAAAAAGGCTTCAGGTATCGCGGGCAGTTTCGGACTGCCGTATTCATATTCGCCGTGGTGCGACAGAACGATATGCTGCAACAGCGTAATCGTCTCGTGCGGAAATTTTTGAGACGTTTCCTCTTCGACCAGCTTCGCTTTTTCCTGTATCCATACGACGGCTATCGTCAGATGGCCGATGAGCTGGCCGCGGTCGGTGTAGAAAATGTTTATCCCGCTGGAGAGTTCGGCGGATTTTCCCAGGTCGTGTAAAAACGTACCAGCCAGCACGAGGTCGACGCTGAGCTGCGGATAGAATGGCAGTAAAACTACGGCGTTGCGCATGACGTTTCGCGTATGTTCTACGAGGCCGCCGGCGTAGGGGTGATGCATCTGGACAGCCGCCGGCGCGCGCTTGATGGCTGTGACTAGTTTTTTGTCTTCGAGGATTTTCTTTACCAGCAGTTTGAGCGGCGTATTTTTTATCTCGCGAAGGATTTCCGTTATTTCGCCCCACATCTCATCCACATCGTACGGCGAGGTGGGAATGAATTCCGACACGTCCACCTTGTCGGCTGAAACGGGCCGGCAGGCCTCGATTATCATCTGCGGCATGCCGCGATAATCTTCCACCCTGCCCTTGACGTGCAGAAACCCGTCCGTCGGAATGCCGTTAAACACCGTCTCTGACGCCTGCCACATGCGCGCGATAATATTGCCGGAACTGTCGCCGAGTGTGGCTGATATGAAATAACCGCCGGCTTTCGTAGTTCGCAATTCTTTTTGCCGCACCACGAAAACCTGGTCGACGTTCATGCCGGCCTTCAAATCGCAAACGTATGTTCTTCGTTCGTTAGTCATGCGTTTCATTCTAATAACATAACCTTCGTGGGGCAAATCATTTGTTCCGCCGGCCAGCCGGTTTGTCGAAAAATGACCTGATAGCATAATTGCAAACTGTTGCAATTACCGATACAATGGTAAAGTTAATTTTAGTTCTGATTGGCTATCATCGCGAAAGGAGTGCGAAAAATGCTTGGAAGAATAAAACGCACATCAAGGCTGGACGCGGGGTTGGCGACGGCGTTCGTGGGGCTGTCGTTTCTGGCTTGGGCGCTGGTGGCTGGCGTAAGCCGTTCGCTGATGCTCAAACTTTATCAGGATCATGCCAATCACGGCCTGATACTGCCGAAGTTTTCAAAAGGCGTTGAAATATTTTTTGTGGATACGGGTTTCGTAATCGACCTGGCCGGTTTGGCGTTGATGATTGGCGGACTGGTACTGGTCTATATCGCCATTCGTCAGAAGATAAGCATCTCGTGGGCATGGTTGTGCGCGATGACGCAGTGTTTCTTTGCCGCGGTCGGCGGAGTGGTGGTGGCGACGGCGGTTTTTGCGCCGTACGGCTTTAGATGGCCGGAAAATCTCAAAGCCCTCGAAATTTTCAACCAGATATCGTTTCCCGTCTTTTTTGCGATAGCCATAATCATATGGGCCGTTTTTGTATATTCGATGTTGCGTGCGCGTTACCGCTGGCTGCTGCGGATGAGCGGCGGGCCGTCGATATGCGATTCGGTAAAATCAAACAGATAAATTACTGCGTGCGTTTGTGTATGGGATTTTGCAGTTTGGTATATGTCGGCTGATTGTAGACGAACCGGAAAAGATGAGGAGTGTTTACTCGTCGAATGTGGCTTTGCGGCGGAGGATGTGGTGGTAATGTTGTGCGAAACGGTGGGCTTCGTCGCGGACGGATTGCAGCAGCCGTAATGCCGGATTATTGCGAGCCAGCCGCACGGGTTCATCCGCACATGAAATGAAAATCTCCTCTTCACGTTTAGCCAGCGATATTAGCATGGGCGGCTGAAGTTCCAGCCGCATAAACGCCTGATGTGCAGCCTGAAGCTGACCTTTGCCGCCGTCGATTAGTATCACGTCCGGGAAAAGCTGCTCGCCATGGCCGGCCAGCCTGTAGCGACGGGAAACAATCTCCCTTATGCTCGCAAAATCGTCATTGCCGTCGACAGTTTTGATTTTATACCGCCTGTAACCGCTCTTGAACGGTTTGCCGTCGATGAAACAAACCAGCGAGCCGCAGCTTTCTTTGCCCTGGAGATGAGCGATGTCTATGCCCTCTATTGTGCGAGGGGCGTCGGACAGCTTCAGAATTTCAGCCAGTTTCTGAAGGCCGTCAGCCGGATTGACATAAAAAACCTCCGGCTGAACGTTCTCATCGGCGAGGCCGCGGGCCTGGAGACTTTGGAGGGATTTCAGTTCGTCGCGATACTCGGCGGCTTTTTCGTAGTTTTTTTCTGCGGCGGCTTGCTGCATCTTTTCTGACAGTTCCCTGCGAAGTTGCGTGCCTTTCGACTCCATGAATTTCCGCAGATGGTCAATCTGGCGGCGATAGTCATCCCTGCCGACACGGCCTGCACACGGCGCCGTGCACTGCCGGATGTTGTATAGTATGCACGGCCGATATTTGCGGCGGTTTTCGTCGCATTCGGAAATGTCCAGAGTGCATGTCCTGAATTTGAATACGCGCTGCAGCATCGGCAACGCCAGTTTGAGGTCGTATCCGCGGACGAAAGGGCCGTACAGTTTTACGCCGCGCGACTCAGGCTTGCGGGTTATGCAGACCCTCGGAAAATCCTCCGCCGTGCGTATTTGCAGGTATGGAAAACTTTTGTCGTCTTTCTGCCGTTCGTTGAAACGCGGCTGTATGTCTTTTATCAGCCTGTTTTCCCGCAGCAGGGCATCGACCTCGCTGTCGCATTCTATGAAGGTCACGTCGCATACCAGGTCAGTAACCATGCGTGAAATTTCAGGGCCTCTGGATTGCAGAAGATTCGTCGACGGCTGAAAGTAACTGCCGGCCCGATTTTTGAGGTTTTTGGCTTTGCCGACGTAAAGTACTACGCCGGCGGTATCTTCGAAGAGATATACGCCTGGCGCGGCTGGAAACTCTTCCGATATTTTCCGGCGAATGGCGTCGAGAACGTGTTGTCTGTCTGCTGGAGTCATGCCGGAATAATATTATAACTATAACCCGTCGGGCTGTACAACCCAAAGCCCAATACATATAATAGCAGAGAGTTTTTGGCCGTATAACGAGGACAGACATGAGAACGCTAACGATACTTTCGACGATATTGATGACGTGGACGGCGGCAATGTGTCAGGACGTCCGTTACACGGACGACGTGAACGGTTTTTCCCTCATTCCGCCCGTAGGGTCAATCCAGACCAGGGTCGACGAGGCGTCGGTTCTGGCGCAATGGATAAAGGTCGATCCGAAAACCGGCAATACCGAATGGGCTTTTTCTGTCAGCCGGCAGGTGGCTGAAGTCCGCAACACGCTTGGAGAAAAACTCAAAGACTCCGAATACGCCGCACTGAAAATATCCAGCTTTACGGAGTCGATATTGTCCGACGTTCAGAATCAGCCCGAAGTAAAGGTTCTTTCGAAACAGGAACAGACCATAGCCGCACGGCAGGCTATCGTCGTGGAGTGTGCCGGCCAGGTTGCCGCAAATCTGCCGGCGGAAAAATCGGCTGAAAATCAGCGATGGATGAAGCAGGCCTGGATTCGCGTTACGCCGAGGATGTTTCTGACGTTCAAGATAGTGGCACGCGAAAAGTTCAAGAAACGTGCCCAGACTGTCTGGCAGGCTATCATGGACACGCTGAAAATTACCGACGACAAAGCCGGCTCAGTCCGCCAGCAGGAAAAGGCTATCAACGCAGAAAAAATCCTCGATATGGTGGTCAAGGAGAAACTGCTGGGCATGTTCAGCACCGCCGCGCAATGGTTTTTGATATCCAGGGACAATATCGTCGTAGGTTGGCTGTGCATGGGGGCTAAGCCGCAGATTTTCCTTGAAACCAGAGGCTATGAACTTCGCTCTTATGCGGAGATACGCATTCCTGGCCAACCGGTTAAACTGGTATACCAGCAGATGTTCACCAGCGAAGACCTTAAAACCGAGCAGTGGCGATTGTGGATGCAGTCTGGCGATGGTGCGGAAGCGAAACTTTTCGCCGAGGATGGCCTTATGCAGGACAACCACATCCTTTGCGAGACGAACGCAAGCGGCCAATCTCCGAACAAGCAGGTAATGGATCTGCCGACGCTGGCGGTGAACATGTATCTGCCCAAGGCTGCCGGTACGGTCATCGCCACCCGCCTGGCCTGTGTCGGCGGCAGCGGGTATATTTTTGCCGAATATGATTCAGCCCGCAATAATCTGGCCATGCGCGAGTTGACAGTAGCCGGCCCTGAAGAGTTGTCGACTGATACCGGCCCGATAAAGGCTGTAAAAATCGTCGAAACCAGCGACCGGACTGCACTGCCTACGCTGTACTGGGTATCGCCGGAAGGGAAAATATTGAAAATCCAGAATCCGGCCGGCATGGTCATGACCTCCGCCAGCCGCGAAATGGTACTTCAGAATTTCCCGAACGCCACAGCCATGATTGACGCAATCCGCAACGCATCGCAAAAAAAATGGAAAGAAGGTAATCAATGAGCGAAGTAGAGGTTCTTCATGATGTGATAATTGTCGGCGCAGGGCCGGCCGGCTTAGCCGCCGGCTTGTATGCGGCACGTGACCGCTACTCCGCGCTGCTGCTGGAAAAGAACGGCTTGCCGGGCGGCCAGATAATGCTCACCGAGCACATCGAGAACTATCCTGGTTATGAGAAAATCGGCGGATTTGAACTCGTGGAGCATATGAAAAGTCAGACGCTCCGGTTCGGCGCCAGGATAAAAACCAATCAGGCGGTCACGTCCATAAAAAGACAGGCTGACGGCGTTTTTCTCGTGGAGACCAACAAGGGTGAAAACGCGTTCAGGTCACGTGCAATAATTCTTGCGCCTGGCAGCGATTACAGGCGGTTGGGCATTCCTGGCGAAACCGAACTCCGCCAGCAGGGCAAAGTCAGTTACTGTGCGACCTGCGACGGGGCATTTTATCGCGGGAAGGAAGTCCTGTGCGTGGGCGGCGGCAATACTTCCGTGGAAGATACGTTATATCTGGCCAGCCATTTTACATCCAAGACCACGCTCATACACCGACGTACCGAATTTCGCGCTCAGAAAATCCTTGTCGAGGAACTTTACGAAAAGGCTGCGGAATATAATATTGACGTAAAACTGCCGTATGTGCCGCTGGAGATAGTTGCTACCGCCGACGGCACGGCGATAGACCATGTCAAGATACAAAACGTCGCCACGAAAGCCGTCGAACAGATAAGGGTTGACGGCGTATTCGTATTTGTCGGCATGGTGCCGAATACTGATTGGTTGCGTGATATCGTCGATGTGGACGAGCTTGGTTATCTGCCGGCTGACCCTGCCACCATGAAGACGGCTGTGCCTGGCATTTGGATAGCCGGCGACTGCCGCCAGTCTGCCGCAATGCAACTTGCGACCGCAGCCGCCGACGGCGTCGTCGCGGCGATGGGCCTGCGAGCCTTTTTCCGCGACCCGACAAGCTGGTGAACCTCTCTGGCCTGAAGGCTGGAAAGCATTTGCACGGCTGCTGAAATTGTCTTATATTGGTGGGAATGGATTTTGCCGGCTGTAACCGTGTGTGACCGATATGCCAGTTAAAAAAATACGATACGATATTGCAGCCAGATATACCGCCGTCGGCACGGAATTTTCACTGTGCGTCGGCATGATGCTCTGGGCTGGAATGTGGCTGGACGGCAAGCTTGGAACGGCGCCGGTTATGATGTTAGCCGGCTTTGTAATTGGTTTCGCAGCCGGCCTTTACCGTGTTATAAAACAGGCCCGGCAGGCGAGAAAGGATATCGAGGCAATGAACCGCCAAAATGCTTCGCCAGCCGATAAAACGGAGTAAAAAACATTGGCCGTTCAACCACTTGACATCAAGCTCGCCGTATTGCTGAAAGCTGTTGTGCCGTTGATGGCGACGGCTGGCGTGCTGGGTGGTTTGCCGACGTGGCGGCTGACCGGCGTAGCCGGCGTTTACGCCGAAACGCTCAGTGTGTGCGGCGTAATGGCGATAATGGTGCTCAACGCCAAAATGACGGTCATGGCTGCGAAAAGCGGCCCAAGAGATGCGTGCCTGGTTTTTTTAGGCGGCAGCGTAGCCAGGGTGGTAGCCTGTCCTGCTGCGGTATTTATAATCGGCTGGCTTTTGCGGCTGCCATTGATACCGCTGAGCGTATGGCTGGCGATAACGTACCTGCTGTGCCTCGTTACAGAGTGCGTCTGGATGGTAATAGCGCTTAAAAAACATGTGAAACTGCATAAACCGCAAAAAAGCGTACCAGCCGTACAGCCGCAATATATGGACTGGAGCATATGAAAGTTTCAAAGCGATGCTGCTGCGGATTTTTTTGTCCGCAGTGATTCACTTTGCAGAGTCTGTCATCTGCTATTTGGTATTTTTTTATGATATTGGCATCAGGCAACATTCTGGATCACGTGAGCGACATGCAATGGACGGGCTGCCGTGTCGAGATATTCGGCCACAGCGTCACGCTCATGTCGAGCGGTATTGCGTCCATGATAGTCGTAATCGTCAGCCTGGGTCTGCTGCTGCCGTACGTCATTCGCAAATATTCATCCGGCGCACAGTCTGGCCGACTTACTCGAAGCGGCAACGCCCTGGAAGTGCTGGTTCTCTTTGTACGCGACCAGATTGCCGCGCCGTCGCTAGGCGCCAAAGCCCCCGCATTTCTGCCGCTGCTGCTGACTCTGTTCGTCTTCATATTCGGCATGAACCTTATCGGCCTTACGCCGCTGCATCCCATTACCGTCTGGGTGAGCGAATTTCTTTCGACGCAGATAACCGGCCACCGCGATGTGTATCCTATAGGCATGTCGCCGACGAGCATACTGACGGTCTGTCTGTCTCTGGCGTTGATGACGCTTACCTGCATTCTGGCGTGCGGACTCTGGAAGGCGGCGCGCCGCAGCAGGCTGCCGCTGCCGGCGGCACTTGTGCTTTCGCCGCTGATATGGTTCAAAAATCTCGCTCCGCACGTGCCGGGGGCGACGGGTAAAATCCTCTGCATTCCGCTTGCGATACTTGAGCTGGTAGGGCTTGTGGCGAAATGTTTTTCGTTGATGGTGCGTCTGGCGGCTAACATGATAGCCGGCCACGTCATGCTTGCCGTGCTGATGATGTTTGCCATCGAATCGTTGCAGTCATTTATTTCAACGGCTATGGCGAGCTATCATTTTCTGTACATTGCGCCGATTTGCATAATGGCGTGCGTGCTGATGTATATAATGGAACTGCTGGTGGCAGTTTTGCAGGCGTATATTTTCACGTTTCTGACGGCACTGTTTCTGGGGTTGTATGTTGAGCCTTCACATTAATAACCGCAACTACAACTTTTTAACAATTAGAAAATAAATTTAGAAAAATTTTAAAAAAAAGAAAAAAAGAAAAGTAGGAAATTTTTGATGAATTTTTGATAAATACACAGGAGACAGCGATGAAAAAACTTGCAATGTTCGGATTGGCGATGATGGTACTCGGCGGCATATGCACGGTTGCGATGGCAGCCGATGAGCCGAAGACGGATGAAGCTTCTCTTCAGGCTCAGCAGGACGACGAGCATATCAAGCGCAGCGCGATATCAATAGGCACAGGTTTTGCCGCCGGCGGTGCGTGTGTCGGCGCCGGCCTTGCCGCCATAGGCGGCGGCTACGCCATTGCCCGCGTCGGCGGAACGTGCATCGAATCCATGGCCCGGCAGCCGGAAGCAGCCGGCAGCATGTTCATGCCCATGATTGTCACGGCAGCCATGATTGAAGGTGCAATGCTGTTTGCGATTGTCGTTTCATTGATGGCGGTCTTGTACAGCTTCTGACGGCGGAGGTTTTTACCATGACACACGGCAGGATTTCAATCCGCTCATGCGCAGCCGCCTGCGTCTGTACGTTAGGATGCTCAGTTTCGTATGCATCGGCGGCGGGCGGGGGCGGATTATACTTCGGCGACCTCGGCCAGGCGCTGGCGAGTGTGATTGCGTTCGTCATCCTGCTGCTGATATTGAAAAAATTTGCATGGAAGCCTGTTCTTGAACAGCTCGACAAACGGGAGAAAGACATACAGTCCCGTCTGAAGGATGCCCATGACAAGGAAGAGAAGGCCTCCGAACTTGAAGAGGATTACAGGCACAGAATGCAAGCCGTCAACGCTGAAGCCGAGCAGATTCGCAATGAAATCCGGCGTCAGGCGGAAGAACAGAAGCAGCAGATAATCGCTGCGACGCAGGCGCAGGCGCACCAGATGATTCAGCGTGCCGGCGCCGACATAGAGACGGCCAAAGCAGAAGCCGTCCATCAACTTCAGTCCCAGACGGCGCGGCTGGTTGCGGAAATCGCCCAACACGTTCTGGGCCGGAATCTCTCAAGCGACGAACATGCAAGATTGATTGAAGAAGCCAGCGATTACATCGCCGACAAAGTCGGAGACGACCGTTGAAACAGTTGGACGTATATATTTCCGATAATTCCGTTCAGCCGCAGGTTTGCCGGCTGGCGGAAATTTACGCACAGGCGCTGATAGAATCGCTCGACGGTAAAGTGTCGCCGGCGGATGCAGCCGATGAACTCGCCTCGCTGGATAAACTTATCCGTTCATTGCCAGGCGGCGAACAGTTGATGACATGTCCCACGGTGTCACTGAACAGGCGGCAGAAAATTGTTGATGAAGTCGGCCGTTTTTTTTCGCAGCCGGTTGCGAATCTGCTGGCTGTGCTGGCGAAAAACAGCCGGCTGGAACTTATTGGCATGATAGCGGATGCCTGTGAGAAAGTTGTAGTCAGAAAAGCCGGCGAAGTTGAAATGGTTGTCCGCTCGGCGGTGAAGCTCGATGCCGCTACGAAAAATAAAATCGCCGGCCAGCTCGGCGATGCGATTGGCGCAAAATGCATAATCGAAAATGTCGTAGACCCGCGAATAATCGGCGGCCTTATTTTGCAGAAGGGCGACACGATTTTCGATGCGTCGATAGCCGGCCGTCTTCAGCGGATGGCTCAGGCGGTTGCAGACGCGAAACAGGTTTCCAATACGCAAGAGGTTGACAGATGAAGTTCCGTTCAGATGAGATAGCAAGCGTTCTTCGCGAGGAGATAACGAATTACAAGGCTGACCTCGACGTTTCTCATGTCGGCCGCGTACTGGAAGTCGGCGACGGCATTGCCCGCATTTACGGCCTTTCCGGCGCGATGTCAGCCGAGATGCTCAAATTCGAATCCGGCGCAACCGGCCAGGTATTCAACCTTGAGGAAAGTTCCATCGGCGCGGTCATTTACACCGACGTTGACAAGGTTCGAGCCGGCGATATCGTGAAAGGCACAGGTCAACTGCTCGATGTGCCGGTAGGTGATTACATGCTCGGCCGGGTAATCGACCCGCTCGGCAATCCTCTGGACGGCGGTTTGCCCATTGCCACGATTCGCCGCCGGCCAGTCGAAGTGCCTGCGCCTGGCATCAGTGCACGACAGCCCGTCGAACGGCCGTTGCAAACCGGCATAAAAGCCGTCGATTCCATGACGCCCATCGGCCGCGGCCAACGCGAACTCATCATCGGCGACCGCAAAACAGGTAAAACCGCCATCGCAATCGATACGATAATAAATCAGAAGGACACCGGCGTCATATGCGTGTATGTCGCTATCGGCCAGAAGGAATCCACCGTTGCCGGCGTAGTCGAAACGCTGCGGCAGTACGGTGCGATGGATCACACCATCGTTATTTCCGCGTCGAGTTCGGCGGCGGCTCCGCTTCAGTACATAGCTCCGTACGCCGGCTGCAGCATTGCGGAATATTTCATGTATCAGGGCCGGCATACGCTTGTCGTTTATGACGACCTGACCAAGCAGGCTGCGGCGTACCGGCAGATATCGCTGCTGCTTCGGCGGCCGCCTGGCCGCGAGGCGTATCCTGGCGACGTATTTTACCTCCACAGCCGTCTTCTCGAACGTGCGGCAAAACTGGCGGACAAGTATGTAGTTGCGCCCAAAAATACGCCTGATGCGGAACTTGAAAAAATTACGCCTGTTTACACCGGGCCCATCGAAAAGAAAAACGCCCAGGCTGCTATCGACGGCATGAAGGACGAGTCGCTCGAACTTCGCCTGCTGCCGCAGTCTGGCGGGTCGATGACCGCACTGCCGATTTGCGAGACCCAGGAAGGTGAAGTGTCGGCGTACATTCCGACAAACCTGATTTCCATTACGGACGGGCAGATTTATCTTGAGCCGGCGCTGTTTTTCGCAGGCGTACGGCCGGCGATAAACGTCGGCATAAGCGTCAGCCGCGTCGGCTATAAAGCAGCCACGAAAGCCATGAAAAAAGTCGCCGCATCGCTGCGACTTGACCTGGCTGCCTACCGCGAGCTGGAAAGTTTCGCCCAATTAGGTATGGAACTTGACCCGGCCAGCCAACGTCAGCTCGACCGCGGCCAGCGAATGGTGCAGTTGCTTACGCAGCCGCAGTCGTCGCCCATGTCCGTAAAAGACCAGGTAATCTCAATTGCACTCGGCACGAGCGGCAAACTTGACGATATCGATGCGCGGTACGTCAGTACGTTTGAGAAATATTTTTTGACCTACCTGCGTGAAAGCGAAGCGGATTTTTATAAGGAATTCTGCGAAAATCCTGCTGAGTTGGATTCATCGCTCAAACGGCTGGCGTTTTTGGCGGAGGAGTACAAGAGTACCCGCTGGGAACAGGATGTCAAAAACGCCCGTAAAGCCGGCGAAGTGTAGCAAGCGAATAAAAACTCGATTTTATTGAAAAAATCTTGAAAAGTAATGGCTAAAGCCCGAAAAATATTGGCCCGCACGAAAGCGATAAAAAATATCCACACCGTCATAAGGACGATGGAGATGGTTTCGACAGCGCGGTTCAAGAAGGCATTTAATCGCACTTCGTCGGCAAGGCCGTACATCGAAGGCATGGCTTCACTGGTGGAAGACATCCTCATGCGATGTAATCCGGAAAAAATTTATCATCCGCTTTTCAGGCGGCCGGAAAAATTGCGAAATGCAAACGTCATCTTGATAACGAGCGACCGCGGCTTGTGCGGCGGGTACAATAGTGCCTTGTGCAAGATGGCGGAGGGGCGATTGCGGGAGTTTACAGACGGCGACGTGACGACAAAACTGTACGTCGTCGGCAAAAAAGGGTTGACCCATATGCACAGAGACAGGTTCGAGGTGATGCACGATTATATCGGGCTCGACCCTGAGTCGCAGGGATGGCAGTGGGCCAGCAGCCTTGGCGACGAGTTCATGAGTCAGTTCATAGCCGGCCAGCTTGACTGCGTCGAAGTGGTTTATTCGCGACTGGTCGGCATGGGCGGCCATCAGCCGACGTGTCGTGCACTGCTGCCGCTTGCGTTTCAGCTTGACGAAGACAAAGACGTTAAAAAACTCACCATGTCTCAGCGTGTCGAATATGAATTCATACCTTCCGCCGGGGACATGCTCGACCATCTTCTTCCGATGACTGTACGCCTTGAATTATATCAGTGGCTGATGGAAGCCGCCGTTACCGAACAGATAGCGCGCATGGCTGCGATGCGTTCAGCCAATGAAAACGCCACGGAAATGATTCGCAAACTCACCGTACAATACAATCGTACACGGCAGGCTCAGATAACCACGGAACTGGCTGAAATACTCGGCGGGGCGGTAGCGTTGGAAGGCTGATTTTCTGTCAGAATTCCGCATTGCGCGGCGTACGTGGATATGGGATTACGTCGCGGATGTTACTCATGCCGGAGCAGAACTGCACCGTCCGCTCGAGGCCAAGGCCGAAACCTGCGTGCGGCACGCTGCCGAAGCGTCGCAAATCCAGATACCACCAGTAATCCTCTTTTTTCATGTGCATTTCGGCCATGCGGGACTCTATCGCGTCCAGATTGTCTTCCCGCTGGCTGCCGCCGATGATTTCACCTACGCCAGGCACGAGTACGTCCATTGCCGCGACGGTTTTGTCGTCTTTGTTGCACTTCATATAAAAAGGTTTGAGAGATTTGGGATAGTCGGTGACGATTACCGGTTTTTTGAGGTATTCTTCGGTCAGGTATCGCTCATGTTCGGTTTGCAGGTCGCAACCCCAGTATGGGTTGAAATCCCACTGTCGGTTGGCGGCTTGCAGGACTTCGACGGCGTTGGTATATGTAAGCCGCTCAAAATTGCTGGCGGTGATGTGTTCCAGCGTTTTCAGCAGATTCGGATTTATCCGCTCGTCAAAGAATTTCATGTCAGCGTCGCAATCCGCCAGGACTGTGCCGAAAATGTGTTTCAAAAAACTTTCCGCAACGGCGGCGTCGCCTTCGAGGTCGCAGAAGGCCATTTCCGGTTCGACCATCCAGAATTCCGCCAGATGTCGTGGCGTGTTTGAATTTTCAGCACGGAACGTCGGCCCGAATGTGTAGACATTGCCCAGGCTGCAAGCATACGGTTCGACGGCAAGCTGGCCGGAGACTGTCAAAAATGTCGGACGTGCAAAAAAATCCTGGGAATAATCCACTTGGCCGGCTTCATTGCGAGGCGGATTGTCCATGTCGAGCGTCGTTACGGCAAACATCTCGCCGGCGCCTTCGCAGTCGCTGGTTGTAATCAGCGGCGTATGAACGTAAATGAAGCCGCGCTGCTGGAAAAATTCGTGAATCGCGCTGCATATGCGGTTTCTGACGCGGGCGACGGCGGAAAATGTGCTGGTTCGCGGCCTGAGATGTGCCTGCGTTCGCAGAAATTCAAAGCTGTGTCGTTTGGGCTGAAGCGGATACGCCGCAGCGTCGGCGTAACCGTATACCGTCAATGAACGTGCCTGCAATTCAACGGTTTGGCCGCGGCCCTGACTGGCTACCAGCACGCCGGATGCTAGCAGGCTGCTGCCGGTAGTGAGCTTTTCCACGTCGCCGTAATTGCCGAGCGATGAATCGGCGACCACCTGAAGCGAATCGAAACATGAACCGTCATTCAGCGAAATGAAACTGAACCCGCCTTTGGAGTGACGGACTGTACGAACCCATCCGCCGACCGTAACTGTATCTCCTGGTTTATGTTGCGACGCGTTTAATATCTGAGATATACGTTGAACGCTTATCATTTATCGCTCCTGATTTAATCTGGCCAATGCATTTGGCCGATATTATAATGAAACAGTTATAAATACTGAAGTTTATTGTTCAAAAGGACCCCGTTTTGGAAATGCATGTTCTGCCTGAAAAAAAACAAACCATGTTCTGGCTGATAATCGGCACGGAAATAACCGGCATAGTCGTAATGATTGGATTACTGGCGTATAAGAAATTCATCGCCGACCATTTTTTTACATCGCATGAGCGTAAGCCGGCTGTCAGTGTATCTTACACGTCCCGGCCGACCCATTCAGCAAGACCGCTCTTCGCCCAAACCAGGGTTGAATCGGACACACCGGTGAAAATCGAATCAGTGCCAGCCGCCGCAGCGGTTGCGTGCGTTCAATCTCAACCGGCTGAAGAAGCTGTCCCTGCGAAACTGTCTTCAGCCAGCCCCGATGCTGCAGAGCCGTCTACTCCTGAAATTTCAGATTTGAACGAACAGGGTGATTCGTCTTCCTGGCAGATTTTCAGCGAAGAAAATAAATCGGACAAAAACTCGGCTGCCGCAGGGCCGCCGTTGCCGAAGGTCATTAAAAACCCCAAAATAATAGTCATAAAATCCAGGCAGATACTGGAAGTTTATGATGGCGGTAAATTGCTCAGGACATATCAGGCTTCGACCGGCAGTAATCCTGGCGACAAGGAAAAAAGCGGCGACCGCAAAACGCCTGAAGGTGAATTCTATATCTGCGTCAAAAACCCCAAATCGCGTTTTGTGCTGTCGCTGGGCCTGAGTTATCCGGAATATGATGATGCAAGGCGCGGCCTTCGCACGGGGCTTATCAGCCAGAATGAATACAGCCACATAATTTCCGAACTCAACATGAAACGGCAGCCGCCGTGGAACACCAAGCTGGGAGGCGAGGTCATGATTCACGGCGTACGGCAAGGCGGACGTTCGACAGCCGGCTGCATTGCACTGGAAAACAATGATATTCGCGAACTTTATCCGCGCATACCAATAGGCACTAAAGTCATCGTCAAACCGTGATGTCGATTACTGGCGATTTTTAGAGCATATTAAACTTGACTTTGCGCTTGTTGCTGTTTGCGGCGTCGGCTGGCTACGTCAGGCTGCATCGGAAACCTTTTTCAATATCGAAAATTTTATCCATTGAAATTTTCGAAAGCTTCGCTACAAGCTTAAATATTGAAGTTGCTATGTTAAAAAGGTTGCCTGCTTCGCCTTCCTTGCCAGCCTCGTCCTCAACGACGCAACAAGGCGCAATTTCAAATTTAACATGCTCTAGAGCGGTTCTCAAAATTATTTTCCTTTTGAAGCTTGCTGCAAGTTTCCCTGCT
>CAZIAZ010000003.1:0-83612 GCA_964536835.1 uncultured Planctomycetaceae bacterium | reverse complement strand
GCCGCCAGGCTGCAAAAGAGCCGATTGCAGGCAGCCAAGGTTTTGGGGATAGGTTTTAGTCTATCTTCATGGACAGCAGGAATTCGGCATTGCTGGAAGTTTTAGCCAGTCGCGTCAGGAGAAGTTCCATCGCCTCAGCCGGCTGCATGTCAGCCAGCACTCTACGCATGCGCTGAACCAGCTTGTTTTCAGTCGGGTCGAGCAGCAGTTCTTCCTTTCGCGTGCCGGAGCGGTTGATGTCGATAGCCGGATAAATGCGGCTGTCGCTCAGGCGGCGGTCAAGGTGAAGCTCACTGTTGCCGGTGCCTTTGAATTCTTCAAAAATAACCTCGTCCATGCGACTGCCGGTGTCGATGAGTGCCGTGCCGATAACCGTAAGCGAGCCGCCCTCCTCAACCGCGCGAGCCGCGCCGAAAAACCTCTTGGGCTCCTGCAATGCAGAAGCATCGACGCCGCCGGTAAGAATCTTGCCGGAATGCGGCGCGTTGGCGTTGTACGCACGTGCCAGACGCGTAATGCTGTCCAGCAGAATCACGACATCCTTGCCGAATTCCACCATGCGCTTGGCTTTTGCGAGAACCATGTCGGCAATCTGAATGTGACGAGTGGACGGCTCATCGAACGTACTGGAGATGACCTCGGCTTTGGTGTTGCGACGCATGTCGGTTACTTCCTCAGGCCGTTCGTCTATCAGCAGAATTACAACATGGGCGTCCGGATGGTTAGTCGTTATCGCGTTGGCGATTTTTTTCATAAGTATGGTTTTGCCCGTGCGCGGCTGAGCCACGATTAACATACGTTGGCCAAAGCCGATAGGCGTAACCAGATTGACCACCCGCGTATTGAGGTCTTTGGGGTCGGTTTCCAGAAAAATACGTCTTTCAGGAAACATCGGCGTAAGTTCTTCAAAGCCCGTCTGGTTATCCAGCCTGTCGGGGGATTCGTGATTGACGGCTTCAACGCGAAGCAGGGCAAAATATTTTTCGATGTCTTTCGGCGGCCGAATCTGGCCAGAGACTATATTGCCCTGTTTGAGGCCGAAACGACGAATCTGACTCGGCGAAACGTAAATGTCATCCGGACTGGGCAGAAAATCGTAATCGGAGCTTCGCAGGAAACCGAACCCGTCCGGCAGAATCTCCAGCACGCCCTCGCCGAACGTCATGCCGTTCTGCATTATGCGTGCCTTGATTATATGGAACACCAGTTCCTTGCGATTCATGGCTGCATGGTCGGTAATGCCCTCTTTGCGAGCCAGTTCATGCAATTCCGGCACAGCCATCTTCTGTAACTGATTTATATGTAAAGCGCCCCGTTTGATTTCCTCATACTTGGCGTTGAGTTCTTCGGGCGTTTCAACATGCGATTGCGACGATTCCTCCGTAACTATAACGTCATCGGCAGCCTGTTTTTCGTCCGCTACGGTTACGGGGCTGGTTTCCTCGTCGGCAGACGATGTTTGGGAAGGGGTGGTCAGCGGCGGCGTCTGTTTATTTTTCGGCGGACGGCCTCTGCGTTTTTGGGCAGGCTTTTCTTCAGCAGGCTGGGAATCGGCTTGAATCTGAGGCACTTCGACTGCCGTCGGAGCGTCTTGCGGCAACAACGCTTCCTGCGGAGCAGAATCGGGGGATTTGGCGCTTTTAGGAGGGCGGCCCCTGCGTTTTTTGGCTGGTTTCTCTTCCGGCTGAGTCGCAGTAGCCAAAGGCTGACCTGCCGTTTCAGCCTGCATTGCCTGGCGAACCTGTGCGACGGCATCAGCCATTTCTTCCACGGCTTGGATGCCAACTGCCGACGATTCATTCATCTCTCCGAAAAGGCTGCCGGTCATAGCCTTTTGCTCGGACGTTTTTTTTACGGCTTTCGCCGGGCCGGATTGGGCAGTCGACTTCTTTCTGACAGCCTTCTTTTCGGGCGCAGCACTTGTTTTATTGGCAGCTTTGGCCATGTTCGACAATCTCCTGAAAAATATAATAATACGTATTTATCGCAAGTATACCATGTAAGCATTTGACGGCATGCAGGCCTCCAGAGCATTTTAACCTTGATAATTCATTTTTTGCTGGTTTGCTTTGTTCGTGGCTGCGTCAGAATTTTTTTAGGAATATCACCAAATATGCCTCATTTTCCTTCCTTGCCACAAACAAACCCACTAGCGCAAAAACAGGAACTCTCAACTTTTCAATGCTCTAAGCCATCGGCATTTATCGCCAAAACACAAAAGGCATGCAAACCGGAAGAATTGAAATAACAACACTCCGCCATTGCCCTCAACACGGGAAAAACAACAGGATGCAAAAAACTTAGTTGCCGGTGATTTGATCCAGTAGGCTTTTTACCTGTAATTTCAGGTGGGGAATGTCACTGTCGTTGTAGAGTTTATAACAACATTGCGCGGCTTTTTTGTCAAGTGAAAACTGTGAATTTTCCCGCTGCCGCCATTTATTTTCATCCCAGCCGCGAGTCTGCAAAACTCGCCGGCGGCGGACGTCAGCCGCCGAATCCACAAAAATCGTGCATGAACAGAGGCTGTCCCAGCCGGCTTCGAACAGCACTGCCGCATCGAGCACGACGGCGATAACGCCTTTATTCGCTGCGTCACGGATGGCAGCCATGAACCGCTCCCACATCACAGGATGAACGACAGCCTCAAGTCTGTGGAGATTTTCAGCATTCCGACAGCCGAACACTTTTTTCGCCAAAGCCGGCCGGCTGATACGGTTTTCCGCATCAAAAATCTGTCGGCCGAAAATTTTACCAAGTTCAGCCGCCACCTGCGGCAGCTGCAGAACTTCATGGCCGACTGCGTCGGCATCTATGACTTCGCAGCCTAACGACCGAAAAATATCAGCCGCCGCACTTTTGCCGCTGCCTACACCGCCGACAAGGCCTATGACAGGAACGGATTTTACCGAATCATTCATCACCGGAATTTTCGGCGGAAAAAGAGTTGTTGTCAAGCAGATTGCAGCGTATAAATTCATCTGTGACAAAAAACAGAAAATTTAAGGGCAAATCCCTGCGACGCTACAAGCAGTGGCACAGCAGTTTCGTCGAAGGCAGGGACGTTGACGCGATAGCCGGCGACAGACAGAAGTTTTCCGGCCGAGCCGTCAAACTTCGCGAAGACAGCTTTTGCGACAGTGCCGCTGACCTGGAACATCTGAAAAAAGTCGCCGGCCTAGTCACGGGCGTATTTCAGCGCGGCGTTCTGGTGCAATGCGACGGATTTGCCAAAGACGACCTGTTCTGCAGCCTGGCGAAAACTTATCGGCCGCCAGAAGGGTCTGAGAATTATTCGCCGCTGGCCATCGGTGACGACGTCACCGTCGCACTTATACCCGAAGAGCACGCCGACGGCCAACTGGGCATGGACCGCAACCGGATGGACGGCATGATACTCTCGCGGAGTCCGCGGCGTTCCCTGCTGGCCCGCCCCCAGCCGCGCAGCCGCAAACGGAATAACGAATATGCAGACGATACACAGATAAAAGTCATCGCTGCAAACATGGACACGCTGCTGATAGTCTCAGCCGTCGAACAGCCGAAATTCCGGCCCGGCCTCGTCGAACGGTTTCTCATCGCCGCACAGCGCGGAGGCATGCAGCCCATTCTCGTAATCAACAAGACGGACATCGGCCGGCTTGCCGATGACGCATTCGCCTCCATTCGCGAATTGCAGAATACCCAGATAGCGTATACATCGGCCCTGACAGGCAGCGGACTGGATGAACTGAAAAAAATCCTGGCTGGCCGACGATGCGTATTAGCCGGCGCTTCGGGCGTCGGCAAAAGTACGCTGGTGAATTCTCTCGTGCCGCAGGCTAACGCTCCGACTCGCGACGTGCGGGCCAAAGACCTGCGAGGCCGTCATACGACCAGTCAGGCGAAAATTTATTCTCTCGACTGCGGCGGCATTCTGGTAGACACGCCCGGTATAAGGGAACTTGGGCTGGACATGACCGCCGACGAATTATGCTGGTATTTCCCGGAAATAGAGGAATTCGCCGCCGGCTGCAAATTCAGCGACTGTACACATACGCACGAACCCGGCTGTGCTGTCGTCGAAGCGGTAAATGACGGCAGAATCCCACACTGCCGCTATGAAACTTATCTGCGCATACTTGATACCATGACGCGATAAAAAATAAACCAGGGCGCTTCACAAAGCTGCCCGATTGATTATCCCGCCAGGTCATTTGCCCAGGCGTTCATGTCCCAGATATCATTATCAGATGTCGTCGTAGTCGTAGTGGAGGCGGTATTGTCGTCATTCTGCACCAGCATCGCCATAATGTCCAATTCCTGCTGGGCGTCCATGATGGACTGCACGGCGGCGAGCGTCTCGACTACTTCATTCGTCGTAGTATTTACCACCGCCACCGACGCAGATGTCGGAGTCGACGGCGATTTGCCGGCATCGTCCATATTTACCCCAAAAAACATCCAGCCGGCAGTCGCCACTATCAACACCGCCGCCGCGACAGCGGCATATATACGCCACGGCGATTTCCTGTTCCTGTGCCGCCGCAGAACCCGCTCCATGACCTCGCTATCTACGCTTGCATCCAGCACGGTGGCAGTCGCCCGAATGTCATCGCCGACTGCGGCAAGAAGTTGCTGTTCGATATCATTCAATGCCACATTTTCGCCGTCCATATAGTGGGCTACGTTTTCATAATTTTTTTCTGAATAGTTCACTGTTCGTATCCTTCCAGCATCTGCCGGAGTTTTTGAAGGCCTCTGTGCACGCGGGCCAATACGGTCCCTATGGGACAGTTGAACTCTTTTGCCAGTTCAGCGAAACTCATCTGCCCGAAATGTCGCATCAGTATCAT
The DNA here is from genome assembly GCA_964536835.1 of uncultured Planctomycetaceae bacterium. Taxonomy (GTDB): domain Bacteria; phylum Planctomycetota; class Phycisphaerae; order SM23-33; family SM23-33; genus DAONFI01. The sequence goes on along the minus strand of CAZIAZ010000003.1, from coordinate 78,777 downwards.
TTCGCGGGTCTTTTCGTCAAGTTTTGCAAGAGCAGCCTGCACAGCATGGCGTGCCTCGACGCTTTTGAGAACCTCTATCGGCTCAGGCTGGTCGATATCGACGTGGTCGAGCGTCGCACCTTCACTGCCGGAATCGAGGCTCATTATTGTGCCTCTGGCCACTTTTCGCCGTATGCGGTCACGCACAAGATTGGCTGCTATCCTGAACAGCCACTGGTCAAACCGGCCGGTATGCGAATAGCTGCCCAACGTACGAAGCAGCCGTACCCACAACTCGCCCATGAGGTCTTCAGCCTCATGCATACAGCCCGTCGAACGCAGAAAATAACCGTACAGACGGGATGAATATTGCCTCATTATCCATTCCACTCCGTCCGGCCTGCCCTGCTGGGCAAGTGTCACAAAATTGTCAAGTTCGGAACTCTGCATTCTTTTATAGTATAACTGTTTTTAAGGACAATTATTGCATTATTCATCGAAATAGGTCAAACTTATGCGAAATTCCGAATTTTTGATTTGATAAAAAAGTTGTTCTCAAGGAGAAAACAGTGCAACTGAACCTGGTACAGATTGACAACGCATGGGAAAATCCGCAGGCTAACTTTGACAACATAACCGCCCTGCTTGAGCGTAAACCGCCAGCCGCAAATTCCCTGGTCTTTCTCTCCGAAATGTTCGCAACGGGCTTTACCGACAATTCCAGCTTGGGCACAGCCATCGAAAATGACGTCTCGGCGTTTTTAGCCAGCATCGCCCGCCGCTGGGAATGTTACGTTTCAGGCGGAATGGTGCGAGGCGGGAAAAACTGCTGCGTCATTTTCAGCCCAGCCGGCAATCTGCTGCACGAATACGCAAAACAGAAACTTTTTACACTCAGCGGAGAAAACCGACATTACGCCGCCGGCCATAACTGTTCCGTTACGGACATATGCGGCGTAAAAGTAGCGACGCTGGTCTGCTACGATTTGCGATTTCCGGAACTTTTCAGGCAGGCGATTCGGCTGGGGGCGGAAATGTTCATCGTACCTGCCTCGTGGCCCGAAAGCCGGCAGACTCACTGGCGAACCCTGCTGCAGGCAAGGGCAATCGAAAATCAGGCATGCGTCGTAGGAATAAGCAGAATCGGTTGTGACCCGCATACGAAGCATATCGGCGGCAGTTGCATTTTCGACGCGGAAGGCCGTCTGATACTGGACGCCGGCGGCGAACAGGGCGTATTTTCATGCGAATTCGACCCGCAGGAAATACGGCAATGGCGCAGAAAATTCCCTGCATTGTCGGATTCAGGGCTGATTGGGCTATAATCGCCGCAAAGACGGTATTTTTCATAACAATTTCAATAACAATGTGTTACATTAAAAACAGGCATTTTTGTCAAAAAAGTTTTAATCGAAACTTCACCAAAAAAGTTGAAAAATCTTAAACGCCGGCTCTTTGAATTGGGTATAATGCCAAGTTAATAATATCTTCAGGCGGCTGACCCAAAACGCCGATAGATATTAATGTGACGATTATTGTTGGACATGCTTGCGTGCGCTGCAATGTACTGGCAGGCTGTTTACAATGAGGTGTTATATGAAAAGGTTTTTTAAGCGAATCATACCGGGTACGGCGAGAAGCGGATTACTTCTTATCGTAGTAAGTTGCATCATCGCGGGCAGCCTTTATTTTGCCCGAAGCACGGTCGCAACTCCACAGGCTGGCGAAGAAGTTGCGATAGTACCGGTAAAAAATATCAAAATCGTAACAAAACAGCCCAGCAGGCTCGAAGAGATTCGGCGTCTTGCCGAAACAGACCACATAGGCCTGCTAAAGATGGCGCTGGCGGAATACGATAAAAAGAATATCAAGTCGTATACCTGCCGCTTTATAAAGCAGGAAAAACTCCGCGGCAGGCTTCACGAGGAACAGCATGTCGACGTTAAATTCCTCGCCGAGCCGTTCTGCGTGGCAATGACGTGGGTAAAGAACGCCCCCAAAGCCGACGCCATCGTATATGTCGAAGGCAAATTCCCCAACTCCAAAGGCCGTTGCCAGATGGTCGTTCGGCCGACGAGCGGTTTCCTTCAGTGGCTGGTAGGCGGCTCGGTGCTTCGCCTGCCCGACGGCGATGACGTCATGCAGAACACACTCAAGCCGTGCACGCAGTTCGGCTTCCGAAACACACTGCTAAGCCTTATTGAAGTATACGAAGACGCCGCAGCCCACGGCGAATGTGAAATGAAATTTGCAGGCATGGCAAAAATCGACGGCCATGATTGTCTGGTAATCGAACGCCACCTGCCCTATCGCCCTGAATATCCGGCGATGAAGACCGTCGTCTACATCGAATTGGACAACCTTCTGCCGCTTGAGATATGGGGTTATGACTGGAAAGGCGAACTCACCAGCCATTATGCATACCATGATGTAAATCTGGCAGCCGACCTCAGCATCAATGACTTCTCGCCAAAAGCCAACGGCATTAAAGGACATTGATTTTTATTGCGTATCGGCAAACAGGATAATATTAAGCAGAATTTCTTTAGCGTCGGACGATTGCATTGGGGGATTATCTTGAACGAAATTGCCCGACGCTATTTTCGCCAGCGGCACAGCCGACAGAACCGCCACTGTTCTGCCGTTTTTAACCACCGCCATCAGCAGCGGCCGTGACAGTTTTTTCTCGCAGCCGAGCTTATCCGTAACGTCAAGCCCCACGCCGCCGCCAAAATTGCCCGTCGCCAGCGGCATAGACGCAGTCACAGGATAAAACGCTGCATCGCCGAACATCTTTCGCAAAACGGATGCGGCAGAGTCATATTCCACATCGTCAGCCGAATCCAGCAACACCACGCCGCCGTCCGCTATGAATCGCAGTAATTGCGACTGATATTTAATATCTATTTCAGCCGGAAAGCCGGTACACCATAAAAGCCGAGCACCCTGGCCTTCGAGCTTATCGGGCGAATCCAACGCAATACACTCCAGCCCCAGACTGTACGCATCGCGGAGTTCGTCAGCCAGCACTTCAGAGGCACGCGACGGATAATTATCGCGCGGCGACCACGATGCGACGTAAATTTCCCTGACCAGTTTCGGAATATAAGTCCGCGGCAGACTGACGTCGCTATTTTTCATATTCGCATTCGTTGTGGCGAGGGCAGCAGTCTTTGGCGATGAATTTTCCGCCAGCGTCAGTATCGCCCAGGCAGTCGACATCAGCCTGCCCTCCGCCAATCCGTTAGCCGGCGTGCATTTATTCTTGTCCTGAACGGAGCATATCGCATCCGTCACAGCCTGCCTGTCAACGGTTGCCCTGGCCAGAAAATAACGATACTGGCCCAGCGGCTGAGAACCCCAGTACCAGTTTTCAATTTTCATGGGCGAATCTTTGCCGCTCAGCCAGCCACGGGCACTGTCCGCCAATGATTCCGGCATATCGGCGTCTTCATCCTGCCCGCCGACATATTTGTTCAAAACGTCCAGAGCAGCTATCGCGGCAGCCGTAGTCAGCGAGTGCGACTGGCCACGCAGCCGGTCAGGCCGTGCCTTTGGCCAATCATAACCGTAGCCGTCGTCATCATTCACGGCAGTCTGGAAGAATTTTACGGCTCGTTGAAAAACCGCTTTATTCACAGCTACGCCGCCCACGCTTTGAGCCCTGTCCAGAGCAAGCACTGCCCACGCCGTATCCAGCGTATCAAGTTTGTCAGGCGAAGAATCGCGACCAGCAGGCCATCCGCCGTCGGGCGACTGCAAATCGCTCAGCCACGCGACGTCTTCAGAAATGATTTTTCTATCCGCCGCCGCAGCGTCAGCCGTCATAGCCATTATTCGCATCGCGCGGCTGAACACGGTCTTCGGCCTGGCAGCCATAAGATTATCCGTCGCACGATGCAGCCATGGAGATTTGGGCGAAACGCCGTTGACTAATGCAGCCCATACTATCAGGCCATCGCCAGCCCCGTCGGCATACAACGCAGGCGAAACGTCCCATCCACCCGTCGGAGCCTGTTTTTCGCGGAAAAACGCGATTGCATCCGGCCAGGCAAGGCTGGCCAGACAGAGATTTAATACCAGAATTGTCCCCAAATACCTCATCATTCCCGGGGCCTGTTTTTCTTGTCCATATAAGCCCGATACGTCTCCTTCCCGCGAAGCATCAAACGTATCGGCACTTCTGAAAACGCCAGGTACTCACGCAGCCGGCCGACCAGAAAACGCTGATAAACCTTGTCGAAACTGCGAGCGTCGTTCACGAACATCACGATTGTCGGCGGTTCGATATCTATCTGCGACGAATAGAATATCTTGGGCGGTTTTGTGCCGGTTTTGTGACTTGGGCCGCGTTTGGACGTTATCGCCTCGATAGCTGCGTTAAGCTGGCCAGTCGTCACGCGATGTCGAGATTGCGCACAGAGTTCAGAAGAAATATCGAGAACCGTCTTGACGTTCATGCCTTGCGTAGCCGTCGTAAAAATTATCGGAGCGAACGAAAGTTCAGGAAAAGTTTTGCCGAAATATTCGGCATAATCGTCCGTGGAAGCAGCATTTTTCGCCAAATCCCACTTGTTCACGACTATAAGAACAGGTTTGAATTCCGCGGCAATCGTGCCGGCGAGGTCTTTGTCTATCTGGGACACCGGCACGGAGGCGTCTATCACCATCGCCGTCACGTCCGCGCGGCGAACTGAACGCAACGCCCTGTGCTGTGAATAAAATTCGATCTCATCCGCGAGTTTTTTCTTTCGTTTCACACCGGCGGTATCGATGAGCAGTATTTCTTTCCCATTGAAGCAGAGCCGCACATCCACGCTGTCGCGGGTAGTGCCCGGCACTTCGGAAACGATAACCCGTTTTTCGCCGCACAAAGCGTTTATGAGCGTACTTTTGCCCGCGTTGCGTTTGCCGACGATAGCCAGCTGCATTACAGCCTCCGCCGGCCGAACTGGCGGCACGTCCTTCAATTCACGCTCTATTCTGTCCAACAGGTCTCTTACGCCGCGGCCATGAGTCGCACTGAGAGCTATGGGCTCACCAAAACCCAGGCGACCCATCTCGCCGATTTCGCTCGTAAGGTTCGCTTCGTCAACCTTGTTGGCTGCGAATATGACAGGTTTATTGCTCCGACGAAGTTTTTGGGCTACCAGGCTGTCCAGCGGAACAATTCCTTCGCGGGCATCGACCAGGAAAATAATCACATCCGACATATCAATGCCGGAACGAATCTGAAACTCCACGTCGTCCGTAAGGTTATCACTATCTTCAATGCCCATGCCGCCCGTATCAATCAGTTCGACGTAGCGGGCTTTTTCGCCATCGCCCAGCGCTACCGGCGCACTTAACCGGTCTCGCGTCACGCCGGGTCTGTCAGCCACAATGGACAGCATTCGGCCGGCCAGCCGGTTGAAAAGACTGCTCTTGCCCACATTGGGCCGGCCTATGATTGATACTATGGGTAATAAGGACATGTTTTCTTTCTTTGTGTATCTGTTTCGCCGAAATTTTCAATATGCAAAAATCGTATGCGCTACTTCAAACCGTCAGCCGGCAAAGCCTCGCTATTTCCTGCCGATATTTTCCAGCCACAGATGCGGATTATTGTTTATGAATTCGTCCATCATCCGGATGCAGTCCCTGTCCTGCAGAACGGTCACCTTTACGCCGCGCTGCCGCAGAAGTTCTTCTTCGCCCTGGAAAGACCTGTTTTCGCCTATCACCACGCCGCCGATGCCGTAAAGCATTATCGTGCCGCTGCACATCATGCACGGCGAGACGGTGGTATAGAGTGTACTTGCGTGATATACGCCTGCCGGCTGACAGCCGGCGTTTTCTACGGCGGCAATCGTGGCGTGAAGTATCGGATTGCTGCGCTGTACGCGCCGGTTATGGCCTCTGCCGATTATTTCGTCATGATAAACAAGCACTGCACCAACAGGTATGCCGCCGTCGGCAAGGCCTCGCCTGGCTTCGATGATGGCCTCGTTCATGAATCTGTCGTTCATATTCCACTCCTAATCGGGGGTGTGCAAATCCACGATATTTGTCCAGCCATCAAATTTACCTTATAGCGGTTATTTTTTCGAGGCTTTTTTGTCGGTTTTGTCGCTATTTACAGTCGTTTTGCTTCCGCCGGCTGAGGATGCGGAAGCAGATGAGGATGAGGTATCTTTTCTGGCGGCTTCACGGTAGCCGCTGGAGCGGTAGTCCGTCTGATAAAAGCCGCTGCCCTTGAATATCACACCAGCACCAATCCCGATGAGCCTTCTAAGCTTCATTTTTCCACATTTGGGACATTTCTTTATGGGCTTCGCAGTCATGCCCTGAAACTTCTCAAAACGGTGGCCGCATTCACTGCATTCGTAATCATAAGTAGGCATTTCAGTAATCTCGTAAAACCGTGTATTTTAACACATAAAGCTAAAATATTCACGTTAAATTCATCACGTTAAAAAATGTTCAAAGCCCGGCCATCGAATGACCGGGCTTTGAATGGAGTGCATTAAATTTCTACGGGTCAAAACCCGTGCATCACACTTATCAGGCTATCGCCTGCCTGTCCGCCTGACGGCAGATGTTTTTATCTACAGTTTTTTAAAAAACCGTAGAATCACAAAACGACATATTTTAAAAAAACCTTGCGATTAGAATTTGGCGGCTTTTATCTTCGCCAGAACAGCTTCTTTTGTAAAGCCGAACTTTTCCGCCAACACCTTGTACGGCCCGCTAGTGCCGAAATCTTCCTTGCCGACGAATATGCCGTCGCTTCCCAGATAGCCTTCCCAGCCCTGCCGGATACCCGCTTCGAGCACGACCCGCCTGGTGATGGATGCCGGAATGACGGCAGCCTGGTAATCGGCCGGCTGTTCACGGAAAAGGTCCAGACACGGCATGGAGACAATGCGTACCTTGCGGCCCTGCGTGCGGAGTTCTTCCGCCACGCTCAGAGCCAGCGAAACTTCACTGCCGGTGGCAATAAACATGATTTCCGCGTTTTCATCGTCACTCAGCACATAACCGCCCTTTAGAGTGCCGCACGCACATGCGTATTTTTCGCGGTCGAGCGTGGGCAAATCCTGGCGAGTCATCGCAAAGGCAGTAGGGGCATCCTTGCGAGACAGCGCATGCTGCCAGGCGTAGGCAACTTCGTTGGCGTCAGCCGGCCGCATAAGGTGCAGCCGCGGAATAGCTCTCAACGAGGCAAGCTGTTCGACCGGCTGATGAGTCGGGCCGTCTTCGCCGACGTAGAAGCTGTCATGCGTGTACAGCCATATGCTGCGGCAGTGCATGATGCTGGACAGACGAACGGCGGCACGCATGTAGTCGTGGAACACAAGGAACGTCGCACCAAACGGTATCAGGCCGTGCAGCGCCAAGCCGTTGACTATGTTTCCCATAGCGTGTTCGCGAACGCCGAAATGTATGTTGCGATTGAAATATTCGCCCGCCGAAACATAGCCGTTCCATTTGCCGGCAGTCATTTCCGACTTGTTCGACGGAGCAAGGTCGGCAGAACCGCCCACGAGTTCGTCGATAACCGCGGCGAATGCGTTGAGCACTTTGCCGCTCGACGCGCGGCTGGCCATGCCTTTGGGGTCAGCCGGGAAAGTCGGCCGTGCTTTTTCCCAATTTGCCGGCATTTCACCGGCGATGATGCGCTTGATTTCGGCAGCAGCCTTCGGCTCGGATTTTTCCAAGCCGGCTAACTTGGCATCCCATTCCTTGCGAATGGCGGCCCATTCCGCGCGGCGGGTCTTGAAATAATCGTAAACTTCACACGGCACGTAGAATGTCTCTTCCGACCAGCCGATAGCCTTCTTGGCGGCGAGGATTTCCTCTTCGCCGAGCGGCTCGCCGTGGCTGGAGGCAGTACCCTGCTTTTTCGGGGCGCCGCGGCCAATGACGGTGTGGCAGACTATCAGGCTCGGCCGCGGGTCATTCTGTGCCTCTTCAACCGCGGCGGCAATCGCGTCGTGATTGTGGCCGTCTATATCCTGAACATGCCAGCCTAGGGCTTCATATCGCTTGTTGACATTTTCGGTAAACGCTATGTTCGTGCTGCCTTCGATGCTTATTTCATTGTCGTCGTAAAAGGCAATAATCTTGCCCAGCTTGAGATGGCCGGCAAAAGAGGCGGCTTCCTGGGAAAGCCCTTCCATATGGCAGCCGTCGCCCATGATGACGTAGGTGAAATGATCAATCACGTCGTCGCTGTAACGCTGTGCCAGCATACGCTCGGCAAGAGCAAGGCCAGCTGACGTGGCAAAACCCGCAGCCAGCGGCCCACCAGTCACGTCGACACCCGGCACGTCATGCACTTCAGGATGGCCAGGCGTCTTCGAGCCATACTGACGGAACTGCTTGAGGTCATCCATAGACAAAACACCAGCCAGGTGAAGCATGGAATATATCAGCATACTGCCGTGGCCGGCGGAGAGAACAAACCGGTCACGATTAAACCAGTTGGTATCGGACGGATCTATTCGAAGGACGCGGGTTAAAAGCACGGTCGCGATATCCGCACAGCCCATCGGCATGCCGGGGTGGCCGGATTTGGCTTTCTGTACGCCATCGGCGGCAAGAAAGCGGATAGTGGTCGCTATCTTCTGGCTCAGCTCAGGGTCGATAGCCTTTCCAATATGTGTTGCCATCATTCTTTCCTCATAAAAAGCATTTTCTTGACAAAATTTCGCAGGAAACTTTGGTTTTTCACATTTTTCATTCGGGGTACAGCCTATGTCGCCGACAAAATCCATTAAAAAAATCACAGCCAGCGACAATTCATTGGAGATGGATTATAAAAATCACATTGTTTTACGGCTGTACGGCCATATTGAGGCTGATTACTCTTGAAACCAGACATCAAGCGGGGTATTTTAATAATAATGGCGTAAAAATACAAGTTTTTCGCCCTGCCGTCAGCAAGAATTCAATGGAGTGATAATAAATGCATAGCAAGGAAGTATTGGGCGAGGGTAAATATTATCGTATGGTCAAGGCTAAAGGCTGGGAGTATGTAGAGCCGGTGGGGTTTTCCGACGTCGTTTTGATTATCCCCGTAACCGACGACGGCAGGATGGTACTTATCGAGCAATACCGTGTGCCGGCTGACAAGCAGGTTTTTGAAATACCGGCAGGGTTGGTAGGCGACAAGGAACACATCAAAGACGAAAACATAATAGAGGCGGCTCGTCGCGAACTTATCGAGGAAACCGGCTACGACGCCAAAAACATCACCATTGCGATAAAAGCTGCCCCCAACGCCGGCTCAAACACCCTGGAAGTGCATATGCTTCTCGCGACCGGCTTGAAAAAAGTCGGCAACGGCGGCGGCAATCCGGAAGAAGGCGAGAACATTAAAGTTTACGAAGTGCCGCTAGCCCATGTTCGAACATGGCTGAATGACAAGATAGCCCACGGCCATGTCGTCGACCTGAAAGTCTACGCCGGCCTTTTCTTCGCAATGGAATACTGGAACGAACATCAAAATGCTCTTGATGGACACAATCGTTAATAATGCCACTTCGTTGAATATTTAAAGAAAAATGTGAATCTGAACGTACATGAACCGCTGTTTAAGATGGAGCGTGAAATCGCTCTTAATTAAGAGCTTCTAACAAAATGAGATGTCGCACCGAGGCGTAGTTGGTTGATTGGCTGGCAAGGAAGGCGAAGCAGATAGCCTTATAGGGCTTGCGATGCAGCCTGACGCCGCCAGACATTCAACCAACAAGCCGAATGCAATATCATTTTGTTAGAAGCTCTAAACGACCTAAAACTATCACTTCTAAAAAGACGTACGATTACCGTGCAAAACCGCCAAAAGGATATTCTCTTTTTTGATATAATCTTAGTGATTCTAGAACCTATCCCCAAAACATGGGCGTTGCCTAAATCGAGCAATTTTGCGGAACAGTCCCAAAAACCTCCCCAGACTGCTATAATTTATATTATAAAATGTTTTATGAAGGTGCGAATATGAAAATAATCATCATCCTGATTGCGTGCAGTGTCGTAATTATTGCGCCGGTTCGGGCAGAATATCAATCGTTCACATACGGCGGCCATACATACAGGCTGTATTTCGGAAAAGACATGCGGACATGGGACGACGCCAGAAAATTTGCGGCATCCACTTCCATAGGCATCGCCAGAGGTTATTTGTCAAACGTGAATTCAGCCGCTGAAAATGCCGCCATATATTCTGTAATACACAAAGTATTTGACAAGGCTGGTTATCTCGGCGGCATCGGCAGTGCCGCACGAGACGGCGGCGGAGCCTGTTATGCTTGGCTGGGCGGCAACGACATGGCCAGCGAAGGTGAATTCTACTGGGCGAGTTCCACTAAAATATCTGCTCAAAAATTCTGGACGGGCGGCCACGCCGGCCATGCTGTAGATTCGATGTACGTCAACTGGGGCGCCGGCAAATTGGGACATGAGCCCGACAATTACAACTCATCTCAAAACGCAGTAGCAATCGCGGCTGAAAAATGGCCGCTTAGAGGAGGAATCGGCTGCGGCGGCCAATGGAACGACATCAATCAGAACAACGTCATCTCTTTCGTCGTCGAATATGACACGCAAACACCGGCCGGAAAACCAACTGAAAAAATGCCACCTAAAAATTGACCGGCTCGTCTATGGCTGAAGGTTCATACGCCAACGTCACCGGTTTGGGCTGATCGCCGCCAAGGCCACGAATTTCGCAATGCTGAACAAATTTGGCTATAAGCTCATGCGCCTGATGCAGAAAACTCACCGGATGCGGGTCAGGATATCTCACCACTCCAAACATATCCACGGCTGTTCCTGGCTGACGATATTGCTGAAGAGCGTAGCGCTTAGCGCCTTTTATCATAGTGGCAATATCCAGAATGTCCGACATGGTAAGCATGGGGGCTACCGTCGTGCGGAATTCATATTCGACATTGCTGGACATTATCAGGTCTATGCTTTCCCGCAGAATTTCCTGCGGCACATCACTGTTGACTATGCGAAAATATTTATGCAGCGGCGCTTTTATGTCCATCGCTATGAAATCGACAAGTTTGTGCGTAATGAGCGATTTGACAATCCAGGGCCGCAAACCGTTGGTATCCAGCTTGATTTCAAAACGCATCTGACGAATCTGATACATGAATTCGAACAGGTCGTTTTGAAGAGTGGGCTCGCCGCCGGATATCACAACTGCGTCAATAAGCCCCTGCCGCGACCTGAGAAAATTCAGAATATCCTGCGGAGCGTAAAATTTTTCTTCGTCAAGAGCAGCCAGCAAATGCCGGTTATGACAGTAAAAACAGTCAAGATTACAGCCCGGCGTAAACAGCACCGTCGCCAGCCTGCCAGGATAATCCACAAACGAACTTTTTTCTATCCCTGCTATTCTCATATATCATTCACATAACGGCTATAAACAATAATAAAACTCACGGAAACCATATACCCCTACTACCGCATCCGGCTGCCGAATTCATCACACTTCAACCAGCTTGGGCATTACATATTTTTTACGTTCAAGATACTCTGCTTTTTTGCCCTTGTTATAATTTTCTATCGGCCGGAGATAGCCCGTAACGCGCGACCAGACCTCGGTTTTTGAATCGCAATACGGACAATGGTAATGCTCGCCCGCAATATAGCCGTGCTGGTTGCATATGCTGAACGTAGGCGTAATCGATATATACGGCAGTTTGTATTTTTTGAAGATTTTCTGTATCAGCCGTTTGCAGAGCTCAGGACTCTCAACTTTCTGGCCGAGATACAGATGCAGCACCGTTCCGCCGGTATACATCGACTGCAATTCATCCTGATTTTCCAGAACTTCAAAAATATCTTCCGTATAGCCGACCGGCGGCTGAGACGAATTTGTATAGTAAGGCACTTCATCGCCGGCAGTTATGATTTCAGGATATCGTTCCCTGTCTAGCTTGGCCAGGCGATAGCTCGTACCTTCGGCGGGAGTGGCTTCAAGGTTATAAATATGGCCGGTCTCTTCCTGTATCTTCGCCAGCTCATCGCGCATGTGCTGCATGATTTCCAGCGCGAACTCCAAACCCTTCTGGCTCACGACGCCGCAGCCCATAAAATTGAGCATCGCTTCGTTCATGCCAATCAAGCCGATGGTGTTGAAATGATTCGTCCAGTATTCGCCGGTACGGAGCTTGATGTTCCTCAGGTAGAACTGCGAATACGGATAAAGGCCGTTCTCCGTCTGCTCCTCGACGATACGCCGCTTGATTTCGAGTTGCGTTTTGCCGACGTGCATAAGCTCGGTCACGCGAGCCAGAAATGCCTCTTTTGTTTTCGTCGTATAACCTATGCGCGGCAGATTGATGGTAAAAACGCCGATAGAACCCGTCATGGGATTGCTGCCGAAAAGGCCGCCGCCGCGTTTGCGCAATTCGCGGGTATCCAAACGCAGCCGGCAACACATGCTGACGGCGTCTTCAGGGTCAAGGTCGGAATTGACGTAATTGGCAAAGTACGGAATGCCGTATTTGGCCGTCGCGTCCATAAATGAATTGACCGACGGCGAATCCCAGTCGAAATCGCGCGTGACGTTTATCGTCGGCACGGGGAAGGTAAAGACCCTGCCTTTGGAATCGCCTTCCATCATGACTTCGCAGAAGGCTTTGTTGAAAATGTCCATCTCAGCCTGGAAATCGCCGTATTTGTCCGGTTTTATCTCTCCGCCGACGATTACCGCCTGGTCGCGAAGAGTCGCCGGCGGCTTCAGGTCAAACGTAAGATTGCTGAACGGGCACTGAAAACCAACGCGGGTAGGCACGTTGATATTGAACACGAATTCCTGCAGCGCCTGCTTCACCTGCGTATATGTGAGTCTGTCATACCGGATAAAGGGGGCGCAATACGTATCAAAACTGCTCCATGCCTGAGCGCCGGCACATTCGCCCTGGGTGGTAAAGGTGGAGTTGATTATCTGGCCCAGAAAGCTGCGAAGATGGCGGGCTGGCCGTGATTCGCACTTGCCCGGAACGCCGCCAAACCCGTCTATCAGAAGCTGACGCAAATCCCAGCCGGCACAATACGCGCCAAGAAATCCAAGGTCATGAATGTGGGCTGCACCGGTTTCGTGGGCTTCACGAACTTCACGAGGATAAACTTCGTACAGCCAGTAATTTTTGGTAAAAAACTCGCGAACGTAATTATTCAACCCGTTAATCGATTTCTGCGTATTGGCGTTTTCCTTTGCCTGCCAGTCGCGATCCTGTAGATAATTGTTAAACATGTCTATCGTGGCGCCTACGAGGGCGTTGAACTGGCGGGCGCCTTTGCGTTTTTCACGGTAGAGGATGAACGCCTTGGCTGTCTGGGCATGGCCGTTCTCTATAAGAACTTTTTCAATTATATCCTGAATTTTCTCAACTTCAGGTACGGCGTCAGAGCCGAACTTCCCTTCAGCGATTTTCAGCACCTGGCCGCATAACTGTTCAGCCTTGACGTAATCATTGCCCCCACAAGCCTGAGCCGCCTTGAAAATGGCTCTTGAAATTTTTTCGGGCAAAAATCCGGCGACACTTCCGTCACGCTTTCGAATCCGTTCGAACATCGCTGACTCCTTTTCACCTCCCGCAGGAGGACACTACCACCGTTATTATTAAAAATATAAATAAATCGTATGAAAAATATCAATGTGACCCGATGAGGATCCGATATCGCTTTTCGATTTCAACCATAATATGCGCTTCGCCTCCAAATGTCACGACAAAGTCCGGATTGCTCATACTTAAATATCGGCAAGAAAGACCCTGTTGCAACAGTGAAACCCAATATATTGTGTTATACGAAAAAATCAACCCCCAAAATGTAGTTTATTTTAAAAAGTAGGTCGCTAGCCTTCGCCGCCGGCGGAAGGCTGGAAGGTGTTGAAAATCAGGACGTTATATTACGCAAAAACGCCCTACAGAAAAATTGCAGGAAATTTTTATAAAAATTTCATCGTGCGCAAACAAAAAGCGTAGCGCAGAAAATTTTCTGCTGCACTACGCTTGTAATTTCTTAAATTTTTTAAAATCGCTTAAACGATTTTAAACGGTCAGATTAGAGTATGGTAGCCTGACGTTTACGTGCGCGCCTGCGATTGATGATGCTTCTGCCGTTGCTGGAACGCATGCGAGCCAAAAATCCGAATTTGCGGACTCTTTTACGCCTTGAAATACGATGCGGATAATGCATTTTACACCTCAGCCTCTTATTTTTACTTTAAAAACTTTCAAAACACTTCTAAAATCACCGCTAACTCTCCATCAAGCCTGAACTTGCCGGAGGGGCAGGGATAATACACTCTATCCGCCAGTTTGACAAGAAAATTTTTAAGGATTTTTTCAAAAAAAGCCCCCATGTAATTTGAAAAATAGCGGCCGACATGCCATACTTTAGTGGCATGAAAGAAAAAGAGCTTAAAATCCCCGTCGATTCGCATGATAAAATCAAGGCCCGACTAGCCGGGCTGGGCGCGGAATTCCTCTGCCACGTCACCCAAAAGGACGATTTTTACGATACGCCCGACGGATGCGTCATGAACGGCGACAGTTGTCTGCGACTACGGCATGTGGTGCATCTGGACGGGGCGGCTGACGACGAATATTTTTTAACATGGAAAGGCCCCCGCGAAGATGTTTGGGCCAAAGTAAGGCCTGAATATGAAACGGCGGTCTCCTCGCCGGCGGCTGTCGGGAAAATTCTCAATTCGTTAGGCTATGAAAAAACTTTCGAAGTGGTCAAAAAACGCACCAGCTATCGTCTGGGCTGTTGCAGGATTGAACTGGACGAACTCGACAGGCTCGGATTTTTCGTGGAAATCGAAGGCCCCGACGAAGCCGAACTGGAAAAGACTCGCAAACTCTTGCAAATCGAAGGCCATGAACCCCGTTCCTATGCCTCATTACTTCGCCAAGCCATCAAAAAAACCAAAAATTCCTGAATATCGAGTCAAATACAAGATTGTCATTGGCCAAAACCGGCGACGGCTTCATCTATGGTCGGAACGATATTTATCAGCCTGCTCATCCTCACGAGATTGAATATCGACGTCACTGCCTCCGTCGGACATGCAAGTTTGACGTCGCCGCCAGTTGCACGGGCACGTCGCATCGTGCCGAGTATGACGCCTATGCCAGATGAATCTATAAATTCAAGGCTGCCGATGTCAAATATGATTTTTGAATACTGGTCCGTAACAGGTTTGAGCTGTTGCACGAATTTGGCGTGGGTGCTGGCGTCAAGATGATCCCCGTCAATCCTGACGATAGCTACGTCACCTTTTATTTCAGTGTTTAGCTTCATATCTTTTCCTTATCCACAAAGTAAAAATTCTATGGCTTAAAACCGTAGCATCGTATTTATCAGGCTATCGCCTGTCCGCCTGGCGGCGGATGCCTTCATCTGCGGCTTTTTTTATTTTAAAAAAACCGTAGAATCACAAAGAACATTTTCAAACTGACCGATTTAACGGCTTTCAGAGTACCAGGCGTAAAGATAAATACTTGTTTTACATTTGGTTCTGATTTAACGGCAATCATTTGTCAACCTATTTTTGTCAAATTGACAATTTGTGTAACTTTGTGTAAAACCAGTATTTACCGAACCAAATATCGTCAATCGGTCACTTTGAGTAACATTTTCTACATACCACACCATTATATATCGACAGCAGCAAGGAAAACAGTTTACGCGATATACTTTATCAATCTGACTCTGTTTAACCCGTCTGGAGTCCTGTCATATTCCACCTTATCGACGCAATTTCTTATGAGGAACAGGCTGAATCCCGACTCATCACTTCCGTCGAGCGCCGGCGAGGTACTTTCTTTTTCGGGGAGCATCTGCCCCGAATGTACGATATCCACCACAGCCTGCGAATCGTAAATGCTGAAAATAACCGTTATCGCAGCGTCAGATTCTCCGGAATTGAATATGATATTGCTGGCGGTTTCGTTAGCCGCCAATTCAATGCGGGAAATGAATTCCTCGTCAAGCGTCAGCGGCGACTCCTGACAGCATGCGCGGATGAAATTCCTCAGCCCGACAAGGTCAACCAGCTTCTGCCGCAAATTCATGTCCTTGCGGATAAGAACATTGTTTTCTTTTGGGCTGATTATTTTTACAACTATGCAGGTCAGATCGTCAAGTTGGCTGGGTTTGCCGGTGAAGGTTTTTACGGCTTCGATGAGTTTCTGGCAGACGATTTCGGCTGACATCTGCGCGTTCATGGTGATATGATGTTTTAGCCGTTCCTCGCCGAAGACATTGCCGGCGGCATCCGTCGCCTGAATAAGGCCGTCGGAATAAAACACGAACACATCGCCGTCGTTGAAAATTACGGAATGCTGGGCATAAACTTCCGCATCCGAAAAGCCGAGCGGCATATTATCGCCGTGAAGAAGGCTGAACTCCCCGACAGCGCTGCGGTGGTGCGCGACGGCGGTATGGCCGCAGTCGACGTAGTCCAGCCGTTTTTTATCGAGGTTGAACCTGGCGTAACACGCCGACACGAAACTGCTGAGTTCCATCAGGTTTTCGCAGATATGGGCGTGGACCTTGTTGACGATTTCCTCCGGCGTGGAAAGTTCGGTATTGCCGGACGCCGAAAGCAGTGCGCCTATATCCCGTACGAATTCGAGCTTGGCGGCAGCCCCCAGCAGTGCAGCCGAGCCGCCCTTGCCCATGACGTCTCCTATTATCACGTCAAAATGTTTGGAGTCATATGTAATGAAGTCGTGAAAATCGCCGTCGATTTTATATGACGGAATGGTGTGTACGGCCACCTCTACGCCGCAGAGGTGCTCAGGCCGCCGGCCTTTGAGCATCGTCTGCTGAATACGGGTGCCGAATTCGAGTTCACGTTCCTGTGCCTCCGAGAGTTGCTGCTCGGCGAGCCGATATTCCGTAGTTTCACGGCATATTACCGCAATACGCATGCTCGAAGGCCTAAATATCCGGTAGGCGATGTATTTATCGAGTTCCGGCAGATAAATTTCATCCTGAGCCGAACTGCCGAGCGAATCAACGGCTTTCATGTGCTCCATGAACTCCTGTATCTTCCCTAGCGGCGTCTGTGTTATTTCTGCGTCTATCATGTCGGCTCGATTTGAGCCGAGTAACTCTTCCATGGCCGGGTTCATATCCAATATTTTGAAACTGACGGCAGATTGCTCATTTGAAGAGTTTTCGGACTTTATATACATGAACCCTTCGCCCAATTCCCTGAAAAGCGTTCTGTACCGCCTTTCGTTCTGCCTGATTGACGTCTCCCAGTCGTGTCGATTGGTTATATCTTCCACAATCAGCATGAACATGGTCAAGTCGCCGTTTTTATCCTTGACGGGCATTGAGTGTATTCTGGCGACCAGCTTTGAACCGTCCGCGCGATGCATTTCAAGAGTGGAAACGGCAGGCTTGCCGGATGCTATCGACCAGATTCCAGGGCAATTTTCGCACGGTTTTTCCGAGCCGCACAGATGCTCAAAACATTTTTGCTCAAAAATGCCCTTGGGGTCAGTGACGAATATGTCACACATGGTCTGGTTTATCATCTTTATACGATGTCCGGAATCGACGATTACGACCCCTTCGGTTATGCCTTCCAGCAAGGCGTGATACTGCGATTCCACCTGTCGCATCATCACGTCTGAATCCTGCCTGGCGTCCGATTCAGCCTCCAGGTCCAGCCTGGCTGCAAGAAGCCTTTTCCTGACAACCGCCAGCGCAGCCGATAAAAGGCCTATAATAATCGCAAAACATGCAATGATGATGATTCCGGGCATCTTATTCCAAAACCTCCGGATTGCCAGGCTGCCGGAATTTTCTGACGTCAACGCCGAAAGCCTGACCGTCCACAACTTTGCGGATATATGTTTAAATCCACGGACGCATTCGTCTTGTTTTTATATGATTCATCAACGGCGGTTAAAATCACACATCCTCGGATGCTCAGCCGCTCCACATTAATGCTATCGCCGCATGGTATGAAATGTCAAGTGCTTATGAAAAAGTATTCCGGCTATTAATGAATTTTTTTTGGGATAAAAACGTCAAAAAGGCTGAGCTTTATTGTCTGAAAATGCCGATACGGATTAAGTGTATCCATGTGCTTTGGGCACACGGAGGATATTTTTGCAAGACTGTCAGCCCTGAAACACGGTTGGTGTAATTGCGTAAGGATATGCGGATATGGAGTTTACGACAATTTGATGCGTGTTGCTTGTAAAAATCTGGCTGCGATTGCGATTTGTGTAATGCTGTCATTCGCAGCGGGCTGTTATAACGCGAAATCCGTCAACAAATTTCTGCCGGAGCCGCGTACCCCTGTGGCTACGCCTGAATATCGCGTATATCCGCCCGACCTGCTGCTCATCAGTTCCGACAACATGCGGGAATTTCGGCCGGAACTGGGCAAGCGCGGCATGCAGATACTCGTCATGCCCGACGGCAAGATAAATGTGCCGCTCATCGGCGAAATATTCGTCGCCGGCAAAACCGTGCATGAAATAGAGCGTGACATTCTGCGGGCTGCGGAGAAATACTACTCCGAAGCCACTGTTAACGTCGACGTCATGCGTTTTGACTCCCAGCGATACTACGTCATGGGTGAGGTTAAAAATCCCGGCCCAAAAAAGTGGACCGGTCGCGATACCGTCCTCGACGCCGTCGCGCAAGCCGGCCTGACGCCGGAGTCATGGTCTGAGCGTATAATAATCGTACGCGGCGACTCGCCGCAGTCCGGCGGAGTGGAGCAGGGCAGCGAATACGATAAGGGATATTATTACAGAGGCGTCCGCAGGGAACGGCCAATGTCGCCGAGAAAGAAAATGGTAATAAACATCATGGCGATGGCGAAATACGGCGACATGTCGAACAACATCATCCTGATGCCCAACGACGTCGTCTACGTTCAGCCCGACCCGTGCATAGCAGTCGGCAGGAAGATATGGAACGCTGTTTCGCCGCTCGATGCAACCAGGCAGGGCATATGGGACATTCGAGCCATCTTTGACCCGTCATACGACAACGGCGTATGGGTCAGCGGCGGAGGCGGCGGAGGCCAATAAACACGCGGTGATATATGCCGGAACAGACGACATCCATTTCGTTTAACGAAATTCTGCGGGTATTCATGAAATACCGCAGGGTATGTCTGCTCTGCGCAGCGCTTTTCTGCATCATAGCCCTGCAGGTCGCCCAGCGGGTAATGCCGAAAAAATACACCTCCAGTGCCGTATTCGAACGCCGCAGTGACGTGGCCACGCAGCAAACCAACGATAAAAGCAGCGAATCGTTCGATACAATCAAAAAGACTCTCCCGCAGGATTTTATTACGCAAAGCGCGATGGAACAGCTTGTCGACGAACTCGAAGCCGACGGCCTTATAAAGCCGCTGGAACGGGAATACGACACCGGCCAACTTACCAACAAAGGCCGTCGTGAACGTCAGCAGCTCATCGACAACATGAAGAAAAACATTTCCATCGAATTCGAGGTCCGCTCGCAGAACGTCGACTACGTCATCGTCGCATATAAAGCCACCGACCCCCTTCTAGCCGCCAAAGTTCCCAACGAACTTATCAAAATCTATATAAACAACATCAGCCAGAGCATCCGCACCCGATTGCAGGACAGCCTCGACTATCTCATAAGCCGCAAACAGCAGGCTGAAAAAGATTACTCCATCATCAACGAAAAACGCGGCGACTTTGAGCAGAAAAACGTCGGCATTACCATGGGCACGCCGATTGTCATACTTCAACACATCCAGGAGACCAAAGCCAAAAAAGCCGCCCTGGAAAGCCAGCTCATGCTCGCCCAGAAAGAATACGCCAAACTCATGAAGGCTCGTGAAGAGAGCGATTCGAACAACTCGCCCTCGCAGGTCATTTACGGCCCCAATCCCGAACTGGCGCAGATGGACAAGGATTTGCAGAATTATCGCAACCAGCTTGAGACCGCCAGGGTTCTGGATCACATGACCGACGAGCATCCCGTCGTCAAATCCCTCCAGGCCAGCATAAAGATGATGGAAGACCGCATAAAGCGTACGCCGGCGGAAATCGTGGTACAGAAAATTTATTCGCAGGGTGTGGGTTTGCAGTCATTCGCGGCGATGGCAGCCGGCAAACAGGAAGAAATAGAACAGATAAAGGCGAACCTGACTCTCGCCACAACGCAGCTCAAGGGCTTCGAAGCCGCCCAGGAAAGCTACGTCGAGGGCAAAAAGATTTACGGCCAGCTAATGGAAGACTGGCAGTCCAAACGCAACGATTACGATTACTGGGACCGGCAGGTCAAAAACGTCAAGGACATCCTGGCTGCCGAGGTTTCCAAGCGTCGCACGCTGCTGAGCGAAATAAACCGCGCGGAAGTGCCGCTGGGCCCGTCGTCGCCGAACATACTCATGATTTTCGCTTTCGCATTCGTCGGCGGCATTGCATTCGGCATGGCCGTAATTTTCCTGTTATACAAACTTGACCGTACCGTTTCAACGCCTGAAGAGGCTGCTCGCATATTCAATCTGCCGGTCTACGGCGTGATAAGCGAAATAATACCGCCGTCGGTCAAGGCTCGCAGAAAATTCTCTACATGGCTGATTGAGCCGGCAGTCGCCCTTGTACTGCTTGCCGCCATCGCCGTCTCCACGTACAGCACCGTTTTGTGGCTGCAGGAGCCGGATGAATACGCACGATGGAATTCGTCGCCGATAGAATTCATACAACACAAAATTGAAAAGACAATGAACTGAGGCTTTCGCAGATGTATCTGGAATTTTACAGGCTGAAAGAATTCCCGTTCGCACTGACGTGCGACGAGCGGTTCTTTTATGAAAGCGCGGTTCACTCCGAGACTCTGGCCAACATGATATACACCGTCCAGAGCCACAAAGGCATGGTCCTGATAACCGGCGACGTCGGCACGGGCAAAACTTTTCTTGTCAACATGCTGATAAGCCGTCTGGCCGGCAACTGCATAGCCGTCAACATGCAGAATCCGCCGCAATCCGGCAAACAGCTCGTGCGCGGCCTTGCCGTGCAGCTGGGCATGAGGATAGACCCGACCCAGGACAAGATATCGCTTCTCGAAAACATAGAAAGACATCTGGCCAGGGCGCATCAGCGAGGCCGTCTCGTGGCGCTGCTGCTGGATGAAGCACAGGATCTGCCGGATGACACGTTGCGAGAAATACGATTATTGGCGAACTGGGAGCGTAACGGCCAGCGGCTGTTGCAGATAATCCTGGTCGGCCAGCCGGAGCTTCGCAACCGTATGCTCGAACCGCAGTGGGAATCGTTCCGCCAGAGAATAGTATTGACGTATAACCTTGGCCACATGTCCAGGGATGATGTTTCGGCATATATAGATTATCGTTTAAAAATAGCGTCCGGCGAAGGCTGCCTGGCAAAATTTTCAGCCCAGGCTAAAGAGGACATATATTTCGCCACCCAGGGCATTCCTCGCCTTATAAACGTGCTTTGCGATAACGCACTGCTTACCGGTTATACCCGTAAAGTCACAGAGATAAGTCACGAGTTAATGACGGACGTTCTCAAGGAAGCCTCTTTGTGGGATTTCGGCGCTCCGCCGACTGAGGCTAAGCCGCCGCAGGAAGAACACCCCTTAACGCCGCAACCTGCCGCCGCTACCACGGACGATACCGCCGCCTCCGAGCCGGTCTTCGTTCACATGGACAAAACTACTCCGCCGCCGTCGAGCGATGAAGTCATAAATCTCAAGGATATTGAAGAAGAACTCGACCGCGCATCGAAGGATATCGCCCAGAGCGATCTGCCTTCACTCGGCGATAAGCCTTCGCTGCAGGAATCGTCGCCGGAAGACGATGAAACCGTGGATTTTCAGCCCGGTTATCACATCGTCACTCCGCCCGAACCGGTAAAAACACCGCAGCGTACGCCCATATATGAGTTGTCCCAGGATCACATAACGCCGCAGGGCGTCCTGTCGGCCATGTCGGCAGCCAGGCCGACCGCCAAACAACGTTCAATAGACCAGATAGACAACAAGCTTCACATGTCCGACCTGCTCATTGCGCATAAGGATCGCGGCGGCCCGATTACCGAGGAGTTTCGCGCGTTGCGTACCTCCCTGCTTGCGACGGCAACGGACGAGCGGTTCTGCTATCTCATAACTTCACCTGAAACCGGCGACGGCAAAACGCTGACGTGTCTGAACCTGGCGCTGGTCATGATAGAGCGGCTGGATTACAAGACAATAGTCGTCGACTGCGACCTTCGCAAAGGTGCGATATCACGCTACCTCAAAGGCCGCCGTTCCCCTGGCGCAGCTGAAGTGTTGCGCGGGGCAGCCACCATAAAGGACGTAACCCAACCGACGGCTTATCCGAACATGTTTTTCATTCCCGCCGGCAAGGCTCATCCGAACGAAGTCGGCGAACTCGTCGGAGGGCCCGACCTAATGGAATTCGTGACCGACCTGCGGCGACTGTACGATTACGTGATTATAGACACGCCGCCGATAAACAGCTTTTCCGACGTTGGCATGCTCGGCCTGGCAACCGGCGAAGCACTGCTTGTAGTACGCATGAACCGCACCAAGCGGGAGTCGGTACTAAAATCCATACGACTACTAAACGCCGCCAACGTCAAACTCGCCGGCCTTGTGCTGACGGACAGGCGACACTTTCTTCCAGGCAACGTATACAGATATTGAAATAGTGAGCACTCATTTGAACGGTCAACCAGACGGCTGTGCGGATTTTTTGCGAGACGACGACATCGCCGCCTGGGACGATTACGTTCTCGCGCATCGGGACGGGACTGTTTTTCACCAGCCGGCGTGGTCGCTCGCAGTCCAAAAGACCTACCGTCATGCGCCGCTGCATCTGGCGGCAAAAAAAAGCGACGGCAGTTTAGCCGGCGTTCTTCCGCTGTTTTTAGTAAAAAGCATTTTTGAAGGCAAAATTCTCGTTTCAATTCCATATGCGACATACGGCGGCATTTTAGCCGACGACGAAGACACGGAAAGGCTGCTCTTCGAAAAAGCCCGCGAAATCAGCGTCGAACACGGTGCGGCATATCTCGAACTTCGCAACGTATCGCCCTCGCATCTCGATTTACCGGTAATAGCCCGCTACGATACGTTTATAAAATCGCTGCCGGCTGACCCTGACGACGTACTCAAAGGTCTGCCCAAAAAGGCGCGGGCGGCGACACGCAACGGCCTCAAAATCCTTCAGCCGCGCATCGGCGACGAACTCATGGACGACGTATACGACTTGTACGCTTATACGCTGCGACGGCTGGGTTCGCCGAATTACAGCAGGTCTCTCTGGCGTGAGTTGAAAAACAATTACGGCAAAAACTGCGTGACGCTGGGCGTTTTCGAAGGCGATAAAATGCTAGCCGGCGTCGTGTCGTTCATATTCCGCGACACGATGGTAGCCTACTTCTCCGGCTCACTGCCGCGCGGCATGAAACTCGGAGCAAACAACGTAATGTACGTTTCGCTTATGGAATACGCCGTCAAACAGGGCCTGCGACAGTTCGACTTCAACCGTACCCGCCGAAACAACTCCGGCCCTTACGCATTCAAACGACATATGGGTTTCGAGCCATCGCAACTGCATTACCAGATAGCGTTGAACCGCTCGACGACACTGCCCAATCTGAGTCCGGGCAACAGCGGTTTTTCATTAGCCATCAAAATCTGGCGACACATGCCGCTCTTCGCCACGCGAATAGCCGGCGGCATCGTCACCAGATGGATACCATAAACAGGCCGCCAACCGACAAGACGGTAACGAACCATGAAGAGACTGCTGTACATAGCGCATCGAATGCCGTACCCGCCCGACAAGGGCGAACGCGTGCGTGCGTTCAACGAAATATGCGAGCTGGCCCGAAACGGTTCTGACGTAACCGTAATCGCCGGCAGCGCAGGAGCCGACGATTACGCCAGCGCAAAAAAACTCGCTGAATACTGTTCAGCCGTTGAAACCTTCCCCATAGTCCGTCGCAGCGCACTCGTCCGCGGCGCGTGTTCCTTCATCATGGGCAGGAGCGTATCGGAAGGATATTTTTCATCCTGCATGGCGGGCCGGAAAATAAGACGGCTCGGCCGGTTCGACGTCGCCGTGGGATATTCATCGTCGGTATTGAACCTGCTAATGAAAGCCGACGCCGCCAGACGCATCATGGACATTGTGGATGCCGACTCGGCCAAGTGGGCCGACTACGCATGCAGGACAGCCTGGCCGCTGAAAAAGATTTTCAATATCGAATCATCCAGAGTCGCGCGGCTGGAAAGAAAATGCGTAGAGCAATGTAACGACGTGGTGATGGTATCGCGGGAAGAGGCTGAGATTCTAGGCGACGGCATTCCCAATCTGCACGTGGCAGCCAACGGCGTGGACGCAGATTTTTTCAACCCGTCGCTTCTGTCGCCGATTACGGGACTGGGCGAACACGCAATGGTCTTCACCGGCTCGATGGACTACCGGCCCAACGCCGAAGCCGTCGAATGGTTCGCAACCGAAGTCCTGCCCTGCATCCGCGAAAAATTCGACAACGCCATTTTCGTCATCGTCGGCCGAAATCCCTCAAAAAACGTGCGGGACATGGCGATGATGGAAGGCGTGCGGGTCACAGGCAACGTCGTAGACGTAAGGCCGTACATTCAGGCGGCAGCAGTATCCGTCTGTCCGCTGCATATCGGCCGTGGCATACAGAACAAGGTGCTTGAAGCAATGTCCATGGCTAAGGCGGTGGTGGTGAGCCCGCAAGCCATGAGCGGCCTGGACGTGACGCAGGGCCAAGACGTGGAACTTGCAGAAACGTCTGGTCAATGGGTCGAAAAATTGTTATATTTACTTTCGGAGGCAGACGTTCGAAACATGCTGGGCTATGCCGCCCGGCAGTGCGTTCTGGAGAAGTATTCGTGGCATGCGAGGCTGAAGGATTTTGTCTCGCTCTGCCTCAAGGATGTCGAATGATAGAAAACCGAGTCATAGTCTGTTTCGCCAGCGGTTACGATGCCCCGCCGACGAGCAAACATCACGTGGCGCATATCCTGGCTGAACACAACGTGGTACTATGGGTAAACTATCACGCTTCCCGCACGCCGTCGGCGACGGCTGACGATGCACGCTACATCCTCAAAAAACTTTCGCAGGTTTTCGGCGGCATCAAGGAAATGCGAAAAAATCTTTTCGTTCTGACGCCGCTGGTTCTGCCGTTTCCAGCCAGCAAGGCTGCAAAAAAAATCAACCGGATACTGCTCGGATGGCAGATACGCCGCGCCGTACATCAAATCGCAGCCGGCAGGCCGCTCCATGTGTGGTCTTTCGCGCCGGATGTGGCATATTGCATCGACTCGCTCCATCCGGAAAAGGTCATCTATTATTGCGTCGATGATTTTGCGCATTTTACCGGCTACGACCCGAACCAGGTCAGACGCGACGAACAGGCATTATGCCGCCGTAGCGACCTTGTCGTCGCCACATCGCAGAATCTTTACGACGACAGGATAAAAGACAATCCCAATACGCTGCTTGTTCCACACGGCGTCGATTACAGTCATTTCGCCGCGGCGGCAAACGACGACGCCCCACTGCCGCTGCCGCACGACGTTGCAGAGATACCGCAGCCGCGAATAGGGTTTTTCGGCCTTCTGCGGGACTGGGTCGATATTAAAATGCTGGCGATTATCGCCAGCCGCCGCACTGAGTGGCAGTTTGTGCTGATTGGCGACGCCAATATGAATATTGACGAATATCGAAAATTTCACAACATGCATTTCCTCGGCAGAAAAAGCTATAAAGAGCTGCCTGCATACTGCCGCGCTTTCGACGTGGGCATAATACCGTTCCAAATGAACGAGCTCACCGCAGCCGCCAATCCTATAAAACTTCGCGAATACCTCGCAGCCGGCCTGCCGGTGGTTTCGTCGCCCATGCCCGAAGTCAGACGATACGCAGAAAAAGGCCTTGTGCGGCTCGCGAGCGGCGCGGATGAATTTGAACGGGCTATCGACGCCGCGATAAAAGATTCGCCGGCGATGCGCCAAAAATATTCACGGGCGATGATTGACGAAACATGGCCGGCAAAAATCGAACTCATCTGCGAACATCTCATGAAAGGCGGAAAGTAAATGGGTTCAGGACGGCATCTCAAAAATCTTTCCGCAAGCTGGGTCGGCTACGCCGCGAATTTCATCATATTGATGTACCTTTCGCGGCTGGTGGTTCGGTCACTCGGCGAGGAACTTTTCGGCGTATGGTCGCTGATTGTTTCCGTCACGGGTTACATGGGTCTGGCGGACATAGGCCTGCGTAACGGCCTCGGCCGATTCATAAATTTTTACCAGGGCAAGGGCGAGACGCGAAAAGTCAACGAAGTGATAAGCACGTCGATGACTTTTTTTGTGTTTCTGGGCATTCCGATATTCGTGGCATCATGGTTCATAGGCGAAAATTTCTGCTGGCTGTTTCAACGCAGCGTGCCGCAAAGCCTTGCCGACGGCTGTTTCTATGCAATGCTCCTGACGGGCGCAAATCTGTGGCTGGGATTTCTGGCGTCTCCGTATTCGCTGGCGGTCATCAGCCAGGAACGCTTCGACCTGTTCAACGTCACGAACCTGGTCGTGCTCGGAGTTAGGGCGGCGGGCACTGTGATAGTCATGAAAAACGGCGGCGGCATCGTACAGCTGGCCATGGTGCAGGTGATTTCCAATCTCGTCGCAGTGACGGTGTTTTTCGTCATCGGCCACAGGGTCTATCCGCCGCTTTACGTACGGCCGTCGCTGGCGAACATGTTGCGATTCAAAGAACTTTTCGGCTTCAGTTTCTGGGCGTTTCTGTCGGCTATCGCCACGAAGCTGCTATATTTCACCGACATCATCGTAATAGGCGCAACTATGCACTCGGCGGTATTCGTCACGCTCTACAGCATACCGCTGACGCTTATTGACCACAGCCGCAATTTCGTCGGCCAGGTTACCGAAGTGCTCACGCCTCGCACCATCAAGATGTCCAGCCGCAATGATTTCGCCTCGCTTCAACTGATGCTGAAATGGGGCTCGAAACTTACGATGTTTTTTGCGATACCGTTCTTTACCGGCCTGATGTTTTTCGGGCCCAAATTCATGGCCCTGTTCTGGGGCGAGAAATTCTGGCAGAGCAAGTGGGTGCTAGTGCTGCTGGTAGTGCCGCAATATACCGCCATGGCCGTACGAATCGGCGGCAGCATCATAAGCGGGCTGGGCCATATCAAAGTCGGTGCACTCATAACGCTGCTGCAGGCTGGCATGAACCTCATACTCACGCTGATTTTCATTCTCCTGTGCGGTATGGGAATAGAAGGCGTGGCGTTGGGAACGCTTGTGCCGATGGTCATATTCAACGTAATCATAGCGATTCTCCTGCACAGGTGGGTGCATGGGTCGATTCGCAGATTTTTCACGACGAATGTTCTACGGTGGCTGCTCTCGCTGGCTGGCATGCTGATATTCGGTTACGCGGCGAAAAGCCTGGCTATCGACAGTGCAAAATATTTCGGCGCATTCTGGGACGGCTGGCTGAGATTCGGGTTCGGCCTACTGTTCTATACCGTCGGCGCAATGCTGATTTCGTGGTTTCTCGGATTCAATACGCATGAGCGGGAAATACTCGTCACGGAACTCAGCTCCATACTGCCGTGGAAAAACAAAAGGAAACCGCAATGAAGACGCTGATGATGATATGCCACTATTTCCGACCCGACACCGCCGTCGGCGCCCTGCGGCCATTGCGTTTCGCCCAACATCTCAAAGATTTCGGCTGGCGAGCCGAGATTCTCACGTCAGACAAGGGAAAAACCGACGAAAAAATCTCTGACGACGAGTTTGACGTGACCCGCATAAAACCCTGCGACGAAAATTTACTCGGCATAATGACGCGACCGCTCTATCCGGAATCGCTGAGAAAGAAGGTGCAGGCCGGCCTGCTGTGGCGGACGCGACGATATTTTTCTTTCCCTGACCCGCACACTTTCGTAAACCGATGGTATTGGCCGCTCGTAAAAGAAGCCCGACGACTCATCCGCTCCGGCAACATCGACGCCGTGTGGGTCACCTCGTCGCCGCAGACTTACCTCTGCATCGCCGAAAGACTCGCCAGAGATGCCAAAGTACCCGTAATCCTGGATATGCGCGATGAGTGGACGAACAATTTTTTATACGAATACAAGGGGCTGCGGAATATGATTGCCCGCAGAATCGAAGCGTCGGCGATTCACCATGCCGCCGCCGTTACGCCCATAACGCCGCTGGCGGCAGAAAAACTCCGACAGCGATATCCACTGGACGCGGCAAAAATAACCTGCATACAGAACGGTTTTCACGACGAAGATATCCCGACGGCTCAGCCACGCAACGACGGCAGATTCATGGTCGCCATGATGGGTCAGAGTTATGAAAACCACGCCGAACTTTTCAGTGCAATACGAATAGCCCGCGAACTTGACGCCGATTTTGCGCATCGCTTCATCTTCCGCTGGGTCGGCTATCAAGGCGACGAAAAAGACATTTCAGGCGTGGAACTTTTCCCGCGAGTTCCGCAATGCAACGCATTAAAAATGGTCGCAGCCGCCGACGCATTCTGGCTGGAAGTGCCGGTCAACGGAAACACCGACATTATCATATGTTCCAAAACTTACGAATATCTCGCCATGCGGCGGCCCATCATCGGCACAATGCCCAAAAAAAGCTGCAATGCGGATATCGTCAAAAAAATCTGTAATTGCAGATTCATTTCGTCTCGCAAGCCGGCGGAAATGGCGGAACTGCTGCTCGAATCATTCAATTTATGGAAGGAAGGCCGGCTTGTCGCGGAGGTCAGCGAAGATGCCCTGAACCAGTTCGAGGCAACATCGCTGACGTTAAAGTTGTGCAGCATTCTTGACGATATAACAGATACCGGAGGTTGACCCGAA
Organism: uncultured Planctomycetaceae bacterium; assembly: GCA_964536835.1. Classification (GTDB taxonomy): domain Bacteria; phylum Planctomycetota; class Phycisphaerae; order SM23-33; family SM23-33; genus DAONFI01. Next base: position 49,837 of record CAZIAZ010000003.1, on the reverse strand, counting down.
GAGACTGTATCTTCTAGCAGAGGACGTTGATGAAGATTATAGTGGCATGTTATACCGATCTTCGCAACGGGGGAGGCGGAGCGACCGTAGCTAAAAATATCGCAGTCGCATTGAAATCCCGCGGCTACCACGTGGCCATGCTGTCGCGCGCAGACAGTGCGGATAAAACCGGCTGCGATGAATACGAATCCATACCCGTGGAATATTTTTATGCGCCATCGGGAAAATTCTGGCGCGTACCGTCAATCGGCCGAAGCTCGCGCATAGCCAAAGTGCTGGCCCGGCATGAAAAACCGGACGTATTCGTCGGCGTATCCGTTTATATGATGAATGCCGCCCAAAAAGTCTGGCCCGACGTAAGGCGGGTATTCCTGTTTCCGTGCCTGCTGATGCACTGTCTTAAATTCACGAATCCGCAGCCGGATTTCTGGGCACGGCTGGACAGATATTCGATAGGTTTTCAGGAAAGAAAAGCTCTCCTGAACAGCGACAGAATCATTTTTCAAAGTCCAGTAATGCTGAAGGACGCAATGTCGCTGGCCTCTTTCGACGAAGACAAGGCTGTCATATGTCCTCACGGCAGCGTACACGCCGGTCGCCTGCCCCGCGCTACCCGCAGTGAAATGCGCGAAAAACTCTCCACCCCGCAAAACGCTTTCCTGATGCTCTGCGCCGGCAGTCTCGATGCCAACAAAAATGTGGGTTGGATTATAGAGTCGCTCGCCAGGCTGAAACGCGATGACGTATGGCTGTGGATTGCCGGCGACGGCCCACAAAAAGCGGAACTGCTAAAAAAAACAGCGAAACTCGGACTTGAAAAAAGAGTTCAATTCCTGGGACAACGAGACGACATGCCGGAGCTGTACGGCGCAGCGGATCTGTTCATACACGCCGCATGGTACGATGCATTACCTTTCGTATGCAGCGAGGCAATGAGTTTTGCCCTGCCGGTATTAGGCCCTGAAAATCATTGGCCCAAAGTCACAAGCTCAATGGAATACATGATTAACGACAAAAGACAAGGCTGGTTATACGACCTTGAGAACCCCGACGGGCTATACAACGCTATGCGCATAGCCATTGAAAACAGAGAAAAACTCCCCGAAATGGGCAAATCAGCACAAAAAAGAGAACATATTATACTTAATTGGAACAATTACGTAAACGCAGTCGAAGGAGCATTTAGATGAGAATAGCCCTCGATGCCAGGACGATTTTTGCGGCAAATCGTCGGGGGACTGGAAAAAATCTTATAGACCTTTACTTGTATGCGGCAAAGGCACGGCCATCGTGGGAATTCGTCATGATTCATCGCGACAGGCATGAGCCGAATCCTTTTGAAGGTATTGCGAATATTCGACAAAAAACCGGTGAAATCATCGGCGATCGCTGGAATGTGTGGCTGCACGTACGTCTGCCGCTGCTCGCCAGGGCGATAAATGCCGACGTACTGCACTGCCCGGCTAACGTTTCTCCGTATCTGCCGATGATTCCGATGATTCTGACCGTACACGATATCATTCCAATGCACTGTCCCGACAGGAGATACGCGAAATGGTGGCGGAAAAACGTAGCTCGCGGCATTAAGCGGGCCCGACTGGTTTTTACGCCGAGCGAATTTTCCAGGCAGCAGATACTCAACGAATTCGGCGATTTTGCCGATAAAATTGTAGTGAATCACTGGGCGCCGGACACCGGCTGCCGGTTCATCGAAGACGCCGCCGAACTGACTAAAATTCGCGAAAAATACGCACTGCCGGCTGGCAGACGTTTTTTCCTGTCGTTCGGTGCACGCGACGGACGAAAAAATACGCATCGAATCATCGAGGCATGGAAGAATCTGCCGGCTGAGTTGAGAAACGAATTCAGCCTGCTGATAGTCGGCCTTAACAAGCCGGCCATGCAGGAATTCTCCGTGCTGCTCGACGATTACAGGATTCGGCAAAGTTGCATTCTGCATGGTTTCGCACCGGAGGAGGATATATCTGCGCTCCTCAGTGCCGCAGATGCCCTTTGTTACGTATCGCTGTATGAAGGCTTCGGTTTGCCGATACTGGACGCATTCACCTGCCGTACGCCGGTACTGGCCGGCAATGCCACGTCGCTGCCGGAAGTTGCCGGCGATGCCGCTGTCTTCGTGGACCCGCAGGATACCGACGCCATAACACATGCCATGAGAAGAATTATGGCCGATGCCAGCCTGCGGGAATCTCTCGTCGACAGAGGCCTTTCGCGGGTAAAAGAGTTCACGTGGAACAGGTGCGTCGAAAATTACGTTACCGCCGTCGAAACGCTGGTAATGAAATGACGATTGCGAGTATTGATGACAGATAAAAATAAATTGAGATTCGATTGCCGGCATTTCATAGGCGACAGGCCCTGCAAGTTCCGAACCGTCTGCACTTGCGAACATTACGCTCCGGTCGGCAGACGCATACTGATTATCAAGCTGGGCGCACTGGGCGACGTGGTTCGCACGGCATGTCTTCTGCCGACGCTCAGAAAAAAATATCCTGACTCTCAGATAACATGGGTTTCCCGCGACAACGGCGTACGCATACTCCAGGGCCATCCGATGATAGACCGTCTGTTCGAGTTCAACGCCGAAAACGTGTTTCCGCTTTTTTACGAAAAATTCGACATGGTTTTATCACTCGACAAAGAACGCCAGCCAGCCGCCCTCTGCAATGCCCTCAACTCGCCTGACAAACGCGGCATGATACTAGGCGAGTACGGCACGGCCACATACGCCAACAAGGAGGCTGAATATTATTTCCGCCTCGGCGTGGATGACGACCTTAAATTCCGCAAAAACGTCAAAAGCTACCCTCAGCTCATACATGAAGCCATCGGCCTTGATTACGACCATACGCCTTATGAACTGTATTGCAGCGAAGAGGACGTACGGCAGGCTCGCGAGACGCTCGTAACTGTCCGCACCACGGGCATGCCGGTCATTGCGCTTAACGTGGGCTCATCCCGCACATTCGCGAACAAGGCTCCGTCGCGGGAAAAGTGGGTCGAAATCGCCAGGCGCATGATAAACATCGGCTGGCAGGTAGTCCTGCTGGGCGGCCCGGATGAAGAGACGGACAAGGAATGGATAGCCGACCATCTGGGCGGCAAAGCCTTCAGAACGCAATCCGACAATTCAGAAAAACAATTCGTCGCACTGATAAGCTGTTGCGACATGCTGATAACCGGCGATACGCTGGCCATGCACGTGGCAATTGCCCGCCGGATACCGCTGGTGGTTCTCTTCGGCCCGACGTGCCCCCAGGAGATAGAACTTTACGGCCTCGGCGAAAAAATTGTTTCCACACATCCATGCGGCCCGTGTTACAGACGCACGTGCGATATCAAGCCCAACTGCATGGACGTCATAGACAGTGGCATGATAATAGAAACAGCCGGCCGTGTCATGGACAGGTGCGGCAGAAAACAGAACCGTCTGCAATAGGTTGATTCTATATGCGTTGGATGTTTGTTACAACACGGTATCCATGGCCTCTTGCGAACGGCCTGTGGCTGAGATTGTTCAATATCGCAAAAGAGTTATGTCAACTCGGCGATACCGTGGCGGTGACGAGTTTTCCGCCTGAGACGGAATTCGCCGGCATGTTCGAACAGAGCGGCGCGATTTTTCTCCCAACTGACTCCAGTCAGCGGAAAGATAAAGGCCCCGGCCGTTATATGATGAGTCCTTTCATATTCGAACAGTCATTGGCCAAGGCTGTCGATTTCCATTCGCCGTATTACGACGTAACAGTGCTGGCCGGGCCGGGCACTCTGCAATATTCACCTGAAGCCAGAAAATCACCCTACGTCCTGGCTGACCTCATAGACGACCCGATTCTGGAATATCGCCGCCGGAACATAACCAGCATGAACGTCAAGCGATTTTTCCAACAGGTCAATTTCATCGCCCGTTATCCGCGATACGAACAGATGTTCCTCGAAAAGATTGACATGTTCACACTGGTTTCGGATTATGACGCCACAAGTTTCAAGGAGCGCAACCCTGCGACGGAGGTCATGGTCTCGTCGAACGGTGTGGATGCTGAATATTTTGCACGGCCCTCAGGATACGTAAAATCCCCAAGCCGGCCGAAAGTGGTGTTTCTGGGCGTAATGGACAATATCAACAATATCCTCGCTGCGGAATACCTGGTGAAAAAAATATTGCCGTACATTGTCGAAAAATGTCCCGAAGTACAGATACAGCTCGTAGGCGCAAATCCTGTTGAAGATGTACTAGCGTTAGACGGTTACAACGTACAGGTAACCGGCACGGTCGACGACGTCAGACCTTTTTTATGGTCTGCCGACGCGGTATGTCTGCCGATGGTCTCCGGCACTGGAATAAAGAACAAACTCCTGGAGGCATGGGCCAGCGGCACGGCTGTGGCGGCGACGCCCATGGCCGTCGAAGGCATTGACGTAAGAGACGGCGAAGACATATTAGTGCGGGAAAATCCCAAAGAACTCTCGCAGGCGATACTGGAGTTGCTGTATAATGACACACTCAGGCAGAAGCTGTCGGCGAGAGCTCTGCTTGCAAGCAGAGCGTTTAACTGGCATATGGTGGCGGCACGGCTGAGGGAGGCGGTATGTCCAGAAAAATACTCAGCCCTGCTGGATGAAGGCCAGTAGATTCCGCCGGCCTGGCCGGTATGGATTTCTGAAACGGAATAATGAATTTTCTTTGCGGATTTTAAAAATGGGTATACGCGACATACTCATGACACTTCTTGGCTGGGGTTGCATACCTGTTGCGCTGATGGATGCGTATTACGGGCTGCTGGCGTATTGCTGGCTGAGCCTCATGAAACCTCAGTCGCTCGTATGGTCTTCATCGGTACAGGAAAACCGTTTCGTGCTCGCCACGGCGGTCTGCATGCTTGTGCGAACGCTCACAACGCCTCTGCCGTGGTGGCGGCCCAAGGGGCCGGCTGTGTGGTTTCTGCTGTTCTGGATATGGATGACGATATGCGGTTATCTCTCGCCCAACCGCCAAGCCGCAATGGAATTCGTCCTGAAATTCACGAAAATCGCCATCGCCCTGATGCTCATTACCGGCCTTGTCCGCACAAAGGAGCAGTTAAAGCAGATGGTCATTCTTCTGGCGATGTGTCCGGGCATATACGCCATCCGGCTGGGCCTGTTTCTTCTTCGCGGCGGCGGCGTAACGCATAACGGCGGCCCGCTGGGCATGGACAACAACGACACGGCTCTTTTCATCGCGATGGGCATACCGATGCTGCTTTTCGCATCGTATGAAGTTCAGCACAAGTGGGCCAGCCGAGGGTTGAAAATCACCGCACTGCTGGCGATACCGGCGATTATTTCCGGCGCAAGCCGCGGCGGCATGCTGGCCATGAGCATAGCCGTCGCCATCACGCTATGGCGAAAATTCGGCTTTATCAAAATGATTCTCGGCACACTCGTGCTGGGGGTGATAGCACTCGTGATAATACCGCAGGCTACGCTGGAGCGGTATATGACTATCAAGTCGTACAAACAGGATGAATCGGCTATGGGCCGCATATGGGCGTGGCAGGTCGCCAGAAAGATGGCTGACAGAAATCCGCTCTTCGGCATAGGCCTCGGCCAGACGCCTTTCATCAAACAGTATCCCAAATACCAGGTTCACGAAGAAGACCATCCGCACGTAGCCCACAGCGTGTGGTTCACCACCATGGCAGGGTCGGGTTACGTAGGACTGTTTTTCTATGTAATGATGCTTACATCCGTACTGTTGATGACGCGAAAGATACGAAAACTCACGGAAAAGGGTCTGCCGGACGGCAAAAACAGCTGGGCGTGGCATTACGCCGCAATGATAGAAGCCACCGTCGCCGCATTTTGCGTCGGCGCCACATTTCTCAGCCAGGTCGGCTTCGAATACGTTTACGCCATATGCGTCCTGACGACGGCATTGTGGTGGGTCACGCAAAATGAACTGTCGCTGGCGGCGAATCCGCTTTCTACGGGCGATATGAGACAAAAGGAGAAGAAAAATGTCGGACTTTATCCGCTGCCGGCCTGACGGCTCGCAAGCCGCGCTTCGCGCGGTTCTAGTCGTGGATACATTGTGTTCAGGCGGCAAGGAGAGGGTCGTGGCTCTTCTGGCATCGGGGCTGGCCGCCAGCGGCTGTGAAGTGGCGGTCATCACGCTTCGCCGCACAGGCACGCTGGGGCTGGAACTCGCCAGCCGCGGCATATGCGTCGTGGAAATCGATTCCAGCCGCAGGTTCGATATGCGCGCAATTCTTCGAATAAGGCGTTTTCTGAAAAATTTCAGGCCCGACGTAATAAACGTACATGACCGAGCTTCGCTGGTTTACGTCAGCGCGGCCAACAAAGGGCTTGCCGGCCGGTTAATAATGACGTGTCACGGCCTTCTTGGCGGCCGCAATCACGCGAGATTCGATGAATTATGGGCCAGCCGGCAGGTAGACGGCGTAACTGCGGTTTCCAGAGATGTTGCCGGTGCGTATGTGAAACTCCTGCAACTGCGGCCGATTGTCAAAATAATCGAAAACGGTATTGAACCGGCAAGGGTGAACAGGGACGGCGGCGCAGCCCTCAGAAAAGAACTCGGCATAGACAATGACGACATGATGCTGCTGTCGGTCGGTAACGTGAAACCGGAAAAGGGTTACGAAGATCTCATCGCCGCAGCCCAAATCCTCAGCCGCCGAAATCTGCCAAAAAAATTACGTTTCATCGTTGCAGGCAATATCGCGGATGAGAAGTATTACAGCCAGTTGCAGGCCATGCTCGCCGATGCCAACCTAGGCCAGACGGTGAAATTCGTCGGTGGGAAAGCGGACATCGACACGTATTATTCGGCGGCAGACGTATTTGTCATGTCCAGCCGCAGCGAAGGTCTGCCGATGGTTCTGCTGGAGGCCATGTCTGCCGGCCTGCCTTCGGTGGCGACGGCCGTCGGCGGCATTTCACGGGTAATCGGCGACGACTGCGGCCTGCTCTGTCCGCCGGCTAAGCCGGAAATGCTCGCCGCCTCAATCGAACTGATGTGCGTCGATTCGGAACTGCGACGAAAAGTCGGCCTCGCCGGCAGACGCAAAGTGCTCGAAAAATATTCGTCATCCGTAATGACGCGTGCATACATGGACTATTTTCAGAAAATATCGCGACACTGCGAATATGGGGTGGTCATGGTCAGTCCGGCACTGCCGCTCGAAGGCGGCATGACAAGCGTGTCGGAATCCCTCATCGAGGGGCTTGAACATCGCATGACCGTGCGAGGCATAAACAGCGGCAAACTTACGCCGCAGCATCGTTCCATTTTCAGAGGCCTCGCCGCACAAAGGAATCTCAGGCGGCAGATGTTGAAAAATATACGGCGGATGGAGAATTGCATCTGTCACATTCACACGTGCAGCGGCATGAGCTTTTGGCGCGATGCGTGGCTGGCGGCGGCAGCCGGCCAAGCAGGCGCAAAAGTTCTGTTGCATATCCACGGCGCAAGATTCGATTCGTTTATGGGCGAACTCGGCTGGATGATGAAGCGACGAGCCGGAAAAATTCTCAGCCGCGCCGACGGCGTAATAACGCTAGGCGAAACGCTCAGGTCGAAATATTCAGCCTTGCAGCCGGACGAAAACATCAAATGGCTGGTCGTGCATAACGGGGTAAAAATCCCAGAAAAAACCGCAGACGGCGGCAGCGGGAAATTCCTTTTCCTGGGCAATTACAGCCGCCGAAAAGGTGCAGCCGACCTTATAAAAGCACTAGCCGTCACCCGCGACGGCGGCAACGCGCTCTGCGCAAACATCGCCGGCATTGAAACGCAACAGGGCCAGATGAAACAGTTGCAGAATATGATTGACGAACTCGGCATTCAAAAACAGGCGACACTCACCGGCCTGCTCAGCGGCAATCCGAAATATGAAGCGATAACGACGGCTGAAGGTTTCGTCCTGCCGAGTTACAACGAAGCCCAGCCAATGGCCATACTCGAAGCCATGGCTGCCGGCCTCGTCGTCGTCACCACGGCAGTCGGCGATATACCGTCGGTAGTGCGTAACGGCACGGACGGCCTCCTTGTTGCGCCTGGCGACGTAAACGCGCTCGCCGCAGCGATGTTGAAACTCTCGCAGGACACCGCAATGCGACGAAATATGGCCAACAGCGCCAGACAACGGGTCGCTGAAAGATATTCGGTCGAAGTCGTCACGAACGACCTTATAAAAATATACGACAATCTGCTCGGAGCCGGAAAATGACACCGTTCATCGCCGGCAGAGTCATATCGCCGCTTCTCGAATTCTCGCTGAGGCGTAATACGTTCGGTATTGCGCGGCAGATGGAAAAAACGCAATGGCTAACGACGCAGAAGCTTCGTGACATTCAGCTCGAAAAACTCCGCTCGCTTGTCGGCGCAGCGCTGGAACATACGGAATATTATGCAAAATTCGCCGGCGTGGACAAATCGTGGCGGCCCGCATCACTGGACGACATCCGCCGTCTGCCGCTCATGGACAAGCTCACGCTCAATTCGCATCGAGAGGAGTTGACGAATCGCACCGTTCGCGGCGGAGTGATAAAATCGAGCACCGGCGGGTCGTCGGGCTATCCGCTGATTTTTTACATGGACAGGCGCCGCCAGGCCTGGGACAAAGCAGCCCGCATCCGCAGCCATGAATGGTTCGGCATTTCCCACGGCATGCGGGAAGCCTACGTGTGGAACTCACCCATCGAACTTTCCCGCAATGACCGTTTAAAACATTTCCGGGACTGGCTGATAAACGAACGGCTGTTTGCGGCTTACGATTTGTGCGAAGAGAACATCGCGGCATACGTTCAGAAACTCAAGCGGTTCAGGCCATCGTGCGTGTTCGGCTATCCAAGTTCGATGCATCTGCTTTGCATGCTGGCGGAAGGGGCTGGTTTGCGGCTGGACGATATCGGCGTAAAAGTCGTTTTTTCGACGGCTGAGGTTTTATATGAACACCAGCGCGAAGTTATCAGCCGCGCCTTCGGCGGCGTGCCGGTAGCCGACGGCTACGGCAGCCGTGAAGCCGGATTTATCGCACATCAATGCCCATACGGCGGCATGCATATAACGAGTGAAAACGTGATTGTGGAAATTTTGCGAAACGACGGCACTGCTGCAACTGCCGGCGAGGACGGCGAAATAGTCGTAACGCAGCTCGACAATTACGCCATGCCGTTCATCCGCTATCGCACGGAAGACGTCGGCCAGCTACGAGCCGGCGTATGCCGCTGCGGCCGCGGCCTGGAACTCATGCAGGTCGTGCAGGGCAGATGCAACGACTTCCTAATAACGCCGCACGGCAGACGAATCCACAGCTCAGCCGTACACGCAATGATAAGAGTCGAACCAGGCGTCGTAAAATTCCAGGTACGGCAGGCGGCTGACGGAAGCGTAAAAATCATGCTCGTGACCGACGAACAGTTCAGCCGGGACGCCGGCGAAAGAATCCGCCGAAAAATGCTCGAACGCCTCGGCCCGGACGGCATTGCCGCCGTGGAATATTGCAAAGACATCCCTCTTCCGAAATCGGGCAAATACCGCTACGTAATCAGTGAGCTTTCCGCTATGACGGGCCATGAAGATTAATCAGCTTCCATGCCTGTTGATAATTTTTACGACGACACCTTCTGTTAGTGTTTTATTGGGGTGTGGAAAAGTTGGCCGGCGTCGGTTTTTTGAATTTACTTGGCCTTTCTCATAAGTTAAGATACCATGTTCGTTATTGTAGTTAATGCCAGGTACCAATTTAATTAACAGAGCGAGTGATAACATGACAACAGTTACAACGCTGGCGAAGCGCTGTGCGGTTTTCTGTTTCGCGCTGGGAGTCGGGCTCGGCAGCCTTTTTGCAGCTGCCCCCGTTGCCAATGAATATCTGCAGGACGACGCAACTATAGACGGCCGACAGATAAACTTTTTTACCGACGGCAATGAGCAGGTTGCCGTCGTAAATGGCGATTTCCGGTTCGAAGTGGGCCGACGGGTTATTTCCGGCAACCAGGGAGTTGTGTGGATAAACACGTTGGGCAAAACCGCCGCCGCACGACACGACATAACGATTTACGTCAACGGCAATGCGAGAATTGACGACATCGACTCGTCCACTACCGACGAAATGATGCTGGTTCGCGTACACATAGAAGGCCTTGTAACAGCCAAGAGTACAGCCGTCACGTCGAACAAATCGCTTCTGAATTCCGGCCTTTACAGGAAGGCCCGCCAAACCCGTATTGAAGAACTCCAGATGCTCGCTGCAGCCAAAAAACGCGCAAGCAGCCAGGGCATGAAAATAGAAGAAAAATCGCTCGTGGTACGTAAATCCGCTCAGCCGGAGGCGAATGAAACGCCAGCCGCAGAACGGACGGAACAAAATGCCGAAAAAGCTGCCGAAATCCCCCTGGCCGTAACGGGTGAAAAACCATCAAAACTTGCGGCGGAAACCGCACCGGCATCAAAGGCTGGCCAGACAACGGGCGGCGAGCCGTCGCCGATTTCCGTGGAGATGGCCGGCGTAAAGGAAGGCAAGGAAGCGACTCCGCCGGCATCGGTAAACTTCGAAGCAACCAAGGGAATCGAAGTTCTCAAAGACCCCGAAGACCCCAATAAAAGAATCATCGTTTCCAAGGGCCCCGTTTACATTTCCCAGGGGCCGCCGAAAAGTTATCAGCATATCGAACTCCAGGCGCAGTCGGCTGTGGTTTTTACGCAGACAAAGGCTGTAGGCCCTGAATCCGACGAAAAAGTTCCATATGCCCCAAAACTGGTAGGCGCAGGCGTAAATGACAATGAAACCGTCACCGGCGTTTATCTCGACGGCGACGTAATCATATCGCGCGGCGAACGCAAGCTTATGGGCAAAACCGCATATTACGATTTCATAGAACAGAAGGCACTGGTACTCAAGCCGGTATTCCGCACCATCCAGGAACAGCGGAACATACCGATATACATCCGTGCAACCGAAGCCCGCATGCTCGGCCCCCGTGAAATAGCGTTCAACAACGCCATAGTATCCACCAGCGACTTCAAAACGCCTGAATACAGCATTAATTCAAAGAACGTAAAATTCCGCGACGAGACGGTCTATGACGACAACGGCGAAAGGCTAAGCGCCAACCGTTACGCAGTAGATTATGACAACAGCACGTTTGAAGTGCGCGGCGTGCCGATATTCTTCCTGCCGCCGGGCCAGTCCACATTCGAACAGGAACACACAGCCCTGCGAAGCGTAGCCGTCGGCCATGAGGGCAACCTGGGATTCGGTGCGGAATCCAAGTGGTTTCTGTTCCGCCTGCTGGGCATCGTCAAGCCGAAATGGCTCGATGCCATGCTAACAGTAAGCGGTTATGAAAAAGGCGCAGTGCTCGGCGTGGATTACGATTACGCCCAGCAGGAAGGCAATCGCCAGTTCAGCGGTTATGGCCTTCTTTACGGCACTTACGACACAAACAAATATGACGAATTCGGACAGGACAACAAGCAGTTGGTCGAACACGACATGCGCGGCCGTATCCTGATGCGTCACAAGGAATATCTGCCCAAAGACTGGGAAATTTCGGCTGAGTTCAGCTATCTGAGCGACTCAAACTACCTGCAGGAATATTTCGCCGACGAATATTACACCGGCAAAGAGCAGGAAAACCTTGTTTACGTCAAGAAGCAGCGTGACAACTGGGCCATAACGGGCCTGGTCAATGCGAGGCTGAACGATTTCCTCAGTCAGACGGAATCTCTGCCTGAAGTCGCAGCATTCCTCATCGGCCAGCCGATACTCGACGACACCATGACTTTTTATAGCGAAAACCGCGTCGGCGGCAAACGCTGGGCATATTCAAGCGAAAGTCCGACAACCAGCGACGGCGCCGAATACGCCAACCAGGATTCGTCAAATACGATGTTCCGCGGCGATACGAGGCAGGAAGTTTCGCTTCCGTTGCGCGTCGATACGCCCTACGGCCCTCTTAACGTAGCACCGTACCTGGTCGGCCGGGTCACGGGCTGGAGCGACACGCTGCCGTCAGAATCCGGCGGCACACGGCCATACATACAGGCCGGCGTGCGGTCGAACATGTCGTTCTGGCGGGTCTACAACAACGCCAAGAGCCGGCTGTTCGACGTCAACCGCCTGCGCCACGTCATAACACCTGAAGTCGTATTTTATACCAGTGCCGCCGGCGGCCCAAGTCAGGAAGACCTGTACCAGCTCGACGAAGGCATCGAAAATATCAACGACACCACAGGCGTACTGCTGTCGTTGAAGCAGCGTTTGGAAACCAAACGCGGCGCTCCAGGCCAGGAACGAACGGTCGACTGGATGAGGCTGAACATCGACTTCGCATGGTTCGATAAAAATGCCGAATACACACCAGGCAATGGAACTTTCTACTTCGACAGGCCGGAAGATTCCATAGCACGCAGATACGTCGGATTCGATTATTCGTGGAATATATCCGACCGGACGGTTTTGATGGCTGACGCCAAATACGACATAGAAGAAGGCCGGCTGGATATCGCAAACGTCGGCATAGCCATACAGCGAGACCCGCGGCTGAGCTACTTCGCCGGTTTCCGATATATTCAGGAACTCGAAGCCGCCGTCGGCACTGTCGGATTTGATTACGTCATCAACAAAAAGTATTCCATACGTGCGATGGAACAGTATGACTTCAAATTCGACGACGGAAACAATCTCGGCACAAGCTTCATGATAGTTCGTCGCTTCCCGCGGTGGAACGTCGGCGTGGATTTCTCATACGATAACAGGGAAACCGGTGAAGATGCAGTCACGGTCATGTTGATGCTGTGGCCGGAAGGCATACCGGAAGCTCGCCTGGGCGGCGGCCGCTATAACCTGCTCAGCCAGAGCAATAAAAACTGACATCGCAAATTTAGAACCTATCCCAAAAACATGGGCGTCGCCGAAATCGAGCAATTTTGCTGGCTGGCAAGGAAGAAAAATGGCAGCATATTTAAGGATATTCTGCCGTTTTTCTAACGCCGCCAGGCTGCAAAAGAGCCGATTGCAGCCAGCCAAGGTTTTTGGGATAGGTCTACATATAAAAGATATAAAAAAAGCCTGACAACATTTGTCGGGTTTTTTTGTGCCATTCAGCTTTTGCGTAAATCGATAACAGGCATCGCAGTTCTTAAAAATAATACAAAGATGGAAACTTGCAACGAGTCCTGATAATAAAAGTCCCATCTATCGGAACACTTTAGAGCATGTTAAACTTGAGATACGACACTTTTATGCGTTGGCGAAACGAGCTATGCAAGGAAGGCGAAGCAGGAATACTGCCCGTATTCCGATGCAGCCTGACGCAGCAGAACGAAGTTGCAGCTAGAGCAGTTCAATCTTGAGAGTTCTTTTTTTGCTGGTTTGCTTTGTCCGTGGCTGCGTCAGAAAAACTTCAGAATACTGCCAAGTATGCCTCATTTTCCTTCCTTGCCACGAACAAACCCACTGGCGCAAAAATATGAACTCTCAATCTTTCAATGCTCTAGCAGAAATGATGCAGAGCAAGTTTAAAATGCACCAAGATTTTCACAAGAACCGCTATAGATGAAAGACTGACTGCCGTTTTCCAGCCTGGCAAGACAACAGTTAGCCAGGTGTGTCCATCATATTGCATTTTATTGTCGCATCCGTAAAACACGACTATTTTACCAAAAAACCGAAGCTCCGCCCGGCTGAACCGTGCGGAACTTCGGTCTAAAGGAATGAAGCGTTCGGGGAGTAAACCCTGGGTAATCTCTAGTTTTACCAGCTGTAACCTACGCTCATGCCGCCCCAGAATTCATCATTCAGATACTGATTCTGAAGAGCCTGGCTGTAGTAAATAAATCCTTTGACATACATCTCGCCGCAATACTTGTCGGGTATATTGAACGCATTTTTGATGTTATACGTCAAATCAAGGCCCCACTGCATATTGTTCATGCTGGTGAAGTTGCGACGTGAACCGGCACTCGAATCGACCGAAAACTTGTTCAGCCAGTTATGCTGCCATGACATCGACCAGCTAGGAGTAAGAGTAATATCCTTAAATACCGGTACACCACTACAGCCTAAGTCCGCCAGTGCAAAATCATGGCTTAAGCCGGTTTCATAATAGCTTGCGCCGGCGGCAAGATTCAAATCAAAAGCCATGAACAGATAGGGATTCAATATCGATTCCTTCATATTTATGCCCATGGCACGCAGCCATACGCTCTCATCGAATGCCAGGTTCAAGGTCAGTTCCTGCGTACTGTCGCAGTTTTCATCGCAACGCGGAAATTCGTACCATATGAACCCGATTTCAGGATTGACGCCGATTGATTCGATATTGTAACCGTAATAAACGGTGTAATCCACTTCCTGGAGATTCTTCGAGTCGCCTTCACTGTTAAGATGCTCCTGGCCGGCAAACCACTCAAACCAGACCGAACCGCCAATATAGCCGAACGATCCGAGATCAAGTTCAGTGCCTACGGTCATCTGGTTATTCGGCTTTTCCCTGCCTTCGCCAGGATATTCACTGAAATTAATGCCGCGGAATATATAATCACTCACCAGCGTGTAATCTACACTGAATGAAACCGGAATGGGCTTTTTCCAGCCTTCTTCGCTGACCGGCGCAGCTACGTCCATGGTGTCGATAGTTTGAGCTTCAGGCGTTTTTTCCGAATCAGTCATCGCGTACAGCCACTGTGATTTCGGCGCGGCATCCTCCGCCAACGCCCATGATACACCAACCAGGCACACTGCCAGGCTAAGAACCGTCTTTCCTAATCGTGCCATTTCATATTCTCCTGAATACTTTATTGTGCAGCCAACAAGGCTACAAACTTAAACTCGGAATTCCCTGTGCACACGCCATGCCAAAGACCATAAAAATAAAAATACATCGATTTTACACAATGTTTATCGACATAAAATCAAAGAGAACATTAATGATAAAAGATGGTAACGAAAGCAGTGATACTACAAAAATGTAGTCAAATAGAAAATTGACGACAAAAAAGTTATCTGGCATTGCTGCGATTATTAATGCGCAAACCAGCTAATTTTTCATTCAGATATTTTTGCAGTTCGGCCAGCCGCATATCCATCATTGCCGGCACATCCGGCATGGGTGGAGTCATGCCGAGCTCAAGATATTTCGCGTCTGCAAGTTTGTGATATCCCAGAAGTTCGACTTTTTGGACAAACGGTTTGTCGGCGAGAAATGCCGCCAATTCATCCATATCCTTAGTGGTGTCATTCCAGTCAGGCACTATCACCTGTCGAATCCAGGTAGGTTTGGCATGGCGGCTGAGCATTTGAACGAACTGCAGCAGGTTTTCGAGTCTTCCGCCGGTGAGTGTGTGAAATTCGTCGGAATGAAGATGCTTGATATCCAGTAAAACAAGGTCCGCCAGTTTTACACATTCTTCGACGCTCTCATTAAGCACCGCGCCGCTGGTATCTATTGCGGTATGAATGTTATTTTCACTGCATAATTGAAACAGCGGCACAAGGTCGCGAGCCTGCAGCATCGGTTCGCCGCCGGAGAATGTGACGCCGCCGCGATTTTTGAAATACGGCTTATATTTGCACACGATGTCAAAAAGCTGTTGCGGCGAATATTCTTTTCCGCCAGCCGCCGGCCATGTGTCCGGATTGTGGCAATAAGTGCATCGTAACGGACAGCCTTGCAAAAAAATCACGCACCGCACGCCAGGGCCGTCCTGGCCACTCATGGTCTCTATCGAATGAACTCTGATTATCGCCACCGGTAGTTATCCTTCAAAACAGGGAGCATCTCACAGGCACTCTGTACCCTGAAGGTTGTTTGGGCATCTATTTTTACACGATTTCATTTATTCGAAATGTCTTTTTCCGCCGGCGTGTCTACGGTTGACTTTGCCGGTTGTTCTACAGTTTTATTCGTCACATTTTTCGGCGCTGCCGGTTTTTTAATCTGAGATTTTTCCATATTAGCTGGCTGAGTTGTCGGCTGGGCTTGTTGTGCAGTCGTTTTTTTTGCGGCAGCGTTCGGTTGCCCGACGGCCATTCGGATTTTGACCACTCTGCCTTTCTGCATGCGCTTTATGCCGAGTTTGAGTTCGCCTGCTGTAGTCTTGAGCAGTTTTTTAAACTGCGGCACATCGCTTACCGGCATATCGTTAACATGCGTTATTATCTCATACGGTTTAAGGCCAGCCACGGAAGCCTTCGAGCCAGGTTCGATATTGGATATAATCACTCCGCCAGCCTGGTCGGGCAGAACCTGGAAATATCTTCGCACTTCAAAGGTCATATCCTTTACGGTAAGGCCCAGTGCCTTTGACTTGAACTTCTTGGCTGTGCCGTAATGCTCAGGCGATTGCGTAACGACGAATTCCCTGTGGCACACTTTGCCGTCGTGAATATATTCCAGCGTAAACTTGCGGCCGAAACCTATATCGGTCAAGGCACGCGTGAACTTGTTTTCCGCCGGCACCCACGGAGTGGGGATGTATTCGTAATACTGTTCCGGCACCTGGTCCAGCTCGTTCCACGGGAAAGGCCGGCTGCCGAAGGTATACGTTCCGACCTCGACCTTTACGGGCCGCGGCTGGTCTACGACCTTGAGTTGCAGTAAAATATCGCCGAGTTCAAGGCCTGCCTTCTCCGCCGGCGAATCAGGATAGATATACGAAACTATTGCGCCGAACGATCCG
This sequence comes from uncultured Planctomycetaceae bacterium, assembly GCA_964536835.1. Lineage (GTDB taxonomy): Bacteria > Planctomycetota > Phycisphaerae > SM23-33 > SM23-33 > DAONFI01. The sequence goes on along the minus strand of CAZIAZ010000003.1, from coordinate 33,123 downwards.
TCCTGGGTTTGTTCGGAAACCTTGTTTATACGGGCAAGATCCTGATTCATCGGCTGAAGTTCGACACCCAACCACGCAAGGCGGGATTCGTCTTCTTCGCTAAGCGGTACGTTTGATTTGTCGATGTCCTCGTCGTCGAATTTGTCTGCCCATATCTGCGAAAGCTGCGCCGCATAAGTAAGCGACGTTTCTCGCCGGCGATTCCATCGCTCTTCCGTGCCTGGTTCAGGCCGATTCGCCATAGGCATGGCGATGAGATTCATGTCAGTGTCAAATACGAACGAATCCGATTCGTTGGCGGAAAATATGTGCGGATAGATATTATCACGCCAGCCGAGTTCATCCGAATTGATTCGCGTATGGTTGTAATACGTCAATACCGATTCGCCCTGCACTCGCGGCATGGCTACGAGCATCAGGCTGTAAAGAACGTCGTTGGTGTCGACCTTGCGAAATTTTTGAACTGCCGGCAGCGGTTTTTCAGTTTTGACAATAAATGCGCCGTAATTTTTAAGTGTTTTGTCGAATTTTGCGACTATTTCCTTCCCTGACGGATAGACTCGCACCCGTTGCAGCCTGGCGGTCGATTTCTGCGACAACTTGGCCAGCACCAGCACGCGATTTTCACCTATGGCAATGCCTAACGTATCGCGTTCGGTCTTATCGGCTTCTTCGTCATTTTCCGCAAGACGGGCAGCCATGCGCTCGTTGACGTCTTTCCTGGGACTGCGGAAACTCAAGGCTACGCGAAAGATTTTCTTCTCGAATTCAGCCTTGAGCTTATCCTGAAGTTTCCGCAGGTCGGCAGCGGAGATTTTTAGGAAATCCGCAGGCGCCACTTTCCATTTCTCGTCGAGCGGCATTATGGTTTTGCGTCGAGCGCCGAGCGTGACCGATTTGCCGTCAGCATCGGCGACGAGAAACAGGTCGTTTGCACCGATGTATTTATACGGCTTTTCACTGTCGAGGGTCAGAATCGGCGAGACGGCAAGTTTCGAGCCGCTGAAAGTCCAATCCTTCGCCGGATTGTTCGGGTCGCTCTGGCTGGATAACACGTAAAGCCGGTCCTTGGCGTTTACGTCGAAAACCAGCGGCGTTACGCCCTTGAGTTTGCCGGCGAATTTCAAAACCGCTCCGCCCTGCTCTTTCAGGTATGAATCAATAGTAGCGTCCACTTTTTCATCAAGCGTGCAGACTCGAATCTGTTTGACGAAACGTTTTTCAATCATGGGGTCGAGCGTGATTGCTTCAGTGTCGCTGACCAGCACGCCAGCCATCCTGACTGGCCTTTCCTGCTGGACGAGATCCTCGCAATCCACGCCGCCGGCATATGGCGATTCGCCCTTATCGTACTGAAGGTCTATTTCCACTATGACGGTGGCATTTCGAATGGTTTTGATTGCGGCGAGCTGTTTTTCGTCGACTTCCGACTTCCTGTTTTTATCGTCCGCATTTTTGCACCCGCTCAGAAGCAGCATGCATATCGACACAGCCAGCATCAAGCCGACGATTTTTTTAGTTTTATTATTTTTTATAATAATATCGATACTCATAATCAAAAATTCCTTTCGAGTATTTTCGAGCATTTCTGAATAATTTTATTCTTTCTCATAATCTCTGGCGTAGTCCACTACAATCTGCTGCATAAGGCCGTTGCGCAGAACGGTAAATATCATACGGTGATTTTTGTCGATATCCTTGATAGCCTGCTCGTTAATTTTTCTGACGTCTTCAAGCGTTTTTACGGATTTGCCGTCTATCTTGAGGATTATGTCCTGCTGGCCCAGTCCCGCTTCCGAGCCGTTACCCGGATATTTCACGCCGTATACAAACACACCCTGTTTGCAATAGAAATACAGGTCAGGGTTGTCAAACTGGTTGATTGCCTTTACTGTGATGTCCCATCTGGGGCATTCGAGTTCTTCTCCCTCGACTTTGCCTTTCTTCCTGGGTTTGATTTTGAAATCCAGGGTTTTGCCGTCGCGGATGACCTTGAAGACGGCATCCTTGTTTTTCGGCAGCAACCCGATAAGCCTGCGTATCTCAGGCAAGTCCTCCGACCATGCAGCCGTCACCGGCGTGCCGTTTATTTCGATAATTCTGTCGCGTTGTTTGATTCCGCCGCGTCGGGCCGGGCTTTCAGGGTCGGTTTCGGCGACAATGACTCCCTGTGTGCCTTCGAAGTAGATATTTTTATTAAAATCTTTCAGCGGCTGAAGCTGCAAGCCCGTCCAACTCCAGTTAGCTTCGCCGAATTCCCTCAGCCGTGCAATTATCAGCTTGATTGTATCGGATGGAATCGTAAATCCTGTATCGCCGCCGACCATAATGCCGCGCGTATTGATACCGATGACTTTGCCGTCGGTATCAACCAGCGGGCCGCCGCTGTTGCCGGGGCTGATTGCGGCATCGGTCTGAAACCAGTAGCTGTACTCGCTGTTATCGGGCAGGTATCGTTTGGTGCAGGCGATTATGCCCATCGTAACCGAGCGATTAAGGCCCCACGGCGCGCCCATCGCCATCACGAAATCACCTTCAAGCATGCCGGCTGAATCGCCAAGTTCGGCGTAGATAAATTTCTGCGGCTTTTCTTTCGGGTATTTGAGTTGCAGGAGGGCAAGGTCGGTGTCTTTGTCCTGGCCTATCTTGTCGGCGTCGAAATATCGGCCGTCGAGGAGCAGGCAGCGGATTTCAACGGCTTTGTCAACAACGTGCCAGTTGGTCAGCACTTCGCCTTTGGGGGAAATTATTACGCCGCTGCCGGCAACTTCATGCGTAACTTTCTTGCCGGACTCCATGTTTTCCATAAGGCATTTTATGTAAACGACGGCTGGAAAGACCTTGTCCTTGGCACTCTTGACGACAGTCCTGAAATCCACGCCGCCGCTAATCGGAAGCGTTCCTGCCGAAGCAATCGCGGCAAAAAAAATTCCAACTGCCGCGATGAAACATCTTTTCAACATACGCCGGCTCCTTGTGAAAAAATACATTTTTTTAACATGCGTACCGGCCAAATATATACCGGCTTCCTTTAAAAAGAACTCTGCGAATTAAAACATAGCATAATAGATATCATATTAAAAAACCTGTCATTGCGGTATTTTACCCGATAAGCGTTCTACAAACAAGAAATTAGAGTTTGCGGCAGACTGCGCAATAACCGTGTCAGCCGGCCCAAATAACGATTAGAGCAGTTCAATCTTGAGAGTTCCTTTTTTGCTGGTTTGCTTTGTCCGTGGCTGCGTCAGAAAAACTTCAGAATACTGCCAAGTATGCCTCATTTTCCTTCCTTGCCACGAACAAACCCACTGGCGCAAAAATATGAACTCTCAATCTTTCAATGCTCTAGTGAAAAATCACGCAGCCGTTATAATTGTCCCAAAAAACATTGACACATCCGTTTCGCAGCGATACCGTGATGGCCTGCCGGCGGATATGCCCGCCTGCCGATGCAAAAAATAAACCGTAATAAACCCTGTTAAAGCCGTATATCTCCGGATTTAAGACCGATGTCACTAGTAATCGCAGAACATGTTTCCATGTCCTTCGGCGCCGAGTATATCCTGCGCGACGTTTCGTTTCGCCTTGGCGAGTCGGACAAGGTCGGACTCGTAGGCCCCAACGGCGAAGGCAAAAGCACGCTGCTGAAAATATTAGCCGGCCAGCTTGAGCCCGTTTCCGGCAGCATTCACATGAGCAGAGGCCTCACGACGGCGTATCTGCCGCAGGACCCGCCCGCGCCGCCTGGAAAAACCGTCGACGACGCCATAGAAGACGCATTTGCCGCCCTGCACGATATTGAGCGGGAGATTCACGAGATAACGGCGCGGCTTGGCCGGCATGACGAAAACGACATGAAACGGCTCGGCGAATTGCAGACGCAGTTTGAGGTTTTGGGCGGATACGACCACGTCAGCCGTGTTCAACGGACGCTGTCGGGCCTGAATTTTCCTGACGAACTCAGAGGCCGTCGGCTGGACGAGCTCTCAGGCGGCCAACGAACCCGCGCCTCGCTAGCCGCACTTCTGCTTAAAAATCCCGACTTCCTCATGCTCGATGAGCCGACGAATCATCTGGACATCGAAGCGACACAATGGCTGGAAGACTGGCTGAAAAATTATGCGGGCGTACTTGTCGTCGTCAGTCATGACCGTTATTTCCTGGATTCGGTGACGAACTCTACATGGCAGGTCGCCCGCGGCGGCGTGGAGACGTATCGCGGCTGTTACAGCGAATTTCTGCCCAAGAGACAGCAGCGTTACGAGGAACGCATGCGAATCTGGACGCAGCAGCAGGAATACATCGCCGAGACGCGTGATTTCATCAACCGCCACATCGCCGGCCAACGAACGAAGGAAGCGCAAGGCCGTCGTACGCGGCTTGAACGGTTCATCGCCGAAGAGGCAATCGAGAAACCCGTCAGCCCCGAAACCATGTCGCTCAAACTCCGAACCGGAAAAACCACCGGCGACATAGTCATGCGGGCTGAGGATATCGCCGTGGGTTATTCGCCGGCTCAGCCGCTGGTGAAAGCCGAAAAACTCGAAATCGTCAAAGGCCGTCGGGTCGCCATCGTCGGAGCTAACGGCATCGGCAAAACCACTTTGCTACGTTCGATACTTGGCGAGCTTGAACTGCTCGGCGGCAAGGTGACGCTGGGGGCGAATGTCGTACCGGGTTATCTTTCGCAGGCTCATACTGAACTGGCGCAGGACATGACGGCAATGGAGGCGGTAATGGCGCTGGGCTGTACCGGCAGGCAGGCGATGGATGCGCTGGGGGCGATGCAGCTCGGCGACGAAGCGGCGGCCAGGAAAATCTCCGAACTGTCCGGCGGCCAGCGGAGTCGCGTCATTCTTGCCAGGCTGCTTCTGATGGAGTCAAACCTGCTGATGCTCGACGAGCCGACGAATCACCTCGATATGCCGTCGGTGGAAACTCTCCAACAGGCACTGGCTGACTTCGAAGGTAGTGTGCTTTTCGTCAGCCATGACCGATACCTTATAGAGAAAATTGCTACCGACATCTGGATAGTTGCGGACGGCACGGTCAAAACAGTTTCAGGCGGCTGGCAGGCATACCTGGATTATTGTAAAAACTCAGCCGGCAATCCGACTTCGCCGCAGCAGGAAAATAAATCCAGACAGGCCGACAAGGAAAAACGGAAGGAACAATACCGACAATCGCGCCAACGCAATAACCTGCTCCAGAAACTTCAGAAACAGCATTCTGATATCGAAACGGATATCGATTCTCTCGAACGCCGGCTTGCCGGAATGAATGACGAAATATCATCAGCCAGCGTCACCGGCGACATGCAGTTGGTCGAAAAACTCTCGCTTGACTACCAGGCCTGCAAAAAACGGCTCGACGAGTTATGGGTGCGATGGGAAGACGTCGGCAATGAAATCCAGCAGCATTGCGAAGCGGCAGTCGAATGACGATGCGTCAGATGCAGCCGGTATCGATTTTAAAAGTCGACGAAGACTGGATAATGCGATAATGGGCGGCTAAAATGGTTCACTATGGAATCAGTAGAGTTCACCAAGCTGACGGCATGCGGCAATGATTTTATCTGCATAGACAATCTTTCCGGCCAATTCGACAGTATATTGAGCGACTCGAAATTGTCGTCAGCCTTCGCGCGCGGCATATGCGACCGCCACAAGGGTGTGGGAGCGGACGGCGTGATATTCGCCTGTAAAGACGGCTATACCGGCGGACTGGCGGAGATTTCGTCAGCCCATTTCGAAAGCGACGGGTCGTTTTGCGAACTCTGCGGCAACGGGTCAGCCTGTTTCACGCGCTGGGTAGTGGCGAAGGGTATACTGCCGGACAGGCAGATAAACATTCTCACGCCAGCCGGCATAATACAGGGCCAATGCATTGATCGCGATTACGTCCGCGTGTGCATATCGCCGCCGGAAAATCATCGGCCAAACCTGAATATAGAGTGTGAATCGGCTGACCAGAAAAAAACGTTCGTCTGCGATTACATCGTAACCGGCATTCCGCACGTGGTGACAATCGTCGACAACGTGTCAGCCGTCAATGTCCGCCGCTGGGGATATCAGTTGCGACATCATCCCGCGTTCAAGCCGCGCGGCGTGAATGCGAATTTCGTGCAGATATTGTCACCCGGCAGAATAGCGATGCGGACGTTCGAGTTCGGCGTGGAAGACGAGACGTTAGCCTGCGGCACCGGCGCAAGCGCATGTGCAATCGTCACTGCCCTAAAAAACGATTGGCCGCCGGAAATATATGACGGTACTGCGCCGGTCATAGTGCGTACTCGCGGCGGAGAGATTTTGCGGGTTTACATCACGCGGGACGAATCCGGCGCAATCGTGGACTGCTGCCTGGAATCCCGCGCCCGCGTACTTTATACAGGCGTACTGAACGACGTGTTCCTGCTTTCGACGCTGGAGTCGCGATGAACGTAGTGAGCATAGACCAGAACTCCCACAGCCTCTGGGATACGTTACCCAAATTACACGCCCTCGCCTCAGCAGGCATAAACACGACACACTACGTCGAGGATATAGACGTCGCCTTTACGGCAAAAGGCGCAGGCGTCGATGACACCAGCCTTAAAATCGTGCAGGAGCGATTCTATTCAACCGGCGGCTCGGATTGGGGCGCTGCACTTTTTTATAACGATTTTCTCGGCAGGGTCGCCGTGGATATCCGCCGGTGGGAAAACCTGCCGGGCGTCAGACTCAAACAAATAGCGCATGACCTTAATACTACGCCGCAGGAACTTTTTGAAAAATATTCCACAAGCGATAATTGGATGCTGGTCGGTTCGAGTTTTGTCGGCGACAGACGGCATCACAGGTTAATAGGCGATATCACTGTGCGGCAGTGTCGCGATGCGATTTTGTGGATGTTTCATCGCGCAAAAAACGATTCGCTTGAACGATTCCCGTCGCAACAATGTCGCCGTCGCAGCGAAGAGTGGTTTTCCGCCGAGCAGGCCAGGCTGGAGCGTCTTGTTTCCAGGCGGTCAACCGGCAGCCTGACCGAGCTTTACGCCGACTGGCTGGGCGAATGGCTGACTATTCCGGACAAATGCTCTTCGCCGGCACACGAGCGAAGAATTCGGCAGGCGAGCGATTTTTTTTCTCTGGACTGTTCGCCGCAACGTCTGAAATTGGCTGAGCTTTTCATAAATGATTATGAGCGGCTCGGCAACCTGTATAATCAGGCGGTTGCAACTGCCGATGTGGGCGTACATCCGCTTGACATGACAGCCGGCGAATTGCCGTTTTATCTGATTTTCCGCAGGGACGGCCGATTGGTTCGCTGCGAGTGTCGGCTTCAGGATGGTAGAATCACGGCAGGCGACATGGAGTTCGACGCGTCTGCCGGCTTGCCGCTTGTCGCAATGAAGCACGCAGGCGTATTGTGCATAGCAGGCAAAGCGATTTTACTCGTACTGCAGGTACGGGCAGGCCAAACAGGTTCGTACCTGGCGCTGCCGTATCACGGCTCGATGTATATGCCGGCGGCATATGAATTTGAACGGCTGCTGACGACGGAAGGAGTATTGCCCCAAAAATATTTCAAGCCGGTCCTGCGAGTGCGATTCAAACTGCTGGACAGGCTGGCGAAACTGGATGAGTCTGTAATGATAAATCTCCCAACGCACCTGGCCGAAATTTTCGGACGCGATGATATGCCGGCAAAGGAATTCGCCGCCGAATATAATGAAGTGATAGCTGCCGCCCGTAGTCGGCTGACAGATTTTGCAGATGAAACCAGGCGAAAATCATGGATGAAAACCCAATTTGCCGCCGAGTATGCAGAAATGGCTGTGATTGAGAACCGCCGTCGCGAATTGGCGAAAACACAGCCCAAATGCCCTGAAATGCGCAGCTTGTGGGAGAATGAAAAAAAATTGCGTGTCAAAACGCTGGCCGGCTGGCTGAACCGTCTGTACCTGGATTCACAGGCGGCGGCGATGGATTTTTACGATTCACGAGGAGCGATATTGCCGTGGTGTATCGCACTCGGAGGCGAGGCTTTTTATAAATACGTCATCTCCCACGCCGAAATTTACAAAGAAAGTCCAGCCGCCACCTGAATTATGAAAATGAATGACAAAATAGATAAAATCCGTAATCATTATCTGCCGCGCATAAAATCATGCAGAAAAAATTACGACGTGCTCGACTGGGCTGCCGGCGAGACGCAACTGCTGCGTTTTTCAATATTAGCCGACAATGTTCCGCTCAACGGCCTGACGCTGTTGGACGTCGGCTGCGGGCTTGGCGATTTGGCCCAATATCTCGCCGTCAGAAAAATTGCGTTGTGTCGCTACGCAGGCGTCGACGTTCTGCCCGAAATGCTTCTCCGTGCGCGTCAAGACAAGCCGGAACTTGAACTTTTCGCGGCTGACATTTTTGCAATGTCTGCTCACGCGGCATTGAGTTTTTTAAAGGCAGACAAACCGTTCGACGTAGTCTACTGCAGCGGCGCATTTAACCTGAATCTGGGCAATAACGAAAGTTTTATGCAAAACGCCGTCGAAAAAATGGCCGCACTCGCCAGCAAATGGCTGGTGTTCAACTGCCTCCACGCCCGTCATAAAATCAAAGACGACCGATATTACGCCTATCAGCCGACCGCCGCGATGGCGGCTGTCCGCGCCGCATGCGGCGACGCAGAAATACACATTCTGGACAAATACCTCGAAAACGACTTCACCGTCATATGCCGAATTCCGGATTTTCAGCCATAAAAGACGGCGGTTATGGCAATAATAATAAAAAAATGCTTGTAGCAGGCTGTAAATAAATTATCATGTCGGGTTGTGAAGAAGCTAAAATCAACCAGAACGTTTTGTGTAATTTTGTGGGCTGTTCTGCTAGCGACGGCCGGCGAGGTTTTTTGCGCCTCAGCCGACACCTCTTCCGACAATCAGGACGCAGCCCCGTCGTTTGAGGCGGCGGCAATTGAAACTCTTCCGGCAGGCCTGCCGGAATTCAACAAATCAGCGGCCGATGCGCCTAAAAAATCACAGACTCAACCAGCTGAGCCGCCGTCAATAAAACCGGCAACGCCAAAAAATATAACTCCGGCACAGGCTACAAATAAGGCGGAGAAAACGCTATCGCCGTCGTCAGCCTCTTCCGCCGCCAGGCCCGCCGACGAATCCGGAACCGAAGAAGAAAAACTTCAAAACATCATACTTAAACTTCAGCTGGAAAATTCACGGCTGATGGCTGCACTCAATAAAGGCCATCAAGTCAATGCAAACCTGACCAACGCCCTGCGCGAATCGAGAATGCACGCAAGCGATATGGAAGCGGAAATCCGTCGCAAGGAAATCGAGCTTACGGTCAAAAACGAAGAAGCCGTCCTTGAACGTCTGAAAACCGTCGCCACAACCCAGCCGGCGAAAACCGCCCAAATCCTCCAGCAGGAAAACAATATCCTGTCGTTGCAGCTGAAGCTTTATCGCATAGATGAGCCGCAGCGGACAAAGGAAATGCTGGAAAAAATCGGCGACATTACGCGGGAGCGGGATACGTTGGCCGACAAGAACAAACGTATCCACACAATGCTCAACGAACAGATAAAAAAGAACGAACAGACAGGCGAGGAACTCAAGGTCATACGTAACAACTTTCAGTCGTCGGAAAAGGAAATCGCCAGGCTACAGCTGGAGATAAAAGCCTACAAGGAAGCCATGGCCAATCCGGCAGCCGCCTCTCGCGTGGAATACGTCACCCGCAAACCTGTCACAACTTCGCCTGCTGCAAACAAAACGTCTTCAGCCGACGATGAATCGCAGTCAGCCTCCGACGACGAAGAAGAATCTTCCAACAACAACCCTGTAAAAATCGAAATAAACCGTATCGCCGGCAAAATAACCAGCATAGACGACCAGATAATCAAAATAAATGTGGGTTCACTGCATGGCCTTCAGGCCGGCATGCGTCTGATTGTTTATCGACGGGATAAATTCGTGGGTTATCTGCGGATTGACATCGTCGGAGACACTACTGCCGCCGGCGCCATGTCCCGTCAGGTTTTCCCGCCCCAGATAGGTGATAACGTCGTAGACCGCCTATAATGTACAACATAGGCAAAAAACACGGCGTATCAACTTTTTTGGAGGTACATCATGGCCAGAATAGCTGATATCATCGGCAGAGAGATACTGGATTCCCGCGGCAATCCGACTGTTGAGGTTGACGTTTATCTCGAAGACGGCACAAGGGGTCGGGCAGCCGTTCCAAGCGGCGCATCCACCGGCGAAAATGAAGCCTGTGAACTTCGCGACGGCGACCCGAAATACTACGGCGGCAAAGGCGTCCTGCACGCGGTAGCCAACGTCAACGGCGAATTGCGTGACGTGGTAGTCGGCATGGACGCCGAAGCGCAGAAGGCTGTAGACAATGCCATGATACAGGCTGACGGCACTAAAAACAAATCGCGACTCGGTGCAAACGCGATACTGGGCGTATCGATGGCGGTGGCGCGGGCGCAGGCTAATTCAATGGGTCTGGAACTTTACGAATACCTCGGCGATGACGATTCCGTCATCCTGCCCGTGCCGATGATGAACATACTTAACGGCGGCAAACATGCCGATGGTACGGTCGACTTCCAGGAATTCATGATTCAGCCGCTCGGCGCCGAGACGTTCAGACAAGCGCTTCAAATGGGAGCTGAAGTTTTCCATTCACTCAAGAGTGTGCTTAAAAATAAAGGCTACTCCACGGGCGTGGGCGACGAAGGCGGCTACGCGCCCAGCCTCAAAAGCAACGAAGAGGCGCCGGAATTGATACTTACCGCCATCGAAAAAGCCGGTTACGCCCCCGGCGAAGACATATTCATCGCCCTCGACCCTGCCGCCAGCGAATTGGCCAACGAAGCCAGAAAACTCGGCAGAGAAGGCTACTGTTTCTTCAAATCGAACCCGTCGCGAATAATCGATAATGAAGAAATGGTCGATATATGGGTTGACTGGTGCAGCCGTTATCCGATAATGAGCATAGAGGACGGCTGCGGCGAAGAGGACTGGGACGGATGGAAACTGCTGACCGACAGACTCGGCGACAAGATACAGCTCGTCGGCGACGACCTTTTTGTGACGAACGTGAATTTCCTCCAGAAAGGCATAGACCTGGGCGTTGCCAACAGCATCCTCATAAAGGTCAACCAGATTGGCACTCTGACGGAAACGCTGGCGGCGATAAATATGGCCCGCCGTGCCGATTATACCGCTGTGGTTTCACATCGTTCAGGTGAAACGGAAGATACCACGATAGCCGACCTGGTTGTTGCGGAAAAAACCGGCCAGATAAAAACCGGCTCAGCCAGCCGGACTGACCGCGTGTGCAAATATAACCAACTTCTACGGATAGAAGAAAAACTTGGAGATAAAGCTGTTTATGGCGCAAGGATGTGGAGACAAAATTGAGATAGTTGAGGAATCCGGCGGCGGAGCGTTTTTCCGGCGTCTTGGTTTTTTGGTGGTGACCGGCATGGCGCTGACATTGCTGGCTGCGTTGGTACTTCTGCCGGCGTGGGCTGAAAAAGAAAAAACCCGCTATGAACTTGAGCGTGACACGCTGCGATTGCAGGAGGCTAAGGAAACCGTCCAGGCGCTCAGCCGCATGATGCGCGACGTGCAGAACGACGAAATTCTCACGCAACGATTGGCCGGCACCCGTCTTGGGCTTTATACGCCCGACGAAATTATCGTACGCGACCCGGCCCGGCCGGTGGACAATCCTGAAATTCTATCAGAAATTCATTATCCTCAGCCGTCGCATAAGGACTCTTTCTGGCTGCAAACCGCAGCCAAACTGGAAAAACAGGGCAAACGGCGCAGCTATATGCTGCTTTCGGCGGCTATGCTGATTTCGGCATTCATCCTGTTTGCCCCGCCGACGCAGAAGCACGGCTGGCGGCCATGGAAGTTGCCGCCACCGCCGATAACAAAAAAAGACTGACGACTACCGATATTACCTGAGTCTGATTTTTTGCCGGCTTGGCTGGCGCATATTCAGAGTGTTTCGGACAATAAAGAGGCGGCTATGAAAAATCTGTTCATGACAATTATGTGCATTGCTGCGGCTGTCGGCGGATGCAAGGAATTCGACCCTGCAAATTACGACAAAATTGAAATTCAATGCGTCAGCAAGACCATCGACTACAGGCAGAAAGTCATAGCCGTAAAGCAGGGCGACAAACTTCATCTCACATTCTATGACATGAACTCAATCCCTTCACTGCAATTTTCCGCAGATTACCAGCAGGACAGTCGCTTCGCCAAAAAATTCTTCAAGCTGCTTAATCCGGAAAAAATGATAAAAATGGGCGACTCGACACAAATGGAACTTACCGGCGGAAGATATGATTACAGTGTCAAATTGGACAACGATGAAAATGCTTTTACGCTTTATTCCCCATGCAGCCTTGAGGTCGTAATAGTTCCTGCAAAAGCATTGGGGCTTATGGCTAATACCGATAAACTATTTACAGAACTCCAAAACGAAGCCGGCAGAAAAAATCCAAAACATAATGACGACGCTCCGACACCCTAGAGCAGTTCAATCTTGAGAGTTCCTTTTTTGCTGGTTTGCTTTGTCCGTGGCTGCGTCAGAAAAACTTCAGAATACTGCCAAGTATGCCTCATTTTCCTTCCTTGCCACGAACAAACCCACTGGCGCAAAAATATGAACTCTCAATCTTTCAATGCTCTAACCCGCCAACCATATGCTATAGAAAAATACAGACAACAAAAAAACCCGCCATATCATTGATATCGCGGGTTTTATTTTATCCTACTATTATTGACTTACAGATGCTTGCCGTCGAGGAAGCCCTCAAGTTTGCGTGCACGTACAGGGTGCTGAAGTTTGCGAATAGCCTTTGCTTCAACCTGGCGAACACGTTCGCGCGTAACCTTGAAAATGCGGCCTACTTCTTCCAGCGTATATGTGTATCCGTCGCCGATACCATAACGCAACTTGATAATCTCGCGTTCACGATAAGTCAGCGTCTTGAGCACGTCTTCAATGCGGTCTTTGAGCATTTCCGAGCCGGCTGACTCCAACGGACTTTCAGCGGTTTCGTCTTCAATGAAATCGCCGAAATAACTGTCTTCGCTTTCGCCGACCGGCCTGTCGAGGCTGATAGGATGACGCGAAATTTTCATTACGCGGCGTGCTTCAGACACGCTCATGTCCGCTTCGTGTGCGATTTCTTCGATGGTAGGCTCGCGACCCAGCGACTGGATGAGTTTTTTGGAAATATTCCGCAATTTGCTCATGGTTTCAATCATGTGCACCGGTATGCGGATGGTACGCGCATGGTCGGCAATGGCACGTGTGATAGCCTGACGTATCCACCACGTGGCATATGTGCTGAACTTGTATCCGCGGCGATATTCGTATTTGTCCACCGCTCGCATCAAGCCGGTGTTGCCTTCCTGGATAATGTCCAAAAAGCTCAGCCCGCGATTGCGGTATTTTTTGGCGATGGAAACGACCAGACGCAGATTGCCGCCGGATAATTCACGTTTCGCCTGCTCGTAATCATTAAAAGCCTTGCGTATGGATTTGACGCGCTTGCGGAGCATGTCCGGCTCTTCATGAACCAGGTCGATAAGGCCCTGAAGCTCTTCGCGCATGACATCCACGTCTTCCTGCGGGGTGTTCTTGCGAGGCGCGATTTCGATTTCCTTTTCGATATTGGACATCTTGTCGCTGAACTGATTAAGTTTTTTCATCAGCGGCTGAATGCGGCTGGTTCGCAACGAAAGTTCTTCGAGCAATTTCGCAGCGCGGCGTCTGCGACGCCAGAGAATTTTGGTCTGTTTCTTTACTTCGGCGACATCCCGGCCGGTGACGGAAGTTTTATAAGCACCCCAATTTTCATTGTTGGCCACAAGGACTTTTTCCAGCGTCGTCAGGTTCGTAGGCATACGGTCAGTGATTGTTTCCTTGGAAAGATTTTCCGCACTGGATATTTTCATCGTACGGTCGAAAGGCAAATCGCCCGAATGCACCTGTGAAAGAATGTTCAGCGCTTCGCGTATGCAGTAGTCACTTTCCAGAACACGACGGCGGAAATGCATGCGCGTCATCTCAATTTTCTTGGCAAGCGATATTTCCTGATCGCGGCGGAGCAGCGGGATTTCGCCCATCTGGGTAAGGTACATCCGCACAGGGTCGTCTATGCGGCGGGATTCCATGGCGAGTTCTTCACTGAGCTGGTCTTCAGGCGATTTCTCTTCGTCATCTTCGAGCGAGTCGTCGCTGAACTTGTCGGACTCATCGGCAATATCGGCTTCATCCACGAGCTCAATGCCAAGCTCATCCAGTGTCATTAGCAATGAGTCGAGTCTTTCTGGCGTAACGGCACTGTCCGGCAAATCATCGTTCATCTCTTCGTAGGTCAGATAACCACGTTCCTTGCCCTTAGCGATGAGTTTTTTTACGCTGATATCCAGTATTTCGCTCATAACGCCTTTATCCGTGTCTGAAATAATTTCAGGCTGTTTATTTTCTCCACTGGGAGTTTTTTGAGGCACGATAGTGTTCCTTAAAAAGTGGTTGTGCCGGATCAGCCTGGGCCAAATCGAATTCCGTTTACTCGCCAACGTCCGGCTCCTAGCCAGACGTTCCGTTACAACACGTGAAAACATCGGATTCTAGCAATCTGCACGGCTGTGGTCAAGGCATATTCAACACATTAGCCATATTATACGAGTTATACGAGTGCCGCCACCAATCCTGCCACGGAACATTCCGCAGCCACGACATCCGCCGGAAAACCCAGCTCCTGCAACTTCATGGCGGTAACAGGGCCGATGGCAGCCTTTTTTATATTATTTATAATCCTCAAAAAGGCCTGAGGTTCCGCTTTTTTCAACAGTTTCACAAAATTTTCCGCAGTCGACGACGATGTGAATGTGATAATATCAACATGGCCCTGCCGCAGGGCATTTATCGCATCGGGCGGCAATTCGGCAGGGCAGCGCGTACAGTAAGCGCACACTTCGTCAACTTTTGCCGCAGCCGGCTCAAGAGCGTTTTTCAAATCCGGCGGAGCGATATCGCTGCGAGCCAGAAGTACAGTATTTCCAGGAGTTAATCGCAATTTCAGGTCAGCCGCCAAGCCAGCCGTCGTATAATTGCATTTCGGCGTCAAATCTGCCAGCAAACCGAAGTCAGCCAATTTCCCGGCTGTGGCAGGCCCCACAGCCGCTATTTTCACACCAGCCAACGCCCTGGCATCCAAGCCAGCCACCGCCAGACGGCTCATAAAAAAAATCACACCATTCGGACTGGTAAAAACCAGCCAATCGTAACTGGCCAAATGTTCAATCGCCGCGTCGAGCGGGCTGAAATTTTCAGGCGGAGCGATTTCGATAGTTGGGGTTTCGATAACTTCCGCACCGCTGCGGCGGAGCATGCCGGCGAGCGGGACTGACTGCTTTAGCGGCCGCGTAACTAATACGGTTTTGCCGGCTAACGGTAGTTTTTCATACCAGCCGCGTGCTTTCGCCGCAGCCTGCCCGACGATAAGTACCGCCGGCGGTTCAACGCCGGCATCGCGGGTTTTCCCAAAAATATCACCAAGTGTGCCAATCAGGGTTTTCTGCGACGGCCGCCCGGCCATCCGCACGACAGCCGCCGGCGTATCTGCCGCCCTGCCAGCGGCAATCAGTCCTGTCGTTATCGGCTCAAGATGACCGACTCCCATGTAAAATACTACCGTATCGATACCCGCAAGCGCAGTGTAGTTGAGAGAGCTGGTCTGCTTGGCCGGGTCTTCATGGCCGGTGACGAACGCCACGCCGGACGCATAGCGCCGGTCAGTCAAGCTTATACCGCCGTACGCACCGGCAGCTATCGCCGCCGTTATACCGGGCACAACACGATACTGACAGCCGGCTGCCTCCAGCGCGTCAAGTTCCTCGCCGCCGCGGCCAAAAATGAAACAATCGCCGCCTTTCAGCCGTACGACAAGTCTGCCCTCCAGCGTATATTTAACCAGAAGAGCGTTTATCTGCTCTTGCGGCATGGTATGGTCGCCGGCTTGTTTGCCGACGTAAATCATTTCAGCATCACTACGTACGAGTTCAAGCAGTGAATCATCGGCGAGTCGGTCGTAAATCACCACGTCGGCCCGGCCTAACCAGTATTCGCCGTCAGCCGTGAGCATCTCACGCCCGCCGACGCCGGCGCCAACAAGCACGCATAACCCTTTTTTGTCAAAAAAATCAAAAACCATTTTGATATTCTACGCATTCAAAATCAAAATATCCACTTGCAAAAAAACTGGAAACGGCGGCAGCAGACAAGTAAAATCTCCGCTTCATAAATGTACGTTTTAATGCTGTTTGCAATGAAAGGATTTGTTGAATCATGACCATGGAAGTTCTCGAACTGGCCAATTATTTCCGCAAGATAGCCCTGGAGCAGTCTATAAATCCGTCGCAAGTGCAGTCTGTCGCCGAACTTTTCGCCGAAGGCGGCACAGTGCCGTTCATCGCCCGCTATCGCAAGGAGCGCACGGGCGGCCTTGACGAAGTAAACATCATCGCCATCCGCGACCGTCTCGACCAGTTGCAGGAGCTGGACAAACGTCGCCAGGCTATTCTTAAATCCATACAAGAACAGGGCAAACTGACCGGCGAGCTGGAAGCGAAAATCCAGGCTGCTGAAACAATGAACATTCTGGAGGATATCTATCTTCCATATAAGCCCAAACGTCGCACCCGCGGAACGATGGCTAAAGACAAAGGCCTTGAACCACTCGCCCTGCTGCTGCTCGAGCAGAATCCGGCCACAGACCCGCTAGCTGAGGCGCAGAAATATATATCGACGGAAAAAGACCGTGAAGTGCCCGACGTAGCCGCCGCATTAGCCGGCGCACGCGACATCATCGCAGAAAATATTTCGGAAAATGCCGCCGCCCGCGCAGAACTTCGCAAACTTTACGAAAAAAATTCCGTCATGTCGTCAAAAGTGCTCAAGGGCAAGGAAGAAGACGCCATAAAATATTCGGATTATTTCGAATGGGCCGAGCCGGCTGCCGGCGCGCCGTCGCACCGCATACTCGCCATCCGTCGCGGAGCAAAAGAAGGTTTCCTTACCTTCCATATTCAGCCGGACGAACAGCAGGCAATCGACATACTGTTTCGCATGTTCGTAAAAGGCAACAGCGCCGCGGCCATGCAGGTACAGGCTGCGGCGGAAGACAGTTTTAAACGGCTGTTGTCATTGTCGATGGAAACGGAAATGCGACTTGAAATGAAAAATCGAGCCGAGGAAGAGGCTATCAGGGTTTTCGCGGATAACATACGCGAACTGCTGCTGGCATCGCCGCTGGGACAGCAATCGGTACTCGCGCTCGACCCGGGCTTCCGTACCGGCTGCAAGCTGGTATGTCTCGACCCGCAGGGCAAATTGCTGTTCGACGACGTAATCTACCTGCATAAGGAAGACGAAGCGGAAATGAAGATTCGCGTGCTGGCGGAAAAATTCCGGATACAGGCTATCGCAATCGGCAACGGCACGGCGGGCAGGGAAACAAAGGCATTCTGCGACAAAATAGATTTCGGACGGCCTCTGCCGGTGGTCATGGTCAATGAATCAGGCGCGAGCGTCTATTCGGCATCGGAAGTCGCACGCGACGAATTTCCTGACAAGGACGTAACCGTGCGCGGCAGCGTTTCGATAGGCAGGCGGCTGATGGACCCGTTGGCGGAACTGGTCAAAATAGACCCGAAATCAATCGGCGTCGGCCAATATCAGCACGACGTAGACCAGAAAAAACTCAAAAACTCGCTGGACGACGTCGTTACAAGCTGCGTAAATTCCGTTGGCGTGGAAATAAACACGGCAAGCAAGCAGTTGTTGTCGCACGTCGCCGGCTTAAGCGAAAAAATCGCGGCAGCTATCGTGGAAACGCGAAATGAAAACGGCCCGTTCACCGACCGGCGAGAGATTCTGAAAGTCGCAGGCATGGGCCCTAAAACGTTCGAACAGGCGGCCGGCTTTTTACGCATACGCAGCGGCAATAATCCGCTGGACGCGTCTGCCGTCCATCCGGAAAGTTATCCGATAGTGGAACGGATAGCCGCTGACCTCGGCTGCACGGTAGGCGACCTGATGGCCAACGACGAACTTCGTAAAAAGATTGACCTTAAAAAATACGTCACAGACAGCATCGGCCTGCCGACTCTCAACGACATTTTGCAGGAACTCGCTAAACCCGGCCGTGACCCGAGAGAGCCGTTCCAGCTCTTCTCCTTCGCCGACGGCATCAAGGAAATGACCGACCTTAAAATCGGCCAAAAACTTCCTGGCGTTGTCACCAACGTAACAAACTTCGGCGCATTCGTGGATATCGGCGTGCATCAGGACGGACTGGTACACATAAGCGAACTGGCCGACAGGTTCGTGGAAAAACCGTCCGACGTGGTAAAAGTTCATCAAAAAGTCGAAGTGACCGTGACGAGCATAGATATCGACCGCAAACGAATAGGCCTCTCAATGCGTTCCAAGCCCGACACGTCGGGAGAAGGCAGAACGCAACGCACAAGTCCAGCCGCCAAACATCACGACAACACCAACCCACAGGAACGCCGTGATAATAAAAAACCATCGCGACATGAAAACGATTCAAATAACCCTTTTAAGGATTTTTTCAAAAATTATAAAATCTGACGGCTGCATAATGGAAAAAACTGCAAACGAATTCATTACTGATAAATGGAACGGCGGCGGCTGACGGTGATACGTTCGAATACGTATCCGCCCAGGCCGAGAAGTGAAATGAGCAACACCAGAATGCCGTCTTGCATGGACAAGAAACCGTCAAATATACTGTTGCTGGAAGCATATACGTTTTGGTGTTCGGAACTTTGCGGCTGAAGATAATCGCTTAACCGGCTGTCGCGGGTTTCAGCTATCGTCGTAAACCAGACGCATTCATTGCCAGGGGCATAAGACTGCTTAAAAGTCCCGGGGAAATATGTCTGCTGAAATTTGGCACTTAAAGCCGCTTCGCAACTGCAATATACTGCGCACTGATAATCCGCATCGGTATTTTTTGCATTCTCCACACATAAATATCGCGCGGCATTATCGCAATCGCCGTATTTTACATGCATATCCGAATGATTCCCACAATCAGCGTCGCTTACGGAAGCGCATAGTGCAGCATCAGCGCAAAACGCACCGATAACAATGTGGCAAAAAAGGATTTTTCCAATAAACGCCCGGTTCATCCTGTACATCCCTAGAGCACGCTCTAAAAGCTACCCACAAAAACAGAACATCTTGAATTTGAGATGCTCCGGCCATAATTGGGGGATAGCTTTGAATTAAAACGGAAGAATACCTTTCGCTTTTTGAAAGCATCTTTCGCAGAGGCGGATTTTCATTGCAAAAATACCGTCACATGCGAATTCCAAAATTATCGGGCGGGATTATATGTAAATCAGCCCAGTATGTCCAGCAAAATTTGCGTTATGCGGTCGGCGGCTTTGCCGTCCCACATTTCCGGAATGCCGCGTTTGTCATATTCCCCATTCTGTACTCGCGTCCAGGCGGCAATGATGGCATCCGTATCCGTGCCGACAATCTGATTCGTGCCGACTTCACACGTTATTGGCCGTTCGGTATTTTCCCGCATGGTAATGCAGGGCGTCCCCAAAACGGTCGTCTCCTCCTGCAAGCCGCCGGAGTCGGTCAACACGCAGGCGGCATTCGCATTAAGCAGCAGAAAATCCAGATAACCCAGCGGCTCAATGAACCGCAGGTTAGGCATATTTTTCATTCGGTCGGCAAACTTGAACTTGACGATGTTATTCCGCGTTCGCGGATGAATCGGGAAAATTATCGGGATGTCACGCTGGATGACTTCAATGGCGTCAAGCAGGCCGACGAGCACGTCGGGATTGTCAACGTTGCTGGGCCGATGCATGGTCATGGTGGCGTAAGACCCTGGTTTCAGGTTGAGCTGCTGCATAATCGGGCTTTGTTTAGCCTTCTCCAAATTTTTAAGAAGCGTGTCAATCATAACGTTGCCGACCATGAAAATCCGAGAGGCCGTTACGCCTTCTTTTTTGAGATTTTCCACGCCGGACTTTTCCGTACAAAACAGAATGTCGCTGATGGCGTCGGTCAGAACGCGATTGATTTCCTCCGGCATGGCACGGTCGAAGCTGCGAAGGCCGGCTTCGACGTGGATGAGTTTTATGCCCATCTTGGCGGCAACGTAGCCGCAGGCAATCGTGGAATTGACGTCGCCAACTACCAGTACAGCAGCCGGCTGCTGCGATATCAGAACGGGCTCAAATGATTTCATAATCTCAGCCGTCTGTACCGCGTGCGACCCGCTGCCGACTCCAAGATTCACATCCGGCGAAGGAATGCCGAGCTGGCGGAAAAACAGGTCGCTCATTTTTTCATCGTAATGCTGGCCGGTATGAACGAGTACCGGTTCAATACGGTCAGACGCATCGAAGCTTTCCATAATCGGGGCAATTTTCATGAAATTCGGCCTGGCGCCGGCAACTACGATAATTTTTATGCTATTCATTTTCCGCCTCGTTCCTGTTTTCATTTTCAAAAATGCCCATCATACGATTGTAATGCTTCGGTTTCAGAAGTTTTAATGCCAAACCAACGCCAGGCCGAAAAACCGTTCTGGCTGGAAACGGATTCGGCACAAAACCCAAGCCGGTCTTGAATTTTTCCAACATGGTAACATTGGATTTTATGGCATAGTGGGCTTTCGTTACACCTGGCAGATTTTTTGCGTTCATCAGAAATGCGTACATGACGGCATCGTTCGGATTTACGGACAGCATATCCGTCCGCGACGCGATTGTGTCCACATATGCGGTGTCGCCGATTATTTTCGTTACCAGAAAACCGGCGACCTGTCCGTTTTCGCTGTCGCGTGCCACGATTATGCTTGTGCCGGGGCATTTCGCCAGCAGCCGCCACGATTCATTGAATTCGTCGGGATTTTGTGCATGTTTCCAGCCGGTACGCCGCGTCAGGTCATTCCAGGCGAGACGGCAGCCGTCGAGAGTTTCGTCGTCAGGACCGGTTTCCACCGTCAAAATGCAGGAACGAAAGCCTTTGCGTATGGCATTGCGCCGTTTGGCGTTAATGGATTCCGTACCATATGCGGAAAGGTCGAGTATGGCATTGATTACCAGGTGGCTGTCAGCCTGCGGCTCACCGGCAACAACGTGCTGATAACCCAAAAATGTTTTCGTCAGTTGCGGACAGGCCGAATCGGCGTCTATCGCGGCAAAACAGTCAGCCGGCCAACAGAGGCCGGGCTTGACCTGATACCACCAGTTGCCGTTTGAATCGCTGAACGGCAGCGAATAATTCCCAAAAATCCCCGACGCTCCGATATACCACCAGAACGGCAGTTTCCCGATTTCACGCAACGCTTCGCAATGCTGCGACACGCTTGCGCCGGATAGTTTCAATTCAGGGAACTCTATTTCGCTCGCATTTTGAGCCATCGTCGCCTCATTCTTTCATACCAATTTCTGAAGGATGTCGATATATTTCTCGGCAAGCACCTTGCGGTCATAGTTCTGCCGAACATACTCCAGGCCCGATTTGCCCATCGCGTCCCGCAATTCGGAATTGTCTTTTATTTTCCGTATCGCGTCTATGAAGGCGTCGGGATTTTCCGGCTCGGCAAAGAGGCCGGCTTTCGCGTCCTCGACCAGTTTTCTGGCAACGCCGTCGATACCGATTATTATCGGCTTGGCACAGCTCATGTAATCGAACACCTTGTTTGGATAAACGGTTTTGAACGTGTCGTTTTTCATCAAGACCGCTGTGCAGATGTCAGAGACGTTTATGTAATCCTTGACTTTCTCTTTGCCGACCGAGTTCACAAATATGACGTTGTCGAGATTTCTTTTTGCAGCGTCTTCCTTCAGCATAGCCTTTTCCATGCCGTCGCCGACGAGCATGAAAAGGACATCCGGCATGGAATTTTTTATCCGTTCAGCCACATCCAGCAGCTGGCCGACCTTGTTGGCTCGGCCGTGCGCGCCGAAATAGCTTATGACGAACCGGCCGTCTATTCCCAATTCACTCTGCAAGCCGGCGTCTTTGGGTTCAGGCCGCATGATGTCCAAATCGGCGCCATTGGGTATCATGCTTATTTTTTCGCGGGGAACGTTTTTCTTTTCGACAAGTGCATCGACGAACGCCGGCGTAAGGACGTTTATCCACCTGGCCGCCTTATACGCCTGTGATTCCATGTAATACGCCATTTTTATCAGCGGCTTTGACGTAAGCACGCCGGTGTCGATAGCACTTTCCGGCCAAAGGTCGCGGACTTCAAAAACGCACGGCACACGGTAAGCCGCCGCCAGAATTTTCATCGTCGGCTCGACCGTCAGCGGCGGACTGGTGGCGATGACGATATCGGGTTTGTGTGTTTTAAAAAAGCCTGCTACAAGCGAAGAGAATGTGAAACTCATATACGCCCACGCCCTGCCCATGAAACTCCTGTTGTACGACTCGCTCACATGGCAGCGTATGCAGCGTACGCCGGGCATGATGTCTTCGGTTACGATGAATTTACCTTTGTATTGTTCGGATTTTTTGCCAGACGCATAATGCACCATGCCGGCCAGTATCGTCACTTCATGGCCGGCTTGGGCCCAATATTTGGCAAACTGATTCCAGCGGCTGCCGCCGGCGTCGTCCTTGCCGAGAAAATATTGATGTACTATTAAAATTTTCATCTAATTCATCTCCATGCCTGTCAAATGCCGCACGTCATCCACGAATTTTTCCGTGATATGACGCATGGCTACGGCTGCATCGGTTTTCATGGCGTCGAGCATCGCCGGGAACATTTCCGTACTGCCGGTGGACACTATCGTAACGAATTTTGTCGTGCCGGCTTTCGAACTGCCGGCAACGCGAATATACGGGCACGGCGATTTCTGGCCGTAATACAGCGACTCCCAACCTGATGGGCCGGCATCTCCCGATTCGTCAAAAGAGACGTCAAAACCCGTTTCCGCGAAAACCGTTATCGTTGCTTCGGGGCAGACGACCCGAAGGCCACCGCCCGTAAAGCCTGCCTGCCAGTCGTCGGAAATCAGCCTCCAGTTAAGTTCCGTCTTCATTTCTTTCCGGCGGCCGATAATTTCGTCCAGAATAACATAACCGTCGCCAATCCGCAATATACTGCGCCGATGAGTCGCTCCGAAACGGCTGTAACCGTAATGTTCGCCGCTGAAAAATCCTATACTGCCGTCGTCCGACACAAACCATTCCAACAGCCTTGATTTCGTCCAGCGAAACCACAAATGCCGCGGCCCTCTGACCATCTGATTTTCGCCGTTTACGGTGACAGTATTATGGGCAGCCGTCGATGAAAAATATCCGCTCCACGGCTCTGGCGCGTTGTAGCTGAAACTGCCTGCGTCACGCAGGATGTTTTTGCCTTCATGCCAAAGGTCGACATGCAGCATGTCGTTCTGATTGGGCCTGCGCGTATACGTATGACAGCGTGTAAACGCCATGCTCGTTCGGCCCCGCATGACGTAATAACCGCCGGAGGCAGCGTTGAACGCCGCAGTTTTTTTCACGTCGCTCTTCGGAGCATCCAACGATTCCTCGCCGTACAGCCAGAGTTTTTTCTCATTCCAACAGCCGGCGTGATAACGGCTTTTGCCGAAAACCTCATACCACGCAGCCTGAATAGTCGGCCGATAATCCACATAATCGCAACAGCTCAGCGGCAGCACTTTCGCTCCGTCGTTAGGCCCGTAATTCGGAACTCTGCCGGTATTTTCATCGGCCATCTCTTCAATCCAGCAGGTGAGTTTTTCAAACTTTTCACGCATGACATCCGGCACGACTATGCCGCCTGCTCTTAGAATTCCGAATGTCCAGAGCAAGTCGTCCATCACCAATCGGTGATAGTTCATCGAATGCTGAGCATAAGAACCGTCATCCATAACCTGACGCCGGATTTCCCGGCACATGATATCCAATCCGTCGCTCAGCCACCGACTGGCCGGCGCGAAATTTTCGCCAAATACAACGCCTGCCGTTATCAGCCAGAGAGCCTCGGAAATCGCGTGATTGTTGCCCTGACTGCGGGCATAGTTGATGTTGACTGCAATATGCCTGGCGGTCTGCCACGCAAGCATGGCGACACGATTAAGACGTTCCGGCCTGGCAGCCTGGGAATCCAACGTGCAGACCGTGCCGAATAATATCGCCATCATGCGGAACGCAGCCTCCTGCCCGCACGACCAGTTTCTTGTAAGCTCAGGCGGATTCTGCTCCACCCAATCATCCACCAGCCGCCAGAAAAGCTCGGCGACGGATTCGTCGCCGCTGCGGACGTAATGTCGGCCGAGAAAATATCCAACGGAAAAACGGTTCGGCTCCCACAACAGTTTTATGTCCGTTCCGCCGAGCGTATCGCCCCTGAGCCAGTGTTCGCCGACAGGCCAATGCACGTCATTGACGGGGTCATGGTTGAAATCGCGAGGTTTTGCAAACCAGTTGCTGAAATACATGAACTCGCGGCTATGGGCTTTTTCAGCGATACGTTCGACGCGAAATCGCCAGAGGTGGTCTGTCACGATTTTTCCCAACGTTTCCCGCGATGGTATTTTGAACGGCATTCGGCTGGCGACATTTCGCCAGTCGACGGGTTTTAAAAGTTCGCCGGCGTAAGCGCTATCGGTAAAATTTTCAGGCTTGAGTTTAGCCGCCAGCCAACCGCTCCTTACGCGCAATAACTGAAGAATCCGGCGAGGCAGATTGTCCCAGCCGACCCCTTTGGCTGTCCAGTATGTACGCATTATAGGATTCATCAAAGCGATGCCAGTGCGTCCTTCAATACGTCGCGAACGCGGCAGACCTGTTCGTGCGACAGGTTTGAAAAGAACGGCAGAGCGATTGTTCGTGCGGCGATGCGCTCGGTTACGGGGAAGTCGCCTGGTTTCGTGCCGAGCATTTTGCGGATATACGGCTGATAGTGAATCGGCACAAAATAATTATTGCAGCCTATCCCGTGCTGCTTGAGGAAGTCCATGACTTTGTCGCGTGCGTCGGCGGGATAGCGGTCATCCAGTCGTATCACGTAAACGAACCAGCTGGGCAGTTCAATTTTTACCATCGGCGGCAGATGAATATCGCCGACTAGCGAGGCGAGTTCTTCGGTATACATTTCAGCGGCCCGGCGGCGTTTGCCGAGAATTTCATCCAGGCGGCTAGCCTGCACTTCGCCCAATGCTGCCGTCAATTCGCTTATGCGATAATTATAACCCAGTCGGGCGTGGCTAAGCCATGCCGCCGTGGCGCGGCCCTGATTGCGATAACTGCGGCAGAGGTCGCGGATTTCTTCGTCATCCGTCACAATCATGCCGCCTTCGCCGGTGGTTATCTGCTTGTTGGGGTAAAACGCGAATACGCCGCAATCGCCGAAACTGCCGGCATTTCGGCCGTCGAGCACGGCGCCCAGCGCTTCGCAGCAGTCTTCGATAAATTTCAGGCCGTGCTTTTCGGCAATGCGTTCATATTCGTCAAAATGCGCAGTATTGCCGAAAACCTCCACCGGCAGAATCGCCTTCGTTCGCGGCGTTATCGCAGCCTCAATCGCGGCAGGGTCGACGTTATAACTCACAGGGTCGATATCAACGAAAACCGGCGTAGCCCGTTCGAAAAGCAGGCAGTTTGTGGTTGAGACGAACGAAAACGGCGTGGTTATGACTTCGTCGCCTTCGCCGAGGCCCAGCGACTTTACGCACAGGTGCAGGCCGCTTGTGCCGCTATTGACGGCTATGCCGTATTTTCTGCCGCCGGCTTTAGCACAGGAGGCTTCAAACGCCTCAATACGCGGCCCGATGCTCAGGCGGTCGCTCTTGAGCACGTTGACTACGGCGGTTATTTCCGCTTCAGTTATATCCTGCGAAGACAAAGGCACATTCTGCATGATTCTCTCCAAAAAATGAGAGGTGATTATATCAGAAACCAGCACAATCCTCAACCTTTTACCTTGCAGCCCTTCTGCCGGCGGCTTGACGGCGTCACCTGCAAGTCGTAATCATCGACGCCGGTGACGGTGCACGAGAGAATCCGGCCCGGTTCAGCCGGTTCATTCAACAGGCATAAACCGTCGATATCCGGAGCCTGTCCGTAATATCGGCCAAAGGTGCAGGCCTGGTCGTCCGCCTCGCCGTCGATAAGAACATCTACTTTCCGGCCGACCATAGCCCTGTTGTTTTCCAGCACGATTTCGTGTTGGACAGCCATGATTTCATCGGCACGGTCAGCCACCACATCGTCGGGCAGTTGGCCGGGCAGTTTAGCAGCCGGCGTACCTTCCTCCGGCGAAAATTCAAACACGCCCAGGTTGTCAAACCTGAATTTTTTGACGAAATCCAGCAATTCGCCGTATTCTTCATCGCTCTCGCCAGGAAAACCCACAATCAAACTCGTTCGCAACACCAACCCGTCAATGCGTTCCCGCAGTTTATGAAGCAGTTCTTCGGTAGCCGGGCGGTCTATGCGTCGGCCCATGCGTTTGAGAACCGACGATGAAATATGCTGCAACGGCATATCGACATACGGAACGACATGTTCAGCAGTCGCGATAGCCTCGATGAGTTCGTCGCCAAAATTCCGCGGATATGTATACATCAGCCGCAGCCAGCCTGCGCCGTCAAGCCTGTCCAAATTTTCCAATAATAACGAAAGATTCCATTCATCGCCGAGGTCTTCACCCCAGGCCGTGGTATCCTGCGCAATGATATTCAACTCTATTGCGCCGGAATCTATAAGCTCTCTCGCCTCAGCCAGCACCATATCGAGCGGTTTGGAACGCATCGGCCCGCGAATGGCTGGAATCGTGCAAAAAGTGCATTTTCTGTCACAACCTTCGGCGATTCGAAGATAGGCGGTATGCGGCGGGGTCAGCCGAAAACGGCCTGCGTCGCCGGCTGATTCGCCAGGGCCGAAACCGGCAGCTTCCTTGCAGACGCTGACAAATTCGCCTTCGCCGCAAACAGCCTGCACTATTTTATCGCGGTCATTTACGCCGATTATGGCGTCCACGCCGGCTGGTATGCAGCCAGGCCCGAATCGCGACGGCAGGCAACCCGCTACCACAACACGTCTTGCGCTGCCGGCATGTTTCAGTTCCAACGCCTGGCCGATAGCGTCCAATGCTTCCTGGCGGCTGGCGGCAAGAAAACCGCACGTATTTATCAATATAACGTCTGCTTCCTCCAGCGGAGCCGGCAGCAGACAGCCTGCCTCCGCCAATTCCGCCAACATTTTCTCACTGTCAACGAGATTTTTGGGACAACCCAGCGAAATTATTCCTATCTTTTTCATGACAGAATAATAACAAAAATTTCATCCAATGCTTGAAGTATTCCGTTCGTCCGGATAAATTCTTTTGCACGAGATGTCGTTTTAGAATCTGCTTTCGCGGCAGGGCTAATCGTAAAAAGCCAGCCGCGACAGATATGCAGTTTTTAGTAAAATTTAGTAAAATATAGTTTCGGGTTAAATTTACCTTCTTTTCGGGAGACATATATGTTTGGAGACCTCGGAAGCCTAGGCAGAATGATGCAGATAGCCGGCCAGCTCAAAACGAAGCTGCCTGAAATGCTCGAACAGCTTGATGCCGCAGAATTCGTCGGCCAAGCCGGCGACGGAGCGGTAACCGCCACCGTCAACGGAAAAATGAAACTCAAGGATCTGAAACTTTCAGCCGACCTGAAGAAAGACGGCCAACTTGACCTGGAAATGATAGAAGACCTCGTCAAAGCTGCCGTCTCTTCAGCCCAGACCCAAGCCGCCGATGCCATGAAAGCCCAATTCCGTGAACTTACAGGCGGAGTCGACCTCGGCGGTATGGGAAAATTGATGGGTTAAGAAATCTTGTTTATGAAATTTACCGCAATTAATCCGCAAAAATTTACAGGCTTTAAAACAAACCTTTTTTGGGTGTTTCCAATTCAGGCTGGCGAATATCGCTCTATAGCGGAATTTTGTAAGGGCATATAAAGAAAAGATGTCTTATTCCCGCACAATCGAGACACTGATAGCCGAACTCGGCAAATTGCCCGGCATAGGCGCAAGGACGGCGGAACGGCTGACGTTTCACCTCTTGAAAGCGCCCGATGAAGAGGCTCTGGCATTAGCCCGCGCAATACATGACATCAAAACGCTTATTCATCCATGCAAGGTCTGCTTCAACCCCACCGAGGGCGACCTGTGCAGCATCTGCTCGGACGAATCTCGCGACGCCGGCGTCATCTGCGTGGTGGAACAGCCCAAGGATTTGTTGAGCATAGAATCGTCCGGCGCATATAACGGCAGATATCACGTGCTTATGGGGGCCATAGCGCCTCTGGACGGCGTCGAGGCGGAAGATCTCACAATATCACAGTTGGTGGACCGCGTGCAGGCTGGTGGAGTACGTGAGGTAATACTGGCGACAAACCCGACGGTCACAGGCGATTCGACGTCACTTTATATATCGTCGCTGCTGGAAAAATTTCCCAACGTCCGCATAACACGGCTGGCCAGAGGCCTGCCAGCCGGCGGACAAATCGAATATGCCAGCAAAACCATACTGTCTGACGCTATCAAGGACAGAAAAAACCTCTAAAAATTTCGGAAACAGTCTGACCGGCCATGTGCCGGCCATCGCAACTTCACCGTTTTTTTAAAAAATCCCACAGCAAAGTCATCCGAATAATTAGAGCATGTTAAACTTGACTTTGCGCTTGTTGCTGTTTGCGGCGTCGGCTGGCTGCGTCAGGCTGCATCGGAAACCATATAAGGTTGCCTGCTTCGCCTTCCTTGCCAGCCTCGTCCTCAACGACGCAACAAGGCGCAATTTCAAATTTAACATGCTCTAATCCATCCGGACGCCATTATGAGAGCGGGTTTTTCAATACCAGCCGTACTTATTGGCGGTTTCATACATTGCCAACACATTTTCCAGCGGCGTATTGTCCTGAATCTGATGCGATGGGCACAAGGCGTAGCCGCCGCCCGGCATCATTATTTCAAGCGTTTTACGACATTCTTCTCTAACTTCATCCGGCGTACCGCTAGTCAATTTTCCAGTTGTGCTTATACAGCCGTGAAAAACTAGTCGCCCGCCAAACGTCTGTTTCAGATATTTCGGCGACATGTTCGTTGCCTCAGGCTGAAGCGTATCTACGCCGGAAAGCCCGGCGTTGATAAAATCTTCATACGCCCAACTGCTTGAACCACACGTGTGCAACATTGTCGGAAGATTGTACTTCTTTGCGAGGTCTATGAACCTCTTATGAACCGGCAGAATATGCTTTCGGAACACATCCATGCTTATCATCGGAGCTATTTGCGTACCCAGATCCTCGCCCATCCATATGAAGTCAATCCTGTCACCAATAACCTCAAGAATTTTCGCTAATTGCTGATATTTAAAATCAGCCATCCGCTTAAAAAGCAGCACTCCAGCCGGCTCATCGGTAATGAGATCTATAAGTACCTGCTCAACACCGCGAATGCAGCCGGCGGAATTTATGACATCCGGAAGGCCAGGACCACCAGTGTATAACCCAAAATCCTTATATTCTTCACAACGTGCCGGCAATAGGTCATAATCGAAATCATCCGGCGACGCGATAGGCCATGCGGCAACTTCATCAACGCCGGCATTTGCAAGAGGAAAATCACAATAGTCAAAATAACTGCCTGATTCATGTTGAATTTCACGTGTATGCCAGCCAAAAATCGAATCCACAAATTTCCCGGTAATATCGGCGTGCAGTTTTGGGCCAACATAATTGACACTTACCGCCTGAAAATCACAGCCTAAAGATTTTTTAAGCTCTATCTCCGTTTTTACGCCAAAATACTCCATTGTCTTGTGCAAAATTCCAGGATTCCAAAGTGCATCTATCGGCACACGGTCAACCGGTTGATGACTGAAAAACGCACGTACGCGTTCTTTAGAAGTCATGGTCTCCCTGCCAGTAACCAATGTTTTTGCAGACATACTTTTCCTTTCAAACAAATTTTCAAATACGGAATCAGACATTTTACTGCATAACAGAATAAAACTACATCGAACTCAGACTACCAGATTTGGGGGTATAATTTCAATTTTTATTTTATGCTAATTTTCACATTCACTATCGCATTCGCCGGTACATTGACACAAAAACCGTTATCGAGTTTTTTGATACTACTGACAGGCAATGGCCTTTCAAGCAAATCAATTTCTACTGCTGATGCAATTTCAGCTATAAATCCAGAATTTACTTTCACAATCGCCGCCGCAGTTTTGCCGGATGTCTCCAACAACCGTACTATAAATGCATCTTCATCTTCCGCCTTCTTTATACCGGTTATGACAACGTGTCCGGAATCGCATGAAATGAAATCATCACATACGGCAGGCAGATGGCCTTTATGAATATCGGTAGCCACAACCTGCAACGGCTGATTAAACGCATTTCCGGTATATATAAGCTCACCTGTTGATATTTTTCTGCCGTGCGGCATGAGTGCGAATTTCATCTCAAATTTGCCTTGTTCAGGCAACGGGTCCGGTTCGTAACTCGACCGTATCAATGTGCACGTCAGTGTCGATTCATCCAGAGAGTATCCGTATTTACTGTCGTTGAGCACTGCGCAGCCGGCGACTTTTCCATTGGCGATTCTGCCTGTAACGTCGACAAATTTCTGCGACGGCACTTCCTGGCCAGCCTGCGGTTTGCGTTCAATCGAACCGAACGGGATTTCATATCGACCCATTGTATTTTCAAGTGCAAACGGAAATTGCATCCTCAATGCAGGAGTGCCGATTTGCGGCCCGCCGCGTTCAAGCCAGTCGACTTCCACATTTATATCAACTCTTGGAGAACCCGCAGATAAAGAATAAGTCATTTTTATCGTCGAGTCGTTAATTTTATAAACTCCTTCATACGCCGTCAGATGTGGGCCGAATTTAGCAGGCTGGAAAGATATCGTCTCAATCGGACAAACACTCTTCCGTGCCGGCCGCATCAACCAAGCCGACATGCTGCCAGGTTGTTCCAAAAAATACTCCAATATCGCAGTCTGTGAACCTGCCGCAACAAGATTGACGCCTGTCGTTTTATCGACAAGTTCAGTAATGCCGCCGGTAGTTTTATCGAAGGCAACTCGGATAAATTCATTCTCCATTCCCCAATCACCGGCAAAGTACTCACGCAAAGGCCGCGGAAAGGCAAAATTTTTAGCAAGGCCTACTTCTTCTTTCTGTAACCGCTGATATCCCTGCGAATTTTCAACGACAGGTTCGTTTTCGCCAATTGTATCCAGCACAAACGCAGAATAGCCCATCGCCGATACCGTCACAGGCACAGCCAGTTCGACATAGTTATGTCCCCACAATGTACTGCTGTAAAGCCGCTGAGCAGGAATCTCATTCCCATCAGATGTTCGAACAACAAATTTCTTCGTATGTACGCTATCATGTTCCGCATCCCACGCCGTCAATTTTATGACCTCACTTCGTCGTATTGCAGTCGGATTGAACACAACAAAACCGCGTTTGACGCCGGAAACGTGACATGCCGTAGATATTCCGCCTATATTGACGTTCCCGCCTAATCCCATGCCTGCTCCGAAATGAACGTCATCTTTGATAGCTTCTGACTCACCGGCAAACGATGTATCGATATCGCCGGCAATTGCACGCAGAGAATTGGTTATTATCATACCTGTGGCGGCTGCGGTATTCTGGAACTGCCCGCTGTGATATTCCCGTGTTGTTTTAATACCAGACCCTGGCAGAATATCGTGAAAATGTCCGAAAAGCGTAGCCTGCCATGCATTCCGCAACACCTCGTTCGGATAAGACGCCCCAAGTATAACGTTTGCAAGTGAAGCGGCAAATTCCGCACGTTCAAGCAGGCACTCCGAAAGTCGGTTCGTTTTTTTTATGTCACTCTGCGACGTATAGCAGCCGGTGAATTCATAATTAAGTTCACCATTGACAACCGGAAATTTCTGGCTGTGTTTTTCAAGAATTTCGTAATATTTTCGCGTCGTGGAGAATTTGAAATTCGGATATATCGGCCAGCTATTCATTTCGATGCACATGTGTAAATCGCGTCGGGTCGGCCCGCCGCCGTGGTCGCCGACGCCGTAAACAAGCATCCAATCATTAAGGCCGGTTTTTTCGCAGAAAGACAACAGCCCTTTGATATTATGCGGGCCGATAACATCGTTATACCATGTGTGTTCCAGATTCACCAACAAACGGCTGCCATCTGCTCCCTGCCACCAGAATATCGGAGGTTTTGGCGTTTCCCCGCCACGACACATATAATATCTACTCACTCCGCCGCGAGTATATATCATGGGTATCGTACATGCATGGCCAAATGTATCAGGATTCCAGGAGATTGAAACATCCTCAGGCTTAAGCCCGAAATTCTCAGCCATATATCGCCGTGTATAGAGAAGGTGACGAACCAGACTCTCGCCGCTAGGCAGGTTTTTGTCACCTTCGACCCACTCACTGGCGGTTACTTCCCAACGGCCTTCAGCTATGCGACTTTTTATTTTCGAAAACAGTGCGGGATTATATTCGCGTGTAATTTCATAAACCGACGCCTGACTCTGGCTGAAGCAGAATTCTGGAAATTCTTCCATCAGTTTTAGAACCGTAATAAACATGTCGTTTGTGGCGGCGACAGTTTCCGGCCATGTCCACATCCAATTCATGTCCATATGCGCATGAGCCACGCACCAACAGGTATACTTTTTTGCAGCCTTCCCAATCGGCGAAAGAATGGTTTCAATTTCGTTCCGCAACTTTAATAAAACCGGTAAACTTTCAGTCGACACGGCTAAATTGAGTTTTTCGGCAGCCGTTTCAATAATTTTATCCCAGGAAGGTTTTTTCAGTAATTTCGCCAAACCTCTGGCAAACTCAATCTCAGAATTCAGCCGACGAATTACTTTTTCACTTTCAACAAATTTTTGCATCATAAATTATCCAATAATAAATTTTTATACTTTAACAAGAAATTCCAATTTCTCAGTTAATCATCAACTCTACAATTTT
>CAZIAZ010000002.1:0-96298 GCA_964536835.1 uncultured Planctomycetaceae bacterium | reverse complement strand
TCGTCCTCAACGACGCAACAAGGCGCAATTTCAAATTTAACATGCTCTAAAAAACTGACGGCGGCACAGTTACGCTATGACATCGTCTGCCGCGCAAGATTTACAAGTTCGTCGCAACGTTCATTGTAATCATTACCGGCGTGGCCTTTGACCCAGACGAAATCGACATTGTGAATAGCCGTCAATTTCAGAAGTTCCTGCCATAAATCCTGGTTTGCGACAGGTTTTTTGCCCGCGGTCTTCCACCCTTTTTTCACCCAGTTATCCAGCCAGCCGTCACAGAACGCTTTTTGCAGATATTGAGAATCCGTGTGCAATTTTACATTACACGGCTTTTTGAGAGTGCGCAGAGCCTGAATGGCGGCAAGCAGTTCCATACGATTATTTGTCGTATCGCATTCGGCGCCGGAAATTTCTTTCTTCAAATCGTGTTTTTCTGAAATCAGAACCGCTGCCCAGCCGCCAGGGCCTGGATTCGGCGAACAGCCACCATCCGTATAAATATCCACAGTATCGCATGAAGAAGGTTTTTCGGGGTTGAAAAGAGTTTTCATTGTCGTCTCGTATCTGTAGCAAAAATTATGACGATACGATATCGCCGACCCCGTGCAGGATATAGCCAGGCCTGTAAGAAAACTTCGGCAGGTCTTCTCGCGATGTCACACCGCTGAGCACCAGAACGGTTTCAATTTCAGCTTCCATGCCGGCCAGCACGTCGGTGTCCATGCGGTCGCCTATGATAGCCGTCGTTTCCCGCACGGCGCAGAGTTTTTTAAGTGCGTTGCGCATCATCAACGGATTGGGCTTGCCGACAAAATACGCTTTCGTGCCGGTCGAAAGTTCGATAGGCGAGATAAGCGAGCCAGTAGCTGGGGCAATGCCACTTTCCGTCGGACCAGTCAGGTCAGGGTTTGTGCCGATGAGTTTTGCTCCGCATCGTACAAGGTTGACCGCCTTTTCCAGTTTTTCATAACTGTAGCTGCGCGTCTCGCCCATGACTACATAATCGGGATTGGAATCGTTCATCGAAAAGCCGGCGTTGTAGAGGGCGTTGATAAGGCCGGTCTCCCCGATTACATACGCCGAGCCGCCCGGACATTGTCGCGCAAGAAACTCGGCAGTCGCCATGGCACTCGTAAAAAAGTGCCCTTCAGCCACGTCAAGGCCCAGCCGGCCAAGTTTTTCCCGCAATTCGCGGGGAGACCGTTCGGATGAATTGGTAAGAAACACGAATTTCTTGCCTTCGTTTCTTAGCCATCCGACGAATTCCACCACGCCTGGCAGCAGTTTATTGCCGTGATAAATCACGCCGTCCATATCGCATATGAACGCTTCTTTGGCACGCAGCTTTTCCATATTCTTTCTCAGCCTTCGTTTTCCAGTTCTTTCATAAGTTCATCTGGAATATCCAGATTCGTAAAAACCTTCTGAACGTCGTCGTGGTCTTCAAACTGTTCCGTGAGGTTGAGCACCTGTCGCGTTTTTTCGACGCTCGGCGTAACGGTATTCGACGCTATCATCGCCAGCTGGGATGAAGACGGAGTTATGCCTTTGGCGGCTAAGGCGTCTTTTACGGCGGCAAAGACATCCGGCTCGCAGGTAATTTCGAAAAAATCACCTTCGCGGGTCACATCGTCGGCGCCGGCGTTTATCGCTATTTCCATTAGCGTGTCTTCGTCCGCCTTGTCAGCCGGTATTGACAACATGCCTTTCTGCGTGAACAGATACGCAACGCAATTGGTTGCACCGAGCTGGCCGCCGGCTCGTTCGAATATTTTTCTCATTTCGGGACCGGTTCGCTGACGATTGTCCGTAAGAGCATAGACCATGAACGCCACGCCGCAGGGGCCGTAACCTTCGTATACCACTTCTTCGTAATTTTCCGCCCCAAGTTCGCCGGTTCCTTTTTTGATTGCATTCAGGATGGTTTCCTTGGGCATGTTGGCTTCTTTCGCCTCATCTATCGCGTAGCGCAGGGTGAGATTGCCGGCAGGATCGCCGCCGCCGGCTTTGGCAGCCATGATTATTGTTCTGGCTATTTTCGACCAGAGTTTGCCGCGTTTTTCGTCCTGCCGGCCTTTGCGGTGTTTGATATTCGCCCATTTACTATGTCCAGACATATACCGAAATCCTTTCGTACATCATAAAAATTATTTCTTCAGTTTCGCTGAAGCATCTTTTAACATCAGTTTTATGTCGTCGGTTTTTGTCGGCCACTGCTGTGCAAGGTCGATAGCAGCCTGCCAGTATTCCCTTGCGGTATTCGTCCAGCCCAGCTCTGCCAGAACATCGCCGAGATGGCCGACTATCACCGGATTGATTTCTTCGGCATCAAGCCTGCGATTTTCATCTTTAGCCTTAGCCAGCATCGCGTTGATTTTTTCCGGCGACGGCACAACTTTCAAAAGTATTTCGCCGGCTCGGCCCGGCTGATTATCCTTGAAGAAAACCCACGCGAGCGTATCCATGTATGCCGGCTCGAAGCCTTTTGCCTGCAGGCATTCGCGCGCAAGTTTCTCGGCGTTTTTGAGATCACGGCCAATTACAGCAAGCTGATACGCCAGGTCGTTTTTCAGCATGGCGTTTTTGGGGTCTTCATTTAACGCTTTCTGCAACATCAGAACGGCATCGTCGTTTTCGCCGTTGTGCATGAGAACCGTCGCGTTATAGTAGTAATACCATGATTTTTCGCCGTCGGTGGCCATGCTGTCCTGGAGAGCCTTGGAGGCCTTGTCGTAATCGGACTGGGCCAGATAGGTCGCCACAATCATTTCGCGACACCAGCTGTTGATTTGCGTCTTTTCAGTGTCGTCGGGACTGAAGGATTCCTTTATCTGCCATTTGTCGAGCAGCTTAAGCGCTTCGTCATAATGTTTTCCCGACATGAGCGCGGCATAAACGCCGGCACAGACGGCGGGGGTTGGTTTTTCTTTTGAAAAGTCAGCCATGAACTCACTGAGCCGGTCTGCCTTGCTGAGTATGTAATACCGTAAGCCGCTGAGCTGTCTGGCCCGCGTTTCGTTTTCTTTGCCGACAGTTCTAAGTTCATCTATAAACTTCAGCGCCTGGTCGTACTTTTTCGCGTTAGCCATTGCATCCATAAGAAGTATCATGCTTCGCATGACGTCCGATAGCTGTTCCTGCTTCACGATTTCAAAAGCGTTCTTGAAGTCGTTGTTCGACATGTACAGGTCGAACTTTCTGTCCGCTATCCAGGTTTGGGGAAAACCGGAAACTTCCGAAAGGCTGTCGAGCATTTTAACGGCTTGGCCGTATTGTTTTCCCTTGACGTAAAGTTTCAGTATCCATTCAATGTAGGTTTTGTTAGACGGCGCCGCCTTATGCCACGCATCAAGGTATTGCAGGGCTTTTTTATCATCGCCCATCTTGTCCAGGCATGAGATTATCGCCTGTCTAAGAGTTATGCTTCTGGGTGATTCAGCCAAAAGTGTTTCGGCGAGCGGCAGAGCTGTTTTGTAATCGCCAGCTCGCAACATCGCCAGAACGTATTCGCGGGCACACGAAAAATCATTCGGCGCCAGCCT
Source organism: uncultured Planctomycetaceae bacterium (assembly GCA_964536835.1). Lineage (GTDB taxonomy): Bacteria > Planctomycetota > Phycisphaerae > SM23-33 > SM23-33 > DAONFI01. The sequence goes on along the minus strand of CAZIAZ010000002.1, from coordinate 92,753 downwards.
GTAAGCCTGGCCGTAATATTTCACGGCTTCATCGTAATCAGCCGGCATGGCCATGCCCAACAGTCGACCGGCGAGTTCGTATGCCGGAACGAAATCAGGATGATTTGCAATCAGCCGCTTAATCGCTGCGTAGTTGGTATCGAATGATTTTTTTGATATCAAGCCTTCATGTTCGCCCAGAGTGAAACGTATCTGGAGCAGGCTGACCTGCGGATCATCCGGACAATTTTTTATAAGGTCGTCAATTATTATTTTTGCGCGGCTGCGATTATTGGCGATGAGATACGTCTCCGCCGCCATTATCCTGCCTTCCGGGCTTTGCGGCGAGTTTTTTATGACCTGGATTGCAATATCCGCCGCGTCACGGGTATCCAGCCGGTTGACGTATTTTTCAAAAAGACGGCGATATGCTTCCAGTTTATCCGGCCGCAATTCGATAGCCGTCTGAAGCAGTTCTTCGGAATTCTGGTTATATTGCGCAGCTTTTGTGGAATCGGTTGTTTTACGGGCTTCAAGTTCGTACGCCTGCGAAAGTTTCATTATGACCGGCTCGCTGGATTCGTCCAGTTCACGAGCTTTCAGAAGGCTTGCGACGGCGGCGGAGTAGTTGCCTCTGGCGAGCTCAACTTCGCCGAGCACGTAAAAATAATCCTGGCCAACGGTATTAGCCTTCATCCTCTTGACGTATTCATCGGTTTTCGACGAATTTTGACGTATCCACTGCGGCTGCAGAAGCGATACATACGCCGGCGAGAATTTGGGGTCTATTTTGATTGCCTCTTCCAGCAGCCTGTTGCTGCGGTCAGCCTGCTGGAGTTTGGCGGCGAGAATCGCGGCGACATAATTTCGGCCAGCCTGTATCGACAGGTTATTCGCAGCAGGTATTTGCGAAAATTTATCCAACAGCAGCCCGGCATCGTCCAGTTGCGATATTATTTCCATCGCAGCCGAGACGTTGTCGAACGCCTTGGTATTATTGACTATCAGTCCGGCCATCTGTTCCATGCATTCTTCCGGATGGCCGGTTTTTATCGCAAGTTCTGCGAGCATTTCCGCCGCCTGTGGTGCGTCGGGCAGCATGTTGATGATATCGGTTAGAATAGTTTTTTCCTGCGGCCAGGCATGAATGGCGTCAGCCGCCTCCGCCATCGCGAATGCGAAAACAATCGACATGGCGTTATGACGACGAAACTCCTTCCACAGCCGAAGCGGCTGATTCTCGTCATGCGATTTTTCGCACAGAATCACCGCCAGCTTGTCCATGTAGCTCGAATAATCTTCCTGCATGGCGAATTCCAGCAGGAGTTTTTCGGCGTTTTTGATGTCGCCGGTCTGGACGTATATTTCAAAAATCTTTATGCCGACCTTGACTGCATTACGGTCGCGTGCGAGGGCTTTTTTATATTCCTCCAGCGCTTTTTGCGGCTGTCGCAGCAGGTCATAAATATTGCCGCGCGCTATCATGAAACGCTCCGGCTTGAGAATGAAATCGCCGATTACGGAATCTTTCTGATAGCTGGCCCAGTTCTGACGGACGAGCGTTTCAAAATAATCGTAACTTTGCAGGGCTGCGGTATAGTAGCCCAGTTTTTCCAGCAGCCGCGAACGGTACAGCGCGGCATAAGCGGTTTCGATGTTATCCGGCTTGGCCTGTTTCGTTCGCAACGCCGCGCGGAAACAATATAGTGCCTCTTCGGGCTTGTCCTGCATCAGATACACCCTGCCAAGATTTACCTGTACCTGAAGATCGTCGGGGTCTACGTCGAGCGACATGCGGAAATAATTGGCGGCTTTTTCATATTCGCGCTTGGCCATCCATATCATGCCCAGCGCCTTGAGCACCCGCGGACTGTCCGGTGCATACATTCGGGCCGATTCGTATTGTCGCATCGCCTGATCCAGATTGCCCTGGACCTGAAATTTCATGCCGGCAGCCAGGAATTTTCCTACCGTTTTTTTGATGGAATCATTTTCCGGCAGACGGGTTTGCGGAAAAGATTTGAAAACTATTTCAGGCGAAACTTTATCCAGCGGCACATATGCAGTAGCCGGCAGTTCAGCCGGCCTGTCGACGGCCGCTGTAGTTTTTTCGGCAGCTATCGTTTTTTTGGAATTCTCACAGCCGGCTGACAACATCAACGATGCAACCATCGCCGTAGTCAGGCAACCTTTTACGATTATTTTCCCAAAAATCTTCACTTCCGCACCTCTGCGTCCGTTTCGCACATGGTTTCCGTTTAACGCATATTTTTAAGTGCATTTATGCCGACGGCCTGCTGAAAAGCAGGCCGCCAGAAGTCGACGTCTCAGTGTATTATCGTATTGAGCGGATAGGTCAAAATGCCGGTTGCGCCAAGTCTTTTAAGCTGTGGTATCAAATTGCGGTCGGTAATTTCGTCCACTATGACTTCCACAGCCACCCAATCTTTGTCGGCTAACTGCGAAACGGTGGGGCTTTTTTCCGAAGGCAGGACGGCGGATATCTCATTCAGCCGGTTTTTGGGGGCATTCATTTTCAGCCCGACTTTGCCCTTGGCTTCAATAGCTCCTTTAAGCAGCATGGCGATATCTTCTATTTTTTTCCGCTTCCAGTCCACTTCCATGGTTTTTTTATTGGCGATAAGCCTCGGCGTGCTGGTCAGCAACGTATCGATGATACGGAGTTTGTTGGCTTTGATGCTGCTGCCGGTCTCCGTAACATCGACGATACCGTCCAGCAGCCGCGCTTTGACCTCAGTGGCGCCCCAGCTGAACTCGACGTTGACCTTTACGCCCTTGTCGGCGAAATATTTTTTAGTCACGTTCATGAGTTCTGTGGAGACTGAACCGCCGTTCAGGTCTTCTACCTTGTATATTGGGCTTTCTTCGGGAACGGCGAGTACCCAGCAGGCTGGTTTGGAGGTGGCTTTGGAATAGACCAGTTCACATATTTCCACCACGTCGGAATTATTTTCGCATATCCAGTCATATCCGGTCAGGCCGAGGTCAACTATGCCTTCCTCTACATAGCGGGACATCTCCTGAGCGCGAAACATCACGCATGAAATTGTATCGTCGTCAATCGTCGGAAAATAACTGCGTGACGAAATCGTAATGTTGTAGCCAGCTCGCCGGAAAAGATCCAGCGTACTGTCCTGCAATGAACCTTTTGGAATGCCCAGAACCAACTTGTCTTCTGTCGCCTTGTTCACCATCACTTGATTCTCTTTCTTATTTTTTTGAGTCTTTTTTCGATTTTGCAGGTTTTGCCGGCTTGGCCGCCTTCTTTTTTACCAAAGGCTTGGATTTGGCCTTGTCAGCCGTCTTTACTTTTTTGGAGTCTGGTTTTTTGGCGGCCTTGGCTGGCGCCGGCTCAGATTTTTTTTCTTCTGTAGCAGTTTCCTGCTTTTCCTTATCAGCCGATTCGTCTTCCGGTTCTATTTCTATTTCGATGTCGACTTCTTCGTCAATCTCTTCGTCAACTACTGCGACGTCTTCATCGATAGGTTCTTCCATTTCAAAATCATTGCCGTTTTCGATGTCGTTTTCTTCCACCTTTTTACGTTCTTCTGCTTCACGGGCGAGACGCTCGGCTTCGTCCTTGCGTTTTGCGAGCAGTCTTTCATAACGGTCACTATAGCCCTTATTTGCTAGTTTACGATTTTCATCGACATATGCGTGGAGGAAGACGTATGACGCTATGCCGTCTTTCTGTTTGATTATCCGTTCGAGAAATGCCTGGATATCGTGAAGGTCCGACCCCGGAGCCACTAATTCCTGGACTTCCAGCAGGCCAGCCAGCAATTCATCCACCGGAATGGCGTGTATGCCGAAAACCGCCATCGACAAGTAGCCTTCGGCGTAGTTGCCCAAGCCGATATCCTTGAGCAGTTTGCGGATATCACGTTTGTTCATCTCGACAAGCGGCTCAAGCGAAAGTTTGCCGACCTTGTCAAAGAGGTTGTTTAACGAGCGGACTATTTCGACGGCTTTGCCGCGGGCGTCAGGATAATCCTCGCCGATGCACTCGACGATTTCCTTGGTCTGGGAAACTCGCAGTTCATTAAGGTCGACATACTCCTTTTCCAGCGCGGCTATCGCTTTGGCAAACTGTCGGTCGGCGGCGTCGGCTTGAAGTATGGCTCGGACCATGACCGGCAGTGCGGCAGCCGGCTCTACCATCTCTATTGAAGCCGATTTTTTTATCGACTTCAGCAGTTTTAACATTTTCGGTTCATACTGTTTGGCATTATTCATCGTTCAGTCATCCTCACTGGCGGATTCCTGTTGTTGTTGAGCCCGCGCTTCATCTTTTTCACGAAGCTCCTGGGCTACTTCCTGGAGAATATTCAGGGTTTCCATGGTTTTTTTGAATTGTTCATCTATTACGAAAGACAGCCTGGGGGTATTGCGGAGGCTTATCTCGTGAGCCAGCTTTTCCTGCAAAAAGCCCCTCGCACTGTTAAGCGCCGCGAGAGCCAGACTCTGCTGTTTCTTTTCTCCCAGAACAGACACGTAAACCCGAGCCGTAAGAAGATCTTCCGGCACTTCAACGCGGGTAACAGATACCTTTGCAGGGTCAAACCGCGGGTCGCTCATTTTACTGAGCAGTATGTCGCCCAAAGTGTTACGTATCAAATTGCCTATTCTGTCAGTTCGTCTGGTCATGGCAGTATTTTGAATAAAAAGCTTTTTTGTTTTTTAAAAATCAGCCGAGTTTACGGGCCACTTCCACATTGCGGTAGAACGCGAGTATATCGCTTTCCTTGAGGTCGTCGTAGCCTTTGATTTTAATGCCGCATTCCAGGCCAGCCTTGACTTCACGGGCGTCGTCTTTGAGCCGTTTGAGGCTGTCGACGTCTCTGCCGTCTTCAATAACGACACTGTCGCGGATGATGCGGACTTTGGCATTGCGGCTGACGAGGCCTTCCGTCACATAGCAGCCGGCAATGGTGCCCACGCGTGAAATACGGAACAACTGCCGTATTTCGGCTTGTCCGAGTTCTTCTTCGCGCATTTCAGGCGCCAGGCCTTTTTCAAGTGCCAGCGTCATGTCTTCCACGATATCGTATATGACGCGGTACGTTCTGATGTCCACGCCTTTCTGTTCGGCGAGTTTTCTGGCGACGGTGTCGGCGACGACGTTGAAGCCGATAATTACGGCGTTCGACGCCTCCGCCAGCATTACGTCGCCGGAAGAAATTCCGCCGACGCCGGCGTGGATGATGTTCAGTCGCGTTTCACTGCTGCCGAGTTTTTTCAATGTGCCGACGATAGCTTCTATAGAACCCTGAACGTCGGCTTTGAGGATTATGGGCAGTTCCACAATTTCGCCTTCGTTTATTTTGCCGAGCAGTTCTTCGAGGCTTCGCGGTGTCTTAGCCGTAGCGGCAAGTTCCTTGTTGCGGGTTTCTGTGCGTCGTTGTTCCGCCACTTCTCGCGCCTTTTCGAGATCGTCGACGACGTAGAATTTATCGCCGGCTTCCGGGACTTCGTCCAGGCCGGTGATGGCCACCGGGTTTGCAGGGCCGGCGAAATCCAGCGTCTTGCCCTTGTCGTCATAAATCTGTCGTACCCGGCCATAACCTTTGCCGCACAATATGGTATCGCCCACTTTCAGAGTGCCGTTGATATTCAGAAGCGTCGCCACTACGCCGCGGCCGGGATCCATGCGGGCTTCCACGACATAGCCGCTGGCGGGTGCCTCTTTTTCAGCCTTGAGTTCAAGCAGTTCCGCCTCCAGCAGCAGAACCTCCAGCAGGTCAGCCATGCCCGTGCCCTTGATTGCCGAAGTCTGAATGACTTCGACATCGCCGCCCCATTCACGCGGATTGAGGCCCTGGTCAGCCAACTGTGACATCGCCCGCTGCGGATTGGCGTTGGGGACGTCGATTTTATTCAACGCGACGACAATCGGGACGCCGGCGGCTTTTGCGTGGCTGATGGCTTCGATGGTTTGCGGCATGACGCCGTCGTCAGCCGCCACGACCAGCACTACCACGTCCGTCATGTTCGCACCGCGGGCGCGCATGGCGGTAAACGCTTCATGGCCCGGCGTATCCAGGAAGACGACGTAACGGCCGCCTTCCATTTCATGCCGATATGCGCCGATAGCCTGCGTGATACCGCCGGCTTCGCCGGCGGCTACGGACGATTTCCGCAGATAATCCAGTAGTGACGTTTTGCCGTGGTCTACGTGGCCGAGGAACGTAACAACCGGAGAACGCGACGTAAGTTTCGTTTTGGGCCGGCTTTCGAGCTGTTCGATGAGCTCTTCTTCCTCGCTCTTGGCCTTGGCGATTACAAGTTCCACGCCGTATTCTATCATAAGTTCTTCCGCTTTTTCGGTGCTGAGAACCTGATTTATGGTCACCAGCATGCCGGATTGCATAAGTTTTTTTATCATATCCGAGGCTTTTATGCCGGTAGCGGCGGAAATGTCTTTAATTGTTATAGGTTCCTGAATTTCAACTTTGTTGGATTTTGTGGCGGCAGTCGTCGACTGGCCCGACTGGCCAGGCCGCTTCGTTCCTGAGGATGGCCGATGTCTTCGCAGCGTATGGCCGGCGTCGGCGATGCGCTCCGCACGCTCTATCAGGTCGACATTGCGCCATTCACGAAGCTGTTCCGTAGTCACTTCGGCATTGGTTTTGCCTTTTCGACGCGGGCTGCGACGCTTGTTGGTTTTGCGTTTCTGCTCGTCGTTTTCGGCTATTTTGCGTTCCAGGCTGAGGTCCATCGCCGGCGCATGCGGTGCGCCGTAAGTGGAGCGGGCTGGCGTAAAGCGGCCCTGTGGTTTTGGAGCATAATCCGGCTGTTCCATACGGACGACCCTGGGGCCTTTGAGTTGTGCAGGTTTGGGAATCAGCATGGGGCCGGCGGGCTTTACGGTTTTGCCGCGTTTCTGAGGACGTTCGGCTGCCGCAGGTTTTTCATCTGTCGCTGCAGGTTGCTGTTTGGGGGATTCCTGTTGAATCGGCTCAGGTGCGGTAGTCGGCTGTTCCGCCGGCTGCTCCTGGGCTGTGACGACTGCCGTAGTCGGCTGAGGCGGAACTTCTTCCTTAACCTCCGCGATGGTTTCTATCTGTTCTGTAGGCTGCTCCGCGGCGGCCGGGATTTCTTCGCCGGTTTGCTCTTCCGCGACGGCTTGGGATTCTTCATCTTCTTTTTTGCCGCGGCGGCGGGTTTTCTGTGCCTCTTCGTGAGCTTTTTCAATATCTACGCGGTCGGAGGTTTCTACGGCGGTACTTTCCACGTCCGATATGCCTTCACTGAACCAGTCACGTATGGTCTCTTCAAGGCCGGCTGAAATGCCGCTGGATGCAGTCTTTACAATGTCGTCCAGCCCTTCGGCTGCACATTTGTCGATAATAGCCTTGCTGGTTACGTTCAGCTCTTTGGCTAACTCATGTATTCTTTTTTTTGCCACAGACTACCTCCGCAAAGCGGTATTCCTGAAAATCATACAACTTTTAAATTTTTCAATCAAATTGAACGATTCCGTATTTATCCGTGTATTCTGCACGGAAATTTACTTCGTAACAGGTAAAACACAGCCTGGCTGCCGGATATGGTCAAAGTCGCCCGACACCTAATCCAGCCCGCAAACTACAAAAGCAACTCAAACCTGCTACATACCGTTAAAGCCGTCAAACCAGTGACATCTCAAAAGCTTTAAATATCAAAATATAAAAAATATCAAAATTTACGGCAACTCCTGCCGTTGTACCTGGGCAGCCTTGGTTTTGGTTTCATCCACGTTCTTCGAGGCTTCAGTGCATGCTTCGACGATAGCCTGCGCAACCGGCTGTTCTATACCAAGTTCTTCCACAAGCGGGTCAGGGCCCACTTCGTCCACATCCAGGACTGAAACCATGCCCATAGCTATAATTTTGTCCACTATTGCAGGGTCGACGCCTTCAATGCTTTTGGCGGTTTTTTCGAGCAGGTCAAGAGCTGTGTTATATTCATCCGGCGTAAGGATGTCTATGTCCCAGTTCGTCAGCCTTGCGGCAAGGCGTACATTCTGGCCGCGCTTGCCGATGGCGAGCGAAAGCTGGTCATCCGTAACAACCACGGTAGCCCGGCCAAGTTCGAAACAGAGAGCTATCTCGGTCACTTCAGCCGGCTTAAGTGCATTGCCTATAAGGTTTTTCGACGACTCGTTCCAGCGGACGATGTCTATTTTTTCGCCGCCGAGTTCATCAACGATGTTTTTTATTCGGCTGCCGCGGATACCTACACATGCTCCGACGGCATCGACTTTGCTGTCAAGGCTGTTGACGGCCACTTTGGTACGATAGCCGGCTTCGCGAGCCAGCGCGTTGATTTCGATGATGCCTTCGGACACTTCCGGCACTTCAAGTTCGAACAGCGCACGGATAAAATCGGGGTGTGTGCGTGAAAGAATGATTTTCACGTTGCCGGGCTGTTCACGTACATCCAGAATCATCGCCCGGATGCGTTCGTCGATATGGTGAGAATCGCCGGGAATCTGTTCGCTTTTGGGCAAGATGGCTTCGCCGCGGTCAAGGTCGACCACAAGCGAGCCGCCCTCCCACCTGGCGACGCGGCCGGTGACGATTTTGCCTTTCTGCTGGGCGTATTCGTCAAAAATGCTATCGCGTTCGGCTTCGCGGATGCGTTGAATCAGTACTTGTTTGGCGGTCTGGGCGGCGATGCGGCCCAACGCGGCGATGCTCATGGCTTCGCCGTCGATGACTGCGATTATGTCGCCTGTGGCACGATTGATGGAAACCTCTATTTCGGTTTCGGGAGTGTTCGCCTTGCGAATGGCTGAACGCATGGCCATTTCAAGGTCGTCAAACACCACGCCGGGGTCGATGTTTTTTTCTCGTGCTATTCCGTTAACTATTCTCAGCATTTCCTGATTCATGGCAATTATCCTGCAAAAACTGTTGTTCACTAACCGGCGAGGCGTGACCCTCCCAGTTTTTTTGGGCCATAATGTCATACTTTCAGTTGGCCGACAGCCGGCCAAGCATCACATATATGAAGTAAAGCAAAAAAACAAAAAAAGCGGGCAAACGGCCCGCTTCCGTAAAATTCACTGTGGATAGAATCATCCCTTTCTGCCCCTGCCGCTCTTACGGCGGGCAAAAGAGGATGGAATCCTACCCGGAGGTGCGGAAAGATCCGCGCCGTCGTGGGCCATCACCATCTTGCCATGCCGATTATGCATCGGCCCAGCCTCGCTGTCCAAGGCTAACAATCACCATCGTGATTTCATGCCTGTATCGCTCAAGTAACACTTCGTTAATCCTGATTCCCAAAAATATAAAAGCAGGCCGCCAAACGGCATCCTGCCAAATCGATGCGAATCCGACATTAGTAACAGTTTGGGAAATTTTAAACCCTTACATTCCCGTGGTCAATAGCAATTGTGCTTTTTTCGTATTTTTAATGTTTATATGATAAAAAAATTCATTACAATACGCCGTCATATTTTCAGCGGCTTATCTGGGTGCCGGTGTAGTAGTGTAGTAATTTATGTGGCTTAAGTTTATTGGAGAATTTTTCAAATGATTTTCGACTCTACGGATAATCTGGATTTGTATTTTGACGCAATACCGGAGCTTGAGGCTGTCGCGGAATTCCTCGCTGCAATGCCGGCTGACGCGGCCGGCAGAACAAGTATCGAAGGCGACGACCTTTACGTAAATATAAATGAATATGAAACACGGCTGAGAGGCGAGGGCAGATATGAATTTCATCAAAAATACATTGACGTTCAGGTGGTGCTGGAAGGCAGGGAGGAACTCGACGTTTTAAATGAGACAAATCTTGAATTGACCGAGGCTTACGACGAAACTGTCGACGTCGGTTTTTACGCCAGAGGCTCTCAGGCTGCCGGGGCTACCCTGCGCATGATACCTGGCAGATTCGCGGTACTTTTTCCGCAGGATATTCACCAGCCGTGCATCGCTGCAAATGACGAGCCGTCAAAAGTCAAAAAAGCTGTCTTTAAAATTCTCTTTTAGAGCAGCCTGGCACAGCCGAAAAAGCTTTCGCAAGCTCATTTTGGAAATAAATTTGAGAATCGCTCTAAACGAAATGAAATACCTGATTTGCCGGAGGAGGGACTCGAACCCACACTCCCTTGCGAGAAAAGGATTTTGAATCCTTCGCGTCTGCCAATTCCGCCACTCCGGCAAGGAGGGGACATGATAACCATATCGGCTGAACATGGCAAGAAAAACATATGTCGATTAACGCTGGCCAATGAGAATGGTTATTTTTTCGAGAACCATATCTATTTGGGATTGATTCGTTCGACGATTTCAGCCAAGCCGCTTAGCGGGTCGTCGATGTCTTCTATGGGTTTTCTGGCAGTTTGCGACGATGCGTTCTGCGGCGGCAGGCCGGCGTATTCCGGTATCGGCGTATTCAGAATGTTTACCAGGGCCGAGTAATTTTTGAGTATCCATTCGACTTTTTTGCGTATCATCTGCAGAAATTCGCAGCCGTTGAATCGCCCGAAACCGCCGGTGGACGCAATGGGGAGGACGGCTTCGGAAATGATGGCTTCGCACATTAGCAGCGGAATGGATTTCAGTTCGTCCTGCGTTATGACATTCACCGAATCATAGCCATGCAAAAATGCCTTGAATCGCGGCATATCGAGATTCGCCGGCCATTCAAGCGGATTATCGCCGCCGCCGATGATTGAAAACTGCAACGCGCCGTTTGCAAAATCTATGACTCGCTGATGCAGCCGGGCCGTATCGTAATCTATTACCGCGGCGACGAGCTGGTCGCGGAAAAGCATGTTGCCGGGATGCCAGTCGCCGTGGACTATCTGGCTGGGCCAGTGATGAAGGCCTATCTTGTTGAGTTTTTCCACGCACTTGCGATAATATTCGTCCAGAATCGTGACGGTGTTGTCTATGGTGTTGCTCGCCTGGTCGCATTTGCTCTTCATCGCTGACGCACAGTGAAGTATTGAGTGATGTATCGCCTTGGCATTGTGATAACTTGCCGTCGGCGGTTCATATTCGGAACGAAAATGTTCGAGCAGCTTGTGATACAGCCCCAGCGCATGGCCGGACTGCTCGGTCGCCTTCAATGACTGGTCGTAACCTGTGCCGGCGATGAATTCCTGCAATTCATAAATGTGGTCATTGAATATGAGCATCGAATTGCCGTCATCGCGGGTCGGCTGAAGGTGCGGCAGCGGAAAATTCTGAGCCGCCAGGCTGAGCTGGATGTGATGCGTGAACGCGACCTTGTCCAGATTCTCCACGCCGTGCTGACGACGTTTGAAAAGATATCTGCCGCGCTCGCATTCGACTATGCACTTGGGAGCGCGGCTTGAGCCGCGTGGAAATTCACGTATGCTCTTGATTATGCCAAGGTCGTAATGACTCAAACCGATGGCTAATTCTTCGGGGTCGAAGTATTCCCTCTTTATCATTTTTTTATGTTTGCCGACCATCCTTACCTCTAAAGTCTGTTCGTGCAAAAGTCTCCAAGGGTTAAAACCCGTAGCATTGTGTACTTTTCAGGCGTCATTTACGGTTTGCAGTAGCTCCCAAAACAGAATTCTTTTGGCAGGCACTCTTTAAAAAACCGTTGAACTACGAATGACATATTAAAATACTACGCAAACATTCATTATCGGGCAAGTTTTTTTAATATTATAATGATACAAATTTAACAGAGAAACGGCTCAGAAGATTCGATACAATATAAAAAAATCATGATAGATTGTCATTTACATCTCCAGTTGGCTCCATTAAATGCACAGATATGTCGGCACGTTCAGTCTGCCGGCATGAAAGGTGTGGACTCTTTCTGGTGCAACGCAACATCCTGCGACGACTTTCAGGCTGTTGCGGAAATCGCCCTGCAATACGGCCAGATTGTGCCGTTTTTCGGCATACATCCTTTTTTCGTAGCCGATTCGCCGGCGGACTGGCTGGAGAGGCTGGAGTCGTACCTTGAGAAATTTCCAACCGCCGGCCTCGGCGAAGCCGGCCTGGACTGCTGGTTCAAAAAATGCAAAAATACCCTGGAGCTTCAAAAGAAATTTCTTGCGGAACAGATACGGCTGGCTGACCGACTTAGCCGGCCGATGGCGTTGCACTCGCTCAACGCCGATGGTGCGATGTTGGATTTGCTGGAGCAGAATACGCCGCAGCGGCCATTCATGATGCATGCATTCCGTGGTTCGCCGGAGACGGTTGGCCGGCTGGCATCGATGGGCGCTTATTTTTCATTTGCGGGCAATATCCTCAACCCGCAAGCCAGAAAAGCCCGGCAGGCAGTAGTCGCCGTGCCGGCAGACCGGCTGCTGATTGAGACGGATTCGCCCGAATTGAAAATTTTCGGATACGACTACCCGACTCTGCCGGAGTACCTCGGCCTTGTCAGGGATGAAGTCGCAAAAATACTCAAAACGACCCCGCAGGATGTGGAAAATCTGACGCTCGAAAACGCCAAAAAATTTCTCATGGGTCAATAAAAGATTTTTGGGCTGCAACAAAAATACAGGATTTTGACATGGACAGATTTTTACGAACCAGAATGCTGCTCGGCGAAAAAGCCATGGAACGACTCGACGACTCGCACGTCGTGATAGTCGGCCTCGGCGCCGTCGGCGGCTATGCGATGGAGGGCATTGCGCGCGGCGGCGTGGGCAATCTGCGGCTGGTGGATTTCGACGTGGTCTCGCCGACGAATATAAATCGTCAACTGCTTGCTCTGGATTCGACGGTCGGCCAGCCGAAAGTGGAATTGGCGGCTGCTCGCGTAAAAGACATCAATCCGGCATGTCACGTCCAAGCCATGCGAGCTTTTCTGCATACCGATACGCTGGACGAAATACTCGCCGGCCGGGTCGACATGGTCATCGACGCTATCGATGCGCTATTGCCGAAGGTGGAACTGGCGGCTGCCTGCATCGAACGTAAAATACCCATAATCTCCAGCATGGGAGCTGCATTGCGGAAAGATCCGTCGTTCATAAAAATCGGCCCGCTGAAAAAGGCGACGCATTGTCCGCTGGCGAGGCGCGTTCGCAAAATGCTTCGCAAACGCGGGTTGACGACGGACATTACCTGCGTGTTTTCATCCGAGCCGACGTGTGAACTGGAAGAATCGGCGATGGCGGAGCTTGAAAATAGCGAACAGGGGGTAATTTTGCGCGGCCGGCCCAGGCGGTCGCTCGGCTCATTGCCGACGATAACCGGCATTTTCGGCCTGACTATCGCAAATGCCGTCATAATGGCCCTGCTGCAAAATCCGTCCGAAGACGAAACTACAGCGATAACTCCCAATAACGCCTGAAGTTCCGCAATCGCCGATTCTGCACCAAAAATCGTTATTCAAAAAAACCATTGTCCGCGGACAGACGGTTATATACAATATTGCAAATCGTTTTGAGAATACGGAGAACCGGAAATGAAGAATGATTATAAGATAGGATTGGTCATAGGGCTATTGGTGCTGTTCCTGGGTGTGGGTTACTTTATTTTCAGAGGGCCAGGCAAAACCAGGAAGCCCGAAATACCGACTGTCCCTGAAACTCCGGCAGCGGAGAACACTTTTGTAGGTGAAACGACAGCAACCGGCTCGTCGACCACCAGCGAGTTTCCGCCGCCGAGCATGTCCGGCGAGACTACTCCGGCGAATAATACCGTCGCTGTTGCGACAGCTGCGCCTGCGGCTGAAACCGTTTCGCCGGCTGCGGCAAAACCGGCACAGTCTTCTACGCTGGCAGAGCGGGTCGATAATTGGTCGACTCGTACCGGCAATGAAAACGCCGCGGAAAACTCGCCGGGTGCTTCTGAAACACTGTCGCCGCGTCTGGCGGATAACAATGCAGGTGGTACTGCATCTTCCGAAACCGTCGCAGTAAAACCTGCCGCCGGTTCATTAAAAACTCCGCCCGCCGAAGCTGCCGTCGAATGGGGTGTGCCGGCGGTCGAATCAACCACATCTGCAAGCCAAAATAACGCGACGACCGTTTCTTCTGTTGAGCCGGTCGGCGGTACTACTCCAAGTACATACGTCGTTAAGCCAAACGACGTGGGCTGGTATATTGCCGAAAATGTTTACGGCAAAGGTATGGGCCAATATTGGAAACTCATCCGCCAGGCTAATCCTGACGTCGACATGTCCAATCTCAAGGCTGGGCAAGTGCTCAAGATTCCCCCGCTGCCGGAAAATGCAAGACAGCGGCTGCGGGACACTGTAACGCAGGGTACGACCTTTACCGACGCGACCGGAAAAAATATCTACGTGACGAAATCCGGCGACAGCTTTTGGACTATTGCGCAACGGGTTTATGGCAAAGGGTATCGTTACAAGGAAATACAGAAGGCTAATCCGGGCGTTGAGACATTGCGGCCGGGCCTGCGGCTTGTAATTCCTGGTGAAGTCGTCAGCACATCAAGCGTTGCCGGTGAAATGACCACTTACGGAAGCGATACTGTAACGACTGAAACTTCAGCCGCGAATTACTATACTGTAAAATCCGGAGACAGCCTCTGGACGATAGCCGAAAAAGAATTCGGCGACGGTTCTTATGCCGACCTCATCAAGAAAGCAAATCCGAATATCAACGCCAATAATCTTCGTGTAGGACAGAGAATCGTTCTGCCAGCCAAGCCGGAAGGCACGCCCGCTACGTCTACCCATACGTCGGACGAAAACACCGCGGAACGTCGTCATTCGGCGCCTTCGTCGTCTGAGCCCGTTCCGTCCGATGAACCGGATTTCGGGTTATGATGCGATATTGAACGACCATTCGTCGCCGGCGATTTTCGAAAGCAGAAATTCGCCGGCGATTTTTTTTCCGCGGAGGCTGACCCGCAAACCGTCGGCAGTTTCCGCCGGCTCGCAGAAGCCTTTGTCTATTCGCGTGACTTCGCCGCGACGATTGCTGACATGGCCCTGATATGTGAGATAAGCCTTGCGATGCGGCGGCAGTTGTCTGCAGATGGCGCCGGCGGCTGGAAACGATAGAAACTGCCACGTTGCCAAACGCTCACCAGTCTCAATCATCAGGTCGTAATGATCCTGCCCATTGCCGCTGTGAAACAATATGACAAATCTGGCTTGCATGATTTTTTAAAATAAATTCAAACTGACCGGTCTAACGGTTTTTAGTATACCGAACCAAATATCGTCAATCGGGCACTTTGAGTAATAAATAATAGACCCTTCGTAATTTTTGGGAGTTAACCCGCAAAATTATTACTGGAGCATGCTCTGAAAAGTCAGTCTTTATCGGATGATTTCGATTCCGGAGAGTCGGCGGTTTTGTCATCTTTCTGCACCGGCACTATTTTTACGGTCAGCTTGCCATCGTCAATTTTAAAGTCGCGTATCTCACGCAGTCGTTTTGAGCCCAGTTTGAATTCCGTCGGAAAAGGCTTATCGTTGATTTTAGCTATCACGTTCGCGATTATGGAATCCAGGTCTCGCAGAGATTCTTCGGTAATAGCGTCCTGTGGGCCGACGGCTGTTTTGAATGTATTGATTGAGCCGGCGACGAGCGTCTGCGGCACGGCGAGCTTGCCTATTCTGACGCTTTTTATTGATATTAGAAGATGCCTGTCGTCCGTCATGTCAAAGCCTATATCCACCGATATGACCTTGTTGGCGGCTCTGCTTCGCACCATTAGAGTCATTACGCCGTCGTCAAGCCGCACAGCCGGGTCGGCAAAGCCGGCGGCGTCCATGGCTTCGTAAACGCCCGACGTCTTGCGTTCCTGGTTGCGTTTTGCGGGTTTGAGAAATGCTATTTCCTCAAGGCTGGCGAAATAGTAGTTAAGCTCGTCTTCGGTGATGGTGTGTTCGAATGGTTCAGGGCGACGAATCTGCTCCAGCAGCGGCGCGCCGTGTTTGTTGATGAAATCCTGGGCGGCTTCTTTGCGTTCCTGCTGCGTAAGCTGGAACGGCCCGTAATCGCCTGGAACGGTACTCGCCATAAGGAACAGAATCGCCAATAACAGCATAAGCGCGAGTACGACTCCCGTAATTATGCGTACCGTTTTTTTACTTACAGCCATCGTAGCCTCCTGAATATCTGCGAATCAATATAGCCCATGTGTTCTTTAAAATCAACAGCCGATGCCGTTTCTGTCCGTCTTCTGATGCCTGTAGAAACGCGATGTCGGCAGGCTTATCCGACGTTAGAGCATTGAAAGATTGAGAGTTCATATTTTTGCGTCAGTGGGTTTGTTCGTGGCAAGGAAGGAAAATGAGGCATACTTGGCAGTATTCTGAAGTTTTTCTGACGCAGCCACGGACAAAGCAAACCAGCAAAAAAGGAACTCTCAAGATTGAACTGCTCTAGACGCAAAACGCCTGCAGGAACGTATCGAAACCTATAAAGCACGCATCTGTTTGTATTCGTCGAGGCCATTAAAAATTTAAAAAAATCGGAAAAAAGTTGCAATTTGGAACGGAAACAGTACATTATTGTTCTGTTTCTGGTTATTTAAACTGACCGGACCGCGTATCCGTGTGGGATTACGGCCGGCTGGTGAGGACACGAAAATGTCAACTGTAGCAAAAGAAGTTAAGGAAAGTATCGTATCGGAAAATCGTATTCATGAAGGCGACACCGGCTCTGCCGGCGTGCAGATAGCCCTTCTGACGGCACGCATCAACCATCTTGCCGAGCATCTCAAAAGCCACGTGAAGGATCATTCTTCGCGTCGTGGCTTGCTGAAAATGGTCGGCAAACGCAACAGCCTGCTGAAATATCTCTCAGCCAGGCAGCCGGAGCGTTATCACGAACTTATCGCCAAGCTGGGTCTGCGCAAGTAATCCAGCCGGCTGAATTTTCAAGGCCAGGCCCGCACGGCAGGGAATGTCATGCGGGCCTGACTGGTTTTAACGGACACTGGAAACCGTTAAATAGGTCTGTTTGAATAAAGTTAAAAAATCAAATTGAGTAAAAATAAGTAAAAAAAGAGTTAACGAAGAGTAGTAGTAACTTGAGGACAAGGAAAAGTATAAGGACGAAAAAATGAGTAGCTTGAGTAAAGTAGTGAAAGTTCAGAAAGAGATTGGCGGCAGGGTGCTGTCATTCGAGATGGGTAAATGGGCCAAGCAGGCCAACTCCGCCGTGGTTGTTACTTACGGCGAGACGGTTGTTCTGGCGACGGTTCTCGTCGGCCCTGCGGGAAGCGACATAGATTTTTTCCCGCTCTACGTGGATTATCGTGAAGCACAATATGCTGCCGGCAAGATTCCTGGCGGTTTTTTCAAACGCGAAGGCCGGCCGTCCACGAAAGAAATTCTTACGATGCGCATGATAGACCGGCCTATCCGGCCGCTGTTTCCGTATGATTATCGCTGTGAAGTGCAGATTCAGTGCATGGTTCTCAGCAGCGACAATGAAAACGACCCCGACCTGATAGCCATGATAGGCGCGTCTGCCGCGTTAGCCGCATCGTCGGCTCCGTTCCAGGGGCCCATAGGTGCATGCCGCGTGGGTTATATTGACGGACAGTACGTTGTCAACCCCACATTTTCGCAGCTGGCGCAGAGCGAAATGGAACTTCTGGTGGCTGGCCCGAAAGAAGCTATCAACATGATAGAGTTTACCGGCCGTGAAATGCCCGAAGACGTAGTTGCCGGCGCAACCGACCTGGGCCATAAAATCGACTGCGATATTATTGCACTGACGGAAGAATTCGTCTCGCAGCTTGGTGTCTGCAAGGAATATGAACCGACCGTCATGCCCGAAGAGCTCAAGAAAATCGCCGCAGAGCGATGCTCGGCAGCTATCCGCGAGAAAAAACTCATTCCTGGCAAGCAGGAGCGTAACGAGGCGCTTGACGAAGTTCGTCAGGCACTGATAGACGAACTCATCCCTGAAGGCGCAGCCCCCGAAACGCTGCCGTATACCGAAGCTCAGATTAAGGAAGTTTTTTACAAACTTGAAGGCAGGATACAGCGGGAGCTGATTCTCGAAGGCAAACGGCCCGATGGCCGCGGCTATGAGGATATTCGTCCGCTGTATACGGAAGTGAACGTGTTGCCCCGCACGCACGGGTCAGCCATCTTCCAACGCGGTGAGACCCAGGCGCTGGTGACGGCCACGCTGGGAACGCCGCGCGATCAACCCATAATCGACGGCTTGCAGGACGAGTACAAGAAACCGTTCTTCATGCACTACAATTTCCCGCCGTTCAGCGTTGGTGAAATCCGCCCGCTGCGTGGGCCGGGCCGCCGCGAAATCGGTCACGGTGCACTGGCGGAAAAATCGCTCGAACCGATTATGCCGTCGAACGAGGTTTTCCCCTACACCGTTCGACTCGTTGCGGACATTCTTGAGTCCAACGGCTCGACGTCGCAGGCAGCCACCTGCGGCGGCACTCTTGCGCTGTTAGCTGCCGGCGTGCCGATAAAAGCACCCGTAGCAGGCATCAGCATCGGCATGGTCAGCGACGATGAAGCCGGCAAATACGTGCTGCTGACTGATATCGTCGGCGAAGAGGATTTTCACGGCGATATGGACTTCAAAGTTGCCGGCACAAACAAGGGCATAACGGGCATTCAGCTTGACATGAAAGCCCGCGGCATAAAGCAGGACAGAATCGTCGCCACATTTGCGCAGGCCCGCCGTGCAAGATTGCGAATCCTGGAAGCCATGGCTGCCACAATATCCGAACCGGCGCCAATGAGCGATTACGCACCACGCATGCTCACGGTCAAGATTGACCCCGAGAAGATTGGCAAGGTGATTGGCCCTGGCGGCAAGATGATAAACAAGATTCAGGACGAGACCGGCGCGACGATAGACATCGAGGAAGACGGCACGATTTTCATTGCCTCTTCAGGTGAAGGCGCCGAGCAGGCCAAGGCCATGATTCAGGCTATCACCGAAAATCCTGAAATCGGCAAGATATACAAGGGCCGCGTGGTCGGCATACGCGAATTCGGCGCGTTCGTTGAAATCCTGCCCGGCCAGGAAGGCCTCTGCCACGTCAGTGAAATGTCCGACGAATACGTCGCCGATCCGAACGATTTCTGCAAACTCGGCGACGAGATGGAAGTTCGAATCATCGGCATTGACGATACTGGCAAGATAAAGGTCTCGCGCAAGGCTGCGTTGAATCCTGACTGGACGATAGACGACGTCAAGCCGGCGCCGTCCCGTCGCGGTAGCGACAGAGGCAGCCGTAACGGCGGAGAACGTCGTGGCGGCGGTAGCCATCGTAACGGCGGCGATAGAAACCGTCGTGACCGCGAATAGTATTTAATGACTGAGTGCTGATTTCTTAAAAAGAAGTGTTCACGAGACGGGCCTGGTTTGCCGTAAGGCGACAGGCCCGTTTTTTTATGAACCGCTATAATATGCTCTAACTTGGTTTGCAGTAGTCGATGATTCTCGCTATTTCGCTGCGAAGCTGATGACGGTGTACAATCATGTCCACGAACCCTTTTTCCAGCAGAAACTCAGCCGTCTGGAAATTTTCTGGCAGTTCCGCCTTGATTGTGTTCGCGATGACGCGTGGGCCGGCAAAACCGATTAGCGCCTTCGGCTCGGCAATTATGACGTCGCCGAGCATGGCGAAGCTGGCTGTCGTGCCGCCGGTCGTCGGGTCGGTTAATACCGATATGTACAATCCGCCGGCCTGGTCATAGCGAGCGAGAGCCGCGGATGTTTTTGCCATCTGCATCAGTGACAGTGCGCCTTCGTGCATTCTCGCTCCGCCGGAAATGCAGACGACCACCAGCGGCAGATTTTCCTTGGTGGCAAACTCGATGAGCAGTGAGAGTTTTTCGCCGAGTACCGAGCCCATCGAGCCCATGAGGAAATCGCCAGCCATCACTCCCAGTGCAACACGGCGGCCTTTGATGAATGAAACGCCCGTAAGTATGGAATCGTCCAGGCCGGTTTTTTTCTGCTCGGCGGCCAGCCGCTCGGCGTACTGTTTGCCCGACCACTCAAACTTGAGCGGGTCGGCGGGTTTGATATCCGTAAAAAATTCTTCGAAGCTGTCTTCGTCGGCAAGCTGGGCGATTCTCTGGCGGCCGGTCATGCGGAAGTGATACTGGCATTCTGGACATACTTCCTGGTTCTCGGTTACGTTCTTTCTATATAGTGTGGATTCACAAGCCGGACACTTTAGCCAGAGGCCGTCGGGCAGATCTTTTTTCACCCGTTGCGGCGGGCCGGAAAGGGTCGATGCGTCAAACGCGATATTCTTTTCCTGTTCAGCCGACAAACTGTCATTCTGAATAGCCATAAAACAAAGCTCCGATTTTCCAATTTTTCAATATGTTTTTAGAGGCTGTTCTCGATTAACCTGGCTTTTAAAGCCTTTACCGCCGCCCCTGGGTCTTGCGTCGCAAAAACACTATTGCCTGCGACGAATACGTCAGCGCCAGCCTTGTGTGCTACGGTTATGGTCGAAACGTCTATTCCGCCGTCCACCTGGAGTATCTGATGCGGTTTGAGCATGTTTTTGATTTCGGACACTTTTGGCATCTGGTCAGCCATGAACGATTGGCCGCCAAAGCCTGGTTCGACGGTCATTACGAGAATCATGTCCACCAGGTCTATTATCGGCTGAAGCAGACAGACGGGCGACTGCGGCTTGATTGTAACGCCGACGCCCAGATTCATTTTGCGTATGCGTTCTATAAGGCGTTTTGCTTCGTCAGCCATGCCCGTGCCCCAGCGGCCGCAGGCTTCTATGTGGAAATTAAGGCTATCTGCGCCGGCTTTTGCGAACGGCTCGAAGAAAAATCCCGGATCGCTCACCATGAGATGAACGTCCAGCGGGGCGTCGGTATATCTGCGAAATTTTTCCACGACCGGCACGCCCATTGAAAGGTTCGGCACGAAATGGCCGTCCATTATGTCCATGTGCAGCATTTCTGCTCCGGCGGCGAGCACCTGGTCTATCTGTTCGCCGGCGCGGGCGAAATCCACACTCAGCAGCGACGGCGCTATCGCAGGGCCGGCTGGCAGAGATGTCCACATATTCTGTCCCATCTGTAACTCCAATACGTTTATCCGACCGACCGGCTGTGAGTTTGTCTCGATGTCATTACGCAGCCTGCGATGTGCGGCGTTGACGGCATGTTCCGGCTGCCGTGAAACATCGGCAGACTTATTGCACATTTTCAGCAGGAAATAATTTTCGAGAACCGCTCTGAGGCCAGTCTGTCAATCCGACGATTTTACAGGATTTTTTAGCCTGCGTCCAGAAGGATATCGTTTCCACGGCGGCGATTTTGGGTTAAAATCGGCATGAATGAGACGTGATGAAATACTTCAGATGGATGACGAAAATCTTATTGCCCTTTGCGATATGCACATATACAAGGCATCCGGACCTGGCGGCCAGCATCGCAATAAGGTGTCGTCCGCCGTACGGCTGCGTCATCGCGAGACGGGCATAAGCGCAACGGCTAACGACTCCCGCAGCCAGCATGAAAACAAGGTGTTAGCCGTTAACCGGCTGCGAATGAATATGGCTTTGCGGTTGCGGGAGAATGTGGATATTGTTAAACTCGTTTTGCCGACGTATTTGGTCGGCTGCATTTTTAAGCCCAAAAAACCTCGCGAAGGAGCCGCCGGCATGCGCCTGGAAATAGGCCGAAAAGACAGGCGGTTCTGGCCGACGGCGGCATGGCTGCTGGATTTGCTGGTTGCCTGCGGCGGAAAAATAGGCGACGCAGCCAGGCTGCTGAATATTTCGACGGGAAATTTGACGTCGATATTTCAGTCTGACCGCCATCTTTGGGCAGCTGTCCAGGAAATACGCAGGGACGCGGGGCTGAATCATCTGACCTGAAAAAATGAGCCGAAAAGACAGACATATCGAATTGACGGAAAAAGGGTTCAGCCTGATTGACGGCGGTCAGGCGGCTGCGGAATTCGATTGGATACACGTGACGGAAATAGTGGCGTATAGGCGTGACCCGGAAGGCGAGGATCTGCTCTGTCTGGGGTTCAGGGCGGCTGCCTCGCGGAATTACGTGGAAGTGGACGAGGAGACGGACGGTTATTCAAAATTGCTGGCTGCGATGTATGAAGCGTTTCCAGCCATCAGCCGTGATTGGTGGCAGGATATCGCCCAGCCGCTCGGAACGAATCGAGAAACTATATACGGGATGGCTATGAGTGAGGAGAATGAAGAGCCGGCTGCTAGCAAGTATTTAAAGTCGCTGAGCTTACAAAAAAAACAGTCCCGCCTGCGACGTCGGCTGCTGCTGGTTATGTTATCGGCAGCCGTTGTTTTTGGCATAATTTTGGGATTATTGTCCGCCCGAAGTTCCGGCGGCTGGCTTGTAATCGTTGGCTGTGCGATTCAGTTTATCGTTTCAACGGCAGTGCTCCGCAGAATAAAATCAGCCGCCCTGACGCTGGTATTGTTTGCCGTTTCATACTGGCTGGCGGCGTTTCTGTGCCGCTGACATGACATCAAAAGCCGTTATTCCTTTAAAAATAATGAATTAAGGTGGCAGGCCCTCCCGGAAACTGTGTAAAGGCCAGATTTTTATCAAGGAACTTCCGTCGGCCGCCGGCGAGGGCCGTTTTTTGACTGCAACGCCGCAATTAACTTGACTTTACGTGGGGCTAAAACTATACTCTCTCGACTTGATGCAGCTGCGCAAGTCACAATAACGGTATTTGATGCGCCCTTTGCAAATTCTGCAGCTGTTGGGCTGTAGATGGACGCAACCCCGAGGCACACTGGCGAAAGCCTGAAGCATGATGCTGCCGGTTATATAACCAGCAGCAATTTATTGTCTTAAAACATATTTTTAGGGTTTTACCGGAGGTCAGACAGTGGCAAAAAAATCCTCATCGAAAGCTGTCAAAAAAACTGCCCCGAAAGCTGCGATAAAAAACGCTGCAAAAAAGGCAGTCAAAAAAAGCGTTAAAAAAGCCGCCCCTGCTCCTGCCAAAAAGCAGGCGTCGAAAAATGTTTCCAAATCCGCAAAATCAGGCAACAGCAGCAGTTCCACAAAAAGCATTTCAAAAAATAAAAATAACCAGGCAGTAAAAAAGATAAAAAATATGGCCGTAAATAACAAATTATCCAAAAAAGCGACCAATAAAGACAAAGTCAAATCAGTTCTCAGCAAAAAGGAACTGGAAGAATTTCGCCGGATACTTATTGAAAAGCGCAAGGGCATTCTGGGCGACATGGCTGGAATGCGGGGCAGTTCAATGGGCATGAATCTGCAGGATTCCGCCGGCGACCTTTCAAATATGCCCACGCACCTTGCCGATATCGGCTCGGATAATTTCGAGCATGAATTCACGCTGGAACTGCTTGAGAGCGAACGCGACCTTTTGCGGGAAATCGACGAAGCGCTTGACCGCATAGACGACGGCACGTTCGGCATATGTCTCGGCACCGGCCAGCCCATAAGCATCGCCCGCCTGAAGGCGCGGCCCTGGTGCAGGTACAGCATAGAGTACAAGCGGATGATAGAAAAGGGCTTGGCTGCACCGAGGCATTCGTCTGATGACGAAGAACATCACGAACGAGATGACGAAGAATAATAGGCTATAAACTCAAAAAACGCGGAGCGCACTTGCCTCCGCGTTTTTATTTTGTACACTCACGATTATGGAAGACCGTAAAAAAAATCAACCAGCGTATAAAAGCGCCAGAGCGTGGACGATATTTTTATCCATCGCCGTGCTTGCCGCCGCCGCAGACCTGTGGTCCAAGCATGCCGTTTTTTCATGGCTGTTGAACGACAATTCGCAACAGCTCTCGAACAAGGCTGCCAATGATGCCGCGTATTTGAAGGAGTGTCATTCCGCGGAACTGCCGCCGGCTGACAGCGAGGCGTTTTCACGCGTGGTGCTTCAGCGGCTGCACATACATCGTGACGTTTGCCGCGGCTTGCGATTCACGCTGTCGACGAACCCGGGCGTGGTGTTCGGCTACCGCGGCATGCCTCGGTACGTAGTCAACATTTTCACCGTCGCGATGATGTTGGCGGTCTGCATGTTCTTTTCGTTCTGCAGTCGTCGCGATTACTGGTTGATAACCGCCTTCGCACTGATACTCGGCGGGGCGGCAGGCAATCTGTACGACAGGCTGTTCAGCGTCGTGAGCATTTCGCCGCTTGTGCCGATACGTTTTCACGTGCGCGATTTCATCGATTGCAGCGATATCGGCTATCAATGGGTTTTCAATGTGGCGGACGCGTGGCTGGTTATCGGCGTTGCGATGGTGCTGCTCAATTCGCTTTGGCTGTGGCGGAAAGAGATGCGAAATAAAAACGCAGGAGTTGCCGCAAAATGAAAATTTTCCTGGCAGGCATAATGCAGGGCTCAGTCAGGGACGACACCATTCATCCGCAGGATTGGCGCGGGCCGATACGCGAAATAATTTTGCGACGCATACCTGACGCCGAGGTTTATTGTCATTATTCCGAACACCCGAATTCACTGACTTACAGCGGCGGAAAAATCCGCGAGACTTTTGACGACGGCGTACGACGTTGTGCCGGCAGCGACCTTGTTATAGCGTATCTGCCGTCTGCGTCGATGGGCACGGCTATTGAAATGTACGAGGCATACCAGAATGGCGCAGTAGTTCTCACCGTCACGCCGATGGCTGCCAACTGGGTGGTACGACTTTACAGCCATGCCGTATTTGCCACGCTGGAGGAGCTGGACGTTTTTCTGGCGGACGGCAGGCTGGAGGCTTTTTTCTGAAATGATACATATTCTGGACATTACGCCGGAACGTTTTTGTGAGCACATCGAACGAATCGGCGAAAAAAAATTCCGCGCCACGCAGATTTTGCAATGGATATGGCAGAAGCGAGTGACGGATTTTGCCCTGATGAGCGATCTGTCAAAAAAATTACGGGAAAACCTTTTTGGGGAGTTCGACATCATTACCGGCAGTATCGCAGCACGCCGCGACAGCGGAGACGGCTGCGTGAAGTTGCTGGTTGAATATCCCGACGGCGAACGAATCGAGACTGTTGCCATACCTGCTGAAGAGCGGCTTACTGCGTGCGTTTCTACGCAAGCCGGCTGTGCAATGGCGTGCAGTTTTTGTGCGTCCGGCCTTGACGGGCTGCGGCGGAATCTGACTTCCGGCGAAATTGTCCAGCAGGTTCTGCTGCTCGAACAGGCAACCGGCCAACGAGTAACAAACGTGGTTTTCATGGGCATGGGCGAGCCGCTGGCGAATCTTGATGCCACAATAAATGCGGTACGAACGTTAGCCGATTCCCGCCGTGGTGCAATATCGGCTCGCAAAATTACGGTATCGACCTCAGGCCTTCCGAAGCAGATACGTCAACTTGCAGAACTGGAACTGCCCATAACGCTTGCCATATCGCTGCACGCTCCGAACGACGAACTTCGTCGAAAACTTATGCCGGTTGCCTCGCGATACCCCATCGCCGAAATTATCTCTGCCGCCGCTGAGTTCTTCAACTCGCACAAGCGGGAAGTCACGCTGGAATATACGCTTATCGGCGGCATAAACGACTCGCCGCAATGTGCCGCACAACTGGCGGCGATAGCAGCTACGCTCCGCTGCAACGTAAATCTCATACGTTATAATCCTGTAAGTTCCTTGCCGTATGTAAGGCCGGATGAACGGGTGGTAAATGATTTTGCCGAACTGCTGCGCCGCAAACACGTCAATGTCACCGTTCGCCGCAGCAAGGGTATCGACGCTGATTCCGCGTGCGGCCAACTCAGAAGGCGAAACGCCTGAATAAGTAGGATTTGCATTGCCGTGTCATTTTCTCCGATTACACATTTCGAGAATCTTTTTAAGCCATTTTTAAAGCTGTTTATAAATGTATTATTTCCGGCCAAGCCTTATTGTAGCTTCGCAATGGGGGCAGTTTTTTAAAAAGCTTTTCATTATTTTGAGGTTTTCCGGAATTTTCTGGCATTAGCGAACCTAAAATATATTATGACAGTAATAGTCGGTACAATTCGAGATAGGGGTACTTCAAACGTGAAATTGGTGACTGACCAGACAAAAAGCACGGACAGAAACGCCGAATTAATGCTTCAGTTCAAAGCCGGCAATCACGGGGCGTTCGAAGAACTCGTCCGTAGAAATCTTGGCAACGTCCACTCCCTTATTTTCAGGTTCATGCGCAACGAATCGCATGTGGACGATTTGACCCAGGAGACTTTTTTGCGGATATACCGCCACGCCGAGTCATATCAGCCGACGGCGAAGTTCAGTACCTGGCTGTACAGAATTGTCGCAAACCTGTGCTTCAATGCCATCAGAGCCAAAAAATATCAACGTACATATTCCCTGGATAATAGTAACGATAATGATGTTTCAGTCGACCTGCAGGACAAGGCTCAACGTACGCCGAGTGAAAAACTTAATGATGACGAACTAAACAGAATAATCAAAAACGCCATCGACGATTTGCCGGAAAATCAACGCCTGGCCATTATTCTCAAGCAATACGAGCAACTGAACTACGACGAAATTGCAAATGTGATGGAAATCTCGCAGTCAGCCGTCAAAAGCCTGCTAAGCCGCGCACGAATGACACTGCGAACCAAACTCAGCCGATATCTGACTGCGTAAAATTAGGGTAATCGCCCTATATATATTTACGGTTTATGCTCTATATTGAGGGAAAATAGGGCAAAAAACCGTTTTTTTGACTTTTTTCTGCGAAACTCTTTTATAGGGGCAAGTGTTACACAGACAGATAAATCAGGCAATCTGAAATAAGGAATTTTTTATGAATACGAATGATTTGGATAATATATCTGCCTGGATGGATGGCGAACTTGATGCTGAAGAATCCGAGAAAGTACGTAAAATTCTGTTTGACGATGCTCAGGCAGCCATGACTTGTGCGGATTTTCGGAAACTCGACAAATTTATGAAGCGATGGGAAACACCCAAGCCGGCGGAATTTTTAGGCGACGTTATTTGTCTTGCCGCTGAGCATGATCCAGCCAAAAGCCCTTTTTACCGTATAACGCGATTAGCCGTTCCGCTGACGATGGCGGCTATCGCGGTATTGGCCATAATGATGTGGGTGGGCGGGGCGCGTTCCACTGACGATGCCGCCAGCCTGGCATGGAGTCATCTTACGCCGGCTCAGCAGTCGCAGGCATCGCGCAGTGCCAAAGCGTTTCTGCTTCTGCCGCAGCAGGAGCAGGCAAAAATTTTGGCTGAATTCCAAAAAAGATTCAATATCAGCCCTTCACAGAATGATTGGGTCGGTCCCGTTCTTTCGTCGTTCACGCTACAGGAGCGGGATGAACTTCTAAAACTCTCGCCGGTCAGGCGGCTGGAAATTCTTCGCAAGCGGCAGTTGGAAATGGCGGCTTCCGGCACAATATCGCAAAAAATTCCACAGGAATGATTTTTTAAAAAAATATGCCGCCATTTCTCTTCCCTGGCAGCGCCTGTCTGCATTGCAATCAACGCAGGATTGCCTGTAACTTTTATTCGTAGTTTGCAATTTTTCCCGATAATCCTATAATCGCTAAAATGAATTGCGTTTTTGGAAAATGGAGCATTTAAAAGTTGAGAGTTCCGATTTTTACGGTTGTAGTAAGGAAGGGAAATTAGGCATATTTGGTGATATTCCGAATTTTTATGACGTAATCACGGACAAAGTAAACCGGCAAACCTGAATTATCAAGGTTGAAATGCGATAAGGAGCAGAAGCAATGGAAGAAGATAAAAACATCAACAGCCTGGAAGACATCTGGCCGCTGCAGGCGGCGTTAAATTCACGTGCAGGATTCGATACCCTCGCTCTCGGCAAATCGCTCAATACTGATGAGACCAATATGGAAATCCGTCTGCATGTAGGCCGCGCCCTGAAAAATTATATCGACGCGATGGCCTCCGAATGCAATGAACTTCAAGACTGTCTCAGTTGGAAACACTGGTACGCCGAAGCGAAAGCCGGCAGGCAATATCAACTCCAGGATTTGCAGAACGCCCGCGTTGAAGCCACCGACATGCTCTTTTTCTGGATAAGCATCTGCCAGCTCCTGGGCCTCGAATCGGAGGACGTTTATCGTCTGTATGAGAAAAAACTCGGCATAAACCACAGACGGCAGGATGAAAATCGCACCCAGGCGGAACATGGCAGCCATGAGGATGAAAATCGAAAAGTCCTATAGCCTATAAGAAAGGTTCAAGTAACAAGAAACAACCTACAAGCAAAATTCAAATTTTAAGATTCAAGAGAGACTTCTTTAAATTGAAATTTGAGTTTTTAAGATTGCTTGTAGGTTGTTTCTTGTTACTTGAACCTTTTTACAAACTATTTTTTAAATTTTTCCGGGTCTACGTTCAGATTTTTTACCTTATAACGCAATATTCTCGGCGTCGTGCCGAGTTCTCTGGCAGATGCGGCCATATTGCCTCGCGTTCGTTTCAGCGAATCGACAATAATGTCACGCTCGAATATTGCCACCTTTTCATCGAGCGACCCTGTTCCGAAAGTACCCGTGATTTCCGGCGTCTGCAGCGACGGCGGCAGATGATGGCCGTGAATTACGCCATCCGTACTTACCAACACGGCTCGCTCGATGCAATTTTCCAATTCGCGCACATTGCCAGGCCAATGATACTGTACCATCATGTTGATTGCCGGCGTACTTATTCTGCCGACCGGCTTATTGAACTGCTTTGCATATTTTTCCACAAAAAAATCAGCCAACAGTAATATATCGTCCTTCCGGTCACGCAACGGCGGCAGGAAAATCGGAAAAACGTTTATGCGGTAGTACAAATCCTGTCGAAAAGAACCGTCCTCGATGGCTTCCTCAAGATTGCGGTTTGTGGCGCAGATAATCCGCACGTTTGCGGTTCTGGTCTGGTTGCTGCCGACGCGTTCATATTCGCGTTCCTGCAATACGCGCAGCAGCTTTATCTGGGTGCTTGGCGGAAAGTCACCGATTTCATCCAGGAACAGCGTACCGCTTTCAGCCTCTTCGATACGGCCTTTACGTGTCTGTATTGCGCCGGTGAACGCGCCCTTCTCGTGGCCGAAGAGTTCGCTTTCCAAAAGATTTTCGTTCAGTGCGGCACAGTTGACTTTTACGAAAGAGCCTTCCGCCCGCAACGACGAATAATGAATCGCGTGTGCGACAAGCTCCTTGCCTGTGCCGGATTCGCCGCGTATGACCACCGTCGTATCCGCCTGCGCGACCTGGTGAATCTGTTGATAGACTTCTCGCATCAGGCCGCTGTTGCCGACGATTTTCTCCGGCCGCCATTTATCGGCTAATTCACTGCGCAGCCGCAGGTTTTCCTCTTCGAGACTCTGGCGCAACGCCTGACTTTCGCGGCGGGATTTGACGTCTTCGGCTATCATGCTGGCGACGATGCTCAAAACCCGCTCGTCCATTTCAAGGTTTTCGCTGGGGTTGTATAATTTGTCTACCGAAAGCGTACCTACGGTTTCGTTGTCAATTTTTATCGGCACACAAATAAAACTCAGCTCCTGGGTCAGATTGGCGCGGCGTTGATGAATTCTGTCCAGGAAATGCGGCTCTTGCGAAATTTTAGGGACTATGGCGCTTTTGCCGGTAGCTACGACCTGGCCGGTTACGCCTTCGCCGCGACGGTAACGTATCTGTCGGCCTTTGTTGGCGACAAAGTCCGTGCCAATCTCGGCGATAAGCTCCTCCCCATCGGCGGAAAGCAGCATGACTGTTCCGCGATGCATGTCCAGCTGAGTACTGAGTACGTCCAGGGCTTCTTCCAGCATTTGCTGCTGTTGGCGGCTCGCGGAAAGTACGTTGGCAATGCCGTACAAGGCTTCCAGCTCACGTAAATTCTTCTCATAAGTCGCATCTGATATATCGGTAGTCATCAGGTAATCCTAAAAAAAATTCCAAGACAATCTTGTCGCTTGACTTCATGCACGTGTCATTTTTGAAAACAGGCTCATTTTTGGAACATATTTGTAATCAATATAATTATAAGCTACATAATTGTAATTTTATTCAATTTTACCATCTTTTTGGTAAATATCTTTAACGTCTTTAAAAATATGTAGTTATAAAATAAATAATTCTATGGCACGCTTTGTGCAACTCTTCATGGCAGGTCTTCCGGTAGAAATTATTGCAATTTACAGACCAGACAGATTTGTAAGGAGTCAAAAAATGACGCGACAACATCGAAAATGAAATGCCGGCCAGCCTGTGTACGGCTATCAGCCAATAGGGCTGGCAAACCGGCGGGATGAAGTGATCGTAATTTTCCAGATTGATACCAAATAGCAAAAAGTCAGGATTTTATTGAAGGAGTTTTACAGATGCGAATATTTGCAAGAAAGAATTTGATTCTGCCGGCATCGGTATTTCTGATGCTGTCTGCCGCACCGTGTTTTGCCGGCGACGCTCCGGCTGCGACTGCCGACAGTGTGCAGTTGAATCTCAATATCGTATGGACCTGCGTAGCCGCGTTTCTGGTGTTTTTCATGCAGGCCGGCTTTGCCTGCGTAGAGACCGGGTTTACCCGCGCAAAAAACGCGGTGAACATCATGATGAAAAACCTCATGGATTTCGTGGCGGCGACGCTGGTGTTTTTCCTCGTGGGCTTCGGCCTGATGTTCGGAAAAAGTAACGGCTTTTTTGGCACTACGCTGTTCGGCATGAGCGGCGTGGAGCCTGGCGATAGTTGGGACTGGACGTTCCTGATGTTCCAGACCGTCTTTGCCGGCACTTCTGCAACCATAGTTTCCGGTGCGATGGCGGAACGCACCAAGTTCGTCGGCTATCTGATATACAGTGCGTTCATTTCGCTGCTGATATATCCGATATTCGGCTCATGGGCTTGGGGCAATCTGCTGATTACCGACAACTGTTCATGGTTGGCGAACATGGGCTTTCATGACTTTGCCGGCTCAACCGTCGTTCACAGCATAGGCGGATGGCTGGCGTTAGCCGGTGCTGTAGTCCTCGGCCCGCGTATCGGCAAGTATCGGCCCGACGGCAAGCCGGCCGCAATCATCGGCCATAATCTGCCGCTCGCCGCACTAGGCGTGTTCATATTGTGGTTCGGCTGGTTCGGATTCAACCCCGGCAGTACGACCGTCGGCAGCGGTCTGATAGGATACATAGCGATAACCACCAATCTGGCAGCTGCGGGCGGCGCACTTGCGGCCATAGCTGTAGCGTGGGGAATTTTCTCCAAGCCTGACGCCTCCATGGCGTTGAACGGTGCACTTGCCGGCTTGGTAGCCATCACTGCCGGCTGTGACACAGTAAGCCCGCTGGGAGCCATCATCATCGGCCTTTGTGCAGGTGTCCTGGTAGTGTTGGCTGTGACTTTCATCGACCGTATACTTAAGATAGACGATCCGGTCGGTGCGGTCAGCGTACACGGCGTATGCGGAGCATTCGGCACTCTGGCGGTAGGCCTGTTCAGCATGAGCGACGGCCTGCTTTATACCGGCAGTTTGAAATTGCTGGGAACCCAGGCGCTGGGCGTAGCTACGGCATTCGCATGGGCCTTCGTACTGGGCATGATACTCTTCACAGTTATCAACAAGACCATAGGGTTGCGAGTCAGCCGTGAAGAAGAACTCAGAGGCCTGGATATCGGCGAACACGGCATGGAAGCATATGCAGGGTTCCAGATATTCTCCAACATCTAACCCGTAAACTGAAATCACAAACAGGAGTCAAATACCATGAAGCTGATAATAGCATACATTCAGCCCGAAAGATTGAACGACGTAAAGCAGGCACTATATGCCGATGAGATACACAAGATGTCCGTAAGCAACGTCATGGGCTGCGGACAGCAGATGGGCTATCACGAGACGTACCGCGGAGTCAGGCTGGAAGTGAACCTGCTCAAAAAGGTAAGACTGGAAATAGCCGTCAATGACAAATTCGTCAAACCAACCATCGACGCCATAATAAAAGGCGCACGAACCGGCCATATCGGTGACGGCAAAATATTTATCGTAACGCTGGATGAGTGCATCCGTATTCGTACCGGCGAGACCGGCGGTGAAGCAATAGGCTGAAAAATTTTTGTCGTGCCCTGCGTTGTGCCAATGACGACGAAATCCACGGTAAGGATACACGCCGATAAAGAAAACCGACAATCACTTCTCCATAAAAAAGGCATGGTGGAACACAATGTGTTTCGCCGTGTCTTTTTTACTTGGCAGTAAGTTTTTGAGAACCGCAATAAAAAATACAAGCATGAGATATGGCCATACTGCTGCTTGCGGCATCGACTTGGTGACGTCAAGCTGTCGGCTTCGCTTTCCTTGTCAGTATTGTTCTCGCGGACGTATTAAAGCGTAGTCTCAAATTACATATGTTCTGGCTGTCAGCGTTTTGCGATAAACGCGAGCTGGTTCAGGCCGACTCTGCCCCACAGAACGGTCAGTGGTTGAGTTCCTTTTCCGTGAAGCTGCCGCTGAACCTTGTCCGCATTCAAATCCACGCCGCGGGTTTTGAGTTCTACATTGCCGGCGTTGAGATTTTTCAGCGCCTTTTTTATGTCGTCCAGTCGGCCTGGCACGGATTGAATAATTTCAAAAATCTGGCCAGCCGTATCAGTCGCCGGTTTTTTGTCGGCAAATAACCACACCAATCCTGGTGCAAGTTTCCATGCCGATAATTTCATCGCAAGGGCGCTTTCTGCGCCTGCTGCGAGTACGGCGGCATCGGGTTCTATGAGATATTTACCAGCCGCAGCGCCGTATGCAGCCGGCCCGGCTGCGGCGAATACCGAATCGACGCGATAATCGGGATATTCACCGCGGATAACAGTTGCAAGACGGCTTCCTTCGCCGACGGCTGGAAACCACGCAAGCAGTTGGCGACAGGTGTTATGTGTGCTGACGTACTCTATATCCAGCGGCATACAGAGAGCCGCCAGTTCGTCTTTCGGCATGGCGGGCGAGAGCTTGATGACGCCCCGCAGGCCTGGCTGGCGTATAAGTTCTTCCACAAATCGCGGGCCTGGCGAATAATCGGCTAACGATGCGCTGCGGCGGCCGGTAACGCGGCGGTCGGGATCTAAATGCACAACACTGCCGGCTGAAAAATTTTTTAACAAAGTCACGTCGGCATTATGGAACGTGCAACATTTTTCACAGCCGCAAACGGCAGCGTTATATGATGCGCAAAAAACCGCAGCCGACGATTCATCATAGCCATCGACAGTCAATCCGCACTTCGCCAACCCTATTGCGTCCAAGCCGCAGCCGCAGCATAAATCCAGCACATGCCGCACGTCAGGCCATCGCTGGAGTATTTTTTGGCCCTTATACGCCGCAATGGCTAGCGATGACGCCTGCTGAATCATGGTGTCATCGGCGAGCATTTTTTCGGCTTGTGGCAGAGGCATCTTGGCAGCAGCTTTTTTACGGACGCGGCGGAGCTGGTCGATTGCCATCGCTTCATCCGGCCCAACGCATTTGCGCAGCGCCTTTTGTAATGACAGCGGGTCAGCCGGCAAGTCGGCCGTCAAAAACTCATCCGCCGCACCGCTTACAAGATATTGCAAATCTTTTAATGATAAACGCATCAAAGTCTTCAAAAAAATTCTTACATCTTAAAAAATAGGCCACAGTCGTGTGCGTCGAGAATAACGGTTGGCCGCATTGGAAAATCATTTTTCCTGCCTGGCGTTCCGGAAGATACGTTTGACGGCGTAAGTTCGGGCGTTGGTACTTTCAAAATAGATTCGCATGAGCATCTCGCCTATGAGGCCGGTCGAGAGAAAGAACATGCCCACTATCAGCAGAAGAAATCCCAATGCCATCAGCGGCCCATGCTCTTCGAAAAGCCGGAACTCGTTCCACGCAAAAATCTTCCTTAAAAAGCCATAAAAAAGTATTAAAAGGCCAAAGGCGAAACTGGCCATGCCCCAGCGGCCGAAAAAGTGCATAGGCCTCGTGAGGTAACCGGTGATGAATTTTAGCGTGATTATGTCCAACGCAACACGGAATGTTCTGCCAATGCCGTAATTGCTTTTGCCAGCTGCCCTGCGGACATTTTTTATGGGCACTTCGCAGATTCTGGCGCCGAGCCGTTGGCAGACCGCCGGAACAAACCGGTGCATGTCGCCGTAAAGTCGGACATCTTCAAGAACTTCACGGCGATAGGCTTTGAATGTCGTGCCGAAATCATGCAGCGCCACGCCGCTGACGGCGGCGAGCAGCCGGTTGGCAATTTTGGACGGCAGACGGCGCATGACGAAGTTGTCGCCGCGACGGATGCGCCAGCCGCTGGCTATGTCGTAACCTTCGCGAATTTTTTCAATGAACATCGGAATTTCATACGGGTCGTGCTGCAAGTCGCCATCCATTGAGATGATTATTTCACCGCCAGCCACATCGAAACCGGCCATCAGCCCCGTAGTCTGGCCAAAGTTGCGCCGCAGGTCTACAAAAACCACACGCGGATTGGCTGTGGCGATTTTCTCCAATATGGCTGGCGTATCGTCACGACTGCCGTCGTTGACATATACAAGCTCATATTCGCCGCCCACGCTATCCATGACCTTTACAAGGCGGTCATGAAGTTTTTCGATTATGTCCTGCTCGTTATAGAACGGGACGACAATGCTGTATGTTATTTTTTTAGAGGTTTCCATAATTTATCCGTTCAATCCCGTTTGCATCGAACGCCTTTCGCACGTCGTCGTCGCAAAGTGCGGCGAGTTCAATCTGCCGACTTTCGATAAGTCTCGTTACCGATTCGTCCAAATCATCGCAGTACCCTGGATGAGTCATGATTTCAATGGTTTTACATGGACAGACTTTTACAAGTGCGCCGGCGGCAGTCAACAGCCACTCGCGTGTAATGCAGCCCGTATGCGCCACGCCCCACGTGCCAGCCGTTCTGAAAAACCTCCAGTGACGCAGTTTGTTCATATCGCCCAAGAAAGTCAATATATTGGATATGTGTTTCTGTTTGGCCGGCGCTTTTGGCCATCCGACCCACGGCAGATGTTCGCCAAGACGACGAATGAACGGGATGTTGTATTTTTTCGCCAACTCTGCCACTATCGAACAGACGGGGCCAAATCCGTGGCTGTGCCTGTGCGTGTCAAGGTGCGTCGGCCGAATGCCCATGGCAACGGCACGTCGTATTTGAGCGTCAAACTCTTCCCTGACGGCTGAAAGGAGATTGGGCTTTTTAAGCAGAAGCATGATTATACCTACGGCAGTGTGGTTCATCATGCCGCTTTCATCTGCCAGTTTCATGCCGGCTTTGGAGATGCAGCGGCCCTGCGATATGTTCAGGTGAACGCCGACGCCGAGCGTCGGAACTTCCGCCAGCAGTGAGGCTGCATATTCGGATGCGTCGCCGTTAGCCTGAAACGTCGCTGACGTCAAAATGCCGTACTTGTGGGCATGAATAATCCCTTCCGATACCCGCCGTGAAAGGCCAAAATCGTCGCCGTTGATTATGACTTTACATTTTTTTCCTGTTTCCATATGAAACCGAAATTATATAATAATTCCCATGCGGTATCCAGTAGAAGGAACTTTTTAAAGAACCTATCTGTAACAATTATTGGGATAGGTTCTATGTTTATCTTAAAAGAATGGACTTATAGCGATGTTCGGCAAAATATTTTTAAAATTATCGGCGGCTGACATTTGGATGGCTGTCGGATTTTTTGGGCAGGTGGTTTTCGGCCTTCGATTCATTGTGCAATGGATTGCCACGGAAAGAGCGAAAAAATCAATAATACCGCTGGCGTTCTGGTATCTGTCGCTGGTTGGGACGCTGATACTGCTGGCGTATTCGATTTACAGAAAAGATCCGGTTTTTATCGCGGGGTTCAGCCTGAATCTGATAATCTACGTGCGCAATCTATATTTCATACATATTCATCCCAGAAAATGCGCCGCCGCCAAAAAGGAAATCGCCGCAAATGACGAGCAATAACGACCTCTACAGCGACCGCAGGAACATTTTATTGCTGATTCTTCTGTGCGTACTTTTGTATGTTCCCGGCATATCGTCTTTTCCTTTGTGCGAGCCGGAAGAAGCCCGCTGCGCATTGACCACCAGCGAAATGCTCCAATCGGGTAATTGGCTGATGCCGACGCTCTGTGGGAAGAATTATTATAACAAACCTGCGCCGTATTATTGGCTGACGGCTGGCGTTCAGTGGCTGACGGACGACAGTGAATTTGCCGGCCGGTTAGTGTCGGCCATTTTTGCGGCGTTTGCGGTTGTGCTGGCATACAAGCTGGTACGGAAATTCGAGAGAAAATCGGTAGCCATGCTTGCCGGCATTATGCTCGCGACGTGCATGGAATTCTGGATAATGGGCCGTTACTACCGCATGGATATGCCGTTCGTGACGTCGATGTGGGCGGCGATGTATTATTTCGCATCGCGGGAGACGTGTGCCGTTGTCGACAGGCGCGCAGGCAATTCATGCTGGCGCGGATTCTATTTCTGGGCTGCCGTGGCGACGCTTTTCAAGGGCCCGGCCGGTTTGGCGCTGCCGGTAATGGTCGTGGGCACGTATCTTCTGGCAACGCGCCAGTTTCGCCGCATACTTGAATTCTTCAATCCCGCCGGCATGGCGATTTACCTGCTGGTGGCGTGTCCGTGGTTCATTGCGACATCGATAAAATATCCGGAATATTTTGGGGCGTTTTTCGGCAGGGAAAATTTCGGCCGGGTCACCGGCGGCGGAGATCTCGGTCATTCATGGCCGGGAATTTTATACATTCCCATACTTTTCGCCGGCTGCCTGCCGTGGTGCGTGTACATTCCTGGCGCATTTATCAGATACGTGCCGATGTTTTTCGGAAAAACCGGACGGGAAAAAATTATCGTATTCCTGATGACGGCGACGGTCATGCCACTGCTGTTTTTCATGTTCAGCCACACAAAACTGGTCAGCTATATCCTGCCGGTATTTCCGCCGCTCATGGTTATGCTGGGCGTATTTGTCGGCAGATGGTCAGCGTCAAGCCAGCCGGACAAACTCATGCGAATCGGCGCATGGACACTGATGGAATTCGTTGCAGTAATGACTGTCGTAATCGTCGGTTTTGAATGGAAATTCAGATGGCTGGACTTATCTGCCGTTGTGCCGTGCGTGATTGTTTTCTATGCGATATTCCGCATGGCACGGTTTATCCGCACGGAACGACGAGTCAGATTCATACACTGGTCGGCGGGATGCGTGGTAATGTTGCAGCTATATATGCTGGTGCATATCGTTCCTTCTGGTCTGGAGTTTCTTTCGTCCCGCAGAGAAGCACAACTGCTGCCGCAGGCAGCAACAAACGTCTGTCTTTATCCTGACGAAAATCTTTCGTTCATGTTTTACACCGGCCATTATACTGCGCCGGTAATATCCAAACGCGATACTGCCGCATTTGAAAATCTAACTGCCGAACTGAATTCCAGCCGGCCGATATGGTGTTTCGTCAGCGGACAGAAATATTTGAAAAAACTGCAACAGGCTGTGCCGGCGGTCAAAATCATCGACTCCAGGAATGATAATTTCCTGGTCACTAACTCATCTGGAACAACATTGTCGCAAAACGCTGTCCAGCCGCTTAAAAACGTCGAAAAATAAGGATTTTTTCACATAAAAGAAGGCGAAAATCACTCGCTTTTTTCTGCCGTTTCTGTCATAATATCGTGATTCGTAAAGGATTGATTTTTTCGTCGGCTAACCGCAAATCGGCAGCCCGGCGGATTTGTTTTTACGATAGAAAGGAATGGCCATGGAACAGGCCGAAGAAGTCACGAACGCTCAGAAAAAAGCCACCGTCGAATACGGTGAAAATCAGATAAAAGTACTCAAAGGCCTTGAGGCTGTGCGTAAACGGCCAGGCATGTATATCGGCGATACCACGTCGCGCGGCTTGCATCATCTGGTGTGGGAAATCGTCGACAACTCCATCGATGAAGCCATGGCCGGCCGCTGTAGCAGCATCCTCGTGACAATAAATCTCGACGGGTCGGTGTCGGTCACAGACGACGGCATCGGCATTCCGGTGGGCATTCATCCGACAGAGCAGATATCGACACTTGAAGTGGTTTTCTGCAAGCTGCATGCCGGCGGAAAATTTGAAGAAGGCGCATACAAGGTTTCAGGCGGCTTGCACGGCGTAGGCGCGTCGGTTGTCAACGCCCTCAGCGAATGGCTCGAAGCCGATGTCTGCCGCGACGGCGATGTGTATCAGATGACCTTCTCTCGCGGCGTAAAAACGCAGGAATTGACCAAAATCGGCAAACGCAAAAAAACCGGCACTAAAGTCACGTTCAAGCCGGACTCTCAAATTTTCCCCGATACGGAATTCCGTTATGAAATACTGGCCAGCCGGCTGAAAGAACTGGCATATCTCAACGAAGGCCTGAACATAAAACTTCACGACGAACGGACCGGCCGCGAAGACAGTTTCTGCTATTCGCAAGGCCTGCTGGCGTTCGTCAAAAATCTTAACGAAGATAAAATCACCTTTCATAAGCCTATCCGCATAACCCGCCTCGACGAAGCCGCCAAAATGTCCTGCGACATCGTCATACAATATAACGACAGTTATACGGAAAACGTCTTTTCGTTTGCCAACAATATCAATACGCATGAGGGCGGCACGCACATGTCGGGTTTCCGTTCTGCGCTCACCCGTACCATGAATGCTTATGCGAAAAACAACAGCCTTATGAAAAATGTCAAGACCGTACCGACAGGCGACGATCTTCGCGAAGGCCTGACGGCGGTTGTTTCCGTAAAACTCACGAATCCGCAGTTCGAAGGCCAGACGAAGACCAAGCTCGGCAACAGCGAGATGGAAACATTCATAACCACGACGGTCAATGAGCTTTTGGGTGCATGGCTGGAAGAGAATCCGACTGAAGCCAAAAAGATTATCAACAAAGCCATCTCCGCCCTGCAGGCTCGCGAGGCGGCACGTAAAGCCCGCGATTTGACCCGTAGAAAAGGCGCGCTTTCCAGCGGCTCACTGCCGGGCAAACTGGCAGATTGCCGCAGCCGCGACCGCGATTCGACCGAAGTATTCATCGTCGAAGGTGATTCCGCCGGCGGTTCCGCCAAGCAGGGCCGTAATTCCAATACCCAGGCGATTCTGCCGC
This sequence comes from uncultured Planctomycetaceae bacterium, assembly GCA_964536835.1. GTDB lineage: Bacteria > Planctomycetota > Phycisphaerae > SM23-33 > SM23-33 > DAONFI01. The sequence continues at coordinate 53,719 of CAZIAZ010000002.1, read as the reverse complement.
TGCGTGGAAAAATTCTCAATATAGAAAAAGCGCGGCTCGACAAGATTCTCAGTTCAAACGAAATTCAGGTCATCATTTCCGCGCTGGGCTGCGGCATAGGCGAAGACGAATTCGACTTGGACAAACGTCGTTATAACAAGGTTATAATAATGACTGATGCTGACGTCGACGGCAGCCATATTCGTACGCTGCTTTTGACGTTTTTCTTCCGCCACATGAAACCGCTTCTCACGCAAGGCCACATATTCATCGCCCAGCCGCCGCTTTACCTTGTTACACGGAAGAGACACAAAGAATACGTCATCAATGAAAAACAGATGCAAACCACGCTTCTGAATCTGGGTCTGGAAGGCACGACGCTTGAAGTCCACGATACGGCCCAAACGCCGGCTGTTGTTGTAAGCTCATTCAAAGGTGCAAAACTTCGGGAAGTGGTGGAGTTGCTTGACAGTCTGAATGACAATATTCATATTCTCGAACGTCGCGGCATTACGTTCCCGATGCTTTTGCAGCATCGCGGGCCTGACGGCAAACTGCCGACGCACTGGATGGTCATGGACAGCCGCAATCTTTTCTTTGCCTCCGCTGAAAAATATGCCGAATTTTTACAAAAGCACGCCGATAAGCTCGCCGCTACTGAAGATAATGAAAACGGCCATGTCGAAAGCGATGAAAACATGCCTGTTCACGAAGTCCGCAAACGGGCTGAATTGCATGAAGTCCGTGAAATGGAAAAAACAATCGAAAAACTCGCCGCCAAAGAGTTGTTTATCGACGACTACCTGATTAAACGCGAAGAATCCGTCACTGGCGACCTTGCTCCGGCAAAGTACGTACTGGTTACAGAAGAGGAATCGCTTGAACTTAACAACATTTCCGAAATAGCGTCCGGCGTACGTACGTTGGGTGGCAGAGGCATTGAAACAAAACGATTTAAGGGACTGGGCGAAATGAACGCCGAACAGCTTTGGGAAACCACCATGGATCCTGAGCGTCGCATACTTCGCCGCGTCAAAGCCGAAGAGGCTGAAGATGCTGAACGCATGTTCTCATTACTCATGGGCGACAACGTCGAACGACGACGTCAATTCATCGAAGATAACGCTCTTACCGTAAAAAATCTGGATGTGTAGAGCGATTCTCTGTTTTTTATAACAAAACAAAAAGGCCTGCCGACATTTTTGATAAATATCGACAGGCCTTTTATTTTGAGGGGATGTTTGATTACATCATGTCATCCATGCCGCCGCCGGGCATGGCGGGTTTGTCTTTCTTTTCAGGCAAATCGGAGATGACAGCGTCAGTGGTCAGCAGAAGGCCGGCAACGCTGGCGGCGTTCTGCAGGGCTGAGCGTTCAACCTTGGTCGGCACAATTACGCCGTCTTTCACGAGGTCGCAATATTTGCCGGTTAACGCGTTATAGCCGAAATTGGCGATTTTTTCGGGATTTTCCATAACTTTCATCGCTACGACGCTGCCGTCCAGACCGCTGTTGGCGGCTATCTGCTTGATTGGCGCCGACAATGCGCGGCGAATTATATCCACGCCGGTCTTTTCGTCTTCGTTTGACGTCTTGACCTTGTCGAGGACTTTGACGGCAGCCAGCACAGCTGTGCCGCCGCCAGGCAGAATGCCTTCTTCAACTGCGGCCCGGCAGGCGTGCAGGGCGTCTTCGACGCGGGCTTTCTTTTCCTTCATCTCGACTTCGGTGGCTGAGCCGACGTTGATGCGGGCGACGCCGCCGGCGAGCTTGGCCAGACGCTCTTCGAGTTTTTCACGGTCATAATCGCTGGTGGTGGTTTCAATCTGGGTCTTTATCTGTTCGATACGGCCTCTGATGTCGCTTTCCTTGCCTGCGCCTTCGATTATGGTCGTGGTATCTTTTGCGACGCGGATTTCCTTGGCTGTGCCGAGGTCGGTCATCTGGATGTTTTCAAGGCTGATGCCCATGTCTTCCATGATGGCTTTGCCGCCGGTGAGCGTTGCGATGTCACGCAGCATTTCCTTGCGACGGTCGCCGAAGCCCGGGGCCTTGACCGCCACGCACTGGAACGTGCCGCGCAGACGGTTCACTACCAGCGTCGCCAGCGCCTCGCCTTCGACGTCTTCCGCGATGATGACGAGCGGCCGGCCGGCTTGTGCGATTTTTTCCAAAAGCGGCACAAGGTCCTTGATGGCTGTGAGTTTTTTCTCATATATCAGGATAAGTGGTTTTTCAAGTTTGCATTCCATGGCGGCCATGTCCGTCACGAAATGGGGGCTGATGTAGCCCTTGTCGAACTGCATGCCTTCGACGAGGTCAACATAGGTGTCGAGCGATTTGCCTTCCTCGACCGTGATTACGCCGTCCTTGCCGACCTTGTCCATTGCATCTGCAATCATTTTGCCGATTTCGGCGTCCTGGTTGGCCGAGCAGGCGCCGACCTGTGCGACCTCTTTTGAACTCTTGACGGGATTGGAGAGTGTGCCGAGTTCGTCGATGATTGCGGCGACGGCTTTATCGATGCCGCGCTTGAGTTCCATTGAATTTGCACCGGCGGTTACATTTTTAAGGCCTTCTTCAAAGATGGCTTCGGCGTAAATGGTCGCGGTCGTCGTGCCGTCGCCTGCGATATCCGACGTCTTTGACGCGACTTCCTTGACCATCTGGGCGCCCATGTTTTCATTCGGGTCGGCCAGCTCTATTTCCTTGGCTACGCTCACGCCGTCTTTTGTGACGGTCGGGCTGCCGAAACTTTTCTGCAGTACTACAACACGGCCGGTAGGACCGAGGGTGACCTTGACGGCTCTCGCCAGCTGTTTGACGCCCTTGAGAATGCTCGAACGGGCATCTACGTCAAATATTATTTTCTTCTTTGCCATTTCAATAATCTCCTAGCTGCAATTATCTTGGGGTTTTACCTTGTTTATGTACTTTTAGAATCATTCTTCTGAGCATAGGATATTCACTTTTTTCAAGCACTCTGCCAGTTCTTATTTCATACATTCGGCGAACTGCATTAAAGAAAATGTCATTAGAGGCTACATCATCTCTTGATGGGAAATTATGACATCCTTCGTTAGATGCATTATGTCTAAGATTGTCGAATGCCCATTCGAGAACCGTCATATCGACTTGAAGCTTTTCCGCCCATCTCGTTGTTACATCCATGAAAATTCCAGCTGCCTTTGCCATAATTAATACTCCTGAAAAGAGATAACTAAATGGGCAGCTTGAGTGGCGGCTAGAGGAATCCTATCCTCAAGTCAGAAAGCTGTCCTAACAATTATTTAGTCAATGATTGCCAGGATGTCGCTCTCATCCATGAGCATGAGTTCGTCGCCGTCGATTTTGACGGTAGTTCCGGCGTAGCTGGTAAACAGGACAGTATCGCCGGTTTTGACCTGAAGGGGGGTACGGCTGCCGTCCTTGTTCAGGCTGCCTTCGCCGACGGCGAGAACCGTTCCCTGCTTGGGTTTTTCCTTGGCGGTATCGGGCAGGACTATGCCGCCGGCTGTGATGGATTCCGCCTCCAGACGCTTTACCAGGACCTTGTCACCCAGGGGGCGAATTTTACATTTCGTGCATTTGGCTTTAGCCATTTTCTGTCTCCTCAAAACGATGTTATTTCCTTTTGCCTTTTCAACGCGTTTTTTTAATATGTCCGTCTTAATTCTACGGTTTTTAAACCGTAGATGAAAGTATCCGCCGTGAGGCGGACAGGCGAAAGCCTGATGACTATGATGCTACGGGTTTTAACCCGTAGAGATTCATTATGTCCGTCTTAATCCTACGTTTTTTTAACAAAAATCGTAGAAAAAAAACATCCGCCGTCGGGCGGACAGGCAAATTTTTACCAGTTTTTATTCCAATCATCAAGTTTCATGATTGCGGTAGGCTGCGAGTTAAGCTGCTTGTGCATTTTGAGCATTATGCCGTGAATCTGTCGTACCAGCGGCTCAAAGCCCAGCGGCTTGGTCAAAACGCTGTATGCCGCCAGCTTCAACGCAGCTTCCATCCACTGCCTTTCCGTGTGGTGTGTAACGACCACAACCTGCAACGACCTGTCAAGCTGGCGAAGCATCCGGAGCATTTGCAGCACATCCAGGTCCCAGTCGCATTCGTCGTCCAATACGGCAGCGTCGGCTCGGCCGTGGCGGACGACCTCCAACAATTCATGGCCGCTGCGCACACGCCGCGTCTTGAGCCAATTCGGCCCTACCACCTGCTCCAGCGCCGGCAGCCAACTGGCAACCTCGCCGGTAACTACCAATTCTAGCGGAGCCGAGTTGTCCTTCAACGCCAATACCATAAATACACCTCGCAGGTTCTTTTATAGCAGCAAGCATAATGCCAAAGCACATAATACGCGTACACTAAAGAAGTTACAAAACAAATAGCACTTTTGTCGTTTGTCGAAAACTGCCCAAATGCGCAAAAAAAGCTGAATTTTTGCCGATATGGCAGGTTGTCGTCTGACGAGAGTCGTCTGTCAAAAACCAACCTCAACCGGTGGTCTTATTTAATGGGTTCTTAGACACATCCTAATACTTTCTTAATTTCAATTCTTTAACTTTTCATTGAGAAATCAGGCTGACGGTCGGCCGGATATGGTCATTTTCGTAAAGGATAGATAAATGAGAAAAAGAATCGTTTTCAGCGTCATTGCCGCCGTGTTGGCGGCATGGATTGGGATGGCCGACGCTCAGGCGGCGGATGAAGAGGTGCAGGCTACCATAAAGCAGTTGCAGGCACAACTCGAAGCCCAGCAGAAAGAACTCAAACAGCTCAAAAATCAACAGGTCGACGTTGCCGAGCTTCTCGAAAAACAGCGGGCGAATGAAGACAAACTCTACAAGGTTGCCGACGATATCGGCAATGTGGATTGGCTGCACGGCTTTAAAATTAGCGGTGATTTAAGGCTGCGCTATCAAGGCCAAAGCTACCGCGGATATAATCAGACGGTTGACAAGGATAAATCCAAGCCGTGGCGCAATCGGTCGCGAATCCGCTTTCGTATAGGATTTGAAAAGACCCTGCTGGATGACCAGTTCCTGGTGGCGGCACGGCTGGCGACGGGCGATTATGATACCAAATATCCTGGAAATAATGAACCGACGTCAACCAACGTGACGATGACTAACGATTTCAGCAAAAAAGACATCTGGCTGGATCAGGCGTACGTCAAATATACGCCCAAATTTCTAAAAGGGCTGGAAGTCATCGGCGGCAAGATGCCCACCCCCATGGTGCATACGGATATGATATGGGACGACGACGTAAATCCGGAAGGTTTTTGGGCACAATATAAATATTCACAACTGCCTGGCGGATTCAAGCCGTTCGTTGGCGCCGGTTACTTTATCGTCAAGGAAAACTCGCAGTATGATTATAACGACTGCACGATGGCGGACTTTGAATTGGGCTTTGACTGGGAGTTGGCCAAAGATTTCAAATGGACGCTGGCAGCCAACTATTACGTATGGGATAATTATCAATATTCCTATAACTACGGCGCCGCCAACGGCAATGACGTTGATTCGGACAAGAATCTTGCCGCCGGTGCATTCAGGGTTTTTAACTTGACCAACGAGTTTAAGTTCAAATTTCTTGGCAAAGAAAACAAGGCTTATTTCGACTGGGCCTATAACTGTGCCGACGATGACCCGAATTACGATTACAAGAATCAGAACAAGGCTTATGCGGTCGGATATAAGTTCGGCAACAACAAGAAAAAGGGCGATTGGTCGGTCGGCTATAAATACGCATATATCGAAGCCAACGCCACGCCTGGTTATTTTGCCGACAGTGATTTCGGCTACGTCAACAAGAAGGGCCATGTAATCGACGCCAAGTACAATCTTGCCGATTTCCTGACCGTCGGCGGCAAGGTCTTCCTTACCCAGGATATCGCTGGCCCGATGGCAGGCCCGACCGACGTAACAACCCTGTTTGACGTCGAATGGAAATTTTAGACAAATTCTTCTGAATACAGCCTTTTTATAGGCCATTGCACGAAACCCCGTCTTGACCGTCGAGACGGGGTTTTTAAATAGCACCTATCCACCAATGGCAACGCCCATGTTCTTGGGATAGGTTCTATTTTCAAAGATAACGTACGACACCATTTGTTGCTATGGCTCGCTCCACATTTTCGCATAACTGCGGATGTCGAATTTTCTTTCAAGTCCGCCTGCCGTCATACATCGCACGTTGCCGTAAATAGGCCGCTCGCTCCACGGCCGGTCATGATTGCCGAAGCACCACGCAATTCCCGCATAACTGTTAGCGTCGCGGCCGTCCAGTGCGTAACGGTCGTTCAGATGTACGCACCATTCAAATCCAAGTTTCGCCGACGGCGCCCACTCGAGGATTTTTTTGCCCCAATACATCCGCATGTAGTTATGTATTGTTCCGGTTCGTACAAGCTGTCGTTGGGCTGCGTTCCAATATTCATCGACAGTGGAGGCCTGTTCGAGCTGCCGGAGCGTGTATGTTTTTTTGCGGTCTTTGTCGTGCGACTCAAGCGTGGCACGCGCCCAGCCTGGCAATGATTCATAATCATCCGCTTTCTGACAGAATCGCAGGAAATTCATCGCCAGTTCACGGCGGACTGTCAACTGTTCAAGAAAGGCATCGCGGTCAGGTTTTGGCGCATCGGCGGTTTTGACGGCAAGGGCGATTTCTATCGGCGAAATCTGGCCGAAATGCATATACGCGCTGAGGCCGCTCGTAAAATTTTTCGTCGGGTCATTGCGCAATTCGTCGTAACCGCGGAGTTTTTTTGACACGAATTCAGTCAGACGCTTTTCCGCCTGCGAATATCCGCCACAAAAACCGTCGACAGGGGAGACGGATGCGTCAAGATGCAATTTTTTCGTAACGTTTTTGAGAGAAATATCGTCGGATTTTTCATTGATGGCGTCAGCCGCGATTTTCAGGCTGCGCTGCCGCGGCAACAAAAGATATTCGTCGATAAGCGGAGTTATCTTCCGCCTGAGCGTAGCCGCCGAATATTCCCGTTTGTCACTGGCGATATCGACTGGAACGACGACGTCCGACTCGACTTCAATTACTGGTACGTCGCAATTTTTACAGACATCCTGCCGCCAGCGAGATTGTATGGGGGTGTAACCTCTGTCGGTTATGAGCAGGGCGGCTGGTTTGGCGAGTTCGCTTATTAAGTCGGACGGTTGGCCGATTCTCGTTATGAAACAGGCATGACGTTTTTCAAGTTCGCGACGCACTTCGTCTATGCCTTGCAGCATGAACGCGTAATGCCGGACATTAGCCTGCGGATACGCAGCAACGCAAAATGCAACCATCAGCGGCCGGCCAAGCCGGTTGGCTTCTTCCGTTGCATATTCCAACGCATGGTTATAACGGGTTCGTTGCGACTGCTGCATCCAGTAAAGCACATATCTGCCGTCGTTGCGGGCGGTTTTTGAGGAGAAGACGCGAATTCTCGATTGCCATGCCATGCAAGACATTATAGTCGGAGGATTTTTGTGAACGGCTATAATCCCCAAAATTTTTGGCGGGCACTTTTTAAATTTTTTAAAAACCGCTCTATATGCGCACAGTCGGCGTGGCGGATAATCGTAAATCGGCGATTTGGCCGGCGAGCAGCAGGTGATATCCCAACCCGGCAATCATGGCTGCGTTGTCGGTGCAGTATTTCATCGGCGGCCGCCGCAGCGTACAGCCGATTTTATCTGCTACTTTTTGTGCTTTTTCACGAAGGCCTGAGTTTGCTGCCACGCCGCCGCCAAGTATAAGCGTCCTGGCGCCGGTGATTTTGGCGGCACGCCGCATTTTGATGGTGAGGATATCGGTTACGGCGTCCTGGAAACTGGCGGCGATGTCGTCCACTTCCTGCGATGAAAAGTTTTCAATGCCCTTCGCATGACCGTTGTCGGTCTTTGCGTTCGGCACGCCGTTGACGTGATACAGGACAGCCGTCTTTATGCCGCTGAATGAAAAGTCGAGCGACTGGCCTTTGAGCAGCGTGCGTGGAAAATCCACGGCATGGCCATTGCCGCGGCGGGCTGCCCTGTCGATAACCGGTCCGCCTGGAAAACCCAGATGAAGTATGGATGCCACCTTGTCGTAGGCTTCGCCGGCTGCGTCGTCGATGGTGCTGCCGAGCAGTTCCATTTTCGTCGGCGATTGAAGATGATACAGCGACGTATGGCCGCCCGAACATACGAGTGCGACGGCTGGGTAGTTGATGGGTTCGTCGTCCAGTGCGGCGGCGTATGCGTGCGCGCAGACGTGATTTACTCCAATCAGCGGCACGCCGAGCAGCCACGCCGTCGTTTTTGCCGCCATCAATCCAACCAGCAATGAACCGATTAGCCCCGGCTGATGCGTGACGGCGACGGCGGATATCTCGTCGCGTTTTATTCCGCTTTGCGCGAGAGCGTCGGCCAGGACGGTATTGACGGCTTCGACGTGTGCGCGGCTGGCGAGTTCCGGCACGACGCCGCCGTAACGGCGGTGCTGGTCTATCTGGCTGGCAACGACGTCCGAAAGAACTTTTCGGCCGTCAACTACGAGCGAAACTGCGGTTTCATCGCAACTGCTTTCAAAACCCAATATTACGATTCGCTTTTCCATTTCATGCACAGCGAATTACATTTTAGTTACGCTCGCGGTTATGCCGAGCATGAAGAGGATAAAAAGAAATTCAAGGCAGACCCGTTCGCCTTTGGTTTTTCCGTTAAAAAACGTGACGGCGACAATGGCTGCATAAACGACGGGCACGAAAAATTCCTTAAATTCGTTCGGCTCGGTCATATCGTCGATGGTTGTTCTTCTAAGGATGTAAAACATCAGTGCGGCGGCGGTAACGAGTATGCCGAAGTTCAGCGGCGGCAGAAAAAGGCCGAGTTTGTCGACGAATTTTACGATTTTCGGATGACGTTTTTTATACAATATCGGCAGCACTATGCCGTGGATGGCTAACGCCACGATAAGCGTCACGCCGAAAAGCATTCCGCCGATTGAAAAACTGACCTTGCCGAATTTGAAGTCCAGATTATGCATCGTAACGTCGTTATGTCCGAACGTGACTGCCGAGCTGGACGTGGTTTCCATGTTTTCCGGCGGAGCGAATCCGAATATCCGCTCACCCCAGCTGAGTTCTTCCCCGACGGCTAAAAAGCATATTATCGAAAACACTACCAGAAAGATTAATTGATTTTTTGTAAGCATTTTCCGTTTCATAACCGCCGCGCACATGCCCAGCAGACCGGTAATGCCGAACGCCACGCAAGTGCCCCATTCGATAAAGCCGTCTTCACTGGTTATCTTGAGACCCATGTTTTTTTCGCCGCCGCCGCATGTACAGTAGCAGATTATCGCCAAAATGCATGCAAGTACGACATACGGCAGAGCGTTCCAGACTTTAACCATAAAAAATCCTTTCATTTTTAGTTTTTCAAACTGACTGGAGCAGTTCCCAAAGGCAAAAGAGTTTTGAGAACTGCTCCAGTTTAACAGATTTCCGTATACAAAGCGAAAAGGTAAAGATTTTTATTTTGCGATTTCGGGAATTACGATTTTTTGGCCGACCATCAGTCGTTCGGGGCTGACATCCGGATTTGCGTCCTGAATGGTTTTCCAATATTTGCCCGAGCCGTACACGCGACGTGATATGCTCCAGAAAGTGTCGTCATGTCGAACTATGTAATAGTTCACTTTCGACGAAGCGGCTGGTTTTTTTGGGGTATTCATTGCTTCGGTAAGCGTGGCCGGTTCAACTTTTCTGATAGGCCTGGGCGAAGGTTTGGGTTTTTCAGCGTCTGGATTCAACGGTGCCGGCGATGGCGCGGGCTTATAGGCAGCCTCCGTCGTTACGGGTGCGGCAGTGGCCGGCGCAACCGGTTCGTCGGCTACGGCGGGAGCATTCGCGGCTGTCGACTCCGCCGGTGGATTCAGTTCGGACGTGTCCATCTGAACATTCTGTTTCGGCTTACTTGCGCAGCCAGCCGTCAGCAGAAGGCCTATAATCGCCGGCAGAATATTCAGCCACAAAACCTGTTTCATCATCTTTCCATTTTGCATATAAAAATCCTTTCACGTTAATTTTTCAAAATTTTTAAAATAGCATATTCTGAACAGTCGCATTAAAAAGTTTTAAAAAGTAACCTATATATTCTGAACGGTCGTTCTAAAAAATTTTTAAAAGTAACCTATATATTCAGAATGGTCATGTTAAAAAGTTTTTAAAAGTACCTGTATAGCGTACAGTCATATTAAAAAATTTCAAGCGGCAGGAAAATATACCATTTTCCGCCGATAGGTGTCGTGACGGTAAGCCGTATTCCCGTACCTCGCGAACGGTCGATAGCCGTTTTCAGTTCCGATTCCGATTTTATCGGATTGTCGTTTACGTGCGTGACGAGCATGCCGGGTACTATGTTTGCTTCAAACGCTTCGCTGCCGGCTAATACTTTCGCCACCACTGCGCCGTTCATTTCTGCGGCATAGCCGTACTGTATGGCGGTGGTTGGTGTAAGCGTTTTGCAGAACAGACCCACCTGGTCTTCGAATGTTTCAGCCGGTCGGTTCAAAAATGTTTTTGCCGGCGGAATCGTCTTTCTGCGAGAGCGGCCCATAATCACTTTTAATTCAATCTCTTTGCCGTCGCGAAGGATTTTCATTGTCGCGGTTTCTTCCGGCATCAGAGAGGCGGTGGCGTTTCGCAAATCGTTGGCGTTGCGGATGGTTTTGTTATTGACCGAGATTACGAAATCGCGTTCCAGCAGGCCGGCTTTGCCGGCTGGGCTGTCGGTGAACACGTTGGTTATCAGTGCGCCGTTGTTATGCGGCAGATTCATGTTTCTGGCCAGCGCCGGGCTGACGTTTTGAATGTATGCGCCGAGGTAGCCGCGCATTACCAGCCCTTTTTGAACGAGCTGTTTCATTATGTTCCGAACCATGTTGGACGGAATCGCCAGGCCGACGCCGGCATACATGCCTGTTGATGAGAGTATCAGCGTATTTATGCCGACCACTTCGCCTCGCATGTTTACCAGAGGGCCGCCTGAATTGCCCAGGTTTATCGCGGCATCGGTCTGGATGAAATCCTGGTAATCCATGCCTGTTGTTTTGCGTCCTTTTGCGGAGACTATGCCTGCTGTCACGGTCTGCGGCAGGCCCAGCGGAGCTCCGAACGCCAGCACCAGGCTGCCGACCTCCAGCCGGTCACTGTCGCCCAGTGGCGTAGCAGTGAGATTTTGCGGCGGTATTTTTATGACGGCTATATCGCTGAGCGGGTCGCTGCGCACCCACTGCGCCCTCAAAATCCTGCCGTCACTGAGTATCACTTCGACACGCTGAACGTTAGCCACCACGTGATTGTTCGTGACGACGTACCCGTTTTCTGCGTCGATTATCACGCCGCTGCCCAGGCCGACGTTATAGTCGTGATTGAACTGTTCGCGAATGTATCTGTCCTGATAATATGAAAGAATGTCGGCAGAGGAGACTCTGGCGGTATGGATTACGACGACGGAGGGAGAGACGGCTTGATATATTTTGGTAAAAAGGTTTGAAAGCCGGTCGTTTCTGCTCATCTCAATGATTTCCTTGCGCAGAGCCTCCTGAGTCGATGGCTGGGATGTTTGCGCAAAGACACCTGAACCGCCTAATGCGGCTAGCATGGTCACGACGGCAATGAATTTTTTGGCATCGTATGGAATCATGTCACAATTTTATCATTCATCGTGCAGGCCTATCAATTCTATTTCACGATGGGCGAGAGTTTCTCCAAATTCTTTTGGCGAGGTGCACTCCATAAGCATATCAATCATGCCGGGCTTGTCGAGGATTCGTGCTATGCGGGCTAACACGTGAAGATGCGTCCGTTCATCCTTGCAGCATATCAGAAAAAACAGCCTGCTCAGTGAGCCGTCTTCCGCTCCGAATGGTATGCCGGCAGGCGTAAGTCCCGGTATTATAAAAGATTCCGCAATATCGTATGGCAGAGGCTGTCGTGGATGCGGTAAAGCGACGCCCGGCAGGATGGCTGTGCTGCAAAGCTGCTCTCTGGCTTTCAATTCGCCAAGAAGATGCTCCCTGTCATAAATCAGGCCTGCTGCGTCGGCTGAATCCACCAAGCCGCGCAGGACGGCGTCCTGCGAGTGAACGTTGAGTGGCATGACCATCGTGTTTTTATGTACCAGCGGGCAGATTATCGGTATGTCGGCATTGAAGCCGTGATGTTTGGCGACGCCGCGCTCAATGCCCTGAAGTTCACGGCTGTTGAATTCATTTAAAGTGTCCCAGACCCACCGGTCGATTTCACATTTGGTAAAAATGAAATTGCCGCCGGTTTTGCGGCAGGGTAACTTCTGGCGTGAAGCGAGCTTATGCAATTCTCTCGCATCCATCGAAAGATATGATGCCAGCTGTTTTATATTCATCTGTTCGTGCGGCATTTTATGAGAAGTCCTTCATGATTTTACGGTTTTTCAAGGGCACATTGCAGCCCCGTAAAAAGGCTGACGCCTGAATCTTTCTTTAGCGGCAGCCCAGCAGGCTTGCGCTAAAACCGTAAAACTCCTTCGGATAAAGTATTTGGGTAGTTATTATACCATTTTCGGCAAATATTCCATCAGTTGATTAAGAAAATCCTGCCTAATGGCTTGCGAAAAATTGGGTGGAGAGTTAAACTCTGCGTCTTCAATTTTGAATTAATGAAGCAAGGAAAGGCTGAAAATGGACAGACTGGCACAGGAAGACCCTGAAATAAAGGCATTGATAGAAAAGGAACACGACCGTCAGCGCAATACGATTGAACTGATAGCGTCGGAAAATCACGTTTCCATACCCGTACTTCAGGCGTTGGGGTCGGTTCTTACCGACAAATACGCCGAAGGTTATCCTGAAAAGCGCTGGTACTGCGGCTGTGAAGCCGTCGACGAAGTAGAAGCCCTCGCCATCACCCGCGCCAAAAAACTTTTCAACGCCGAACACGCCAACGTTCAGCCGCACAGCGGCACAAACGCAAACCTGGCGGTCTACCTGGCTGCCATCAACCCGGGCGATAAAATCATGGGCATGAACCTGGCTCACGGCGGCCATCTTTCGCACGGCCTGCCGATAAATCTGTCCGGCAAGATGTATAAGACGGTATTTTACGGCGTGGAGAGCGATAGTGAGCGGCTGGACATGGATAAAATCCGGCAGCAGGCGAAGACGGAAAAGCCGGCTATCATCGTCGCCGGCGCAAGTGCGTATCCGCGGCAGATAGATTTTGCGGCTTTCGGCGAAATCGCCAGGGAAGTCGGCTGTCTGCTGATGTGCGATGTGGCTCACATCGCCGGCCTTGTCGTGACCGGCCAGCATCCTCATCCGTTCCCGCACGCTGATTTCATAACGACTACGAATCACAAAACTCTTCGCGGCCCTCGTGGCGGCCTGATTCTGTGCAGGCAGCAGTGGGCTAAAAAGATTGATACGGCAATTTTCCCCGGCATTCAGGGCGGCCCGCTCATGCACGCCATCGCCGCAAAAGCGGTGTCGTTCCACGAAGCGCTTCAGCCGTCTTTTCACGAATATATCGCAAATGTAATTAAAAATGCCCGATATTTTGCAGGCGTAATGCACGAAAAAGGCTGGCGGATAGTTTCCGGCGGCACGGATAATCACCTGTTCCTGGTGGATTTGCGGAGCAAGCTGCCCGACGTTACCGGCCATGATGCAGCCAACTGGCTGAACGCGGCACAGATAGTCTGCAACAAAAATGCCATTCCCAACGACCCGCGGCCGCCTATCAAGACGTCAGGTCTTCGTATCGGCACGCCGGCAATCACAACTCGCGGCTTGGGCAAGGATGAAATAAACGTATTGGCTGACCTCATGGATACGGTACTGATGTCGAACGGCGATACTGCCGTCATAAACAGAACCGCCGCGAAAATACACGACCTTTGTAAACGATTCCCGCTGCCAAACGACAAACTGTAAAATCGTTCGTCTGCTTGTACGTCGCAACGATAGACGCCGTATCGCGACAGTATACGGTTTTGCCATCGTTTTTTGTATCAGACACTTGCATTTTGGGCTGAGGAGTGACACAATATCAGCGTATTGCATGTGCATAAGGGACTTCTTTCAAGGAGACTGCAACATGAAAGCGAAGGCGTTGATTATAGTTACGGTGGCGGCGGCATGGGTGTTGGCAGGATGCGACGAGAATGAAAATCGCAATTTGCAGGTCACCACTTCTTCACAGAATAATATAGTTATGGAACTTGCTGGCGATGGCGACAAGCTGGTGGCTCAGAAAAAACTCGAAGCAGCCGGTGAAATTACCTCAGCCGATGGCGTTAAAATAGCTTACTGGTCCATAGACGCACACGGCAAATCGAAAGGCACGGCGGTCATTCTTCACGGCCTTTACGAGAGCAAGGCCAACTACATGGGCATGGGCAAAAAACTTGCCGCCGACGGCTATGATGTTGTTCTTGTCGACCTCCGTCATCACGGCGACAGCGGCGGCAAATACATTACCTGCGGCGCCAAGGAGAAAGACGACGTCAAGGCTATAATGGACAAGCTCTCCGCCGAGGGCAAAATCGCCCAGCCGTTCTATGTCTTCGGCGTGAACTATGGCGCGGTTACAGGCATACTTTATGCTGAAATCGACCCGCGAGTAAAAGGCGTGGTTGCGATTGGCCCATGGCAGGACACCGTTACCAAGTTCAAACGCGACCTCGGCCTGTTCGCCAGCCCCGAAGACCTCAACAAGGCTCTTGAAAATGCCAAAGAAGACGCCGGTTTCGACCCGCGCGGCACATCGGCGCTCGAATCCGCAAGACATCTCACATGCCCGCTGTACCTGATACACGGAACGGCTGATTTGATAGTGCCGGTTTCAGACAGCGAAGCAATCTTCGCTGTAGCCAACAAACCAAAAGAATTGAAAGTCGTTCTCGCCGGATCGCCTGAACAGATTATCATTGGCATGGATTACGACGGCTGGCTAGCCAGGCAGGTTGAAAAAGTTGCTAAAGACCAGGTCGGCAAGAAAAAAGTTTCCGCGAAAAACAAGGCAGCCAAGGCTGTAAAAAAAACTCCGGCAAAAAAGCAGGCTGTAGAAGTAAAATAACGGCTGCTGCTGATAGCTGATTTTCGGGCCTGTCATTTGACAGGCCCGTTTCATATGAATCGGGGAAGGAATAATGAGAAATTTTTTGCGATTCATTTTGATGACAGTTATCGCAGGCTGCGCGTGCGGCGGCTGTTCGACGGAAGATAATGCACGGCGAATTCTGGAGCAGGATACGTCGATGGGGCGACTTGAGGCGATGACGCATGATGTCGACTCCATGATTAAGCTCGGCACGATAGATAAACATTACGTAATAAAAGCCGCCGATGGCATAAATCTTGACGTGTGGGTGATTTTCAGCAAAAAACGCGAATATGAAAAGACCAAGGGTACGGTCATGCTTCTGCACGGGTTTGAAGATTCCAAGCGCAATATGCTCAGCCTTGGTGAAACGCTCGCCGGTGATGGTTATGACGTAGTTCTGAACGATATGCGAGCGCACGGCAGAAGCGGCGGCAAATATGTCACGTTTGGTGCGGTGGAACGGCGGGACGTACTGGCGATAGCCGACTATCTTCTGAATGAACACGTAATTAACCAGCCGCTTTACGCGATGGGTTTTTCAATGGGCGCAGCCACCGCCATACTCTATGCCGCTGACGATTCCCGCTGTAAAGCCGTCGTTGCCATCGCACCCTACTCCGACGCCAGAACAGTCCTCCACCATCATTCCGGCTATATTTCCGATGAGCAGTTTGCGGCGGCTTGGGCTCGTGCGGGTGAAATCGCCGGTTTTCAGCCTGACGACGCGGATGTAATCGCCGCCGCCAGAAAAATCAGATGTCCCCTGCTTGTCATACACGGAAGATTGGACGCCATAGTGCCTTATGAACAGGGAAAGGCGGTTTACGAGGCGGCTGGCGGCAAAAAGGAGCTTAAAACCGTCGGTATTGCCTCGCACCTGAGCATAATCGCCATGGGCGATAAGTGGTTTGCCGAACAGCTTGACCGGCTGACCGGCAATAAACAGCCGAAAAGGGAAAAATAAATCTATATGGCGGACAGGCCGTCAGATGGTATCTTTTTTCGCCAAAGCATGTCAATGCATCGAAAAAAATCTTGCATTATCCGACTTCCCGTCACTATAATCAGCGGATAATAAATTGCGACAAATGTGTCAATAGGCCTGAAATGATAAAATTTGGATAGAGAATTGCCCGCTATGGGTTTACAGATTCGACAGATGGGTATTTTGCGTCTGGGAGTTCTCGCTGTTCTGTTTATGGCGGCGGGAGCGCTTCTGACGGGTTTGTTTGTGTCGATGGATAATGCAGTGGCTCAGACGCCAGCAGTTGGCGCCGGCAATAACGGCGTATACATAGTTGCCGGCCAGATATCCTCGAACACTTACGGATTGTACCTTGTCGATTATGAAAATCAGACGATTTGTGTATATCAGTATAGTCCGGGTGATCGGAAATTGCGGCTGATGTCGGCCAGGACGTATCGCTTCGATGTGAATCTCGATGAGTTCAACACGTCCGACCCTACACCGCGTGAAGTGCGAGATCTGGTCGGCAGGCAGCACAGGCTTGCAATGCCGGCTGACAATGTCGAGAAGTGAACCGGACGCAACCCCAGGAGTCAGAAATGGCCAAGATGTATTACTCCGAAGAGGAAACCTGTCAGAAGCTGGGCGTAAACAGCGGCGGACTGATGGAACAGTTCGTCAATACGGCTAAGCTGCAGATGTATCAGGACGGAGCCAAACACGTTTTCAAAGCCGGCGATGTCGACAAGCTCGCCGAATCACTGGGTACTGCCGCTACTGCTGCCGGTAGTGCCGACGCTGACGCCATAAATCTTTCCGAACTGGATGATGCCGCGGAAATCTCCGTCGGCGGCAAAGAAGATACCGTTATCACGTCCGAAGGCATCAGCATATTCGATGATGAAGACCTTCAGATAGACAACGCCGGCACATTGTCGGATACGGCGCCGGCTCCGAATGTTGACGATGAAGTCGCGCTCGGCGGCGTAGGAAGCGGCAGTGGCCTGCTTGATCTCACGCGCGAGAGCGACGACACATCGCTCGGTGCGGACCTTGACCTGCTTGACAATCTGGATGTGGAAGGCATGAGCGGCAGCGGGCTGGGCAGCGGTTTGGGCAGTGGCCTGGTGGAGTCCGGCGACGTTGATACGTCCATGAGCACCATTGCTTCGCCGGCCATCAGCTACGAACCGCCGACATTTGTGGAAGAAATAGACCCGACCAGCGGCGTTTTTACCGGCTTGCTGGTAGGTGCGTGTCTGGCTGGTTTCATGGGCCTTATGGCTGGGCTGGCGGCGATGACCGGCGATAGCGTGCCGGGATATCTCTCGGCAATGCAGGCGAACATGGGCATGGTACTAGCAATAGTCGTAGTGTTCTCCGTGATAGCCGGCGGCGCAGGCATGATAGTCGGCAAAGCCTTCCAGACCAAATAAAATGTTTTCAAACTATCATATCGGCTTGATAGATAGCCGGTATTTTTTAAAAAAATTGTTAAAAAATCAGAAAAACGAAAGGGGCTTTATTATGAATGCCACGAAAAATTTATTGATTATTGGGACATGTGTTGTCGCTGCCGGCATGTTT
The DNA here is from genome assembly GCA_964536835.1 of uncultured Planctomycetaceae bacterium. Lineage (GTDB taxonomy): Bacteria > Planctomycetota > Phycisphaerae > SM23-33 > SM23-33 > DAONFI01. Next base: position 36,037 of record CAZIAZ010000002.1, on the reverse strand, counting down.
ATGGGCTGCGATAGGATAAAACAGCTGGAAGCTGAAAACCGTACGCTTAGCGCCCGTCTTGAAAAACAGGAACAGGACCTGAATCAGGCGGAAATAGAACGCGACCAATTGCGAGAAGAACTCGCCGAGTCCAAAAAGGCTCTGGATGATAAAAACGCCATGCTGGCGTCGCTCGACCAGGGCAAGGAAGAACTTATTGCCAGGCTGAGAGACCAGGAAGCGCTTATCGAAAAACTCAAAAACCGCAAGTTTGAAGTAGGCAAACTGCCGACTGGCCTTGATATGGCGTTGAAGGAATTTGCGGCGGCCAATCCTGATATTGTGACGTTCGATTCCCAAAACGGCATGGTCAAGCTCAAGAGTGATCTGACGTTTGATCCGGGCAGCACTACGGTGAACCCGAAGGCTTCAGAGGCTCTGAACAAACTCGGCCGGATTCTTGATTCTCCGCAGGCCAAGAGTTTCTGCATCTATATCGCCGGCCATACCGATGATATGCCCATCGCCAAAGAGGGTACTCGTCGTCGTCATCCTGACAACTGGTATCTGTCCGTGCACCGCGCGGTCGGCGTTGAAAAGGCTATGGTCAAAGCCGGCATTGCACCTTCACGCATGTGTGTAATGGGTTTTGGCGAATATCATCCGATTGCACCTAATAAGGCTGGCCACCGCGGCAACGTCCTCAACAGACGCGTCGAACTCTGGATAGTTCCGCAGGGAACGTTTTTGACGGAATTCGCAAAGTGATTTTCCTCAAAATCGCTTAAAATTAAAAAATCAAATGGCCAATAACACTCAAAGCCCAGTCAGCAATGGCTGGGCTTTGTCATGGATGGACGAATGAGATTTTTCCGCCAAAAAAGTTTGGGGTCGTTTTCAGCTGCCGCAATATTGCTGCTGCTGTCGGGTGTCTGCATATATGGTGCATTCATGGGGGCGGACAGGGCGGCGGAGATTTTCAATTCTTCTTTCGCCGGCGTGTGCTGGTGTATCTTGGGATTTATGTTTCTGTTTGTCGCGGCCGGCAATCTGATTCGTCGAAAATTATTCATTGCGGCGGTACACCTGGGCTGTGCAGCAATCATTATCGGGGGGCTTCTCGGCAGTGAACGGGTATGCGGCTGGCGAGGCCTTGCGCCGGCGCGGGCATGGACGGAACTTCGCGAGGGACAGACGGCTAAACTGGGCGATATCGTCATGAAATTGCGCAACATTCGCGTGGAGTATTATCCTGTCGCGCACTCCATGCTTGCCTGGAAAATATACCTTGAAACGTGTTCTGATAAAGGAGAAGTCCGGCTGACTCCGGTTCGGAATGTTGATAATCTGCCTGTTGCGATGAAGGGTTTTGTAATACCTGGCCGAAAAATCATGTGCGAAAAATTCGACTGGATTCTTCCGGACAGTTTTACGCTTCCGCAGTTAATCTGGCCGAACAATGCCGGCTGGGAATACGAACCGCTGGTAAAGAATCGGCAAATAGATATTGTTTCAAACATGTTCACGCATCTGTCGGCGACGATTGAAAAATTTTATGATAATCTCAGATTCGATATAAATTCGAACGAACAGATTATGGCGATTGATTCCGACGACGGCAGAGTGAATCGCGCAGTGAGTCTGGTTGATGCGAATGGCCGGAAACATTATGTTTTTTCGCCTGGAGAAACGGTACGGCTGAACGTATTCGGGCAGGATGGCAGGATGTTGATGTATCTGCCGGTTGGTGTGAATCGTGGTGGAAGGGCAAGTCCGTTTGCTGTGATTTTACGGCTTCGCAGGGACGGCACGGTCATGACCGGCGTGACGGCTGCCGTCGAAAATGACAGGCAGGTAAGATTTTCGCTGTTGCCGTTGTATGAAACTGAACAGCAATGGATTTCCGACGGCAGGGCAGGGTTGCTTTTCCGCCTTGAACAGCCGGAGAAACAGGTTTTTGCCGAATGCGTTTTTGATGACGAAAAATTTGTGCGAATCGGCATAAACAGGCCAGCCGGCTATGGCGGGTATGATTTCACGATTTCCGATTATGACATCGATGGTATGAGTGTGAAAATTTTCGCCCGCCGTAATTGCGGAATCTTCTGGGTGTGGAGCGGATTCGTATTGCTCGGGGCTGGAGTGACCGGCTGGTGCGTGCTAAAATTGCTTAATCGCAGGAGGGCTGCGGCATGAATCTGGGGTATTTCATGGCCACATACATGTTTATCTGTCTGGCTGCCGTTTTTGCTGTAGTGTCGTTGATATGTCTGGCGGCAAAATCGTCCCGCGCTTCGTCGGCATTATGGGCGGCAAGCGTCGTGCTTATGGTCGACGTGGTCTGCCGCGCGTTCATCGAGAACGGCCTGCCGCTGCGAGACATGTTTGACGTATTTCTGATTCTTGCTGCGCTATATATTCCAGCCGGTGATTTGTGCCGAAAACTCACCGGCCAGACAACCATTTTTGCCGACGCAATCGTACAACTGCTTTTACTCTGTCCGCTTGCCTTTGCATTCAGCCCTGAGGCGAAACCGATAGCGCCGATATTACGAAGCAATCTTTTCGCTCCGCACGTATTGTGTTATATGCTTGCCTATGTGCTGCTTTTCAAGGCTGCGGTCATTTCGTCAAAAGTGTTGCGCGGCATAGCTGCCGCCGAAGCGGTTGATAAAATCGTCGTACTTGCAATGCCGTTCATGACGGCTGGCCTGCTGCTGGGCGCGGTTTGGGGCAAACGCGCATGGGGCGACTGGTGGAACTGGGACCCGAAGGAACTCTGGTCGCTTGCCTGCTGGTGCGTTTATTTTGCATACCTGCATTTCAGGATTGCAATGCCGGCTAAACAGAAAACGGCTATAGTCATATCCCTCGCGGGATTTGCGTGCGTCATTCTTACGCTGGTATGGGTGAATCTTTCCGGCAGCTTTGTCGGCCTTCACAATTACGCCGGCTGAGTGTTATTCTTATTTTGCGGAAGAATTTTGATGACGACGCAGGAGAAATCGTCCTTTTGCGGCTGAATGCCCATGAATGCCTGCAAATCGTTCTGTATGGCATGAAGTATCATCTCCGCCGATTCGTTGCGATATTCCATAAAAACCTGCTCGATACGCGATTGGCCGTAAATTTTGCCGGCAGTGTTGGTTGTGTCGGGAATGCCGTCCGTATACAGCACTATAATATCGCCGGCAGAGATGTCGTAAGTAGATTGTGTGAATTTTTCCCTGTCGACAAAACCTATGGGCATATTTGTGCTGTGAAGTTTTTGCAGTTTGTCGGTAGACGCCTGATACCACAGTGCCAGCGAATGGCCGCAGTCGACCATCTCCATTTTCATGTCAGCCGTGTTTATTCGCAGGTAAAGCAGCGTTACGAACTGTTCAAGTGAAATGAGTTCGTGGACTATATTACGGTTTGTCTGATTTATAATATCGGCTACTGACGGTGGATTTTTTGGCGACGGTAGAGTTTGATGGACGGTTTTATAGAGTGCGTGTTTGACGGCTGCGCCGAGCAGTGCGCCTGGCACGCCTTTTCCCATGACGTCGGCGATGACCACGTCAACCGTATGGCTGTTGTGCATGTAATAATCGGTAAAATCTCCGCCGACATGTTTGGCCGCAATGAGCATCTGTGCTATTTCAAGGCCTTTCATGTCGGCTGGCGGCAGATTCGTAAGAATGGTTTTTTGTATTTTTGAGCCTATGAGCAGTTCCTTTTCGTGTGCCTGCTTGAGGGCGTCTTCCGACTGCATCAGAAGATGGCTTTGTCGATTTACTTCAGCCTTCAGTGCAGCCAAAAATATCATTATAACCACCAGAAAACCGCTGACGATTCCCAACGCCCAAATAATGGGGCCTTTGTATTTTTCGAAAAACGATTCTTCAAAATGCAGTTTGGAGTTCTCATCGAGATATTTGTCGAGCAGCAGGTAGTAATAAGATTGCGGATCGTTTGTCAACGAAATCATGCCCCTGTCGATAGCCTTTAGAATATCGCCGTTTTTTCCCTTTGACGTCATGAAATACGTAGCGACCGGAATGGACGTGATGTCCGTATGTTTTATGTTGGGATTGTCGATGGTCCATGCGGAAAAGCGGTTCATAAGCCCGCCGGCAACTGCGTGATTGGCGACCATAGCCTTGACTTCAGCATAACTTTCCACCGGCACCGGCTGCCACGTGACAGAATATGAATCGGTCAACTTAACGAAATTGCGCACATTGACATCGCCGGCTAATACTGCAATTTTCTGATTTTCCAGCTGCATGACGTTTTTGATTTTGGAATCAGCCGGCACTATCAGGACGTTCCATATCCTGACGATAGGTTCGCTCGAAAAATCATAATCATGGTCACGTTCAGGAATCCGTATCGCGCTTGGCAGGATGTCGATTTTCCCTTCCTTTAGCCACAGAAGACAGTTATCCCACGTGCCGTCCACAAAAACGAGTTTCCAATCGTGCTGTTTGGCCAGATATGTCAGAAGATCTATACAGAGGCCCGCGGGTTTGCCTTCCTGATTACGATACATGAGCGGCGGAATATACGGAAGGCCGCACCTTATCTCCCGCGCGGCGAAGGCGTTCGTCGAAAAGCTTATCGCCATTACGAACAGTGATATGAAAACTTTATTTGCGTGTTTGAATTCCATGGTTATTCAAAAAAAATTCAGCAAAATTTCAGCTATACGATATTGCGCATTCACAGATAAATTATATACCGCTGCGGCGATAAAAAAACCGGAAAAGACCGTTGCTTGTGAAAAACAGGGAATAATGCCGAAAAGCGATGCTTTTTGTATTTTTCAAAGCAGAAATGGCGCATATCAATTTTAACATGCTCCAGACCAGGTCGGTCGGTTTCGCCGGCGTCAAGCCTCGTTTATCCAGACCGTCATATTGCCAGGTTTTCTGTTGCACCACAGGAAATATGGGACCGCCTTGACTTTTATAGGATGTTGCGATTCTATTGCCGCCGGCTGATACAACCTGCCGCTCCAGCCAGCCTTGTCTGGCGCGAATCCCGATGTTTCTATAACCACGCAGCCGCCCAAAAGTGCTTTGTCGAAACGGGTTTTGAATTCCGCGTTTGTCGGCAATGAGATGGCGTGGACGTTTGCGGGATTGTCGCATTCTTCCAGGCAATACACCAGCGGGCCGCGTTGCAGGGCAATTTTGCCGACGTTCTCGTCCACATCTGGATGAGATACTATTCGCTGTACCGGCATTTCCAGCGTAAGTTCAACGGCATCGCCGGCAAGCCACTGCCGTCGCAACAGAATGTAACCTTTTTTGACGGCGACGTTTGTCTGTTCGATGCCGTTAACCTTCAGCCGCCAGTTTTCGCACCACTGCGGCACGCGGAGCATGAGAGAAAACGTCACCGGTTCAGCCGGCGTGACGGAAATGATTATCTTGCCGTCCCAGGGATAATCCGTCTGCTGCTCCAGCCTGACAGGAGTTCTGCCGATTTTCAATTCGACCTTCGACGGCGTATAAAGATGTATGTAAAGCGGGCCCTGCCGGGCTGACGTATATATGTAGCCGCCGAGCGATGAAATCAACCTCGAATAATTGCTCGGACAGCATGCGCAGTCCATCCAATTCTGTCGTTTTGAGTGAATGCTGCCGTGATTGGGGAAATCAACAGCCGCCGGCACGACTTTTAAAAGATTGGCGTAAAAATATGTATTGCCGGCCAGACTCACGCCAGCCAGCACGTTATTATATAGTGCGCGTTCCATAACGTCGGCGTATTTGCTGTCGGGGTCTATCTGCAGCATTCTGTGCGCAAAAAATACCAAGGCGACGGCGGCACATGTTTCTGCATAACCGTTCATGTTCGGCAGATTGTAATTGCATGTAAAAGCCTCGCTGTATTGCGAAGAACCTATTCCGCCGGTTATATACATGCGATTTTCAGAAATGTTTTTGAAAAGCCGCCGGCAGGCTGAAAAAAGAGATGAATCGCCGGTTTCCGCGGCTACGTCAGCCATTGCGCCGTACATGTAACAGGCCCGCACGGCGTGTCCGACGGCAGTATGCTGTTCCCGCACGGGCTTATGTGCCTGGACGTGCAGATAATTATGCTGCGACGTAATCGGATTGATTTGATTTGGCGCGAGGTTGGCGGCTTCCTGCTTGAAATAGGACGGCTGAGTGCCGCGGCGGTCGAGGAAAAATTTTGCAAGCTCAAGATATTTGGGGTTTTTTGTGGTCCGATACAGTTTTACCAGTGCGAGTTCTATTTCCTGATGGCCGGGATAGCCCTTTATCTGGTCTTTTCCTGGCCCGAAAATTTTGGCGATGTAATCGCCGAATCTGCAGGCCGCCTTCAGGAATCGGTCATTACCGCAATATTGATAATATGCGACGGCGGCTTCGATGATATGGCCGGCGGTGTAGAGTTCATGACCATTCTGCAGATTTTTCCATCGATATTCGGGTTCGACGGCCATAATGTACGAGTTGATATACCCCTCAGGCTGTTGCGACTGGATGAACAGCGTAACAACGTCCTCAAGCTGCGCGGCCAATTTCGAGTTTTTATGCTTCATGAGCGTGTAAGCTGCCGCTTCGACCCATTTGGCTACGTCGGAGTCCCAGAATTGGTGCGGCTTGTCGGGCTGGCCAGCCTTCCACTTGAGCCGGATGGCATCGATTCTGCCAGTCTTAAGACATTTGCGATATTGGTCGGCAATGCTGATTTTGGCATTTTTTTCAGCCCGCTGGCCTATGAGGCCGCCGGTTATTTCAACGTCTTTCAACTCGACAGGAAATTGTTTTCGCTTTACTGACATTTTTAAAACTCCCGTACGCATAAAATGGGTATTATATTTGAATTTATCGGCTTGGCGGCGGGGTATTCCGCAGAAAAATGGCAACAACTTCCATTATTTGCTGATTTCGTAAGATGCCGGCTGTCGGAAGATATGTCGTAACTCTTTTTATATCATATATAAAAGAAACGGACCGGGCGGCTAGTTTAATGGGTTATGGCGTTCAAATAGAATGGAAATTGACAGGAAAAAGGAATAAAATATAAAACCGTTTAACAATTATGCCGGGCAATCTGTAAGCGGTTGAAAATTCAGACTGGAGATGCAATGGACTGGACGGCGATTTGGAAAAATACTATGGATTTCGTAAACCAGGAATTTTTGAGCAATAAATGCTTTGAATGGATATTGCTGTTCCTTACCATATTCATTTTTATGCTGGCCGGGAAAATTCTGTCCGTATTTTTCGAAAAGCAGGCTCGTCATTTCAGGTGCAAAAAGCATTTCACGACCTTAGCCATACTTTTCGAATCCATGAGCAAGCCGATAATGCTGTTTTCATTCGGTTTCGGCCTCAAAATAGGCGACGCATTCATATGGATGGCACAGGATGTGGATCTGATATACAAGCGTTCGGTTCTGTTTTTGCTGGCGATATCCGTTATATGGTTTTTTTTCCGGCTGGTGGATGTGCTCGAGCACATGATGCTGAAGGTTTCGCACAAGGCCGGTTCACTTCTGGATGTCCAGCTCATTCCGATTATCCGCAAGTCCATGCGGATTTTTGTGGTTATCGTCGGCGCTTTGTATGTTACGTCAAAAGTTTTCGGCGGCGACATAGGGACGATTCTGGCTGGCATGGGAATAGGCGGCTTGGCGTTCGCTCTTGCGGCAAAAGACATGCTGGCTAATTTTTTCGGGTCGATAACCATACTTTTTGACAAACCATTCAGGCCCGGCGACCATATTAAAATAGGCAACTACGAGGGAACAGTCGATGAGATAGGATTCCGTTCGACGCGGGTACGCATGCTCGACGGGCATTACGTGTCGATTCCAAATCAGAACATGACCAATGATGCCGTGGAAAACATTTCCATAAGGCCTTATATCCGCCGCGATTTTACCGTCGGCATCGAATATTCATCCTCGCCGGCGCAGCTCAGCCGCGCCATAGGGATTATTGAAGAAATGCTCAAATCGCGACAAAAGGATTTTCCGGAAAACAAACCTGGAAAGGTATATTTTATGTCGCTGGCCTCGGCGAGCCTGGAAATCGGCGTGACGTACTGGTACACTCCGGCCCAATGGTTTGATTATCTGAGTTTCAGCAGCGACTTCAATATGGAATTGTTCGAACGGTTCTGCAAAGAAGGAATTTCATTTGCATTCCCGACCCAGACTTTGTATCTCCGCAAGGATTCTGCGAATGATGTCGTTGCAGGCAAATCAGAAGGATGTAAAGACGCATGAATAAAGCAGTGCATGACAAGCCGTCTGCCGGCGAACTTTCCGCCCGCATCAGCGACCTGCGGCGTGAGCTTGGGCAGCGGGTGTGCATATTGGCTCATCACTATCAGAAAGATGAAATCGTGGCTCAGGCTGATTTTGTCGGCGACAGCCTTAAACTTTCGCAGATAGCCGCCGGACAGAACTCGCAATACATAGTATTTTGCGGCGTGCATTTCATGGCTGAGTCGGCGGAGATTCTCGCCGGTGAAAATCAGACCGTCGTCATGCCCAAAACTTCAGCCGGCTGCGATATGGCTGACATGGCCACTGCGGACGACATGGCTGCCGCAATCGAAATTCTGCAAAAATTGGATAACGGCAAACATCGCGTGATACCGGTAACATACGTCAATTCGACGGCTGCCGTAAAAGCTGTTACCGGACAATACGGCGGTTCATGCTGCACGAGTTCAAATGCCGGACAAGTCGTCAGATGGGCTATGGAACAGGCTGGCGAATCAGGCAAAATCATTGCCCTGCCTGACCAGCACCTTATTCGCAACACGGCATTCCAGCTGGGTTTTACGGAAGACGACATCTGCATGTTTGACCACGAAATGCCGGAAGGCGGTATTGATGCCAGTACTTTCAGACGTTCAAAATTCATACTTTGGCCAGGCTATTGTTACGTTCACCAGAAGTTTACGCCCAAACATATTTCAGCCGTTCGCAAGGAGCATCCGGACGTTAAGGTGGTGGTGCATCCTGAATGTCCGCATGAAGTGGTGGAACTGGCGGATATGGCTGGCAGTACTGAAATGATGATGTCGGCTATAAACGGTTCGCCGGCAGGTTCATGTTGGGCCGTGGGTACGGAGTCGACGTTTGTGGGCCGGCTGGCAAAAAATAATCCTGACAAGACGGTGTTGAACCTCAATCCGCAAAAATCTTTCTGCGAGCAGATGGGCAAGACGGACCTTGTTTCGCTGAAAAACTGCCTGGAAGCCATACTTGGCCAAAAAAAATCTGCCGGCATTATTGAAGTGCCGTATGAGGAAGCAGTCAACGCCCGAAAGGCGCTTGAAAAGATGATATCGATTGTCTGATAACAAAATTTTACGGATTTGTATTTTCGGTTTACATAAAATACGACAGGTCGTAATAATACACGATAAATGAATTACTACGGGTCATAGGTTGTATTTAGTTTTAAGGTTATTGCCTGTCCGTCTGATGGCGGATGCTTTCATCTGCGGGTCTTTTTTTTGAAAGACCGTAGAATTACGAAGGACATATTAAAAAATTGGAGACAAACATATGAAGGACTACAAGAGCATAAAAGAAATACTCGAAAAACATTCGCAGCAGCACTTGTTGAAGTTCTTCGATGAACTCGGGCCGGATCATCAGCAGTTGTTGCTTGAACAGCTTTCGGAAATAGATTTTGATTTTATGGACAAACTCACCAGGGAATACGTGTTTGACAAGCCTGCCGTGGAAGTGCCGCGTGACATGACGCCTCCGCAAACCATTCCCGCCTCTCCCAAGCCCGGCCTGCCACTTACGGGCATTTACGCTCAAGCCCGCAAACTCGGCGAAAAACTTATCTCGGAAGGTAAGGTTGCAGCCTTTACGGTAGCTGGCGGCCAGGGTACGCGGCTGGGCTATGAAGGCCCCAAAGGGTGTTTTGAATGTACGCCGGTAGTCAACAAGCCGCTGTTCCGTCTTTTTGCCGAGCAGATTCGCTCGGCGTCTTTGCGTTTTGGTAAAACCATTCCGTGGTACATTCTCACCAGCCCTACTAATGATACCGCCACGCAGGCGCATTTTCGCCAGAACGATTATTGGGCGTTCGATCCCAAGGACATCATTTTTGTCAAGCAGGGCACAATGCCTGCGATAGGCTACGACGGCAAACTGCTGCTTGGCCGCAAATATCGTCTGGCGGTCAGCCCGGACGGCCACGGCGGCAGTCTGACGGCGCTGCGTCACAGCGGTGCACTGGCGGACATGGCCAGGCGCGGCATAGAATATATCAGCTATTTCCAGGTTGACAATCCGCTCGTCAGGGCTATCGACCCGATATTCATCGGCCTGCACGCCATGAACGGCGCCGAAATGTCAGCCAAATCGCTCCCCAAACGCGAGCCGCTTGAAAAGCTCGGCAACTTCTGCGTAGTCGACGGCAAAACCTGCGTCATTGAATATTCCGATATGCCGCAATCGCTGGCGATGGCGTGCAATCAGGACGGTACACTGAAATTTTCAGCCGGCTCGATTGCGATTCACATCTTCAGCCGCGCTTTTATGGAAAAACTCACCGACGGCGGCAAATGCATGCTGCCGTTCCATCGCGCGGACAAGAAAGTGCCTTATGTCAACGACGCCGGCGAACTCGTCAAGCCTGAAAATGAGAACGCCGTCAAACTTGAGATGTTCGTTTTCGACGCCATGCCGCTGGCGGAAAAGACGGTTATATATGAAACACGTCGTGAAGAAGAGTTCAGCCCCATAAAGAATGCGGAGGGCAATGATTCGCCGGCTACCTGCCTGCACGATCAGGTGCGGCGCTGGGCAAGCTGGCTGGACGCAGCCGGCGTCAAAATACCTCGTGACGCGAGTGGCCTCGTGGCGGCTGCGATTGAAATTTCACCACTATTCGCCAACAGTGCGGATGAACTTGCCGATAAGCTGAAAAAACTCGGCAAGGAAATCACGATAGCGCCGGGACAGAATTTCTATCTCGGCTCAAAAGGCCAGATTGGCGGAGCATAAGCAGTATCAGCAGGAAGAACAGATTTACAAATGAAAAGAGAAAGAATCAAACAGGCACTGGCAGACAAGGATTACAGTGCCGCCGAAGATTTGTGGATGGATGCCATCGTGGACAGCGTTTCGCCGACGTTCGCGTCGTTTGTGCTGGATGCGTTCATGCAGGCTGGCCGGACAACCTCGGCTGAAACAATGGGCTGGGCGCTGCTTGACGCCCATAAGAAGTCGCCGGATGAAAAACAGCTCAGCCTCGCAAAGGCCGTCCTGCTTGCAGTGCCAGCCAGCGAAGAACTTCGAAAAATCACCTCGGAACTTTATCGCAAGGTGAATTCCGGCAGGGAAAATTTCGACATGCTCTGGAAAGCCGCCGATCTTGAAGGCAAACAGCGTCCGCAACGGGCCCTTCGTACGCTGGATACATGTCTTGACGTCAAGCCTGGCAGTTATATGGCTAATCGCTATAACAACTCCGTCATTCGTATAGAACGGCTCAACGCCATGGACGAATACGAATACACCGGCGACGACGGAGATGGTTCGCTCGATCCCAAAAAACTTGCCGACGAATATGAAGTTCTCGGCGATGACGATTTTCGTGTTCTGAAGCGGGTCAATCCGCAGGGCATGTCTGATACATTTGCCGAAAATCCGCTTAAGGCGCTGGTATCGATATGCAAATCCCGCGGCGGGCAGGTGGACACCGAGACGCTACGTGAAATTGTGACCGGCGGAATCATATCCGACGACAAATGGTCCAACTGGTGGTCGCGTGCGCGCAGTGCGGTACGCAAATCGGCGAATCTGACGATAGAAGGTAAAAATCCTGCCGTCGTTGTTCTTCATGAACAGGCCCTTACGCTGGAAGATGAGCTTGCACCGGCTCGTACGGCGGCGCGCGCTCCTAAGGAATTTTTTGACCTCATCAAAACATATTATTCTGAAGCGGCCAAGCGTTCCGTGGACGTTCAGTCTGATTTTGTTGACGATATAATCTCGATGTTGGCTGCACTTGCGACACAGTTTTCGCAAAACTGTCCGGCCGACGCACTTGAAGTTACTCTGATGATAGACCACGCAGTCAGGCTTGGCGCCAATGCTCCGACAAATTGCCCGACTACGCAACAACTTATAGAGGCATCCCAAAATGCTGCGGAGATGATAGTTCAGATAAAAGACGTCGCCTTGCAGAAAGATGCCTTTGACGCACTTGCACAAAGGCCTGATGCCGCGGACCAGTTTGAGCGACTTATGCTTATTTCGCCGGCAGACCTTCTGGATGATATTGTCAGTCGCCTTGAAAAGATGGGTCGTAATGATGCCGCCGAGCGGGCTATCGATGTTGCCCTGAATGAACCGCTCGACCACACGCAGATAATAATATGGCTGTGGAACAAACCTGGCGTGGAAATTGCGAATCTGCCGTCCCATTCGACTATACTGATAAAACTGCTGGAAGTGCTTAACGATATCGACCACCGGCTCGTTGCGCCGAATGAGGAAAAGAAGGCTCGTCGTCAGGCTATACGCGCGGCGCTGTCTGCGTCCAAATTCAAAATATACAATGAGACCATAGATGCCATGGACGAAGCCATGGCCAGCGTCATCCGTACAAAAATAGATCGCCTGCACAACCTGGCCATCACCATGTATGAAGCCATGATGGGCAAAATCCGCGAAAATCATTTTGCTCTTTTTGTGAAAAAGAAAATTGCGCCGTGGCTGGATGAAAACGTTATCTGGACCACGCAAGCCGCCTATAACGCACGCGGCGAAGAACTCAACCATATAAAGGAAGTGCTCATGCCGGCGAACGCCAAGCAGATAGGCCTTGCCGCCGAACAGGGTGACCTTCGTGAAAATGCCGACTGGCAGGCAGCTATCGAAGAACGCGACATGCTTGTATCGCGCGTGCGGAAAATAAACTCTGAAATCGCCATGGCCCGCGTACTCGAACGTTCCGATGTGCCGCGCGATAGTGTCGGCATAGGCTCGAAAATTATGATACGGCGGCTTGATAACGCGGCTGAAACCGAAATGACTTTCCTGGGCCCGTGGGACAGCAATCCGGACGAAAAGATTTATTCATACACGACGAAACTGGCTCAGAACCTAATGGGCCTGGCTGCCGGCGAAAAAATCGAACTGGACTTCGAAGGCGAAGTGTATGAATACGAAATCGTCGGGATTGAAGCTGCAATATGAAAACATATTTGCGGAGATGAATTGCGATGGCCAAAGAATCCAAAAAATCATGGCAGGGCCGCCTGAAGGCTGATGCAGATGCGGCAACGGCTCGGCTGCTGGCGAGCATAGACGTTGACTGTCGGCTTTGGCGGTATGACATCGCCGGCTCGATTGCACATGCGGAAATGCTCTGCAAAGAAGGTATCATAAACAAGGCCGAATTCGCCCGTATTAAAAAAGGCCTGCTCGACATTGCCGCAGATTTTGAAAAAAATGCTATAACGCCCGATGTCTCGCTTGAAGATATTCATATGGTAATCGAGGCTGAGCTTATACGTCGCATAGGTCCTGTCGGCGGCAAGCTGCATACCGGCAGAAGCCGCAACGATCAGGTCGCTCTCGACCTGCGGCTGTGGGCACGCGATGCCGCCGATAATCTCATCGATGCCGTTCGTCGGGTGCAGAAGGCATTTGTGTCACTTGCAAAAAAACAGGGTCAGCTTGTCATGCCGGCGTATACTCACCTGCAGCGAGCGCAGCCGATAGTAGCCGGCCATTCATTGCTTGCATATGTGGAGATGCTTGAGCGGGACGCCGAGCGGCTTGCGGACGCACGCAGGAGAATCAATGTTTCGCCGCTTGGCAGCGGAGCGGTCGCAGGTACGAGTATCCCGCTCAACCGCGAATTTACCGCTGCGGCACTCGGTTTCGAGAATATTACGAGAAACAGCATCGACGCCACGAGCGACCGTGATTTTCTCGCGGAACTCTGTTTCGACGTAGCCTTGATGGGAGTGCATCTGTCACGCTGGGCTGAAGACTGGATAATTTATTCGTCCGGCGAGTTTGCACTCATCAGCCTGCACGATGCTTATTGTACCAGTAGTTCGATGATGCCGCAGAAGAAAAACGCCGATACGCTTGAATTGATACGCGGCAAAAGTGCTGCCGGCATTGCCCAGCTTATTGGCATGTTGACGCTTATAAAAGGTCTGCCGCTGGCGTATGACCGTGATATGCAGGACGACAAACGTTTCGCGTTCGCGTCGGTGGCGACAATGTCGGACGTACTTGCCGTCATGCCTGGCCTGATTGAAAGCACCACATTTTGCGAAAAGTCCATAACGGCCAACATTGACAAGGGTTTTCTTGACGCAACGAGTCTTGCGGAATATCTTGTGAACAAGGCTGTGCCGTTCCGGACGGCGCATCATATCGTGGGCAGGGCGGTGGCGGCGGCTGACGCTGTCGGCAAATCGCTGGCGGAGCTTTCGCTTGCGGAATTGCAGAATTTTTCACCCGTCTTCGGTGATGACGTCAGAAACAGTCTCACGGCAGCTAACGTCGTGACGCATTATTCGCCGGCTGGCGCTGGCGGCCCTAAACAACTCAAACAGCAACTTGCTTACTGGAGCAGGAAATTAAAGGCATAACAAGGATATAAAAAGTGATGAACGACAATTATTTTAACCCTAAAACTCAGCTCGACCCGTCGCTTGAACAGGAGATAGCCGACGCGCTTGGCGATATGAATATCGACGACCTTATCGCCGAGGAAGAGAAAAGTCATTCTGCCGCGCGAATTAAAAGCGACAAAATCATCAAAGGTAAGGTCATGGACATCAACGGCGAAGATATTTTTGTAAATATCGGTTCTCGCCAGGATGGCGTTATAGGGACAGACCAATTTCGTGACGGCGAATTGCCGGCTGTCGGCGATGAGATTGAAGTAGTGATAGAAGGCGTGATTCCAGGCGAAGGTCTTATCCGTCTGAGCCGCCAGGGTGCCGTGCAGGCAGCCGCATGGGATACCATTCAGAAAGGCCTTAAAGTCGAAGGACGCGTGACTGGTTTTAACAAGGGCGGCCTCGATGTGGACATAAACGGCATTCGTGCATTTATGCCGATTAGCCAGATAGCTCTCGAACGCATAGAAACCGAAGCGATGGGCGAATTTGTTAATCAGCGGCTTGAATGCGAAGTCACGGAAGTTGACCGCGCAAATTCGAATGTAATCGTGTCGCGGAAGATTCTGCTTCAGCGCGAAGTCGACGCCAAGGCTGAAGAACTGTGGAAAAATATCCATGAAGGCATGATTGTACAGGGTACAGTTCGCAGTATCATGCCGTATGGCGCGTTTGTCGATATTGGCGGTATAGACGGCTTGCTGCATATAAAAGATATGGCGCATTCCCGCGTTGAAAAACCGCAGGATATAGTTCAGCTCGGCCAGAAACTCGAACTCAAGGTTATCAGCCTCGACCGTGAAAACAACCGTGTGGGCCTCGGCCTCAAGCAGAATCTGGCGGATCCGTGGGATTCGGCAGCGGTGAATTATCCGGCAGATTCGTTAGTGACGGGCAAAGTCGTCAAACTGATGGATTTCGGCGCGTTCGTGGAACTTGAGCCTGGTGTTGAAGGACTTGTGCCGATAAGCGAACTCTCATTCGGACGACGTATCGGCCATCCGCGTGAAGTGCTCAACGTAGGCGATATGGTTAAACTCCGCGTTCTTAAAATCGAGCCGGAAAATCACCGTATGAGTCTGTCGCTTAAACGCATAGGCGATGATCCGTGGGTGGGCGCCGAAGTACGCTGGCCGGCTGGCAGTGTGGCTGAAGGTACGGTTACCCGCATAACCGAATTCGGCGCTTTTGTAAGTTTGGGCGAGGGAGTTGAAGGACTTGTTCACATCAGCCAGCTTTCGCCAAAACGCGTGAATTCGGCACATGAAGTCGTGCGTGAAGGCCAAGCCGTAAAAGCCGTCGTTCTGGAAGTCGATGAACAGCGGCGTCGCATTTCGCTTTCACTTAAAAAACTTCAGGAAGATGCCGCCGGCCAAGCTGCTGCCGAATCGCAGGGAACGATGGATGATCTCAAACGGGTCAATAACACCGAAACAAAAAAATCCAAAAAGCGCAAGGGTGGACTTGACGGCGGTACGGCGCGGACGCCTTTTGGAGAATTGCGACTCGGATAGAGGTTTGAAAATGATTATTCTCGGCAACATGGAAAGACAGGATGTCTGTGAAGCGGTGGAATCCGCCAGCAAAAGGCTTGAAAAACGTGGCCTTCTTGGCGGCGTGTTTCCACATACCGTAGCAGTCGATGATTTGCCGAAATCTGACATGTGCCTAGTGTTCGGCGGTGACGGCACGCTTCTTTCCGCGGGCAGGCGGCTTGCGCGGCTGGGCATACCGTTTATCGGCGTGAACATGGGCAAGCTGGGATTTCTGGCTGAATATAATCTGGATGAACTTTACCGCTTTCTTCCCGCTCTTGTTGAAGGGAAAATAAAACCCGTTGAGCGTATAATGCTGGACGTGTGCTGCTGTGATTTCTGCAGCCTTGCCGTTAACGATCTCGCAATATCGGCAGGAGCGCCTTTTCGCATGATAGACCTGAGTTTTTCGCACGATGAAAATATGCTGGCACGATTCCGCGGCGATGGCCTGGTGGTTGCCACGCCTACAGGATCGACAGGCTACAATCTTTCCGTCGGCGGGCCGGTGCTTCAACCCACTCTTGACGCCATAGCCGTCTCGCCCATAGCCCCTCATACGCTGTCATTACGGCCTATAGTGCTGGACACATTTGCGCCGGTACATATAAACGTCATGGGCGCAAATGCCGGCACTACGCTGATAATCGACGGCCAGATATCGCATAAACTCTGTGCCGGCCAATCGATTGTCGTGCGAAAAGCCGATGTGACCCTCAAAATATTCCCCCATCCTGAACGTCATTATACGCAGCTGCTTTCCAATAAACTCAAATGGGGCCAAAGCCCTCATCATTGATATATGACTTCAACGGCTATCCATGAAATATCGAGTAAGCCGCCAAAATTGTTTTCGTCGTACCTGGCGAAAACATGCGATTGGCTGGCGCTTGTGGTTGCGTTTGCGGCGTGCATTCTTTTTGCCGTACGGCCTGTGGGCAATGCCGATATCGGCTATCATCTTTCATTCGGTGAACATCTCTGGAAGACGGGCAGTTTTGTCAGAGAAAGCAATTTTGTTTATGTGAAAACCGATGATAAAACTGATATCGGCCCTGGAGAGTGGTGGGACGACAACGGCGTGATGCGTATTGTTCCTGTCAGTTGGGGCACGCAGGCTGTTATGTGGTGGTTTTACGACAATTGGGGATTTGACGGAATTTTCGTGTTGACCCTGATTCTCGTCGGCAGCATACTCGGATTGACGGGGTGGCTGTGTGTGCGGTTGGGATTGCCGGCTTCGTTGGGTGGCGTGGTGATTCTTCTTTGCAGTTTTGCCGGCTACGAGCGATTTTATATAAGGCCTGAACTTTTTTCTTATATTTTCATGCTGTGTAATCTGCACGTGATGCTGGGGTTTTATATGGGCCGGCTGGATGTGTTGTCCTGGAAGAAAATATTTTTATTAGCCGTGATTCAGATATTTATGGTCAATGTACACAGTTATTTTCTTCTTGGCTGGCTGTTTGTATTTTTGCCGTTATGCGAAACTGCGATTCTGTGGCTGTGGCAAAAATATCGTAAAGGCGATGCTGCGGAATATCTGCCAGTTTTGCGGCGGCTTGCGATTGCCTTTTTTGTCGTGATAGCCGCAAGTTTTGTCAGTCCCAGCCCGTGGCGATTATTTATGTTTCCGTTTGAGATGCTGCTTTATTTGCGGCAGGCTGCTCAGGATACTCAAATTCCGATAAACAGCATAACTGAATTGTTCAGCCCGTTTGATAATGACAACTGGCAGCAGACGTCGATTTTTCATACTTACGTGATTTCACTCGGACTGGTCGGAGCAGGATGTATATGCGGGCTATATCGCCGCAAATGGTTAATGGTCGGACTTATGCTGCTTATGGTTGCACAATCGTTGACCATGCGAAGGAATATTTTGCCGTCGTGTGTGGTAATGCTTCCGATGGCGACGGAATGCATCTGGAGTATCATATCGCCGTGGAAGAACAATGTTCGTAAAGTGGTGCTGTTATTTTTGAGCGTTGTTGTTATTTCCGCAGGCATTACGACCGGATATCTGGTAATCACTAATAGGATTTATAGCTATGATCGTCGCATGTTTCGTTTTGATTGCGGGCAATCGGAACTTGACGTGCCGTTTTCGGCGATAGACTGGATTAACACTTATCAGCCGGTCGGACGAATCTGGTGCGATTTCGGTTCGACAAGCAATATCTGGTTTTTTGTAAAATCTCGCCCGCAAGTACCGGGTTTTTCATGTACCTTTGCCTGTCAGCCGTCTTGCCTGACCGAGAACGAAGAATATGTCAGGGGGAAAAAGTCGTTTGATGAAGCGTGCTACAAATATGATGTTCAAATCGTTGTATTGCGCACGAGCGATTTCAACAGGCCTTTGCTGGAAAAACTTTCAAGGGATAAAAAATTCTGTCTTGTTGACCTGGATGTGAGACAGGCATTGTTCATCCGCAATGATGGTCCCAATGCAATTCTTGCCAGACAAAAAAGAATTACCCCAGAAAATTTTGATGTCAGAAAATATATTGCCTACCTGCGGGAGTCCAGTCCTACGCGGCCGGCGATAAATCTGCATCTGGGTGCGTCTACTCTTGAACGCATGGGGTGGTATGACCAGGCTATAGAGGTTTTTGAGGAATTGATTGCGGAAGATAAAAATATGCCTGAGGCGTATTTCGAGCTTGGCGCTACGCTGGCGTTGAGAGGTATGAAATATGAATCAGCCGGCAAAAATGAAGAAGCTCTCCATGATTTCCGCAGTGCAAAAGAATTTTTTGAAAAAACGCTCCAGATAAATCCGTCTTTCACTTATGCGACGTATAATCTGCGAATAGCCAAAGATGACATCCGTCGTCTTGAAATTTTGACGGGTGAAAGATAATTTTGCATTTTTCGCGGCAGCCGTAAATTCAACATTCTACGATAGTCAGTCTTTTTTCCAGATACGTATTACCCATTGCCGTGGCGATTATTTTGCCGTCATTATATTTCGCCGGCCAATGTGAATGGCCGCAAAATATATCCGTAACATTTTCGAAATTCCGCAATAATTGACCTATCCTGATCGAGCCGAGATAGGCCGCCGCAAAAGCAAATCGCATCGGACGTTTTTGCGGAACTAATTCCATGAACGGAAGGTGGTGAATGAATGCGATGATTCTATCTGCGTGTCGCGAAATTTCTTCCAGTTGGCGCTTAAGTTTGGCGAGCAGTGAATTCAAAAAAGCCTCATCGCTCATTCCCAGTCGCACTCGAAAACCGTCCATCCATCTTACTCCCAATGACATATGCTCCTGCGTCAATATATTGCCGTATTTTTCCAAAAGAGTTTCGTAGCCGCCCATGTATCTAGCCGCGCCTGGCGAAAGTTTGATACGATAAAAATCCAGCGGGATTCCGAGTGATTCGCATCGCATGGAATAGTCGTACCATCCCACCGAGCCGACAAGACCTGTTCCGTCCATTACGAGTGGTTGTTGGTCGAGCACTGCAAACCCGTGCTCTTCCGCAACCTGCGGGATGAGTTTTTCATATCGTTCAATAGAGGCGTCGGGCGGTAATCCGTCAATGCCGATAGGATTGCACCACAGGCAGTGGTTGCCTGGCACGAGTAATTTTTGGCCGGAAAAATTTTTGAACAGTGCAAGCGCCTGCGAGAATTTTTCCAAATCCGCTCCAGCCGTATCGCCTGCCAGTACAATCGCGTCGCCGCCGGTTTTGCACGCGTGAGTTGCCAGCCGTTCCGCAGCGTCCTGCGAACGTTTGACGTCATAATGCAAATCGCTTGTTACGAGTATTCGCGTCATTCTATGAACATGGCATCGCCGTATGAGAAAAAGCGGTATTGTTGTTGCACCGCCTGTGCATATGCGTCGAGTATCATTTGTATGCCTTTATTTCCGCCAGGACAACAAAATGCGGCTACAAGCATTAGCAAAGTACTTTGCGGCAGATGGAAATTCGTTATCATTGCGTCGACTGCGTAAAATTCCGCCGACGGGTAGAGGAAGAGTTTTGTTTCGCCGCTGCATGGCTGAATTTTTTTATCAAATCTTCTGGTTACGGATTCAAGCACACGCACGCTGGTCGTGCCGATGGCAATAACACGTCGGCCGTCGCGTTTTGCCGAACCGATTGCCTCTGCCGTTTGTGCGGATATTTCATACCATTCGCTGTGCATTTCGTGTTTTGAGGCGTCATCGACTTTTACCGGCAGAAATGTGCCCAATCCTACGTGTAGTGTTACGTCAGCCATTGATATGCCGCGCGCCTGGAGTTTTTCGAGTAATTTTTGCGTGAAGTGGAGGCCTGCCGTTGGTGCGGCTACGGCGCCTGGCGTTCTGGCAAAAACAGTCTGATATCTGTCGCGGTCTTCTTCGTCTGGCGAGAGTTGTTCACGGTGTATGTACGGCGGCAATGGAGTTCTGCCGAGGCGGTCAAGAATTTCTTCCGCCAGGCCGGCTGGTTGCGGCAAAACTTTCCACAGGCCCTGCCCCAGTCGCTGCATGAGCCGCAAGCCTTGCAACTCATCATTCCGGAAAAAGACTGTCTCGCCTTCTTTGCAACGGGTTGCGTTTTTGAGCATCACTTCCCAGCAGTTATCGGCAAGATATTTTACAAACAATCCTTCAATCTGCGCGCCTGACTCGCGCCGACAGTAAAAGCGGGCAGGAATTACGCGGGTATTGTTGACAATGAGCAGGTCGCCGGGCTGAAGAAGTTCGACGATGTCTGCAAAAGTACGATGGTTGATTTTCCCATCCGACCGTGTCAGATGCATGAGACGTGACGCGGCGCGGTCATCGGAGGGATGTTGTGCGATGAGTTCCGCCGGCAGATGATAATCAAATTGTTTTGTGGAAATCAAATCAGTCGCCAGTGTTCCTGGTTGGCTATGGATGCAGACAAATATAATTGTTTCAGAAGTCGGGCAATCTTGTATGAATTTTCTGGCAGTTGTTTCATTTTGCGTACGGATGGAGGTACAGTTTTGGCTGATGCGGTTTGTTTTTTTAAAGGTTTGCCAGCCGCTGTGCCTTATCGTGAGCAATCAGCGCATCGACGATAGGGTCGAGGTCGCCGGCTAATACGCGTTCCAGATTAAAATTCGCACCTTCCTGGCCTTCGCCCTTGAGACGATGGTCAGTGCAACGATTCTGCGGGAAGTTGTAAGTTCTGATTCGTTGCGAGCGGTCACCAGAGCCTATCATTTCTTTTCTTGCCGCGGATTCTGCCGACGCCTGCTGCGATCTGAAATGCTCGTAAACGCGAGCCGTCAGAATCTGTCTCGCCTTGGCGCGATTTTTGTGTTGCGACTTTTCATCTCGCATTGAAACTGTTATGCCGGTCGGCAGATGTTCAAGTTTGATTGCCGACGAAACCTTGTTGACATTTTGGCCGCCCGGGCCGCCTGCGCGGCTTACGTGTTCGAGGACGTCTTTTTCCCAATCAATCTGGATGTCGAGTTCTTCCGGCTCTGGCAGTACGGCGACGGTGGCTGCGGATGTGTGGATGCGTCCCTGATTTTCTGTTTTTGGCACTCGCTGTACGCGATGGCCGCCGCCTTCATAGCCCAGACGTGACCAGACGGATTCGCCCTTGATGTTGACCACCACTTCCTTGAAGCCGCCCATTTCAGTGGGACTGGCATCCATGATTTCCGTTTTCCAGCCGCGCTGTTCGGCATAATGACGATACATATCCAACAGGTCGCCGGCGAAAAGTGCGGCTTCGTCGCCGCCGGTGCCGGCACGGATTTCCATTATGACCGAACCTATTTCCTGTTCTTCGCTCATTACGAGCAGGCCTTTGACCTCTTCCAACGCATTGTTGACGGCAAGACGGAGTTCCGCAACTTCAGTTTCGGCAAGTTCCTTAAGTTCCGCATCGGCGGCGGGGTCGTTCTGGATAGCCTGCGCTTCATCACAATTTTTGGCTAGCTGCCGGAACTTGCGATACGGTATGACAATCTTGGCTAACGAGGCATGCTCTTTGGACAGGGCGACGATTTTCTGGCCGTCAGCTGCGACGGCTGGATTGTTCATCTGTCCAAAAATCTCCTCAAAGCGGCGATCAAGTTCATCCAGTTTGTCTATAAGCGTATCAGCCATTTGGGTTTTGCTCGACGGACATTGATATCGTGTAAATGTAAAAACGCCGGCGGCAGGGGTTATTATGAGTTTTTTACCCCATCCGTCGGCGTTTGGATTTTACGGAAACTATTTTTTGCGTTTTTTGAAATATTCGCCGCCGAATTTTTTGGTGAACTTTTCTACGCGGCCGGCGGTGTCCAAAAACTTCTGTTGGCCGGTATAGAAAGGATGCGATGCGGCTGAAATATCAACCTTGACCATCGGATATTCTACGCCATCTACGGTAACCTTGTCTTTACTCTTTACAGTTGAGCGGGTTACGTACTTTGTGCCGGATGCCACGTCAACGAATACGACAGGACGATATTCAGGGTGTATGCCTTTTTTCATTTAAAAACTCCTTGCAATTTTGGGGCGGTATGCAGCGCGCCTCTGCCCGCAATCGCCCATAAAAGGATTGGTATATTAACCAAAATTCCGCTGAAAGCAAGGTTTTTTTAGCGTATGCCCGAAGAATTTGAATATGTAGCTGGCACGGACGTCGCAAAAAATCCGGCGGGTGTGTTTTATGGTTTAATACTTTCGGCTACGCCGCCCATAAGTACGTAATCGACGCCGTAAAGCAGGCCCTTCTTTTTGATTTTGTTAAAAGTCGCCTGCGTGTCGAGTTTATCCTCGTCTACCACGCCATTGAGTTCCAGCGTCTGAACTTTTGGATAGCCGCCGGAAAAACATGTTTCCCGCATTATTTCTTCAGAAATATTTTCGCTGAGTTTTTTGCCGAAGTCACTGTGGCGTCTGTTTTTCAGCGGCACGACGCGAATTTCCGGCTTGTCATCCGCAGGCGGCAGATATTCGCAGAGTTCGCCTACTATGGATTGTGCGACGGCGGTAGGGTTGCCGATGTCCTCGTAGCGAGAAATCTGTCCCAGCACTCTGCCGTCTTTTACCCGCACTACCCGCACCTCGATGGTTGCCCTGTTTTCGTATGCGCCTGGCAGAACTGTCATGGATTCGGAGTCAGATTTGACTACGTCGGGCACGTCAGCGGATGTCATATTTTCAGGCAGTTTCGTGAGTTCGATTTCTACGGTCGGCCTGGCTAACGAATAGGTTTGAATGTGGCCGACGGTTTCATCGGACGGTTTGCCGGACAGATAATAGTATTCCGGCAGATAACCATCCTTTCTCGCTTCGATGACGTTCATGCCTACCATATCGCCTTCGCTTTCCGGCAGCGGTACGTTACACGGACTGACGCCGGCGCGTTCGCCGTTGCAATATATTTCCGCGCCGGACGGGTTGGTTTTGATTACGACCAGCTCGCTACAACCGCAGGCACAAAGCGTGGCGAATAAAATGACAATGCAACTCAAAAATCTCATCTGCGGGCGGCCTCCTGATTATAATAGTCTCCAAATGCCCGCTGAGCCTCTACTATTCCCATGCCGAGAAAGGTGAACGGCCAATTTGCGATTATGTCTGCCGACATTTCATCGTACTGTTTGGGCAGTATTGCGGGCAGTTTGTCGGTTTCAATGATATCGAGCATTTCGCGGAGATATTCGCGATATGTAATGAACGCTTCCCGCGGCACAAACGAAAGGAGCGGGTCGGCTTTGCCGGCGAGTTCGTCGTCAAGTTGCCGGATAGCCTTCCGTAACTGCTCAAGTGTGGGTTCTTTTTTTATCATGTATCGTTCCATGTTTAAAAATTTAACATGCTCCAGATTCAGTCTTTTTCATAAGTCTTCGGCTATTTTAAAATTGTATATGGACCTTCAGGGATTACGGCTATTCGTGCGCACGGATTATCGGATACAAACCTATCCACGACCTGTTGTAATTTCGTGCTCGCATTGCCTTTGTCATAAACAGGTGTCAAACAAAGTTTTTCGAGTATATTTGCTTCAATTCCGTCGGTAACAAACCACAGGTTCTTAATACCTATTCGACTTATCACTCGCGTCTGCATCTGAAATTGCCATTGGTCAACGGTAAAATCCCTGCTATCAGAAATATCAGACAGAAATTTTTGCCATTGATGGCCATAACGCAATATCGTGTTTGCATATTCTTTTGAACCCAAGCCTTCATTGCATGCGCTAGCCTGCAATAATACGGTATGTTCTCCAATCGCAGGCAGTGCAGTACACATGCCTTTAACCGTCTGATAAAACGTCTGATCCAGCGGATAGCCTCCACCATTGGTTATCACCAAGTCATACGGGCCGTCAGTTTTTGCCGTAGTCCAGGCCGCAACCTGTTTACAGCCAGCCAGATGAGCCGCATTCAATTCGCCGCAAAAAATGCCTGCTATTTCGCGTTTATTGTTTATCGCAACGTTGAAAAGAAAATCCACACCTACTGCATGTGCCACTTTTAAAGCGATTTCATGACATGGATTATTTTGCAAGTTTCCCGTATCTGCATATGGTGAACATAATGTGCCATATCCATGAAAATTACGAATCGTCTGCAAATCCACAAGTGCAGGACACACGCCTTTTCGTCCGCCGGAAAAACCAGCCATAAAATGGGCTTCAATATATCCTGTTACAATTTTAAAGTCAGCTTCTGCAAACTGTCTGCATACACTAACCGGCGGGTCATCACATACTTTTTTCAATGTAGCAACATCTGTCGCATGGTGGTCTACCACTGCTACGCGAGACATTATATCTGCTCCGACAAGATAACAATGTTCCTCTGCCGTACTTGGCCGATGCATACCAGTACCGACGATAATCGCAATCTGTGAATCTCTTATGCCGCATCTGTTAAGAATGTTAAGAATTACCGGAAGAAAAACACGATTGGGCACAGGGCGGGTAATGTCGGAAATTGTAATGGCAACGGTTTGCGGCTTGCGTTTTTTTATCATTTGCTCAAGCGATGGCGATTCAATCGGATTAGCGAGTGCGGCATAAACCGTTTTCTCAATATCTGGCAAAGACGGAACCTCAGGACACTCTAAAATATATGCATTAGCTGGCACTTTCACGGTCAATCCTGTTTTGCCATATAATAAATTAACTTGTTTTAAGTCTAAAATAATAACCTCTTTTTCCCAGATCTCATATTAATTCAGAATATTCAAATGTTAAATTTCAAAATTACCAGAGATGTCGTGATTTTCTCTTTTGGTTCGGTTCGTCATTATTCTGGCCGGGCATTCTCGGCGCGCAGCCTGGCGTGTTTTTGACTGCCTGCTGCCGCCACGATTTCCGATAATCCTGCGGCGTCTGCTTGGTAGCCGTTTTAAATGCGCGAGCCAGGTGCGGCGCGTCAGAAAATCCCCATCGCTTGGCGATGGCCAGGAGTTTCATGTCCGTTGCCTGCAAATCCCGCATGGCTCCGGCGAGCCGCCGCCGCTGACAATATTTGCCGAATGGTATGCCCATGGTCTGCCTGAACATTTCGGAGAATTTCGAACGCGACATGTGCGCCATATGGGCTGCATCACTGAGAGTGATGGTCTTGTGCGGATTTCGCTCGAACGTCAGGAGCGCAGGCAGCAGGGTTCGGCGGCTGCCGAAGCTGTCGGACGTCTGACAGACCTCGGCGGGTTTCGCCTGCCGCTCCATGAAGTACAGCAGAAATTCCTGGAGATATATCCGCAATTTCTGCTGCCAATAGGGGCTGTCGCCTTCCATCAGGGCGATTACCTTTTCCGCGAATTCGATGACGAAATTTTTTTCTTCCGCGGTATTAGCCTGCGGCCGCTGTCTGTTGTCGAGATGAAAACAGTACAACCAGTCGAATGCGGCGAACGGGTCGGGGATGTCCAGAAATTCCGGCTTGATGCCGAGTACCAGATGACGGGTATTCGTGCGGATGACTTCCATGCCGTGCGGCTCCCAGAGGCCAGCCATCCAGAATTGGCCGCGGAACGCTTCCATATGATGCCCCTCGTACCATCGTCTGCTGCCGCCGCGAAGAACTATGCCCAGCTCAAGGTCGGTGTGAATGTCGAAATGCCTGGGCGTGAGTTTGGCATAATCGTTAATCGTCCACGCCACAGGCTGATGCGTGTCGGTTGGGATTTCGATATATTCTACAGGCAGGGATTCCAGTTCCTTCATGTGGCGATACCTCACGGCTGCTGCACCGGTGGAGGAAGTATATCATATCGTGGACGATTATTCAATTTTGAGATTGACAAATTTTGATTTGAGTGGGATACTCTTGCAATATGAGTGACTCAAGAATTCCAGTTGCCGTGATAGGGTTGGGCGCATTCGGACAGCGTACGCTCAAGGCACTTCAACAGTGCGACAATGTGGAAGTCGTGGCGGTGGCGGACAAACTTTCCGATGTGGCGCAAAATGTCGCAACCGATGCGGGAGTTGAGGGTTATACCGATAATCGGCAGATGATTTTGAAGAAAAAACCGCTTGCCGTTTTTGTCGCAACTCCTCCGATGGCATGGGGCGAGTTGTTGGGATTTTGCGCACAGAATGGCGTTCACGTCTGGAAGGAAGCTCCGCTGGCGAGAAATTTGGGGGAGGCTGTCAATTTCGTGCGAATGTTTGAAAAAGCCGGCCTGAAACTAGCCGTCGGCACACAACGCCGATTCTCGCAATCATATCGTAAACTTGCAGAAAGCAAACTCAGCATAGGCGATGTTTTCCTGGCGCGTGCGCATTATCTGTTTAACTGGGGCAGCCAGCTTAACTGGCGAGCCGACAGAGTATCAGCCGGCGGCGGTGCACTGCTGGAAGTAGGCTATCATCCGATAGACCTGCTGATATGGACGCTCGGCCTGCCGGAAGAAGTGTACGGCGCAAACATGATTGCGAGGAAACGAAACCTGCTCGATGAAACGCAGGGCATTGCGGGTTCGATTCACGATACCGACGATACCGCCTCGGCGACACTGAAATACAAGGATGACACGATGGCGGCTGTGGTCACGTCGAGAATAACCGGCCCGGCGAGCGAGGAATTTTCACTGCATGGCCGCGGCGGGTCGATAGTTGCGAATTTCGAGACCTGCCGCCTGAGAAATCCGGATGGCGACGTGCTTGACTATTTTGAATCCAAAGAACCGCCGCATGAAATTTACGTCCGGCAGGTACAGAATTTTTTAAATTCCATTAATGAAGGCGTCTTGCATTATGAATGTTCCGCAGCTGAAAATCTCCTTACGCATGCAGTGATTGACGCCATATATCTTTCATGTCAAACAGCTCAGCCGGAAAGTCCGCTGGAACAACTGCGGATACACGGCATGACTCCGCGGCAGTGTCTCAAATTTTCAGCTTCCGCTCTGGCGGTGGAGGAAAAATGAATATCGACGCGCAGAGTTCCTACTGGGATTCGCAGATTGCCAAGGAATTCACCGCGCCGCTTGATTTGGGCATACTTGAAAAATATCTCGCTCACCAGAGCGTAATAGTCGACGTCGGCTGCGGATATGGCCGCGTTTGCGATGAACTTGCCAATAACGGGTATATCAATGTAAAAGGTTTTGATATTTCTGCGGCGATGGTGAATAAAGGCCGTCGTTGCGGGTTGAATCTGGAGCTTATGGAGCATGGCAGGATTCCGCTTGATGACGAATCTGTTGACGGGGCACTGCTTTTTTCGGTACTGACGTGCATTCCGACAGATGACGGCCAACGTAGACTTATGGATGAAATAATCCGTATTCTACGGCCGGGCGGATATGTTTTCATAAGCGATTTTCCGATACAGTCGCATACCCGATGCGTGGAGCGTTATGAGAAATATGCCGAACGATATTCGATATATGGCGTCTTCGAATTGCCAGACGGCGCCATATTGCGGCACATGAGCATGGCGACGCTTCATGAGCGCGTGGCGGCTTTCAATTTCTGCGATGAGTGGACTGAAGATATAAAATCGATGCGTGGCAATCCTATCAGAGCCTGGCGGTTTATAGGCCAAAAACCTCTTTGCGACAAATCTTGAAAATTCTCTTTGGCGGCCTTATTTGCAGTTGCCGTTTTTGCCGCCCGAAGTGAAAGTGAAAATAAGCGCCTGATGCAACTTTCTGAAACGACAGGGAGACTCGTTAAAATGTCGTTTAAACAGCCTGTAAAAATAGCCCAGGTTGTCAAAGCCGCTATCCATGGCGATTTCGAGTACGGCTTTGTTCGTTATGCACAAATCGGCGGCTGATTTTTCCAGACGATATTCGTTGAGAAGTTCATTCGTGGTTTTCCCAAAAATTTTTTTAACAGTCCGTCCGACGTGTTCGACAGATCTGCCCGCCAGTTTTTTCGCAAACTCCTGCTGCGTCAAATTCCATAACTGTTTCTGTGCGAATTCGTTGATTGCCCGTGTCAGCCACTCAGGGCAATCTGTTTGCGGCGTAATATTATGGTAATTGTTCATGCTTATGGTTTGCAGCAGGTCGAGTAGAAAATTATCCAGAGAGAGTCGGGTTTGCGGGCTGAAGGCTAATACGTTGGCGAGGTTTTGAAACTTTACAATCTGCCTGGCATCAAGATGATTTATCCGATGATTTAGCGGGCATTTCCACGGCGCCGGAGTCGACTTTGAATAATAACGTCGCTCAAGTGAAGACAACACCGAATCAGCAAATGCCAGATTTATTATCGAGGTTTTTTTGCCGGTATTCCGCATAGCGTGTGAATCGCCTGCGCGTAACCATGCAACATCGCCCTCGTGAAGCAGCTCGCCTACCCCATTACGGACGTGGAACAAGTCGCCTTTTTCAACCCAAAAAACCTCCGCATAGCCGTGCAGATGGCCTGCGTCCAGTTTCGACCATGTTATTTCCGCCCTGTGCAGATGAAAAAATCTGTCCGCAGGTACGAACGTTTTAAGCAGATATTTTTCCATTATGTCAGTATAGTATAAAAAAACGTTCAATATCGTGCAAGAATATCAAATAAATATAATTTATACTAGAATCTATCCCAAAAACCTTGGCTGCCTGCAATCGGCTCTTTTGCAGCCTGGCGGCGTCAGAAAAACGGCAGAATATTTTTTTAAAAAAATATGCCGCCATTTTTCTTCCTTGCCAGCCAGCAAAATTGCTCGATTTCGGCGACGCCCATGTTTTTGGGATAGGTTCTAAAACTGGACATCGGTTACAGGAGAATGCAACATGACTTCGCGAGAAAGACTATTGACGGTTCTCGATAACGGGCGGCCTGACCGGCTGCCCTGCCAGGTACATAGCTGGATGCAGTATTATCTCGATACTTATCTGAACGGCATGAATCAGTACGAAGCGTATGAATTTTTCGAGGGCATGGATCAGGTCGTATACGTAACCGCCAAATCCATATTCAAAGAGGCTGACCTTGATAAATGGCGGATTGAACGCATAGAAACTCCAGCCGATGCCGACGGCGTAACGCATTATGCAGAAATAATCTCTACGCCAGGCGGCAAACTGACGCATCAATTTGCGTCGAACAGGTTTACGACCTGGACTACGGAATACCTGATAAAGACCGAGCGCGATTGGGAGCTGGCGGACAGGTATATCCCCGTGCCGTGCGGCTGTGACCAGTCGGCGATAATCGAGGCGCGGAATCGCATCGGCGAAAAAGGCATTGTTCGCGGGTTGTATTTCGGATTCGGGCAAGGTAGCCCGTGGCAGGATTTGTGTTGTCTGATGGATACGCAGCAGGCCATATATGCTGCGTGTGACAATCCGCAGTGGATACATGCGATGCTGGAATCCATATTGCAGAAGCGGCTCAGATTCTGGAACG
Organism: uncultured Planctomycetaceae bacterium; assembly: GCA_964536835.1. Lineage (GTDB taxonomy): Bacteria > Planctomycetota > Phycisphaerae > SM23-33 > SM23-33 > DAONFI01. The sequence continues at coordinate 6,074 of CAZIAZ010000002.1, read as the reverse complement.
TTGCAGGCAAACTTGAATGTGACCTTCTCGAAACCGGCGGCGGAGCCGGGTCTAGCACCGTGATAAGCCCGAATATGCACTCCGAATTCTGCCTGCCGTACGATATACGGCAACACTCGGCTGTTAAGAGCATATCGCCGGTAAAAATAGTTTATCATCTTTGCGGCGGCCTGATGCCGCTGCTGAATATTGTCACGAAGAACGGAGCCGACGGCTTGGAAACCATGACGCCGCCGAGTATGGGCGGCGACTGCGACTTGAAAAAAGCGTCGGCTCAAATCGGCGACAAGATGTTCTTTGTCGGCGGATTCGACCAGAACGCCGGTTTTGAAAGAGGTACGCCGCAGGTTGTTAAAAAACTTGTCCGCGAGTGTTTTGAAGCTACGAAAGATAATGCGGGTTATATCTGCAGTCCAAGCGACCATTTTTTCAAGGGCGACGTAGAAAACATAAAAACATTTGCCCGCGAGTGCTCTGAATGCAGGTATTAGAAGAGCATGTTCCAGGCGAGGCCCATGTTTTTGGGATAGGTTCTACGAAATATCTTTCCATTTGGTCATTTTTCTTCGCAGGTTAAGCGTTTTTTTATCATCGACTTCGAACGTGCCGTCACCGTTGTGATGAATCATGCGGTGTTCCTTGTGTTTTGGGTCAAACCACGCCTGTACCGCAGTCAGTATGAACATGGCGTATTTATTGGCCATGCGTGTGTCCGTGACTTTACATTCGATGTTGGCTATGCATTCTGCGATAAGTGGGGCTTTGACCTTTTTGGCTGGCAGTGGGGTTAAACTGAATTTCTCGAACTTGTTGACGTCCGGCGCATCGCAATTCCCGATGCCGACAACGGTGGCGGCTAACTCTACCGTGGGGATGGCGATTACGCACTGTTTTGTTGAAAGCAGCGCGGCGTAACTGTAATTGCACGGGCTGACTACGCAGGCAATGAGCGGCGGCTGGAATTCCATCATCATGTGCCAGCTCATCGTCATGATATTGCTGCCGCTCTCCTTTGACGCAGTCGTTACGAGAACCGTCGGCCCTGGTTCGAGAAGATGAAAAACTTTTGCCAGCGGAAATTCTTTCATGGTATCACTCCTTGTTCATTTACGTTTTTTTTAAAAAAATATGCCGCATTTTTCTGATGTCGCCAGCCAGCAAAATTGCTTGATTTCGGCGACGCCCATGTTTTTGCGGATTGTTTTTAAAATTATATGCAGGCGGGCATGCGATATCCACGCGAGGCGTTACATTTGTAACTGCAGACGGAAGTCAATTGACATTTGTCGGGAAAAAGCACACAATCTTCGCGATGAATTTGTCCGACGCAGAAAAATATGAGCGTTTGATGCGGCTTGCGCTGGAACAGGCGAAAGAAGCGTTGAAATACGATGAAGTTCCGATAGGCGCGGTAATCGAACGTAACGGCGAAATAATAGCTTCCGCTTTTAATCGTCGGATAATCGATGCCGACCCGACCGGCCATGCGGAAATGATTGCGATTCGTCAAGCCGCCGGAAAACTCGGCGACTGGCGGCTGGAAGGCTGTACGCTGGCGGTGACGCTCGAACCATGCTGCATGTGCGCAGGCGCAATAGTGCTTGCCCGAATCCCGACGCTCGTGTACGGCGCAGCTGACGCCAAAGGCGGCGCAGTCGACACTCTGTACAACATCTGTAACGACGGGAGACTCAATCATAGCGTACAGGTCATCGGCGGTGTATTGGCTGACGATGCCGGCCGATTATTGAGCGACTTTTTTCGCCGTCAGCGTGAGATGGGTAAAAAATGAACATTGAAACGATGATAATCCCTGCAATTCTCATATTTTATGCCGTCGTTGTCGTGGCGATAGGTTTTCTTGATTCACGTCATGTAAAAGGATTTGATGATTACGTGTTTGCCGGCCGGAATCGCGGCCTTTTGATGGTTACGTCATCGACGCTGGCCAGCATAGTCGGGGCGTCGGCGACAATAGGCATGGTGAATCTGGCGTATGCCAGCGGTTTTCCTTCATTCTGGTGGCTTGGCAGCGGCGCGGTGGGCTTGGTGGCGGGAAGCCTGCTCGTGGCGAAGAATATCTATAACCTCAAAGCCTATACGCTGGCGGATATAGTCGACAAGCTGCTTGGCCCCTGGACTCGTCGGGCTGTGTCTGTGCTGATAATTGCGGCGTGGGCCGGCATTGTCGCGGCGCAGTATGTAGCCGCCGGCCAGCTTATTTCACTTCTCTGCGGCCTGCCGTATCTGGCTGCGATGTTGCTGACTGCGGGTTTTATTACGATATATTGTGCGATGGGCGGCCAGGCGTCGGTACTGAAGACGGATTTTATACAGTTGCTGTTCATCGTGGCGGGCCTTGGCATTGCACTTTGGGCATTGTATGGGAAAACCGGCCTGCCTGCTGGCGGACTGAAATTCGAATTGGTCAACGAAGAATTTCCGGCGTCGATGGTGTGGTATATGATGCTCATCGTTGGCAGTTCGTTTGTCATCGGCCCCGATATTTTCGGCCGTCTTTTTACTGCCAGGTCAGCCACGGTAGCCAGGCGGTCGATGTTCATTTCCGGCCTGCTGCTGACGGTCGTAAGTTTCGGTATAGTGATGATAGGCCTTTGGGCGAAAGACTTTGCGGCCATACCGTCGGGCGAGCGAAATAACGTTCTGCCGTGGCTGATGATGAATGCCATGTCCAAGCCGCTGGGAGTGGTTCTTGCCATGGGCTTGCTTTCTGCACTGATATCGTCGGCGGATACGTGTACGATAACTGCGGCTACAACATTTGAACATGACCTGAGAGGCGGCAGTAGCGTAGCGGGCACACGGATGGCTACTATTGCAGTGAGTATTGTCGCGGTCTGCCTGGCGTGGAAAAATCCTGGCATTATTCATACGCTGCTTGTGGCGTATAGTATTTTTAATTGCGGGGTGTTTCCGGCGCTGTTATTCGCGATAGTTTTTTATCGCAAGGTCAGACTGAATCCCGTTTTTGCGACAGCCGGCATAATTGCAGGCGGTGTTCTTGGCGGTGTTTCCGGTATGACGCAGCGGCCTGGCCTTGCCATTTATGCCATGGCCGGCTCGGCGATTTTTGCTCTCTTTGCACTGTATAAAGGCCGTCGGGTAGGGTAGAGAACGATTCACAAAAAAACGGCGGGCCTGCAGTGGGGGGAGAACTGCAAGCACCGCCTTAAAATCGAACCGGCTGGGGGAAACCGATTCGAATATAGGGGGCTGTGTCCCAAAAGCTGTATCATTTACATTTTTCACTTGCCGATTGGATTTATCAATTTTTTTACAAAATAATTTCCAATGTAATATGGCCTTCGTAATTCTACGGTTTTTAAACCGTAGATGAAAGTATCCGCCGTGAGGCTGACAGGCGAAAGCCTGATGAATATGATGCTACGGGTTTTAACCCGTAGAGATTCACTATAAACCAAATAGTTCTTATCGTTATCAAGGCAAAAGAATATTGCAAATCGTGGCCATTTTGCGCAAAATGGTTTTTAAATTTTTTAAATTGCGGGTGGTATATTTGAGTTGTTTTAAAAAGCGTTGAACTGCGGTTGATGTATTTTAAATTGCTTTAAAAACTGTTATATTACGGTTGACGTGTTTTGAATTGTTTTTAAAACCGTTAAATTACGGTTGACGTGTTTTGAATTGTTTTTAAAACCGTTAAATTACGGTTGACGTGTTAAAAATTGTTTAAAAACCGTTAGATTACGGTTGACGTATTAAAAATTGTTTAAAAACTGTTATATTACAGTAGACGTGTTAAAAATTTAAAAAATTCCGGCAGGCCAGAATGCCTGCTTTATCCGTCCGGGCCAGAGTTGTCCGTGTTGAGGATTTGGAAAATGGCAAAAAATAACAATATAGCTGTAACCGGTGTATGGCTGCCTTTTGAAGAAAAAATAGCGCGGCTTTATCAGCAGATAGAAGACCTCGAACATGAGCAGATAAAGACTGGCCGCGATTACCTGTCTGAAATCCGTCAGATACGCGCTCAGTATGTTTCACTGCTCAAGAAGATTTATGACAATCTTACGCCGTGGGAGACGGTGCAGGTTGCCCGCCATCCCAAGCGTCCGCTGACTCGCGATTATATCGACATGATGGTCAAGAATTTCGTTGAGCTTCACGGCGACAGGCGCTTTGGTGACGACAAATCGATAGTCGGCGGCTTCGGCCGCATCGGCACTGAAAAGGTACTGTTCGTCGGCCATCACAAAGGCAGGGATACCAAGGAAAAAATCGCCCACAATTTCGGCATGTCTCAGCCGGAGGGGTATCGCAAGGCGCTGCGGCTGATGAGACTTGCTGAAAAATATTCACTGCCGGTCGTTACATTTATAGACACGCCCGGTGCGTATCCTGGAGTAGGTTCTGAAGAGCGTGGCGTGGCGGAGGCTATCGCGGTGAATCTTATGGAGATGTCGCGGCTGCGCGTGCCGGTAGTCTGCATAGTCATCGGCGAAGGCGGCAGCGGCGGTGCGCTTGGCATAGCGGTCGGCGACAGGGTAGCGATGCTTCAATATTCGTATTATTCCGTCATCAGTCCGGAAGGCTGCGCCAGCATACTTTGGCGTACAGGCGAAAAAGCGCCGGAAGCAGCCCAGGCACTCAAGCTCACAGCCCCCAGCCTGCGAGACCTTGGCATAATAAATGATATTATTGAAGAACCGCTCGGCGGAGCGCATCGAAACCCAGCCGAGGCGGCTCACAACCTCGAACAATATATCGTCTCCACTCTCCGCAGCCTCAAGCGGAAAAAAATCGAAACGCTTCTGAACAGCCGCTACGAATCATGGCGAAACAAAGGCAAAATTTTGCAGAATGCAGAATAATGCATGAAAACTACATTGGCCGCCGCTTATTGGCGATGCATTCATGTGAAGGTAATTTTTAATATGTCCTTCGTAGTTCTACGGTTTTTAAACCGTAGATGAAAGTATCCGCCGTGAGGCTGACAGGCGAAAGCCTGATGAATATGATGCTACGGGTTTTAACCCGTAGAGATTCACTATGTCCTTCGTAATTCTGCGGTTTTAAAACCGTGGAGATTCCCTTTTTATTACCCTCGCAATGCCAATATGTTATGTCTAAAACAGGGTATGCTTCTTGCCGTGCGGGAATTTTTGTAAAAACTACAGAACCGGCGCGATTTGAATTGATTTTGAGCTGTTTTGGCTTATAATCAACAAGATTAATTAAGAGAACCATATATCATGAAAACGTTAAAAACATTTTTGTTTTTCAGTGTTGGCATCGCAGTTTGTGTGTTGAGTTCATCAGCCAGCGCGGTATCGGTTGCCGAATGGGACGTGGCAGGCAATGCGTCCAATGCCTCGAAAGTGTCGGTGTTGAGTACGGCTAACGGCGTTTCCGCGACCGATATTACCGCTACCGGCGTCAATGTCCTTCGCGCGGGCAGTTCAAAATATGCCGGCGTTTTCTGCTCGAATCACTGGGCAACGTCGGAAGTCCGCGACACGTCAAAATATTATTCATGGTCGATAACCGATACTGTCGGATACGATTTGACCTCGATAGTCATGTCGCTTTCCCGCGGGAAATATGAGGATAACGACAATCCTGATGAACCGTACGGCGCATCCAAGTGGGATTTGTACGTAAACGATCAATTGGTCGGAACGATTGATTTGGATAATTATGACGGTAATGGTACGGCGGCACAACCTGATGAGCCGATTGTATGGACTGTTGATTTGACGTCCGTTTTATCGGCGTCGCTTTACGTGTTCAAACTTTACGGATATTCCGATGAAGGCGGCTCGGATTACGCAGGGCTCAACGAAAGCTGGTATAGCCACAGTGGTACAAATGTTACTCTTTACGGTTCGGCAGTGCCTGAGCCGCTTACCGTATTGAGCGTTATGCTGGGCTGTTCAGGATTGGGATATTACCTCAAAAAACGTCTTTCTAATATTTTTTAAATTTTTAATTTTTTAAATAATTTAAAATTTTTAAATATTATCCTTCACAATTCTACGGTTTTAGAGCATGTTAAATTTGAAATTGCGCCTTGTTGCGTCGTTGAGGACGAG
>CAZIAZ010000001.1:0-140740 GCA_964536835.1 uncultured Planctomycetaceae bacterium | reverse complement strand
ATATGGTTTCCGATGCAGCCTGACGCAGCCAGCCGACGCCGCAAACAGCAACAAGGCGCAAAGTCAAGTTTAACATGCTCTAAGAGTTTGCCTTAAAAAAACGACGGTTTCGTCTTTGCAGATTTGCAGATGATGCCGGAATATCTGTGATTATTTTTCAGAATTGCCATATAAAATTTTCGGCGATGATAACGCTATAAAAGATGGGGATTTTTTTCATCGCCGCCATTAGAGCATTCTTTAGCCGCCGATGTCAGCATCCACGTTTTAACGATGTCGGCCTCTGGCCGTGCCTGTACTCACATTTTTGCCCGCCGTCTTGTTTGAAAAACATACTAAGTTGATATCGCCGACTCTGTTTTGCTCTGATTATATGATATTACAAGACAGGCTATTGGAGATATAAAATAGCAGCGGGACGGATGCGGAAAAAAGCACCCGCCCGCCGCTGTGGTGGGCCTTGGGGGCCTCGTGGGATTTCTATTTCTACATCATTAAAGATTGGAAATCAATATAAAACTTAAGTTTACTTAATAATTCTTTTGTTGACTTAATTCGTGTCAAGTAATGAAATCAGGGTATGGTCAGGAAAATAAATACAATTCCTTTTGGTGCGGAAATACCGCCGGATTTGGCCGAAAAGTTTGACGAAGTCATCGACGAATCCGGCTGGACTAAAAAACGAGCGCTTGCCGCTGCCGTCCGCGCGTTCTGCAAGCTGGACGAATCCACCCGCGCCGACCTCTACAAAAAAGCATACGACAAGCTGAAATAATCTGGTAGTTTTATTGCACGCAAAATTGTCAGGTTGCGTCTCTAAGAGTGTTCATATCTGTAAAAGAATTTGTGAGCCGATTGTATGATTATTTCATTCCGCGATATTCGAAAAAACTCAATCGCGATTGCCGCCGTTATCCGTCGATGTCGGCAGCCAAGTTTTAATGACGTTGGCCATATGGCCGTGCCCGTGCACACCTTTTTCGCTGTTTTGTTTAGTCGACAAGTAGCCTGGTTTTCATATTCTTACATCTTTATACATATTCGCGTACTTTACAAAATATTACGGTTGGGTTGTACGGCTGTTTGTCTGCTCAGGCGTTGTTTCCTGAGTTATCTTTCCGCTTCCGCCGCATTTGGGGCAGGTGCACCGGCCATTCTGACAATCGGGACAGTCGATATAGCCGGGGTATTTTGCCGTCGCACATAGCGGACACATCCAGATAATATGAATTCTCGGGTCTTTGGGATAAGGCCTGCACTGCGGGTTTGGACAGGCCACTTTTCTTGTACGCTTGGAATAGTAACCGGGGACATATTTTGTTGCGACGTATCGTTCAGGAATCCATACTTGGTATTTTTCCGGAATAAAACCCTTGCCGTCACAGGTAGGACATATTTCGTAATAATGTGCGTGGTATTCATCGTGACCATTGGTAATCGTTTTGTGAGTACACTTTATTTTACCTGAGCCGTTACATTTCTTACATTTAACAGTCCCCTTGCCGCGACATTCCTTGCATATCTGGTTATCGTTGACAGTTTTGGTTTCGTCCTTCACGGCGTCAGTTTGTGGTTTATCGGTGGGTTCTTGGGCTGCTTCCTGAGGGATGGCGCTGGCCTGCTGCCCACCTGTTGATTCCATTGATTTGGTTTTGGCATAACGGAGTTTTATAAGGTCTTTAATCCATTCGCTCTTTGCGTTGGCGGCATATGTTTCGCCCAAAATCTTCTGTCCGTTGTCGAGACATTCTTCCGATGTTAACTGCCATGTCATTTTCAGCGATTTTACTTTCGTATACGCATCCAGATATTGTTGCATAGCCTTCTGATATTGGTTTAACGCCGCCAATTCCTCCGCCCGCGTAAAATCAGGAAATAAATCTATTTTTAATTTTGTTACTTCATTGAGCGGTTTTTCTGTTTTGACCCTGCCGGCCTGTATGAAAAGTATCTTGTCTTTGGTAACTCCCGATATGAGAACATCTGTATAACTTTTTTGTCCAAGTTCAACGGTATCGCTCAAAACTGTGCTGCAAAAAAATATCATTGATAAGAAAAATACGCCGGATTTCATTTTGTCTCCTATTCTCAAGATTTTCGGCAATATTAAATTCGATGCTTCTGACTATACATACAAACGCTTTTTTGCCTTGAGGTTGCATGCGACGGCTGTAAAAATGCTGGCCCCGACTGCTGACCCCATGGGAAAATTCATGTTAAGGAGATGTTGGGGGAAATGCAAATTAAAATTTAGGAATTAAACACTAAAAATAAAAAGAAAATCCCCAAAGCATTTCTAAACCCGCCGCTGTAAAAAATCCAAATTTTAAAAATTTTGAAATTTTTTTAAAAAAATCGATAAAGCACTTGCGGTTACAAAAGATTCTGATATTATTTGACCTCCTTCAAACAAGGCCAATGCGGTTTTTCTCAAAAAAAATTTTAAAAGAAACCGCGAAGCGGCAATGTTTGAATCGGCCGAAAGGTCCTTCTTAAAGAGGTTTGCGAAACGCCTCTGGTGATAGATGTCGGCAGGCTGAATACATAGGCTTGGCAGACGAAAACAGCCTGAAGGAAACCGCGGCTGACCCTGATGGACTCGCCAGGAGTAACCGTCGGGGCTCGAGCGCAAGCCGCTCGCGCAAAAGCGGCAGAGATAAAAACAGCCGGCTTGCCGGAATATGGTGTTCAACCGTAACGGCAGGTTACGCAGGCAGTTATCCAAATCGGATGCACGCCTGCGAGGGTGTTTTTACCGCTGACACGATGACGCTGCCTGACGGCGTCGATTGAGTGTCGGCGAAATTTGAGCGTCCGGTTAGTTTTTTTAGCTTATTAAGGACGCTCGCTTGTACAGTGCGACGAAAATCGCATGATGGCGTGTTGTTACACCGGATAGTGATGGCCAAAGAGATAAGCAAAATCCGAAATATCGGCATCTGTGCACACATAGACGCCGGTAAGACCACCGTAACCGAACGCATATTGTTTTTTGCCGGCAGAACTTACAAAATCGGCGAGGTGCACGACGGCACAGCGGTCATGGATTACCTCGAAGAGGAACAGCAACGCGGAATTACGATAACTTCGGCTGCTACGACCTTTGACTGGAACGGATGTTGCGTAAATCTCATCGATACGCCGGGACACGTTGATTTTACAATTGAAGTTGAGCGAAGCTTGCGAGTTCTGGACGGCGCGATTTGCGTTTTCTGCGGCGTAGGCGGCGTGGAAGCCCAGAGCGAGACGGTCTGGCATCAGGCGGACAGGTATAAAGTGCCTCGCCTGTGTTTCATTAACAAGATGGACCGGCTCGGGGCTGACTTCGAGATGGTTGTAAAGGAAATAGAGACAAGGCTTAACGGCAGGCCGGTAAAGTTGCAGATACCTATGGGTGCGTCTGAAACTTTTCAAGGCCAGATAGACCTGATTCGCCGCAAAGCCTATTTCTATGACCCCGCTGAAACGGCTACCACGCTGCGAGTGGAAGAAATTCCCGCAGAATACGCCGACGAAGCGGAACTGGCTCGCACGGAAATGATTGACCGAGTCGCCGAATTCGACGACGAAGTTATGGAAAAATATCTCGCCGAGGAAGAGCTCGGCGAACAGGATATTTTGAACGCCATCCGCAAGGGAACGCTAGCTGGAAAAATTCAGCCTGTACTTTGCGGAACAGCCCTCAAACATAAGGGCATCAGGCCGCTGCTAGACGCGGTCGTAGATTTTTTACCAAGTCCAAGTGATGTTCCGTCGATAGTGGGCCACGAATCGCTCGATAGCGATAAAAAAGTGATTCGCCACCCCGACCCGAAAGAACCGTTTTCGGCGCTGGTGTTCAAAATCACATCGGATACGCACGGCGATTTGAACTTTGTCCGCATATATAGCGGCACGCTCAAAGCCGGCAGCCGGGTGCTCAACGCCACGCAGGATAAAAAGGAAAACGTCAGCCGCATATGGCAGATGCACGCCAAGCAGCGATACGCCCGCGAAGATGCGTCGGCAGGCAATATAGTGGCGCTCGTCGGCATGCGTAACTGCATAACCGGCGATACGTTATGTGACCCCAAGCACCCGGTGGTGCTTGAGCGGCTTGCGTTTCCCGATCCGGTGATTTCCATGTCCATCGAACCGCGTACCAACGCCGACAAACAGGAACTGATAGATGCGCTGAATACGCTTCGCCGCGAAGACCCCAGTTTCCAGTATTCCTATAACAGCGAGACCGGCCAGACGGTTATATCCGGCATGGGCGAGCTGCACCTGGAAATCGTCAAGAACAAGCTGGTTCGCGACATGAAGCTGGAAGTTCGCGTCGGCAAGCCGCGAGTGGCGTACAAGGAAACAGCCACTGCGACAAAGGAAATAGACCACACTTTCGAGCGTCAGATTGGCGGCAGAGGGCTTTATGCGAGGGTTATGCTTCGCGTTGAGCCGTATGAACCGGCGGAAGGCCAGCCGAGCGTTGTTTTTGTAAACCAGTGCAAGGAAGGCATTTCGGGCCAATATCTGCCTGCGATAAAAGAAGGTTTGCTTGCCGCGTCGGCAAGTGGGCCGCTGGCGGGTTATCCCATGCAGAATTTGAAAATAACTCTGCTGGGCGGCCAGGAGCATCCGGTTGATTCAAGTGAAGCGGCGTTTACGCAGGCAGCTGCGGTAGCGTTCAACGAAGCAGTCCAGGCGGCCAACCCAGTTTTCCTTGAACCGATAATGAAACTTGAGGTTTCGACGCCGGACGAGTTCCTCGGTGCGATAACCAGTGATCTTGCATCGCGGCGGGCGATAATCACCGGCCAGGAGTCGAGAGGAAAATATCTCGTAGTGACGGCTGAAGTTCCGCTATCGGAGATGTTCGGATATTCGACGCAGTTGCGGTCACTGAGCCAGGGCCGAGCCAGCGGGTCGATGGAGCCGCTGAAATATGCCCCGGCACCGCCGCAGGTTGGCGAAAAAATATTATCATTCAGCTAAGCTGAATTTGTTTAAAAAGTTAAAAAGTTTAAAAAGTAAGAGTGTTCAAGAAAAAATTTCACGCAGGCGTCAACTTCACAAAATATGACGATTGGCGTTATGTTTACGAAAATGAACCTTGATACTTTATTAAAAAAATTGCTTGTAAGTTGCCATCCTGGAACTTGAAACTTTTTAAAATAGCTACGACAGTTTGCGTGAGACCACAATATGCAGTGGTACGTGGCCCAGCGGTAGTGTATGGGCGGAAGTTTTTTGTGACGATGTCACGATTCGATAAAAATATTGAAAAATAAAGGTTTTGTGATTGACACAAAGCCGAAAATCTGTAAATTTTTACGGCTCTGCATCTCCAGGCTGAGAGTGCGGAAATACAGTTAAGACCAGATGAAAGCAGGAGTAAAACTCCATGGATAACGGCAGAATAAGGATTCGAATGGAAGCCTACGATCACCGGGCGTTGGATAGCTCGGCGAAAGAAATCGTAGAGCATGCCGAGCGCACGGGAGCCCGCGTGTGTGGGCCTATCCCGCTGCCAACGCGTATAGAGCGCTATACGGTTCTTCGCAGTCCGCATGTCGACAAGAAGTCCCGCGACCAGTTCGAGATGCGTACGCACAAGCGGATAATCGACATATACGAGCCGACCGTCCGCACGGTTGAAGCCCTCAACCGTCTCGTGGTACCGGCAGGCGTCTTCATAAAGATTAAGGCATAAGTTTGGCAGGTGAGAATGATGCTTTCTGCATTACTAGGTAAGAAAGTTGGCATGACCCAGGTGTATGACGAGGCTGGGGTACTTCACCCAGTGACCGTCATTCAGGCTGGACCTTGCACGGTCCTGCAGGTCAAGAGTTCCGACAGCGACGGCTATTCCGCTGTTCAGATGGGCTTCGAGGACGTAAAGCCGCACCGGGCTTCCAAGCCTGAAATCGGCCATGCCGCCAAGGCAGGCACAGCGGCGAAGAAATTCGTCCGCGAGTTCCGCATGGATGGCGACGGCGATGCTGAAGTCGGCACGACTCTGACCGTTGAGGTTTTTGACGGCGTTCAGTATGTGGACGTCATCGGGACGAGCAAGGGCAAAGGTTACGCCGGCCCCATGAAGCGTCACGGCTTTGGCGGTTTCTGTGCCACGCACGGCACGGAGCGCAAGCATCGGGCGCCAGGTTCAATCGGCGGCCATGGCACGAACCTGGGCATGGGCCCGAAAATTCGTAAAGGCAAACGCATGGGCGGCCATATGGGATGCGACCGTGTCTCCAGCCGCAATCACGCGCTTGTGGGTATTGACAGGGAGAATAACCTCCTCCTTATAAAAGGCCCGGTACCCGGCGCCAAAGGCGGTTATCTCATGATTCGCAAGTCCAAAACGGCCAAGGTAAAGGCCTGAGTCGTAAAGGATTGAAATATGTTTGAAGTACCAGTATACAACACGCAAGGCAAACAGGTCGATACGCTGCAGATAGGCGAAGAAACCTTCGGCAGCAGCGTCAACGTCGATTTGGTGAAGCAGGCAGTGGTCACGTATCACGCCAATAGACGTCAGGGCACGGTGAAGACCAAGTCCCGTGGCGATGTTGCTTTTTCTTCGAAGAAGATTTATCGCCAGAAGGGCACGGGCAACGCCCGCCACGGCGACAAAGCCGCTCCGATTCTTCGCAAAGGCGGCCATACCTTCGCCAAAGCTCCCCGCGATTTCAGCAAAGCCCTGCCCAGGAATATGCGTCGCGCGGCTCTCAACAGCGCGATTCTGGCCAAAATCATCGGCCAGGATATCATGGTTCTCGAAGGCCTCAGCTGCACCGAACCCAAAACGGGCAGGATGGCTGAACTCATGAAAAACCTCAAAGTCAACCGCACCTGCCTGCTTACGCTGGCAGAACGCGACAAAAACGTTTATCTCTCCTCGCGAAACATTCCCGACCTCATGGTACGCATAGCCGAAGAACTCAACGCCTATGATGTGGCTACGCGCAGCAAGATGGTTGTGACCCGCGAGGCGATGAAGCTTCTTTGCGGTAAGGAGGCATAACCGTGGAAAACGACATGTTCAACACAATCATCCGTCCGCTTGTGACCGAAAAGGGCACGCATCAGTCAAGTTCGTTGAACGCCTATGCGTTTCAGGTGTCGCCCAAGGCGAACAAGGCACAAATCAAGCAGGCGATAGAAAAGATTTATAACGTAAAGGTTGTGGAAGTCCGCACGCAGAGCCGCAAGGGCAAACCGCGTCGCACCGGAAGAGTGATGGCACACACCGAAGATTGGAAAAAGGCTATCGTGGTGCTTCATCCCGACCACCACATCGACCTGTTCTAAAGAGCAAGAAAAGGTAGACCACCATGCCGATAAAAATTTACAAACCGACATCAGCAGGCCGTCGTAATTCGTCGGTGAACATCCGTTCGGAAGTCACCTCGAATTCGCCGGAGAAGTCGCTGTTGCGTCCGCTCAAGAAGACCGGCGGCCGCAATTTCAAGGGAGTTGTAACGTCGAGGTTTCGTGGGGGCGGGCACAAGCGTCGCTACCGCCTGATAGACTGGAAGCGGAACAAGGACGGAATGGCTGCCGAGGTTATGACCATTGAATATGATCCTAACCGTACATGCAATATTGCGCTGGTGCAGTACGAGGATGGCGAAAAACGATACATTCTCTCGCCTGTGGGTTTGAAGGTGGGCAGCAAGGTGTATAGCGGCATCGGTAGCGAGCCGACCGTCGGCAACTGCCTGCCGCTGCGGAAGATTCCGCTGGGCCTTGATATTCACAATATTGAGATGACAGCCGGCAGAGGCGGCCAACTGGTACGCACTGCAGGCGGAACAGCCAAGCTCGTCGCCCGCGAAGGCGACCGCGCGACGATTATTCTGCCGTCGGGCGAAATGCGCATACTTCATGCGTCATGCCGCGCGACTCTCGGCCAGCTGGGCAATATAGAACATATGTCCGTTCGTTGGGGCAAAGCCGGCCGCAAGCGTTACCTGGGCCGTCGGCCACACGTTCGCGGCAGTTGCCAGAACCCTGTTGACCATCCGATGGGCGGCGGTGAAGGCCGACGTTCCGGCGGCCGTCATCCTACCTCGCCGACGGGCAAGCTCTCCAAGGGCGGCAAGACACGCAACAGACGCAAGACGTCGAACAAAATGATACTGCGTCGCCGCCGCAACACCCGTACAGGGCAGTTGACGTTGTAATGAATAATCGGATAGTAATGATTGAACCAACAAGAGGATAAGCCATGACGCGAAGTGCGAAAAAAGGCCCCTATGTGAACGAAAGACTTTTTGCCAAGGTCGAGAAGGCTAAAGAAGCCGGCGATCGTACGCCCATCAAGACCTGGTCGCGTGACTGCACAATAGTGCCGGAATTCATAGGCCAGCATTTTTCGGTGCACAACGGCAAAGTGTTCACGAACGTACTGATTACCGAAGACATGGTAGGGCATAAACTCGGCGAGTTCAGTCCTACCCGCAGCTTCCGTGGCCATAGCGGCGCCAAGGCTGCCGCGGCTGCATCGTCACCAGCTGCAGCCCCCGCCAAGGCATAGGCTGAACGTTATTTAATCGAGATTGAAAATGGAGCATCGTAAGATGGCTTGGAACGCAACACACAAGTTTGCCCGCATGTCGGCCCGCAAAATGAGGCTGGTCGCCGATATGGTCAGGGGCCGGGATGTGCAGGACGCATTGAACATCCTCAAGTTCTCCCCAAACAGGGCGTCGGGCATGATATCGAAAGTTATCAAATCCGCCGTGGCCAGCGCCAATGAAGGCGAAGCCGACGTCGATACCCTGATTGTCAAGGAGATACGAATCGACGAAGGGCCCGTGATGAAGCGGTTTCGTCCCAAAGACCGCGGCAGGGCATATAACATATTGAAACGCACCAGCCATATTTCCGTGGTTGTCGACGTAGATTAACTTTTTAAGGATTGAAGCACAGACGCGAGGCATTTTATATGGGCCAGAAAGTAAATCCAATCGGATTCAGAACAGGTGTGACGCTCGGATGGCGCAGCCGCTGGTTTGCACCCAAGAGCAACTACGGCGAATTCCTCGTCGAAGACGCGAAGATTCGCGAATTTCTCGATCAGCGGCTCAACCGGACGCCTCCGTTCGCAGCTGTAAGTTCCGTCGAGATAGAGCGCACCCGTGAAGAGGTCAAGGTAATCCTCAAGACCGCACGGCCGGGCATTGTAATCGGGCCCAAAGGCGCCGAAGTCGACAAGATTAAAAATGCCCTGGAAGAACTGACCGACCGTCGCGTGAATGTTAATATTGTCGAGATACGCAATCCCGACCTGGATGCGCGGCTGATAGGCGAGGGCATAAGCGAACAGCTCAAGCGGCGTGCGAGTTTTCGTCGTTGCATGAAGCAGAAGGCGGAAGCCGCCATGCAGGCTGGCGCCCGCGGCGTAAAGATAATGCTCTCCGGCCGTCTTGGCGGTGCGGAAATGTCCCGCAACGAAAAGATGGTTCTCGGCAGTGTGCCGCTTCACACCCTTGAAGCCGACGTCGATTACGGCTATACGCCGTGCTTCACCACTTATGGTGTTATCGGCATAAAGGTGTGGGTGTATCGCGGCCTTTTCAGCGAACAGCTGACCGAAGAAGAGATGATTGCACAACAGCAGGCGCGTAACGCAGCTGACGGCCGTCGGCCGCGTCGCCGTCGTCGCAGCCGCGGCAAAGGCATAGCACAACAGCAGCAGACGTCAGCCGGCGAGGCTGATGCGCCAACGGCGACATCGGAAGAGTGATTTTGGTGATTTTCAGATTTTCGAACCGCATGGCGGCGAGATATTTTGAAGATTTGACGATAAGATAGCGTGTCAAGGAAATAGGCAAAGGCGGAATGGCGGCGAATTGCCGAAGTCTGCCGGATTGGTAACGAGGTAAGATAAGATGCCTTTGATGCCCAAAAGAGTTAAACACCGCAAGCAGATGCGCGGCAGAATAAGCGGCAATGCGACCCGCGGCAATCGCGTGAACTTCGGTGAATACGGACTTCAGACGATGGAGCCGGCGTGGATAACGGCCCGACAGATAGAAGCCGGCCGTATCGCCGCGACTCACTTCCTGCGTCGTATAGGTAAGGTTTACATTCGAATATTCCCCGACAAGCCGATATCCGGCAAACCGTTGGAAGTTCGAATGGGCAAAGGCAAGGGCGAAACCAAGCATTGGGTTGCGGTGGTCAAGCCCGGCCAGGTAATGTTCGAAATCGGCGGCGTTTCGGAAGAGGCTGCCAAGGACGCACTGCGTCGCGTGGCGATGAAACTGCCGGTTCGCTGCCGTATGGTTGCCCGCAAGCACGGCGTATAGTGGCATGAAAAAATCTCTGGAAGACCAACCATGAAGATAAATGAAATAAAAAATATGTCGGACGCGGAACTGCAGGCTGAACTGGCGAACCTCAAACGCCGGATATTCGACCTCCGCAGCCAATCGGTGACTGAAAAACTGGAAAACACTTCGCAGATAACCAAAACCCGCAAGGATATCGCCCGCATCAGTACGGTTATCCGCCAGCGTGAACTTTCTGCACAGCAGACAGCGTAAGAGCAGGAAAGGCGAGTTCAAATGACGAACGAAGCACAGAAAAAAAATCATAACCGTCGCGCCAAGGTTGGCACGGTGATATCCAAGAGCGGCAGCAAGACGGTTTCGGTCCAGATAGACAATCTCGTCAAGCATGAGACTTATGGCAAATATCTTCGCCGGCGTACGAAGCTGGCGGTGCACGACGAGCTGGAGCAGGCTAAGGTCGGCGATATGGTTGAAATCGTGCCGGTTCGGCCGCTAAGCAAGAAGAAAGCACACCGTCTGGTTCGCGTAGTGCGGCCCGCGGTTGGTTAATGATAAGAGGATAGTATTGTGATTCAGGCAGAAACAAGACTCAACGTAGCCGACAACAGCGGCGCCAGGATTATAGGCTGTATCCGGGTGCTGGGCGGTTCAACTACCCGCCGTCACGGCATGACCCGCAGAATGGCTGGCCTGGGTGATGTCATAATCGCCTCGGTCAAGAAAGCCATCCCCGGCGGCGACGTCAAAGCCGGCGACGTGGTACGTTGCGTGATCGTTCGAGCCGCCAAAAAAACGCGCCGAAAAGACGGCAGTTATGTGCGGTTCGATTCGAACGCGGCGGTTCTTATCGATAAGGATGGCAACCCGAAGGGAACACGCATCTTCGGTGCGGTAGCCCGCGAGTTGCGAGAAAAAAATTATATGAAAATAGTGTCGCTTGCGTCGGAGGTGGTGTAACTATGGCACTGCGAGTAAAAAAAGGTGACATGGTCGTTGTCGTCGCCGGCGATGACAAGGGCAAGACCGGCGAAGTTATCCGTGTATATCCGGATGAGAGCAGGGTTCTGGTCAAGGGCATAAACGAGGTGTTCCGTCATCTGCGGCCCAGCCGGAAGAATCCCAAAGGTGGTCGCATGAAGAAGGAAATGCCCGTGCATATTTCCAATGTCATGCCGATAGACCCTGAAACTTCCCAGCCGACGCGGGTGCGCTTCGCCGTCAATGCCGACGGTAGCAAGGAACGTCTCGCCGTCAAAAGCGGCAAGTCGTTGGGTGTTGTCAGAAAAGCCAGGTAATCTGCGAGGCAAACGTAAATGTCACGTCTGAAGGAAAAATACAAAAAAGAAATCATGCCAGCCTTCGTAGCCGACGGCATCGCCAATCCGATGTCGATTCCGGCGGTAAAGAAGGTGGTTATATCGATGGGCCTTGGCCAGCATTCTACCGACAAGGCACGCTATGAAGCCTGCGCCGAGCAGCTTGCGAAACTTTCGGGCCAGAAACCCATAATTACCAAAGCCCGCAAGTCGGTCAGCAACTTCAAGGTTCGGGCTGGCATGAACGCCGGCATGAAAGTCACGCTTCGTCGTGAGAGAATGTACGAATTTCTTGACCGTCTCATCTCGCTGGCCATACCGCGGGTGAAGGATTTTCGCGGTTTGAATCCGTCCGGGTTCGACGGCCAGGGCAATTATAACATGGGCCTTAGTGAACAGTCGGTGTTTCCGGAAATCGATCCGGCGGCGATGACGTTCACGCAGGGCATGAATATCTCAATCGAGACATCAGCGGAAAATGACGAGCAGGCTCGCAAGTTGCTGAAACTTATGGGCATGCCTTTCCGCGACTAAACAAAAAGGGTCAAGAGTCATGGCAAGCAAGTCCAAGATAGCAAAAGCCAAGCTGACGCCGAAGTTCTCCAGCAGAACAGTACGGCGCTGCCAGTTGTGCGGACGGTCCAGAAGCGTGTATCGCAAGTTTCGCGTCTGCCGTTTGTGTTTGAGGAAGATGGCCCTGGACGGGCTGATTCCAGGTATGAAAAAAGCCAGTTGGTAATGGAAGGAATGGATTATGAGTCTCTCTGATCCCATCGCAGACATGCTGACCCGAATCCGCAACGCCATACAGGCGAAGCATTCGGTGGTTAATATCCGCGCCTCTAAAATATGTGAAGGCATCAGCCGTGTATTGAAGGCGGAAGGGTATGTCGAAGATTATACAAAAATTGAAGACAACAAGCAGGGCCTGTTGAGGATATATCTCAAATACGGACCGACGGGCGAAGACGTTGTTACCGAACTCAAGCGTATCAGCCGGCCAGGCTGCCGCGTTTACAGGTCGGCAGGCGAACTGCCCCGTCCGATTAACGGCATGGGTATTTCCGTGGTTTCGACCAGCTTTGGCGTACTCAGCGACCGCGAATGTCGCGAGAAGAACGTCGGCGGCGAACTGCTCTGCACGGTCTGCTAAAAGTGATTTAAGGCAGGTGAAAGAATGTCGCGTATAGGCAAGAAACCGATAGAAATCCCCGGCGGCGTAGATGTCGCCGTTGCAGGGTCTACCGTTACGGTCAAGGGCAAACTTGGCAGTGACAGTTTTACGTTCAACCCCCAGGTGACAGTGACAGTCGCAGAAGGCCAGGTCGTCGTGGATCGCAAAAACGACGAGCAGGCCTGCCGCGCCCTTCACGGAACAGCCAGGGCGCTTGTGAATAACATGATAACAGGCGTGACGAAGGGTTTTGAGCGAAAGTTGGAAGTTTACGGCGTTGGCTACGGCGTACAGCTTCAGGGAAAGAATTTTACTATCAACTGCGGGAAAAGTCATCCTGAAGTTCTGGCATTGCCGGCTGGCATACAGGTTGAAGTCGAAAACGCACAGGCTCGCGGCGATAGTGAGCCGGCAAAATTCACTGTAAAAGGTGTTAACAAACAGGCTGTCGGCGAATTTGCCGCCAAGTGCCGCCGTACAAGGCCGCCTGAACCATATAAAGGCAAAGGCGTCCGCTATACCGGCGAAAAGGTTCGCCGCAAAGTCGGCAAGGCTTTCGGCAGCTAACGGTTATTGGACTGAGGTTTTTTATCGGGTTTATCTACCGGCGGCTGTGCGTAGCGTCGCCGATGACACGGCCCGTGGTAATGAATTTTTAATGAGGCAATCTGATGAAGCCTATAGATTTGAAACAGGAACGTCGCGAGCGTCGCAAACGGCGTGTGCGTAAAAAAATTCAGGGAACGGCTCTGCGACCGAGGCTGAGCGTTTTCCGCAGTAACCATAATATTTACGTTCAGCTCATAGATGATGAGACTGGACGTACTCTTGCGGCGGCATCCACACTTGAAAAGGAAATCGTCGGCAAAATAGGCGGCAACAGCCGCAAAAACAAAACTGCCGCAGCCGTCGTCGGTGAGGCTCTGGCAGCAAAGGCTGTTGAAAAGGGAATAAAAAAAATCGTGTTTGACCGTAACGGTTATCCGTATCACGGCCGAATTCACGAGTTGGCAGAGGCGGCCCGCAAGGGCGGCTTGGAATTCTAAAGTCAGGAGTTACCCGTGGCTTTGCAGAAGAACACAAATGAGTTTGAAAAAGCAGGCGGACTGGAAGAAAACATAATCCAGATTTATCGCTGTGCAAAAGTGGTCAAGGGCGGCCGTCGTTTCAGCTTCGCAGCCTTAGTGGTCGTGGGTGACCGCAATGGGCGCGTCGGCATGGGTTACGGCAAGGCTAACGAGGTGCCCAATGCCGTCGAAAAGGGCAAGGCTGCCGCTATCAAGAACATGGTGACAGTGCCGCTTCGCGGAAGCACCATCCCGCACGAAGTCAAGGCTAAATCCGGAGCTTCCAGCGTGGTGCTCATACCGGCGGGCGAAGGTACTGGCGTTATTGCAGGCAAAAAACTTCGTCCGTTGTTCGAGTTGGCGGGTATTCATAACCTGCTGAGCAAGGCATACGGCTCGACCAGCCCAAAGAACCTGCTGCGTGCCGGAATGCAGGCACTGAAAGTGCTTCGTTCGGCAGATTGCGTCAGCAAGCTCAGAGGAGTTGAAATAAAATGAAATTAGACGATATACTTTCAGCCGCAGGCAAGTACAAAAAACGTAAACGCATAGGCCGCGGCGTAGGCTCGGGCAAAGGCAAAACATCCGGCCGCGGGCACAAGGGCTACGGCGCACGAGCCGGCTCATCGCGTCGCCTGGGCTATGAAGGCGGCCAGAACCCGACCATAGCGCGTATGCCGCAACGCGGGTTCAATAACGCCAACTTCCGCATGGTCTATCAGGTTGTAAATGTCGCCGCGCTGGATGCCGCGTTCGACAATGGTGCGACTGTTGACGCTGCCTCGCTGAAAAAGGTCAGCCTTATCGGCGATGCCGGCAAACCGGTCAAAATCCTCGGCAACGGCGATCTTAGCAAGAAACTTACCGTTGTGGCGGCGAAATTTTCGGCATCCGCGAAAGAGAAAATAACCAATGCCGGCGGAAGCGCAGAGGAAAAATAAATCCTGACAGCAAGAGGTATCGCACGTGGGATTTCGTATCATAAAAATATTGTCAGTCCTGATGTTCATCGCCGCAGGCGTATGGATGTGCGGAGGACACTATATCTCCGGCGACCAGTTTGAATGGGCTAAACTAGCGGGCGGCCTGATTGTGCTGGCCTGTTGCGTATTGTTTGCATTCAAAACGAAAACTTCATATGAAACTTTCAGGATGGCGGCTCTGGGTGCAGCCGGCGGTGCGGGCGCCTATATGATAGTCAAGGGCGGCATCGGCTTGGCTAATGCGGCCTCGCTGAACTGGCGAGTGCAGGAAACCATGCCGGCTGTCGGCGAAATAGTTTTCGCTTTGATTATTTTTACGGCGTACTGGTATGTGTTCGTCAACAAAAACAACTTCCGGCAGGTGATTGAGAACATATTTACCATACCGGAATTGTTGGGCAAACTGCTTTTTACAATCGCGCTGCTTGCGATTTATAGAGTAGGTTTTGCAATACCGCTTCCAGGCATAAACCAGGATGCCATTAGAAGTCTTTTTCAGGGCAAAGGCGGCGGACTTTTTGGTGAGGCGATGGAATATTACGGCATGTTCACGGGCGGCAGCCTGAGTCAAAGCTCGCTGTTCGGCCTTGGAATCATGCCGTATATTACAGCTTCCATCATATTCATGCTTCTGGCGCAGGTTGTGCCTGCTATAGAAAAACTTCAGAAGGAAGGCCCTGCCGGCCAGAAAAAGATACATGAATATACACGCTACTCTACGGTGGCGTTGTGTATTTTTCAGGCGATAATGTTTTTGAAGTGGATTTCAACCCAGACCCTGCCGGGCGGCCTTTCGATGGTGTATCCGTCGTGGCAGGGTTCGTGGCTGCTGTTTACGACGTGGGTTATCTGTCTGACCGCCGGCACGATGTTCCTGATGTGGCTGGGCGAACAGATTGACGAATACGGCATCGGCAACGGCATAAGCCTGCTTATCATGGCTGGCATCGTTGCACGTCTGCCGTATGCAATTCGTGAACTTTTTGCCAAAAGCAGTTTCCAGCTCGGCGATAGCGGCGATATAGGGCCGATGAAGATTATCGTCCTTGCCCTGTCGTTCGTGTTTGTAGTTGCCGGCGCGATTCTGATAACGCAAGGCCAACGACGTATTCCGATTCAGCAGGCTAAGCTGACCAGGGGCCGTCGCGTTTACGGCGGACAGCGGCATTACATACCGCTTCGCGTAAACCACGGCGGCGTTATGCCGATTATCTTTGCCTCGTCGCTGATGATGATAGTCGGTCTGGTAGGCGACTGGATTGGCCGACTGTTTGGTAACGGCACAGGATTCTGGGCATCGTTTTTCCAGGCGATTCCTGAATCATTCAGGCCTGGTGCGTTCGTCTACACCATACTTGAAGTGCTGATGATTTATTTCTTTGCGTATTTCTGGACAACGGTTCAGTTCCGGCCCAAAGATATGTCCGACCAGTTGCGGGACATGGGCCATTTTATTCCAGGCCTGCGGCCTGGCAAGCGTACAGCCGATTATCTTGAAACCGTTATGGAGCGAATAACCTACTGCGGTGCAGCATTTTTGGCGATAATCGCCGTTTTGCCGGCACTTGTGGCAAGTAAGATGGGCATACCGTTCCAGGTATCGGCGTTCCTCGGCGGGACAGGCCTTCTGATTCTTGTGTCTGTCGTGTTGGACCTGATTCAGAGAATTGAAGCTCAACTGGTTATGCGAAATTACGGCGGCTTCCTCGGCGGGAGTACCCGCATAAAGGGAGCATATGCATGAGGATAGTGCTGATTGGCCCTCCAGGCGCGGGCAAAGGCACGCAGGCTCAGCGGCTGGCGAAAAAATACGGAATGACGCATCTTTCGAGCGGCGATATCTTCCGTGCCGAGAAGGCCAGCGGCAGCGAGCTGGGCAAAAAACTTGCGGCGATAATTGATCGCGGCGAACTTGTGCCGGACGATGTCGTCGTGAGCATAATGGCGAAGGCGATTAAAAAAGCCGGCGATTCGTTGCTTCTGGACGGTTTTCCGCGTACCGTCGCACAGGCTGAATCGCTGGATGAAACTCTCGCCGGAATGGGCGAACGTCTTGATGCCGTTGTTGTCATAAAAGCGGACGATAATGCGATTATTGAAAGAATTACCGGAAGAAGGTATTGTCCTTCGACCGGAAAAGTGTATCATATAAGGTTTATGCCCCCTAAGACCGAAGGGCTGGATGATGAGACGGGCGAAAAGCTCGTACAACGTGACGATGATAGGGAAGCCGTTGTTCGTGAAAGACTGGAAGTCTACCACAGACAGACTTCACCGGTTATAGAATATTATCGCCGGTCCGGTGTGGTCAAGGTGGTGGAAATAGACGGCATGGGCTCGCCGGATGAAGTAACGGTCCGGATGACTCAAGCCGTGGAGTCCTTGAAGAAGTGAAGACTCCTTTTAAGGGTTTTTGCATAAAATTTGCATAAAAAACCCAAAGTTTGGTAAATGGCGATAAAGATAAAAAATCCTGACCAGATAGAAAAAATGTACGCGGCCGGCCAGATTGTCCGCGAAACTCTGGACAGGCTCGGCGAAATAATAACGCCGGGAATTACAACCAAAGAACTTGACGAAGAAGCAAAGAACGTTTGCAAACAGCATGACGCCGTCTGCCTTTTTTATAAATTTCCAGGCATGGGTGGGCCGTTTCCGGGCAATATCTGCGCTTCCATTAACGAAGAGGTCGTCCATGGCATACCGTCGAAGTCTCGCATCGTAAGTGATGGCGATATAGTGAGCGTAGATTTCGGCGTACTTAAAGACGGCTGGTGCGGCGACGCGGCTAGAACGTTTTGCGTCGGCAATGTTGAGCCGGAAAACGTACGGCTGGTGGAAGTTACGCGAAAAAGCCTTGAACTGGCGATAGAATTGATGCCGATTTCCCGAACCTGGAGTCAGGTGGCGTATAAGATGCAGGAGTTCATTCGCGGCGAAGGCTTTTCCGTGGTAGAGGATTTCGTCGGCCACGGCATAGGACAGTCGATGCACGAAGATCCGCAAGTGCCGAACTTCGTGACCCACAGCCTTAAATTGCGGGACATAAAATTCCGCCCCGGCATGGTATTGGCTGTCGAGCCGATGGTGAACATGGGTGTGCCGGCGTGCCGGATATTGCCCGACGGCTGGACAGTCGTCACCGCCGACCGCAAGCCCAGTGCTCACTGGGAGCATACGATAGCTATCGTCGAGAATGGAATAAGAGTGCTGACCGCATAGGCGGCAGCGGTTTTCGGTTTCGCAGCCGATGTTGAGTTGGCGGCGCAGCCCGAGAAATCAGGAACGTAAATCAGAACTTTTGACATGATATGCAGGTGCTGACATGAAAGTTCGTTCATCGGTAAAACGGATATGTGAAAATTGCCGCGTCATAAGACGCAAGGGCGTAGTGCGGGTAATCTGCACGAATCCCAAGCATAAGCAGCGGCAAGGCTGATATTCAGGAATCAAGCATTAGGAGATACTTATGCCACGTTTGGCAGGTGTAGACATTCCGAACGACAAGCCCGTATGGATATCCTTGCGGTATATCCACGGGATAGGCCCCAAATTCGCCCGCGACATATGCGCGCGTATGGGCATTGAAGACAAGGTTCGCGCCAAGGATCTTACAGAAGACCAGCTGGCTGAGATGGCGGCGATGTTGACCGGCGAATATACGATAGAGGGTAACCTCCGTCGCGAAATTTCGCAGAACATCCAGCGTCTCAAAGCCATCGGTTGTTATCGCGGTTTGCGTCATCGTCGCGGCCTTCCGGTTCGCGGCCAACGCACGAAAACAAACGCGCGTACTCGTAAGGGCCCGCGCAAAACTGTTGCAGGCAAGAAGTCTGTCAAGGAGATGCGATAAACCATGGCTCAGTCACAGAAAGCTACGGCTACTACTACCAAGAAGGTCAAGAAGCATGTCGCGCGCGGCATAGTTCACGTGCGGGCTACGTTCAACAACACGCAGGTGACGATAACCGATCTCAACGGCGACGTGATATGCATAGAATCGGCAGGTTCTGTTGGCGGGTTCAAGGGTTCTCGCAAGAGTACGCCTTTTGCTGCTAGCCGCGCCAGCGAATCGGCAGCCAATAAAGCCAAAAAAATCGGCATGACTGAAGTTGAAGTCAAGGTAAAGGGGCCTGGCAGCGGCCGTGAAAGTGCCGTGCAGGCACTACAGGCAGCCGGCCTGAAAGTGCTAAGCATCGAGGATACAACCCCGATACCGCACAACGGATGCCGCCCTCGCAAAAGACGTCGCGTCTGATACGCGATTTGCTTATTTATAGTAACGGCTGCGGGATTTATTCAGCAGAATCCCGCTGATTGCCACGCCCGACGGGTGCCGGAAAACCGGATTTTACCCGTGCGGGCATATCTTGTAGTTGCTGAACGTCGCATCTGGCGAACAGGTGCAATTCAGGAGATTTTTGATGGGACGTTACACAGGACCTACCGACAGGCTTTCACGCCGTGAGGGCATTAACCTGATGCTCAAAGGCGCCCGCAGCCTGAACGGCAAAAGCGAACGCCGTATGCAGACCCCGCCTGGCATGCATAACTGGCGCAAAGGCCGACTGAGCGACTACGGAGTACGACTCCGCGAAAAGCAGAAAGTGAAACGCTATTACGGCGTACGCGACAAGCAGTTCATGAACTACTTTGTCAAGGCTGAAAACACCAAGGGTAACACCGGCACAATCATGCTCAGCCTTCTTGAGCGTCGTCTGGACAATGTAATTTACAAACTCGGCATGGCGCCTAGTCGTCCTGCTGCACGGCAGACCATAGTGCACGGCCATATTTACGTCAATGGCCGAAAAGTCAACGTGCCTAGCTATCAGGTAAATGTGGGCGACAAGATTTCGGTCAAGCCGTCTGAAAAAACCAAGGCTCTCATTCGCAGCCGCCTTGAAGAGCTCGGCGAACCGCGTCTGCAAAACTGGCTGAGCCTCGATATGAGCCAGCTTGCCGGCGAGGTCGTGGCCCTGCCCACCAGGGACGATGTGATGATACCCGTCGAAGACCAGTTCCTCGTCGAGTTCTGCAGCCGTTAATAAAACACAGCAAAGGCAATCACCGGACGAGCAGATAGGCCGCGGCACGGTGCCGTGCCTGATAAACCGACCGGTGCTAACCCAGACCTGCCGGACGTTAAGGCAAAAGGTCGCTAAAGTCCCGACAGGGACGGAGGTTGAAAATGAGAATTCGTTGGCGTGGATTAGAACTGCCGACCCGTGTAGTCCTCGATCAGGAAGTGTCGACGCCTACTTATGGAAAGTTTGCAATCGAGCCGTTTGAACGCGGCTTCGGCATTACCGTGGGCAATTCCCTTCGTCGTGTGCTTCTGAGCAGCCTGGAAGGCGCAGCCGTCACGAGAGTGAAAATCAAGGGCGCTACGCATGAATTCACCACACTGCCGGGCGTGCTGGAAGATATTGCCGACATCATTCTGAATATCAAGACACTTGTCATAAAGTCGTATACCAGCGAACCAAAGACCATGACGCTCAAAAGCTCCAAAAAAGGAGCTGTAACAGCCGGCATGATTGAGTGTGATTCATCTATCGAAATCATCAATAAAGACCTGGTGATTGCGACGCTGACGGACGACGTCGAATTTGACATCGAATTCACCATCGAAACCAGCCGCGGTTACGTTCCGGCTGAAGAACTTGCTGCCGGCGAGCAGGAACTCGGCGTTATAGAAGTCGATGCCTTTTTCTCGCCGGTGACCCGCGTCCGTTATCGCACGGAAGATACCCGTGTCGGCCAGAAAACCAACTATGACAAACTCATAATGGAAATCTGGACGAACGGCACTATTACGCCGGAAATGGCTCTTGTCGAATCGGGCAAGATTCTCCGTAAACATCTTAACCCGTTCGTGCAGTATTTCGAAATGGGCCAGCAGATTCCTGAAGGCGGCATGATTGAGACCGGCAATGAAGTCGATGAGGAACTTAACCGCAAGCTGGGCATGAGCGTGCAGGAGTTGGAACTCTCAGTTCGTGCGAGCAACTGTCTTGAATCGGCTCAAATCGAAACCGTCGGCCAACTCGTTAAAATGGCTGAATCGGAATTGTTGAAAATCCGCAGCTTCGGCAAGACGTCATTGCGTGAAATCAAACGCAAGCTGGCTGATTTGGGACTTTCGCTCGGCATGAACGTGGAACTGCCCCAGCCGGAAGCCACTGTCGCTGCTGAAGGCGAATGATTTTAATTGCCGATAGCCGTTGATGTTTTAATCGGCGGCTGAAATAAGTTTTTAATATGACTTTAGTAATTCGGCGGTTTTTAAAAGAGATTTACCTAAAAATATTCTTTTCAAAAACTGTTATAAACCGTAGATGTTTTTAAAGTATCCGCCCTAAGGCAGACAAGCCACAACCTGATAAATATGAAACTACGGTTTTTACTAGAGAAAAAATAAAGAAATAAAAAACCGCGACGGGAAAAGCCGTTGCCCAGATTAGGAAAGAGGACGTAACAATGCGTCACCGTGTAGCAGGAAAACAATTAAGCCGTACCACGTCGCACCGCAAGGCGATGAGGCGAAACATGGCGGCATCGCTATTCGAACACGGTGCTATCCGCACCACCGAGGTAAAAGCCAAGGAATTGCGCAGTTTCGCCGAAAAACTCATAACCATTGCCAAGCAGGGCACGCTTCATGCCCGCCGGCAGGTCATACAGATGCTTCGTGATCGCGATATCTATGCCGTCGACCCCAAAACGCAGGACAGCGATCCTACGGAACAGACCGTGGTTCAGAAACTTTTTAGCGAAATAGCCCCGCGTTATGCCCAGCGGCAGGGCGGTTATACCCGCCTTGTTCGCATTGCCGACCGCCGGATAGGCGATGGCGGCGTACAGATGATAGTGCAGCTTGTAGAAGAAGGCGCAAAACGCGAAAAAAATACCGCCAACACGAAGCGTCGTGCCCGTGTGAGCAAACTTTATGCCGCAGCTGATGTTGCCGTTGCCGGAAAAACCTCTGCAGCGCCGGCAAAGGCGGCTGAGGAAGCACCGGAAAAAACCGCAGAGTAATTTTCTCCCATTTCAGGGATTTGGGATGTATAATTTAATCTTTGCTGTTATATAAAGGGTGAATAATAGAGCTGATGGCCCAGCCGTGTAAGTGAGACGCGGTGGATTCTGCAAAAACCGAACAGGCCGTTGTCCCGAAAAAAACAGGACAGCGGCCTTCGCTATTAGAGTGGTTTTCAAAAAATTGCTTTCGAGAATCATTCTGGAGCGGTTTTCGAAAGGAAATAATTTTGAAAACTGCTCTATATTCGCGATATGCAAGGAGAACCGCCATGAAAACAGACGATAACTGCATTTTCTGCAAGATAGTTGCCGGCAAAATACCGTCGACAAAAGTATATGAGGATGATGATTCACTGGCGTTCATGGATATAGGCCCTGTTTCGCCGGGCCATGTTCTTCTTATATGCAAGGAACATTACGAGAAGATTCATGAAGTGCCCGCCGAAGTAGCGGCAAAAACGTTAGCCGTTCTGCCGAAACTGGTTAATGCGGTTCAGACTGCTACGGGTTGTGCCGGCCTCAATGTGCTTCAAAACAATGGCCGTATAGCAGGACAGCTTGTGCCGCATGTGCATTTTCACATTATTCCGCGATATGGTGCAGCCGGTGAGTTCCGCTTCGATTGGCCGGCGGGCAAATATCAGGATGGCAAGATGCAGGAATTTGCCGATAAAATTAAAAGCCATCTTTCGGGGAAATAATTACTGCCGGCTGACGGCAAAAAGGTTAAAATTACAAAATACTAAAATAAGGATTTTTTATGCCGGAATCGACAATCGTAATAGTAAAAACAAATCGCGGTGATATGGAAATCGAACTCGATGACGTCAAAGCGCCGAAAACCGTGGATAATTTTTTAACTTATGTGGATGAAGGTTTTTTTGACGGAACGATTTTTCATCGCGTCATTCCTGGTTTCATGATACAGGGCGGCGGGTTTACGTCTGAAATGGAACAGAAACCCACCAATGCTCCGATACAAAACGAGGCGACTAACGGCCTTAAAAATGAACGCGGCACAATAGCAATGGCTCGTACCCCCAATCCTCATAGCGCATCGAGCCAGTTTTTCATCAATCTTGTTGATAATGATTTTTTGAATTTTACCGGCCAGAATATGCAGGGCTGGGGATACTGCGTTTTCGGCAGGATAGTCAAAGGCATGGATGTGGCGGATGAAATTGCAAAGGTGCGAACCGGCAATCATGGAATGCATGGCGATGTGCCGGTTGAGACCGTAGAAATAATCTCTATCAAACGTAAGTAATGGAATTGTCCGATTCGCCGATTTCCTGAATATGGGGGCTTTGAAATCGGCGGTTCAGGTTTTTGAAAAAGAATCCGGACCTTTCCGGATACGGTTAGAAGGAATAAAATGTCTATTGCGGAAATGACAACCTGGACTGATGTTCTTCAAAACGTGTTTATATTGATTTATACGGTATTGCTGGTGGTGGTGTCCGTATATGGGCTTCATCGATACGCGCTTGTTTTTCTCTGGTGGAAACACAAGCACAAAGCTCCCAAGCCGGCATCACGCTTCGGCGAAATGCCGGTGGTGACCGTTCAGCTTCCGATGTTTAATGAGCGTTTTGTGGCACAACGAATAATACGCGAAACGTGCGAGTTGGATTATCCGAAGGACAAACTTCAGATACAGGTGCTGGACGATAGCATAGATGATACGACGGAAATCGCCGCAAAAGCCGTCGACGAGGCTTGCCGTCAGGGTTTTGATGTGGAACTTATCCATCGCACTGACCGGACAGGTTTCAAAGCCGGTGCTCTTGTGAACGGCATGAAGACGGCGAAAGGCGAATTTATCGCGATTTTTGATGCCGACTTTACTCCCAAGAAAGATTTTTTACGTAATACGATGGATTATTTCACTGACCCCAGAGTTTGTGTTGTGCAGACCCGCTGGGAGCATATCAACCGCGGCAGCAGCCTGCTTACCGAGGCGCAAGCCATTTTCCTTGACGGCCACTTTGCCATTGAGCATGTAAGCCGCAATCGCAGTGGCCGTTTTATGAGTTTTAACGGCACGGGTGGCATATGGCGTCGTGCTGCTATAGACGATGCCGGCGGCTGGCAGCATGATACTCTTACGGAAGACCTTGACTTGAGTTATCGTGCCCAGATGAAGGGCTGGAAGTTTGTCTTCCTGCCGAACGAGACGAGTCCGGCTGAGCTTCCGCCGGAGATGATGGCATTCAAGGCTCAGCAGTTCCGCTGGACGAAGGGCGGCACTCAAAGTTGCATAAAACTCCTGCCGCTTGTGATGAAAAGTAATCTGCCGCTGAAAGTTAAAGCGGAATGCTTTTTTCACCTGACCGGTTTCTGTCTGCACATCTTCATGTTTCTGTTGGTGTTGCTGATGTTTCCGGCCATGTTCAGCCAGACTCTGCCGCTCAAAACGGGTACGTTCATTCGCGGCTTGGCAGATATAGGCATATTTGTGCTCGCGACCATGTCCGGTTCGGTTTTTTATTGCATGGGCCAGTGGGCTCTTAGTGGCAAATGGTATAAACCAGTAATCTATTTTCCATATATGGTTGCTCTTGGCGTAGGGCTGTGCGTGTCGAATACGAAGGCGATTCTTGAGGCGATTGCCGGCAAGGAGAGCGTGTTCGTTCGTACGCCGAAATACGGCAGTGCTTCCATGAAGGAATATTCAGACAAAACGGAAGAAAAATCATGCAAAAATAAATCGTCGTCGCAAATGCGGCTGATGGTTGTTGAATTCATCATGGGCCTGTACATGATGCTTTGCCTGTGCTGCTGTGTGCTCAACTGGCAGGCTGCGCTGCTGACGGGGCCGTTCCTGCTGATGTTTGCCTTCGGTTTTTTCTATGTTGCAGCTATGACCTCAAAAGCCATGAAAGCCCCGAAAGTCAACCGTGAACTGGAAGCACAGCATGCCGGCTGCAAGAAAAGTGTATCCGATGACAATACTGAAGTCGAACCTGCAATGTAGCATAATGGTTGCCGCCGGACATATAATGGAGCGTTAATATGAAATCAATGAAAGCGGAATCGTTCAAATTTCTTGAATCGCTTTTAACAAGCTGTTCGCCGAGCGGTTTTGAAGCATCCACGCAAAAAATCTGGTGTGACTATGTCCGTAAATTTGCCGACGAAGTGCATACCGACAATTATGGCAATGCTGTGGCAGTGCTCAATCCTGGCGCGGATACCAAAATTTTAGTCGACGGCCATATTGATGAAGTCGGCCTCATGATTAAATATATCGACGACAAGGGGTTTATTTATTTCCAGAGCATTGGCGGCGTTGATCCAGCGCTCATTCGTTCCAAACGCGTGAACATACATACCGGCAAGGGAATAGTTCGCGGCGTGGTTGGCGCGACCGCGATACACCTTATACCCAAAGACCAGGAACAGAAATCTCCGAAGATGCACGAGCTGTTTATTGATATCGGCGCAAAGGACGCCAAGGAAGCAAAGAGAAAAGTTTCATTGGGCGATCCGATAACATTCGTGGACAGCTTTGAGATGCTTGATGAGAACATCGCCGTTTCACGTGCCCTTGATAACCGTATTGGCTGCTGGGTTGCGGCTGAGGTTTTGCGTATAGCCTCCGTCAGCCGCGACAAACTCAACTGCACCCTTTATGCGTGCAGCAGCATTCAGGAAGAGACAGGCTGCAATGGCGCTCAGATGAACGTCATGAACGTCAAGCCGGACGCCGCTATTGCCGTTGACGTGACCCACGCTACCGATACGCCAGGTATAGATGTAAAACTTCACGGCGAAGTGAAACTTGGCGGCGGGCCGACGTATACCGTCGGCAGAGAAAATCATCCTGTACTGATAGACCGGCTTAAGAAGGTGGCAGCAAGGAAGAAAATCGAATTACAGACAGAGATTTTTTCGAAAACCGGCGGAACGGATGCGATGGTGATGTGGACGAAAAATGGCGGTACGCCGTCGGCGATAGTTTCGCCGCCGACGCGATATATGCACTCTACGATTGAGATGATGGATTTACGCGATTTGCAAAAAACGGCAGATTGGCTGGCTGCGTTCGTCATCGATGTCAAGAAAGGTGAAAAATTCAAAGTCAAGGTCTGACAGTTGCGAACCACTCTGAATAATCAAAAAAGCCCCGTTAATTCGGGGCTTTTTTATTGCTTCCATGCGGTACAGAATGCCACGAGTTGCCAAAGGGTATTTTCAAGAATTGCTTTAAAAATAAAAAAAGCACTTTTTATTTATGGTTACAACAACATGAATGTGATGCCATAGCCTTTGCGGCGAACCTGTTTTTTAATTTCAGCCCCAGATGTATCAGCAACATTGCAAGCAGAATGACGGCAGCAATAGTATAAATTATGGAAACGCCCTGGCCATGCTGGTGCATCGCCATCGGCGAAACTTTTATACCACTGAAAGCGGTGTCCATCAGTATGCCTGCGCCGATTGACGTTACAGCTACGCTGGCCAGATACGTTATCATTGCCCGCCAACCCAACATACGGGTTATAATGGTGATTGTCGCCGCGTTGGTTGCCGGCCCCGACATGAGGAATACCAATGCGGCGCCAGGCGAAATTCCGGCGCTGAGTACAAGCGCGGCGGCGATGGGTATCGATGCCGTCGAGCAGACATACATGGGTATGCCCATTGCAAGCATGAGCAACATCTGTAACGGTAAGCTTGAAAGATGTTGCGCAAAAAATTTGTCGGGAATTAGCGCGCTGATTAAGCCAGAAATTATCAAGCCGACCATAAGCGCTCCGGCCAGATCGCCTGGCAAGGTGACGAATGCAAATCGGACAGCTTCTGAGATTTTGCCTTTGACTGTTTTCGGTAGTTCGTCATCATGGTTATTGTCAGTAGTGTGGTTTTTCACATCTGTTGTTGAAGTGCGTACAAGCAGGCTGACGGCCCAGCCGCCGAGCAGGCCGCTGAGCAGGGCTGCGGCTACGCGGAAAATCGTGAACACCGGCCCGAGCATAGCCCACGTGGCGAGTATGCTGTCAACTCCGGTCTGCGGCGTCGAGATGAGAAATGCAGTCGTGGGCCCTGCACCCGCGCCGTGCTTACGCAACGAGGCGGCTAACGGTATTACGCCGCAACTGCACACCGGCAGCGGAACGCCGATGGCTGATGACTTGAGAGATGCCCAAAATCCTTCGCCGCCCAGGTGTCTTTCTATCCACTTTACAGGAAGCAGCACGCGGATTATGCCGGCAAGTATAAACCCGAAAAGGAGATACGGCGACATCTGTTCCAGAACTGTCCAGAAATCCGAAAAGAATTTTACAGTCGTATCAAGCATGGTAAATCCTGGCTGCTTTCAAAAAATCGATTGTTGAAAGTCATCGCTACGAAACATTATAGCAGTAAATCCGCCATTTCCTTGACGGAATTAGCCATGTACGTCGGATTTGTCGCCTTGATTTCGTCTTGCGAATCCTGGCCCCATGTTACGCCGATAGTGTCTATGCCGTTGGCTTGTGCACCGAGGATGTCGGCAGTGCGGTCGCCGACCATGATAATTTTTTCCATGTCATGTTCGCCGATGGATGCTATCAAGTCGAATATTATCATCTTTTTCGTACGGCGGGACATGTCGTTGCTTGCCCCGAGAATGTGCGTAAAATATCTGGTCAACCCGGTAGCAGCCAGAACCCCGACGGCATTCTCGGTCTGACGCGCCGTCGCAACACACATGATTTTTCCCTGTTCCGACAGTTTATCGAGCAGTTCCGGCACGCCGTTGTAGGGTTTGTTGCGGCTAATGCCCTGCGTCGCGTAGTACTGCCAGTAATGGTTAAATGCTTCGTTCGCCTGTTCCTGCGTCATGCCGAAATGTTGTTCAAAACATTCCAGCAGCGGCTCTGTCAGGAATTTTTGGAGTTTTGCCTTATCAGGCGAGGCAATCCCGCATTTCTGCAGCGCATAAACCGCACTGCTGACCATCTCCATGCTCGGATCTGTCAGTGTACCGTCGAGATCAAAAAATATTACATCGTATTTCGACATATCCCAATTATTATTCATGGCCACACCCCCTACACAATAAAATATATCATATTTTTTGTTTGAAGCGGTGTCAACCCGTTAGCGAGGTTCTGTAAATTATTTTCATTTTGAACATACGTTTATTACATTCGGCCACAGCATTTTTTATATTTTTTCCCACTGCCGCACGGGCATGGGTCGTTTCTGCCCACTTTTACGTCTTGCCGTACAATCTGTTTTATTTTTTGTGACTCCCCGGGCTGTTGAGCCGCCTGGCCGGCGCCTTGTGCAAGATGGCCGTAACCGTGTAATTGCTCGTGAACCTGCTCGGAGACCTGATATACGCTTTCCAGTTCGTCTTCACGGCTGGCCAGTCGAACTTTGAAAATCATGCTGCTGAGTTTTTCACGAATGCCGGCGAACATTTCTTCAAACAGTTTGCCGCCTTCGCGTTTGTAGGCTACTTTTGGGTCCTGTTCGGCGTAACCGCGTAAGCCTATTGCGCTCTTCAGATGATCCATGCTAAGCAGATGGTCTTTCCATGACTGGTCGAAAATCTGCAACAGTACGAAACGTTCCAGCTCAGCCAATTCGCGCGTCAGGAATAATCTGCCGATTTCTATGAGTTTTTCCAAAACGTCACAGCCTTCGAAATCCTTTTCCGCCAATTCGGTATAAAATCTTTTTTTGGCGAATTCGATAGCGTCTTTGACGGACGGTTCAATACCGGCAGCCCCGTTTATGCACTGTGAAAGTTTATCGCCTTCGAGCCATTCATGCGAAATGTCGGTCAGCATTTTCAGCAATTCGTGTGCGTTTTTGCCCTGAAGATTTTCTGCGGTGAAGTCGGTTCCGAATTTCACATTTGCCCATCGGCAGAGTTCTTCCAGTGCGTAGATGTTATCTTCGCCGTTGCGGCCAACGGTCATTTCGACAGCATATTCAACGGGATATTCCACCTGCCGCCGGCGATAAAGCTCATGAACGCCGGTCATGATTTTTTCCACCGCCTGTTGTGCTGTGCCGTCGAAATCATCGCCGGAAAGGCCAAGGTTGAATTTTGAATTTGCCCAGCCGGCGAACGATTTTTTTGCAAAATCCGGCTCAAGACATTCCAGCAGCGGCGAGAGGTCGATTTTGTCGATTTTCTCGGCGGCTGAATCGCATAGCGCCTGCTCTACTTCGTGAGGATTCATCTTTCGCAACTGATTTTGCGAGATGTCGACACCGAAGCGGCTTTTGGCCCAACTGCTCAGGCCCCTTAAATCCCACGCCGACGCTTCGAGTTCTTCGTCCATATATTCGCCGAGAGTTATGGCGATGGTGGCGTAGGCTTCTGATTTGGCGGCTTCGCGGAGGTCAGCCTCAAGCGAGGGCATATCGTCAGCCGTTTTCGCTTTTATATGCTCGTCACGCACGGCAGCCTGGAGAGTATTGCGGGCCCATTCGCCGATGCATCGCTGGGGATAAGAGCCGTCCAGGAAATTTTCAGCCGCCGACGCAATGGAATCGTTGACCATTCGAAAAACAAGTCTCTGGATATTCCTGCCTTCGAGCACCGCCTGTCGCATGCTGTAAAACCCATGACGTTGCACATCCATTATTTCGTCGTATTCAAGCAGGTTTTTGCGGATTTCGAAGTTGCGTTCTTCGACTTTCTTCTGAGCGCGTTCTATGCCATTTGAGATACGTTTGTTTTCGATGGCCATGTCGCCGGTCAGACCCAGCCACGCGAGCATTTTTTTTGTCCAGTCGCCTGCGAATATGCTCATCAGGTCGTCTTCGAGGCTGAGGAAGAATCTGCTTGAGCCAGGGTCGCCCTGCCTGCCGGCTCGGCCGCGCAGCTGGTTGTCGATGCGCCTTGCCTCGTGACGTTCCGTGCCGACGATATGCAGGCCGCCGGACTGTTTTGCGCCGTCGGAAAGTTTGATGTCCGTGCCGCGGCCAGCCATGTTGGTGGCTATCGTGACGTTGCCGACCATTTGCGAGTTTTTCTTGCTCAGTTCGTGCTGTTGGCCGGCTTTGAATACTATTTCAGCCTCGCGAGCCGCGTTTTCCGGCCGGCCGTTGAGCAGTTCGTGTTCAATGCCGTATGTGTGTACGAGCATTTGTGAGAGTTTTTCACTCTTCTCGATACTGGTTGTGCCGACGAGGACGGGGCGGCCGGTTTTTGAATATTCATTTATCTCTTCGACGATGGCTTTGAATTTGGCGTCTTCGTCGGCGTAGATGCGGTCTTCGGAGTCGTTACGGCAGCAGGGTACGTTAGTGGGCACGCTGGCTACGTCGAGCTTGTAGATTTTGGCGAATTCTTCGGCTTCGGTCATGGCTGTGCCAGTCATGCCTGCGAGCTTTTTGTAGAGCTTGAAATAATTCTGCAGCGTGATTGTCGCTAGCGTCTGATTTTCTTCCTTGACGGTGACGCGTTCTTTGGCTTCGACTGCCTGGTGAAGGCCGTCCGACCACTGCCGGCCCTCCAGCAGTCGGCCGGTAAATTCATCGACTATGACTATCTGGCCGTCCTGCACGACATAATCCTTGTCGCGTTCATAGACCAGATGAGCGCGCAGGGCCTGCTCCATGAGATGCGGCCATTCCATGTTGGCGCCGACGTAAAAGCTGCCCACGCCTGCGATTTCCTGTGCCGCGGTTACGCCCTCGTGCGTCATGTGAGCCGACTTCTTGTCCAGCACCACTTCGTAATATTGAGTTTGCCGGCTTCGGGCGTCTTCCGCCTGGACGAGTTCGTCGCGGGTCTGTTCAATCTGTTTCTGCAGTTTGTCGGCGGCGTCGGATTTTTTGTTCTTTTTCAGTTCGCCTTCAAGCGTCTGAAGTCTCATTGTTAGGTTTTCGACCTGTCTGTTTGCCTGGTCATACGGCCGATTACGGGAAATCAGTTCGCGTGCCACGGCGTCAGCCTTGTTGTAGCGGTCGGTTTTGCCGTAGGCGGGGCCGGAAATAATCAGCGGCGTACGAGCCTCGTCTATCAGGATGGAGTCAACCTCGTCGACGATGGCGAAATCCAGCCGTCCCTGTACCTGTTCCGCAGGCGACATCTTCATGTTGTCGCGCAGATAATCGAAGCCGAATTCGCTATTTGTGCCGTATGTCACGTCACATTCGTACGCTGCCCGCCGCGCGGTTGCGCCGTCGCCGTATGCCGGCATTTCCGAACGTATGAAACCAACTGTAACGCCCAGCAGTTCGAAAATGGGTTTTGCAAAATTGGCGTCGCGTTCGACAAGGTAGTCGTTGACGGTGACGACGTGCGTTTTAAAACCTTCCAGCCACGCCATGTAGATGGCTGGATAACATGCGATGGTTTTACCTTCGCCGGTGGCTTCTTCGGCAATCCAGCCGCGGTCGAGTATCATGCCGGCTACCAGTTGTACGTCATATTGGCGATGGTTACGGCCGCGGCGGGAGGCTTCGCGGATAAGGGCGAACGCCTGCGGCAGAACGTCGTTACGCTTGACGTCGCCGGCTAGCGTCTGTTTTCGCAGGTCGAGCGAGGCGGCGCGCAGTTCATTATCGTCCAGGGACTGCATCATCGTTTCCAGAGGATTGATTTTTTCATGCACAAGGTTCATGCATGAACGGATAATGCGGTCGTTACGCGACCCGCCGATACTTTTTATGAACAATTTCTGCAATATTTTTAACATCTTGTTTCCTGTTCGTATGGCTGAATTTATAACCTCGGAAGTATCGCATTTTTTGACGAAATAATCAATTAATTTCAGATTAAGACGCTGATTTGCGGCAAACAGTTCCGGCGCAGCGAGGCTGATTTTTTTGCGATGAATTTCAATAAAATCGACCTATTTTGTTTTCAGAGCCGCCGCAAAATGTTATTATTAACAATCCGACATAAGTCCGCCGGACGGGCTGGTTTTTACGGAGACAAATAATGCAGGCAAATGTGAGTTTACAGGAAGTTGATTATAACGAAATGGAATTCGGCGATCTTGATCGTGACCAGGCTGAGGCGGCGTTCCGGTCGATAGATTGGGCCCCCAGGGTGAGTGTTTTCGAGCAGACATCGCAGAAGACCGACGACTGTTGTCCGCCGAGTTTTCTGGTGACGTTCGGCCGCAGGCATTATCTGTCCATAACCGTTCAGCCCGACAGAATTATCGTGCAATTATCCATGCCGGGCAATGGTTCGGCGAAAATTAAAACGTTCGAAAAAAACTATTCGACAGCGGCGATGGAAGAAATGCCGACGATTATCGCAAAAGCATTTGACGATTTTGGCCTGCTGTTCGATTCAATTTAATCCGGCAGTGGCGGGTCGTTATTTTTCAGGCTTTTTTGGTTGCCTTCAGCAATGCCTGTCCTTCTTCCACACTGTTGCACGTCACATCCAGCATTAACAAAGATGTATCCAGTGATTTTACCAATGGGAGGACATTTTCTTTTGGCACTCCGATATGAACTATTTTGCCGGCTGCCTGTATAGTACGGTAAAAATCAAGATGTTCAGGGCCGTTAGCCGGTTCGCATGGTGCCGGCACGTATTGAAGAACTTTCAAATAAGGCAGCGACAACAATCGCGGCAAATGCTGGCGGGCATTACCGCCGTCCAGATGATACCACAACGCACCGTAGGCCTGCCCAAGTATATCCATTTCCGGCATAATGAATTCTTCAAACATTTCCGGCGAGAGCATGCACGACACGTCTGATTGCGTGGATGTGAACGGCTGAGGAGCCCAAAAGCACATCCATCCGCCGTGGCCGTACCAGAAGTCATGTTTTTCGCAAATGTTTTTTTCAATTTTGCGACATAATTTCAATTGTTCCTGAGCGCCCTTGATGATTGCATTACGCATCCATTCCGGATGGTCAATGAGGCTGAACAAAAATTCTTCTGTTCCCATAAACATCGAGAAAAGGTCATTGGCAGGAAGATTAGAGGGTTTCCCTACCAGAAAATCATCTTTGCCGGCCATTTCGACAATGACGTTATATAAGGCCATGTATTTTTCAACCCACGGGTCGCCATCTTTGTAATAAAATGGAGAAGGGCCATTAAAATCAATATTAACGTGCTCAAACCATATTGTGTCTTGTGCAAATTTTGGCGTGCCGCCCAGACAGAGTACCCATCCGCCCATTGTCAGGTATGACGGAATAGCCTCGCCGCCCCACCATGTGTTTTCGAGCTTTGCCAAATAAGCCTTTTTTACCCATTCAATGTTTAGCCATATGTCTTCCAGATTTGCTGGTAATTCAGGTGCCGGCGTTTTTTTACCGTTTGGGGCTATTACTGCAATGCAGGGTCGGTCAAGCGTTTCGTGATTCCAAAGGGCGGTTAACCGTTCACGGGCTTCTGCCCAGTCGGGCTTATATTTCATGATGATAAAACC
The DNA here is from genome assembly GCA_964536835.1 of uncultured Planctomycetaceae bacterium. Taxonomy (GTDB): domain Bacteria; phylum Planctomycetota; class Phycisphaerae; order SM23-33; family SM23-33; genus DAONFI01. The sequence goes on along the minus strand of CAZIAZ010000001.1, from coordinate 107,507 downwards.
TTATACTATGTTTAGTTTGAAACAACATATTATCACTTATGAAATATTACCACGGATATTCGAGATGCATAGAGTAACATATTGTTTTAGCAGGTAATTTATTGCTATAGTTGTATAGGAGCAATATTATAAGATTTTCGAAAGCTGCGCCGCCATCGGACCGTTTTTATGACGTAGCAGATGCATAATTGCCGCTCATTTGCGTCTCACAGCTTAATTGAGAACACCCTCTAGCTGTCGATTTCTTCCTGGATGATTTGCGGCGTGTAGCCTTCTTCGGCTTCGTCGCCATTAGTTTTGCGAATGGTAATTTTGGGGTGCTGCGCTTCATGTTTTTCCAGGGCTGCTTCATATTTTTTCTGGTCAGCCGTATCCAGTTTGCTCCAGGCTACGCGGCCTCTGCATTTGGGATACGCCGCACAACTTATCCACGGCCCTTTTTTGGAACGCCGCAGGTTCATTACCGGCGAATTGCACTTGGGACATGTCACTTCTATTTGAAGCGGCGGAGCGGAGGGCAGTTTTACGCCGCCCTTGCGGTCAAGATTAACAATGCCGTCGCATTTGGGATAATCTTCGCAGCTCAGGAACGGCCCGAAACGGCCTTTGCGCAAAATCAGCGGCTTACCGCATTTCGGGCACGCGATATCGGTATGCGTCGTGCCGACGGGTTTGCCGTCGCGATCTATAGGTTGGGCGGCTTTGCAGTCCGGATACGCGCTGCAACTGAGGAATCGGCCGTTCTTGCCGAAGCGGTATACCATCGGTTTGCCGCATTGAGGGCATTTATATTCGCTCGGCTGGGTTTCAGCCTTGGCGTGCACCATATCTTCGGTGGCTTGGACGAGTTGCCGGCTGAACGGCTCGTAAAATTCCTTGAGTACGGCAATCCAGTCTTCGCGTGCCGCTTCAACGGCGTCTAGCTGGTCTTCCATATGCGCGGTGAATTTCACCTCAAAAATTTCGGGGAAATGCGCGACGAGCTTATCCGTGACAACGAAGCCCAGGTCAGTCGGCCGGAAGGCGCGGTTCTCCTGCACGACATAATTCCTGTCCTGTATGGTCTGGATAATTGCGGCATAAGTACTGGGCCGGCCGATATTGTCGGCTTCCAGAGCCTTGACCAGCGACGCCTCGGTATACCTCGACGGGCCTTGCGTGAAGTGTTGCGTCGGACTAATGTCTACCGGCGCTACGCGGTCATGTGCCGCCAGTTCGGGCAAAATCTGTTCGCCGTTGCTGCTGATGCCGGTGGCGCGCAAATAGCCGTCGAATGCGAGCGAACGGCCGGCGGCTTTGAATTGTGCAATACCGTCCGATGTGTCGGTGGTGATGGCGGCTTCAGTGACGTTCCACTGGGCTGATGTCATCTGGCTGGCTACGAATCGCTGCCATATAAGGCGGTAAAGTTTGAACTGGTCGTCGGTCAGGCTGGACTTTATGCTCTCCGGTGTGCGGGATGCGTCGGTTGGACGGATTGCCTCGTGGGCTTCCTGGGCCATCTTGCCCGATGCGTAAAAGTTCGGTTTGTCCGGCAGATATTTGGGGCCGAATTTATCTTCTATAAGATTGCGCACCGCGGCGATTGCCTCCGCCGATATGTTTCTGCTGTCGGTACGCATGTAAGTAATCAGGCCGACTTCGCCCTCGCCGGGAATAGATATGCCTTCGTAAAGCTGCTGCGCTACGCTCATGGTACGACGGGCGGCGAAGTAAATCTGCGTGCTGGCTGCCTGCTGAAGCGTGGACGTTATGAACGGCGCTCCGGGGTGCGAAAACGTCAGTTTCTGGCTAACGTCCGTAACGATGAAATTTTTATCCGCCGCCAGTGATGCGACGACGGTTATTTTATTTCTGGCCGGGCCTTTAGCCTTGGGGTCTTCCTTTGTTTGCGTATCCTTGACGGATACGCCCAGTGCCCTGGCGACGCGGGTAGCCTGCTCGACATTATTCGCATTAAACTTCTGGCCGGCAAAACTTACAAGCTCCGCAGTAAAAGCGTGATTCTGAGCCAGAAATTCAAGTTGCGACTTTTTTGTCGGGCCATCGCCTTTTTCATCGGTGTCGGCTAAAAATTTTTGCCATTTGGCGGCAATCGACGGGGCATCGGATGCGTTTTTTGTGAAAATTCCGCCGATTCGCCAGAATTCTTCCGGCATGAAAGCGTCAATTTCACGCTCCCGTTCGACTATCAACCGCACAGCCACCGACTGTACGCGTCCAGCCGACAAGCCACCGGCGACTTTTTTCCACAACAGCGGCGAAACCTGGTAACCAACTATGCGGTCGAGAATTCGTCTTGCCTGCTGAGCATCTACCATGTTCATATCGACGTCGCGCGGGTTGGCGAAAGCCTCTTTTATAGCGGAGCGGGTAATTTCATTAAAAACCACGCGACGGGTATTTTCGGGGTTAAGTTTGAGCGACTGCGCGAGATGCCAGGCGATGGCTTCTCCTTCGCGGTCAAGGTCGGTTGCCAGATAGACTAGCGGTGCGGTTTTAGCAAGCGGCTTGAGTTCGGCGAGGGTCTTTTTGCCGCGGGGCAGAACTTCGTAAGTCGGCTCAAAATCATGTTCCAGGTCAACGCCTGGAACGGGAGCCTTTACGCCTTTGGGGTTTTTATTGGGCAGGTCGCGGACGTGGCCCATGGAGGCTTTTACGACGAAATCGCTTCCGAGGTATTTGTTTATGGTTTTTGCCTTGGCTGGCGATTCGACTATCACCAGACACTTGCCGTCAACCTTCTTGTCCTTTACTGCCTTGCCCATCGAACCTCCCAACTCGCAAAAAGGGTCAGATTTCAACTTGCCAAAGGACAGAATCATTGAATGGCAGACGGTGTTTTGTCAAGCACTTTTTTTCATGAATTTTTAAGTTTCGATTTTAAGTGCCTGTATTTAATGGGCTTACGGATTTGAAATTTCGTCGGATTTCAGAATCATCAATATTTGGCGCCAATTTTCAAGTTTTTGTTCGAAATTCCAGGCTGCGCAGGCTGGGCTGGTGGAGATAAGGCGAGTCATGGGCAGAGCGGCGGCTTGGCTGTTAAGCGTCGGCAGAATCTGCTTTGTAAAAATTTTCTGCGGAGTTGTGCCGTTGAAGAAAATCGCCCTGATTTTACGGTGTTTGCGAAAAAAAGCTGCAAAATCATTGGGCTGCATCGAATCAGGTTCAATGTTGGAGTCCAGCGAGCCTTTGCGGCGGCATGAGTGCAGTACGTCCCACAGGGCTATGCCGGCGGCGATTAATCTGTCGCATCGCATTTTATAAGGTAGCTGGGGGCTGGCGGCGAAAAGTTTTTCGCATATCGGCCAAAATGCGTTGTGCGGATGGGCGTAATATTGACCCATCTCCAGCGACTTTACGCCAGGCATACAGCCGAGTACAAGCACTCTCGCATCAGGTGCAGCAACAGGTTTGAACGCTCGCAACATAAGTGAATTTCAAAATATTTTTAAATTCTGGAAACGGGCATATGCGAATTTTCCTGACTTTCCGATTCGTTCAAATCATGATATCCGCAGCCTGCCGGAGTTGCAAGTCGCGCATTTTCCCAAAGGTACGTTTCGCGGAGTGTTTTTTGAAAATAGGCATGTAAAGAGGGTCGCCAGTTCGTTACAATATGACGACTATGAAGACAGAAGGAAGATTCATGAAGTGCGAGGGCACGGAAGTGTTCACTGGCAGTGAATTGCTCGTGAAAGGCGCCCTTGAGACGGAAGGCGGCGTACATCTGCTCGGCGGTTATCCAGGTTCGCCGATAGCAGGCTATTTCGACTCGCTGACTGCGTTGAAGGATGTTTTGCGTGAAAAGGGCATACGTGCCGTAATCAATAACAACGAAGCGCTGGCGGCAGCCATGCTCAACGGCACACAATCGCTGCCGTTGCGTTCCATGATAGCGATGAAAAGCGTCGGCGTGCACGTAGCCGCCGATGCCCTTGCCCTTGCCAACCTGGCTGGGGCTAATCCGGAAGGCGGAGCTATCGTTATTTACGGCGACGACCCGTGGAGCGATTCCACCCAGGTCGCCAGCGACAGCCGCTATATCTCCAAGCACCTGTTCATTCCCACCATCGAGCCTTCCAATCCGCAGGAAATCAAGGATTTTGTAAATCTTTCGTTCAAACTGTCGGCTATCAGTGAACTGGTAGTGGGTTACATCATCACCACGAATCTTGCCGACGGCGGCGGCACTGTGGAGTGTCGGCCCAACCATTTCCCGTCGGTCAACATGTATGACCGTATCGAGATGGTTACGAAAGACATAGATTTTGACAAACGCGTACTTCTGCCGCCGCGGACGTGGTGGCAGGAGGCGTCGCTGACCGGCCGATTCAGCCGCGCGATGAAAGCCGCCCGTGAATTGGGGCTGAACCGCTTTGAATATCGTAATGAAACTTCCGTCCGCAAGCCGCTGGGCTTCGTCTGTGCCGGCTTGGGACATGATTATCTTACCCAGGCGCTGTACGAAATGGGCCAGCTCGGCCAGGCGCCTATACTCAAACTCGGCCTGTCGTATCCGGTCGACCCGGAAATGATAGAAGACCTGGCGCGGCAGGTGGAGCGGATAATTGTTGTTGAGGAACGGCGCGGCTTCATGGAAGAGCAGATTGCTGAAATCATGACGGCGTTGCGTCAGAAAGACGCCGCGTTTGACGACGTGATGATATTCGGCAAAAAATTTCCCGACGGCCTCAAAGGCTTGCCGGAAATACGCGGCCTAGACCCGTCGATAATCATCCAGACGCTCGGCCCGCTAGTCTGTCGTTATTGTACGACGGCGGACAGCATGGCAGCGAGCACTATTCAGACAGAAATCCGCACAATCGAACAGACTGAAAGCGTCAAGGTCACGACAAAACTGCCGGCTCGTCTGCCGACGTTCTGCCCTGGTTGTCCGCACCGCGATTCAGCCAATCTCTGCACGGATATCAAGCGCTGTTTTGCCGACCCGGATTATATGCGACAGAAGCATCACCGTGAGCCGGTGGATCTGATTTTTCACGGCGATATCGGCTGCTATACCATGCTCATGTTTCCGCCGAATAACGAACTTATGCATGATTTGTCGGGCATGGGACTTGGCGGTGGAACGGGCAGCGGCATTGACCCGTTTACCACGAACAACAAAGTCACTTTTATGGGCGACAGCACGTTTTTCCATATCGGCATGACGTCCATCAGCCAGGCTATCAAGTTCAATCAGAACATAACCTACATAATACTGGATAATTCTACGACCGCCATGACCGGCCATCAGCCGACTCCAGGCGTCGATTACGATGTGCTGGGCAATCGTACGCCGGCTCAGGATATCGAGAATGTCGTGCGCGGCCTCGTCGGGTCGCTGGAGATACCGGTCATTCGTATGAACCCGGCCAGACGGGGTGAATATCGCGAACTTCTAGAACGTACGTTTCTTATGCCGGGCGTCAAGATAATTATCGCGGACAAGGAGTGCGGCATAACCAGAACCCGCCGGTTACGCCGTTTCGAGCGCGATGTCATAAAGAGCAAAGGCTTCCTGCCGGCCAGGGAGCATATGAACATCAACCAGGAAATCTGTCGTTTCTGTCTGGCTTGTACGAAGCTTACCGGCTGTCCGGGTCTGAAACACGTACAGACGGATTATGGCGTAAAGATGGACACCGACCTGAGCAACTGCGTCGCCGACGGCGCATGTGAACGTATCGGCGAGTGCGATGCGTTCGAGCGAGTTGTAGTCAAGCGCAAGGCTCAGCCCAGAAGCAGAGTGCCCGAACTCGACCTGGACAATATTCCCGAACCTCGCAAGCGTCCGACGGAAGATGTCTGGCGATGCTGCCTGACGGGTGTGGGCGGCATGGGCATAGGCCTGGCGACCAGCATACTTGTGCGAGCCGGCCATAATGAAGGCTATCGCGTCATATTCATGGATCGCAAGGGCATGGCTATCCGCAACGGCGGAGTGTTTTCTCAGGTGACGTTCAACCTCACGCAACAGCCGGTCACCGCTGTAATACCGCACGGCAAAGCCGACCTGCTCATCGGCGTGGACGTCCTTGAAGCCGCCAGAATCCTCGACCCGAAAAACCGCGTCCGTGTAATAAGCAAAGATAAAACGGCGGCTGTCATCAATATGGACAAAGTGCAAACCATCGCCGGCATTATGGGACGCGAGGATTTCGACACGGATGAACTCGTGCGGCTGATACAGGCTAATACGCGCGGCGATGAATTTCTCGCTCGCAATATTTCACGAATCTGCGAAAAATATCTAGGAAGCAGGCTGTATGCCAACGTGATGATGCTCGGTTACGCTTTCCAGCAGGGACTGATTCCGGTTTCCATGCATTCGATGGCCTGGGCAATAAAGGATACGATACGCGTCGATTTCAAAAAGAATCTTTACGCATTCAATATGGGCCGAAAACTCGTTGACAGTCCGGACCTGTTCCAGGGCCCGCACAAACGCACGACATGGCGTGAGACGTTGGACGATAAAGCCCGCGAACTTCAGCGTCGATTCGGCAAAAACGCTCAGGCGGTTGCCGAGTTTCGCGACATGCTGGTTTCGTTGCTGGAAAAACTTCGCGAATTCAACCAAACCATTTTGCGGGATATCGTAATTCGCGCTTATGATTGCGTCCGGTGGGGCGGCGTGGATTATTGTAGACAGTACGTAAATCTCGTTCGGAACATTTGCGAAAAAGACCGGCCGGAATACGGTTATGCCGCATCCGGCGCTGTAGTGAAAAATCTGGCGCAGGCGATGCTCATAAAGGATGCCGTATTCAAAGCCGAACTTTCCACCAGCCATGAAAAATATCGTCGCGATGCCGAAAAATACAACGTCAATCCGGCTAACGGCGACAGAATTATTTACCGTCATCTCTGGAAGCGTCATATAAAAATCGGCTCATGGGAAAAACAGATTCGTTTCAGCGTATATGATTGGCAGCTGAAAATCTTGCGACGGATGCGGTTCATTCGTTCCGTTACAAGATTTTTCATGCCGCAAGAATACGGCTTCCGAGAAGAATACATCAATCTGACCAGTCGATTCGCATTCGGCGATGCCGAAGAATATCGTCGTCAGGTGCGTCTGCTTTCCGGGCCTTTGTGCCAGAATTGCTATATGCCATCGTGTTCCCAGCAGGGCTGTCCGCTCGGCAACGATGTGCCGAAATGGATTAGCCTGGCTCGCGAAGGCAAATGGAAAGTCGCCTACGCTAAACTTGCGGAAAAGAACAATTTTCCGGAATTTACCGCAGGCATCTGTCCTGCGTTCTGCGAGCAGAACTGCCATCAGGGTATCGGCGGATATTCCGTGCAGGTTCGGGAAATGGAGCGGGAGATAATCGACCGCGCCTTCGAACAGGGCTGGGTCCAGCCGTTCAAACCGCGTGGAGCGACGGGCAAAAATATTGCGGTGATAGGTAGCGGGCCGGCCGGCCTGGCTGCTGCGCAGCAGCTCTGCCGCACAGGCCATACAGTGACTGTGTTTGAAAAGAACGATGCGGCAGGCGGCATGTTGCGGGTCGGCGTGCCGGCTGCAAGATTGGCCAAGCAGCTTATAGATCGACGCATCGAACAACTCCGCCAGGAAGGCGTGCAATTCATGTACGGCGTGGAAGTCGGCAGGGATGTTTCAGGCGAATCGCTGTTGCATGATTTCGATGTTGTCTGTCTGGCCTGCGGTGCTATAGTGCCGCGCGAACTTGATCTGCCCGGCAGAGCGGCGGCGAATATTCATTTCGCGCTGGACTATCTCGGCAGCCAGAATCGCGCGGATGTCGAAAAATCACAGCCGTCTATTTCCGCCTCAGGCAAGACGGTGGTTGTCATAGGCGGCGGCCTTACCGGCGAAGATTGCGTGGAAACGGCGATGCGGCAGGGCGCGAAGGAAGTTTATCAGCTTGAAATTCTGCCGCAGGACATGACGGCGGTGCTGGATGAAAATCCAGCCGTCAAACGCATGTGGCAGGTCAGGGCGACTGAATTTACGTCGCAAAGCGGCAGTGTTACGGGCGTTAAGGCTCTGCGGGTGGAATATAGGCCGACGGCGAAAGGCCCGGTTATGGAGAAAGTCGACGGCAGTGAGTTTTCAATCGCCGCCGATATCGTCATAATCGCAGCAGGTTTTCTGCCGCAGATTCCGTCAAATCTTGCGAAAGATTTGAAAATACAGACGGACAACCGCGGCAGTGTGATTATTCCTGGCAAATATACGACCACCAATTCGCGAGTGTTCATAGCAGGTGATTTGGCGACCGGCTCGGCCTATGTTGCAACGGCTATCGACTCAGGCCGCAAAGCCGCCCGTGCCATATCATCGACTCTGCGACGTAAAACCATATAGTTACATTTTCCAGATTATAAAAACTTTAGTCTGTCAGGTCGACGTATTTAAACGTTCCGCCGTTGCCGGCTGCGATTGCACGCATGGATTGCATAGCCGCTGATTCCCTGCTGCCGCTCAAAATGGTATTGATTCGTACATTGCCGCCGCGATTGAGTTCTCTGATTAATGTTTGTACTTTCACGGAATCTTTCAGTTCGCCGTCACTGAGCAGGCATATCAGGTTGCGTTTTTTCGGCGAATTTTTCAATAATGCAAATGCCTGACGTACTGCGTCGCAGGCATCGCTCGGGCCGGTGCTTGCAATGCCTTGAGAAAAATCCACCGCGGCATAAATATTTCGGGAATTGGCCGCAAGCAGTTTTTTGTGAAACGTCAACGTCCGGCTGCCGGTGAAAAAGATTATTCCGAAAAACTGTTTTTTCGACAATCGGCCCAATACCCTGTAAAGTTCATCCCGAACGGCTTGCGCTGCGCCGGAAAGCATCATCGAACCGGAGGCATCGATGACGTATACGATGTTATCCGCGCGGCCTGTTTTGCCGGCATTATCATCAAAAAAGCATTTATCGCTTCCGGCTGAAATATGCATGTCAAATGCCGAATTCGATATCGGATTATTCAAAGAAAGCTGAGCATTGTTTAAGTTTTTTTTGGCGATAATTGGCGGCAGTTTTTTAATGGCGACCGGAAGAGCTTTATCTGCCCTCGGGTTTATGGAATGTTTATTCATAGACGTGGCAGCGGCGGCCATTGGCGAGGCAGCTATAATGGGTTTTGTTTCAGCCCAGAATTCCGTCCGTATATCTAATTCCGCCGGCGGGATATCGTTAATTGTGAAAAATACCGTGAACAGCAGCACCAGCAAAATGGCGACATGCAGTAACGCACTGAGAGTCCAGGGCGCTGCCTTTGCTATAAGTGCCATCATTCGTTGACTTTCCTGTTCCTGAAGCGGCTGGCTGTCGATTGCGATTGACATTTTCGCTGTCTCCTTAAAATACACATCTAAATACTTGGATGATATCGGGCTGAAAATGTTCCCCGATTTTGAATTATCCCTGAACGTGGTTGCCTGCGGTTTTTTTGTTTGAATAAGCCTGTTAACAAAAATACCATGAAAAAATATCGGACCTTGTATAATAAGGAGTTATGTAAATTATTTTTAACTATTACGCTGATTAGGCTGGCGGCTGAAAACGTGTAAGATTTAAAAGGAGACCTTTTTTGGAATTAAGTTTATTGCTGAGAATCCTTTAAAATAAGGCTAAAACTTGGTTTCCGGCAGCCGTGCAAGTTGCGACTGACGGATGTTTGGGGTAAGTTTTTAACTAAAACGCTGCATATAAAACATAACATGTTTATTCTAAAGATGTTAAAAATTATTGTATTTAACAATTTCTTTGTTATCATTAATTTATCGTATGAGACCTATACTTTAATATGAAGTATGGGGAAAAGGATTTTGGAAGGCAGGACAAATGGCGAGAAAATTATTCGGTACGGACGGCATACGCGGGCGGGCTAACACCTATCCGGTGAACCCCGAAATTGCGCTCAAGCTCGGCAAGGCTGTTGGCAAACATTTTAAGGCTATCGGCGGATTCGGGCAGCGTGTGGTTATCGGCAAGGATACGCGGCTGAGCGGGTACATGTTGGAAAATGCCCTTACGAGCGGCCTGGTTTCGATGGGCATGGATGTTTTCCTGGTCGGCCCTGTGCCGACGCCGGCAGTGGCACACCTGACTAAATCGCTGGCGTGTATCGCAGGATTCATGATAACCGCTTCGCATAATCCGTATACGGATAACGGCATAAAAATCTTCAATGCCGACGGATTTAAACTGAATGACGCCGCCGAAGAGGAAATTGAGGGCTACATTTTCGACGGCGATCTTCAGCCCAGCGATGAAGATGCCCCCAAACTCGGCCAAGCCAGGCGCATCGAGGACGCCAGGGGCCGCTATATCGAGTTCGCCAAAAGCGCCATCCGTTCGGAAAATATACGCGATATGAAAATAGTGCTCGATTGCGCCAACGGCGCGAGTTATCTGCTTGGGCCGTGGATATTTTGCGAGCTTGGGGCGAAAGTCATAAAAATGGCAGCCTCGCCGGACGGGCTGAACATAAACGAAAACTGTGGCGCCATGCATCCGCAGATGATGGCCAGAAAAGTCGTTGAAACCGGCGCGGATATCGGAATTGCATTTGACGGCGATGCAGACCGTGTGATTTTTTCTGATGAAAACGGCCATCTGATAAACGGCGACCGCGTGCTTGCGATGTTGGCGCTGGATTTCAAAAAAAGCGGCAGGCTGGCGAAAGATACGCTGGTCGTAACGTCGATGAGCAATCTCGGCTTGCATCAGGCCATGCACGCCGCCGGCATAAAGGTCGAGACGACTGACGTCGGCGACAGGTATGTAATCGAACGCATGCTTGAGAAAAAATACAACCTGGGCGGTGAGGAATCAGGCCATGTCATCGTATTGGATTACGCCACCACCGGCGACGGAATAATAACGGCGCTGTCGGTGATGAATCTGATGAAACGCACCGGCAAAAAGATTTCGCAACTGGCTGACTGCATGAGAGAATTTCCCAAACGGCTTGAAGGCGTTTACGTTCGCGAAAAAAAACCGCTCGACGAACTGCCGATTGTAAATGCGCACGTTAAGGAATGTCGCTCCTCGCTGGGCGATAACGGCAGAGTCATCATTCGCTACAGCGGTACTGAAATGAAAATGCGGCTGTTGGTTGAGGCGTCGGACAGCAACCTTGTCGATACCTGGACAGACAGGATTGTTTCCGCCATCCGGCAGGAGATAGGGGCATGAAGGTAAAAATAACAGATGCCGGCCGGCCGCAGACTATGCAGCCGCTGAGCTGTACGCGAAACGTCAGTGAAATGCGTGTTGCCAACAAATCTATTATCGAACTGCAGACTGCGGCGTTGACTGCGGCGGATTTTGAATTCGGCGATGCTGCCGATGGCGAATTGTTACTGAACGTGTGCGGCAGTGCGTATCTGGGCGCAGATACGCTCAAAAAACTGGCGGCTGCAAAAAAGCCGATGAGAATTGTCGACTCAGCCCAAAATCTTCTGGCGTGGCTGTCTGCCGGTGATTCCATGTGCGATGATGCGGAAAGTATAACTGCCGCCGACGGCGATATTTTTCTAAAATATCCCTGGGATTTGCTCAAACTCAACGAGATGCTGCTGGCTGACCTGCATGCCCAGCCTATAAATCTGCCAGGCGTCCTTGTCATGGGTAATCTTGTTTACGGCGAAGGCAGCCGGATATTGCCTGGCGTGGTTATCGAAGGCAATGTGATTATCGGAAAAAACTGCAATATCGGGCCGAACTGCTACATCCGTGGTTATACCGCCATCGGCGATAACTGCCATGTCGGCAATGCCGTGGAAGTCAAGAACTCGATATTGTACGACAGGGTAAGCGTCGGCCATCTGAGTTATTGCGGCGATACCATTGCCGGCGAAAAAACGAATTTCGGCGCAGGTACGATAACGTCGAATTTCCGGCATGACGGCAGGAATCATCGCTCGATGGTCGGCGAAAAGCTCGTCGATACCGGCCGTCGGAAATTCGGCAGCATCATCGGTGACGGAGTCCACACCGGCATACATACGAGCATTTATCCGGGCCGAAAGATATGGGCCGGCTGTTCGACACTGCCTGGTGCAATAGTAAAATATGATGTCACCGCATGATTTTTTAAAATTGTAAATTTTTAAATTTTTCAAAATTTAAATTTAAAGATTTAAAAAAATTCTCAAAGTGAACAATTTGCGTTATCAGGTCTGGTAAAGTGAATCCGTCATTTTGAGGTGTTATTAAAAAAGTAAAAAATTTGGAGATATATGAATGTGCGGAATAGTTGGTTATATAGGACACAGGCAGGCGACGGAAGTGCTGCTCGGCGGCTTGCAGAGGTTGGAGTATCGCGGGTATGATTCAGCCGGCATTGCGCTGCTGGACGACGGGAAGATGGACGTCTTCAAACAGCCCGGCAAGGTTCGAAATCTGAGTGAATTCGTTTTCGCTAATGCCGATGATATTGTGTCGTCAGCCAAGTTGGGCATAGCGCACACCCGCTGGGCTACGCATGGCCTGCCGACGCAGGCAAACGCGCATCCACACGTAGACCCCAAAGCCGGCCTTGCGATGGTGCACAACGGCATTATCGACAATTATTCCGACCTGAAAAAACAGTTGCAGGCGAAAGGCCACGTCTTTACGTCCGATACCGATAGCGAGGTTCTCTGTCACCTTATCGGCGAGCATTATATAGCTGACGGCAAAGGGCTGGAAAAGCTCGTTCAGGCGGTCTGTGCGGCGTTAAGGATGGCTGAAGGCACGTTCGGCATAGCGCTGGCGTGCAAGGACATCCCCAACGCAATAATAGTCGCAAGGCGCGGCAGCCCGATAGTCATCGGCGTCGGCGACGGCGAAACGATTGTCGCCAGCGATGCGTCGGCGATTATTTCGCACACCAACAGCGTTATCTATCTCAACGACGACGACGTGGCTACTATAACTGCCAAAAAGGTCGACATCCGCAACATCGATAACGTGCCCGTCTCGCGTGAAGTGGCGTCTCTGGACTGGGAAGACTCCGCCGCCCAGAAAGGCGGTTACGAACATTTCATGCTTAAGGAGATATTCGAACAGCCAGACGCCATCCGTAATGCCATTCGTGGCCGCGTGGATGAGACCTTCGGCTCGGCGGTGCTGTCGGGCCTTGCTCTCACGCCGAGGGAAATGGCGGAATTCAACCGCATTATCGTCCTGGCGTGCGGGACGTCAATGCACGCCGGCATGGTGGGCAAATATTTCTTTGAAGATCTCGCCGACATGCTTACCGACGTGGAACAGGCGGCTGAGTTCCGCTATCGCAATCCTATAGTCACCAGCCGCGATTTCGTGATAGCCGTCAGCCAGTCCGGCGAAACGGCGGATACGCTGGCTGCTGTCCGCGAGGCAAAAATGAAGGGGGCTATGGTGGCGGGCTTGTGCAATGTTGTCGGCTCGACCATCGCCCGTGAAGCCGGCCGCGGCGTTTATCTGCACGCCGGCCCGGAAATAGGCGTCGCCTCCACCAAAGCGTTCACCTGTCAGGTGTCGGTAATGCTATTGATGGCGTTGAAATTCGGGCGATGCCGCCGTCTTAGCCGCACCGACGGCATGGAACTTTGCGAAGAAATTTTAAAAATCCCCTCTTACGTCGAACAGGTACTTGAACGGAATGACGACATAAAGAAAATAGCCAAAAAATATGCGCAGGCCCATGATTTCTTCTTCATCGGCCGTGGATATCTGTATCCGGTGGCTATGGAGGGTGCGCTGAAACTCAAGGAAATCAGCTACATTCATGCCGAAGGTTATCACGCCGCCGAACTCAAGCACGGGCCTATTGCATTGCTGGAAGAAAAAGTGCCGGTGGTGGCGTTGGCTAACGATTTGCCGGGAAAAGACAAAATTATCGGCAATATGCAGGAATGTCGGGCACGCAAAGCGCCGATTATCGCGACTGCGACGGCGGGCGATACGGAAGTGGCTCAGCATGCCAACGATGTGATATATCTGCCGCGGACGTCGAAATATGCCGCGCCAATAACCACTGTCGTTGCGCTGCAGATGCTGGCATATCATATAGCAGCCGCTCGCGGCTGTGAGATAGACCAGCCGCGCAACCTGGCAAAGAGCGTAACCGTCGAATAACGTCCCAGGGAACCGCCCTGAAAATAAATGGACACAAAAAAAGCCGGTCGTCTTATTAAAACGACCGGCTTTTTTCAGAAAGTTTTTTAAAAATTATCAAATCATTCTTCGTCATTCACGGTATCGGGAGAGCCGTTTTCTTCCGGCTCAGACGAATCGGGGATGAGTTTCTGCTGCGGGTCGGCAGGCGTCAGAGGCAGTTCATGCTGATTGGCGTTTTCGTCGTCATCCGGAACGACTTTTGCGACAGCCATGAGTTTATCGCCTGGTTTGAGCGATATGACACGGACGCCCTGCGTTGCGCGGCCTATGGTGCGAAGCTCCCGGACAGCTATTCGTACGACTTTGCCGTTCTGCGTTATCATCATGAGTTCGTCGGCGTCGTGGATGGACTTGATAGCCACCACCGGCCCGTTACGGTCGGATGCCTTGATGTTGATAATGCCGCTGCCGCCACGGCCCTGTATGCGGTATTCGTCAAAATCCGTCCGCTTGCCGTAGCCGTTCTCGCAGACCGTCAGAAGCGTCTCGTGTGTATTGACTACGACCATGTCGACTACTTCATCTTCATCGCGTATGTTTATGCCGCGTACGCCGGCTGCCGTTCGGCCCATCGGTCTGACGTCGGATTCCTTGAAGCGAATCGCCTGGCCGTCCCGCGTGCCGAGAACTATCTCGTCATTGCCGTTGGTTATCGCCACGCCGATGACCTGGTCGCCTTCATTGAGGCCCGTCGCAATAAGGCCGCCCTTGCGGACGTTTTCATACGCAGACAGTTCGGTCTTTTTGACCTGTCCTTTTTTTGTGGCGATGAACAGGTACTTGTCGTCGGAAAATTCGCGGACGTTTACGACGGCGCAGATTTTTTCGTTCTGTTCCATCTGGAGCAGATTTACGATTGCGCGGCCTTTGCTCGTGCGGGTCATCGACGGGATGTCGTAGACCTTCAGCCAGTGCATCTTGCCGGTGTTCAGGAATACCAGCAGGTAATCGTGCGTGGAGGCGATAAAGAGCTGCTCGATGAAATCGCCCTCTTTGCTTTCGCCGCCGATTATGCCCTGGCCGCCGCGGCCCTGACGGCGATAGGTGGAAACCGGCATACGCTTGATGTAGCCCTCGTGCGATAGCGTAACTACCACGTCTTCTTCGGCGATGAGGTCTTCTATGTCGATTTCATTCGCGTCCTGGACAATCTGCGTGCGACGTTCATCGCCGTATTTGTCCTTTATCTCAAAAATATCTTCGCGGATGACGTCCAGCAGGAGCGATTCCTGAGTGAGGATGGCTTCGTAGCCTTCGATTTCCTCGGTTAATCTGGAGTAATCGTTGGCGAGCTTCTCTATCTCAAGGCCGGTCAGCCGCTGCAACTGCATGGCCAGGATTGCGTCAGCCTGTACGCCGGTAAGATTCTGCGGCTTGCCGACCGTGCGGTTGAGGAACGAGTCGGGCAGAAGTTTTCTTACCGTTGCGTCTTCCGTAAGGCTGAGCTGGTATTTCATCAGCCGCTCTTTGGCGGTCGGCACGTCGGGCGATTTCTTGATAAGTTCTATAATGGCGTCGATATCGGCTACTGCGAGTATCAGGCCTTCCAATATGTGTGCCCGTTGACGTGCGCGACGCAACAGAAATATGGTTCTGCGGCGTATAACGTCCTTACGATGCTCTAGGAAATAATAGAGCATGTCGCGAAGATTCAGCGTGCGAGGCGCACGATTGACAAGGGCGATGTTGATTATGCTAAAAGTGCTCTGGAGCGGCGTAAATTTGTAAAGCTGGTTGATTACGACCGACGATTCGGCGCCTTTCTTCAAGTCCACGACTATTCGCATGCCGGTACGGTCGGAGTGATCCTGTACGTCGGCGATGTCGGGGATTTTGCCGGCTTTTACAGTTTCGGCGATGTGCTCGATAATCGTGCTTTTGAGAACCTGGTAAGGTATTTCCGTAATGACAATCTGTTCCTTGCCGCCCCGCGTCTGTTCGGTATGCATTTTAGCGCGGACGCACAGCCGGCCTCTGCCGGTGTGGTAACCTTCCACTATGCCGCGACGGCCACATATCAGACCGCCCGTCGGGAAATCCGGCCCCTTGACAATCTCCATAAGCTCATCGATGGTTATGTCCGGGTTGTCAATCATTTTTACCAGCGCGTCGCATATTTCCGTAACGTTGTGCGGCGGGATGCTGGTGGCCATGCCGACTGCTATGCCCTGTGAGCCGTTGACCAGCAGATTAGGAAATTTGGACGGCAGAACTGTAGGCTCGGTACGGGTATCGTCGTAATTCGGCTGCAAATCCACGGTTTGCAGATTCAGGTCAGCCAGCAATTCCATGGCTGGGGCTTTCATGCGTGCTTCGGTATAACGCATGGCAGCCGGCGGATCGCCGTCGATAGAACCGAAATTGCCCTGCGGGTCGATAAGCGGATATCGCATGTTCCACGGCTGACCCAGCCGTACCAGAGTTGGGTAAACTATTGCTTCGCCATGCGGATGATAGTTACCGGAAGTGTCGCCTGCTATTTTTGCGCACTTACGATGCTTGCTGCGGGGGCCGAGGTTAAGGTCGTTCATGGCTACCAGTACGCGACGTTGAGAAGGCTTGAGCCCGTCGCGAACGTCGGGCAATGCCCGGTCCATGATGGTACTCATGGCGTAGGTGAGGTAGCTCTCGCGCATTTCCTCTTCGATGGGAAGCTCGTCTATGCGCTCGCCGGGGAACATCGCTGCGACTATCGGCGAATCGTCGTCATCGCCGCCGTCATCTTCGGGCAGGTTTTGTCCATCCATGTTCTCTTCGTATTGTTCCTGATCGTCGTCGGCCACTTTTGAACTCCATTCGTTATCAAGACGTCTCAAATCAATGTCGTCTGCATGCGTTTCCGGTCAGACTGCCATCGCGATATACGTAAAAACCGTTTTTTAAAATTTTAAATTTAAAATTTTTAAAAAACAGTAAAAGCGAATTTCCGTACGATGAAATATTATGCCGGAAAATGCAGATGACGACACCGGTTCGAATCTGGAGCAGTTCTCAAAATTTTTTTGAGAACTGCTCTAAAAAACATAGCGGGAATTATATCCGAAACGATTCCGAAAGGCAACGAATATCGGCTGTGTTATTGAGTTATGCGTCGAGGAATTTTCCGAACGAAACGCGGATTTCCGTGCCGGTTTTTGCGTCGAAAGTATCGCAGGCACGGCCGGCGACGACGGCTATTTCCAGCAGGCCCATGGGATTGACGACAGCCATCGCCTCGCCAGGGTTTCTGGATGCGTAATTGTCGGTGACTGTATCGACAGCCTTTGTATTGCAGACTACGCTGAGTTTTTTCGCGCCGGGCCAGCGTTCCGAGATGAGTGTGCCGGTGATGTTCGATATCATGTTGCCGAAGCTGTCGACGTACATCACCGAGCCGACGATTTCATTCGGCATGGCGAGCGGTTTGGGGAGTTCGAGCAGCTTGAACGAATGCGGCCGATGGCCTAGGCGGCTAAGGCCTATGTTCTTGAGAATGGCGCCAGCCAGCGGAGCCAGGATATCCCGGCCGTGGCAGCGGTCGACAATTTCACGCGGAAGGAACTTTTGGGGCTCTACGGCTACGATAGCCTCCAGCGGCAGCATTTCCTTTATGAGCGTAATTACGCCGTTATCCGGAAATATGTAAAGCTGGCCCTGGAATTGTGCGGCGATTATGTTCCGGTCTGTGCCGTGCGGGTCGACGGCTACCACGTGTAGTGTGCCGGCGGGAAAGTACGGCGCCGCTCCGGCGATGATGAACGCCGCCTCAAGTATGTTGCAGGGGGTGATGGTGTGGGAAATGTCGACAATATTGGCATCGGGGCAGTGCCGGAATATCTGGCCTTTGAGTATGCCGACGTATGGGTCATGAAGACCGTAATCACTCGTTATGGTTACTATGGCGCCCATATATCCACCTCATACAACGTAAAAAATCGAAAAACGTCAGTCCATGTATGGGAATTTATATCAGAAACGGTTTGCCAAGTCCAGCTTGGACGTGGAAAATCGGTCGAATGCCGTCAGCCGTTCCTGTGAATATCCATACCCTGATGCGCCAGGGCGAAATCGTATTTGACGGGGTCTGACGGCTGAATTTTTCGGAAAGATTCGGTAGTTTCCAGGGCGGCTTTCAGGTCGGCTGCTTTGCGGGACGTGGCGTGAAGCGCCATCGCCTGCCGATGCATATGAACGTCAAGCGGGAAAATCAGCTCCGCCGGCGTAATGCACTTCCAGACACCCATATCGACGTCGTCTTTTCGTATCATCCATCGCAGGTACATGAACATCCTTTTGCATGCGCTGCCGCGTCGCGGGTCGGGCAGAAGATGGCCGGCTTTTGAATCGCCGGCGAGAAATATCGCGTCGCGCCAAAGGGTCAATGCATCGGGCGTATTTGGCTTTTTTGCAAAAGCGGCGGCGAAGGCTTTTTCAAGTGAGCCGTCCGATGCGAGTGTTTTCCGTATGCCGACAAGCAACGCCGACAATTCGCTTGATGTCTGAAAACGGTGGCGGAAATCGGGATACAGACGTCGAATTTCCTGCGGCGGCGTAGAGAGAAGAAATTTCGCCGGCTGACGGCCGAGCGGCGTTAAAATCCGTTCGACGGATTTCAGTATCTGTTCGACCCTGCCGTAGGCGAAACTCGCGGCAATCAGGCCGACCACTTCGATATCAGCCGCCGAGTCGTATGAGTAAAGGAATTTTATGGGGTCTAATTCCGCCCAACGGCGGTTATTGTACCTGCGATAGAGAGAGTCCAGCTTTTGCCTGTCCAGCCGGTCCATGGCGTCTTACTTCAGCGCGGTGAGATATATTATTCTGCCGCAGTTGTCGCAGAGACGTACCTTGTCGTGGCTGAGAAGGGCGTTGGCGTGTTCAGCCTTCAGCGACATATAACAGCCCGAACAGGTGTATGTGTAGGGCGGTTTTTTGCCTTCCACCAGAACCTCCGCCATCGCTTCGCCCTCGAAACGGTTGGACAGCCTGTTGAAGATGGCGAGTTCTTCTTTTGGGACTTCGACTGCCGCGGCGTTGCGCTTTTCGGTAAGCTCGGTTATCATCCTGTCGAGCTTTTCTATTTCTTCCGCACATGAGCCTTTGATGGTAGCGAGTTTTTCCGTTTCCTGTGCGGTGCGGGTTTCTATATCGGTTATCTGTGCCTGAAGGCTGTCGATTTCGTTCATGAGTGCCAGGGCTTCTTCTTCCACGCGGGCATCGTCGGCTTTTTGAGTGTTTATCTGCGTGAGGATGGCTGCGTATTCCTTGTTGGTTCTGGCGGCGTTGAGGTCGGTGCGGAGTTTTTCAACCCGCTGCCGGTTGGTGTTGAGGAAAAGCTCAAACTCGTCGGCTTTCTTGCGTTTCCCCAGCGATTGTTCTTTCAGGCTTGAAAGTTCGTCGTTCAATTGGGCGATGCGGTTTTCCTGAGCGGTCACGGCGTTTCCCTTGGCTTTCCGTCGGCGTTTAATCCGCGTCAGGTCAAGCTCAATCGCCTGTAATTTAACCAATGCCTGTATTATCGGGCCCATTTGCCTGTTCCTTCATCTTCCATATTCGGTTTTTGTGTCAATATCGGGACGAAACAGTCCTTACTTACGTAAACAGTATTTGACGATTATGGCGATTCGCTTTGAAAAAACAAGGGATGATTGATTTTTTTCAATTATTTTATGGCGATGGCCGTAAAAGTTTTCCCCGTTAGACTTATGTTTGTTATTGAAGGTTTTTAGAACCATCCTCTCAACATGGGCGTTCCTGACGCATATGTATGAAAAATTGTGCGATGTTTTCAGGCGTGGCGTCGGGTGTGCCGGCGATGACGTATTTGGCTAGCCTGCCCAGTGGTTTGCAGGCGGCGGGGTCGGTTTGGCCGTTGAAGACGACAATTACAGGCAGATTCATTGCTGCGGCGATGTGTCCCAAGCCGGAATCATTACCCAGAAACGCTGCCCCGCCCGATAGTATCGTCAAAATTGTGCCGACGCTTTTTTCGTGTATCAGATGTACCGACGGTTTGAACTGTTCATAGATGAGTTTTTGAATTTTTTGCGACAGTTCGTACTCTTGCGGCGAGCCGGCCAGCACAATCTGCCATTTTTCGCGCAGCAGTATATTGGCGATGTCTGCGAAGTTTTGCGCAGCCCAGCATTTTTCACGCCAGCCTGCGCCTGGGGCTATTATCGCCGTCGGGCAATCTGCCGCCATTTTCAGAATTTCGCATGCCTGCCGGTAATCCGTTTGCGGCTCCGGCGGCAGGATGTTTTTGTCCGCATATTCATCTTCTTCATCAAAAAATGTTCCGAGTAGAGGTTTTATTACGCGGAATGGCTGATGAGACAGATGTTCGCCATGCTGTTTTGCGCCAGTTACGCATGTCGCATAAAGCCGGCCGAATTCCCCGCCGTCAAAACCCACCGTATACCTCGCCCTCAGCCGGTGACAGAAAATCGCACTGTACCGATTGCCCGTCAAATCGATGACGATATCCCAGCGTCGCGCGGCTAGTTGCGATGCGAGTTTTTTCATCGCCTGCCAATCGACGTTTTCGCGGCGACGGTCGCTGACTATGGCGTCGCCGTTTATGATTTCATCTACGCTCAGCCGGCCGCTCCACAGCGGCGCGGCGAAAGATTTTGTAATCGCGGCGATATGCGCATCCGGCCATCGCTGTCGCAGATGCGGTACTGCCTGTGCCGCCCATAACGTATCGCCCAGCCAGTGGCAGGCGACGACCAGTATCGAAGGCTGTTCCGTGGCAGCCGCTTTCGCCGGCGAGGCGTATCTTCTGGCTGCGCGCGCAAAACTGCACGGTAGCCACAAAAATGCTGCGATTATCGTTTTCAGGATAGCCGAAATTTTTTTAGACATATAAATATAAACCGTATGTTTTTATTCGCCGGTTTTACCAGTCGTATGAACCCATGAACTGCATCATTGCCGTCTGAATTGTACAGCAGACGAAAATCTCCCGCAACGTCCGCACGCTCAAGCCGCGCATCAGCAGAAAGATGTATGGATAAATGAACATGCAGGTACGAGCCGTCTCGCCCGTCTTGTAAGCGCCGCCGAGAAATATCGCAAACAATACGCCGATGGCTGTAACCGCAATCTCGTTGCGACGGTCTCTAAAATCCAAAATGTCAAGCCGGCGATTTTTCGCAGACAGCATCGTCGCCAGTGTCACCAGCCCCAGGCAGAGGCCTATTTCGCAGACGTCTTCGAATCGCGATTCGATATACAGCCATACCCGCTGTGCCGCTGTTCTGCCGTGCGACTCCAGCCCGCAAGCCGTTAAAAACGCCCTCAAATGGTCATAACCGCAATAAAAATTCAGATAGATTATAATCGCTCCGAAAACAACTGCCGCGATTAACAATGCCGCCACATATCCCTTTTTTTCATGTCGTATCAGCCGGATTATCGCCAGCGTTAACAACAGGACGAAAAAGAAAATCCCGCCGAAGGTCAGAAGATTTATCGCAATCGTCGAAATTGTCACTGCGACGATATTTTCCAGGTTTGCACCGCGGGCATTTATGTCCGTTATGCCGTGGAAGAAGAATAGCGACAGGAAAAATATCATGCTGTCCAGGCTCAGCACGCTGTATATGTTGAATGCCGGCATGACGGCCAGAAATATAGCCAGATATTTCGCATGGTTTATACCGATTCCGATTTTGTGGAATATTTCAAAAAGCATCGGCACACAGAGGCTTGTGCAAATCAGCCATACTGCGAGTACCGGCCATCTGGAACATGTGCCGTCATTTGTGGCCGCTCCCGCCAGTTCGCGAAACAGCAGCACTGCAAATGGCGGATGCGTACGCGAATGTGTCATCAAATCACGCTGATTTTCATTAAAATCAGCCAGCCATTCGGCAGAGGAGATTTTTATGCCGGCGGCCTCCGCATAATACTGGTCGGTATTTCCTGTTTCTACGCCGAGCGGATACAGAAACGCTCCATTAAAACCCTGCATGAGGTTGCCGCTGCATATCAGCAGCAGGCTGAATAGTATCAATCCGGCCGTTTTGATTTGACGGATGTTTTTCATGACCAGCCACGCTATTGTGCAGAAAACCGCCAGCATGGGCCAGTTTTTCAGATGCGGTGAAATGATGCATATTGAAATGGGAAATTTTAACGGCACATCTTCTATCGAAAGGCCGATGCGCAGCCAGACGCAAAATGCTTCCAGCACGGCCCATATCGCGAAAATCCATAGCCACACGCGAACGGGCTGATGCTTTAAAAAAATTTTAAGATGTGGCGTCGACATTTTTTTAACGCTTCGTTTTTTTTGTTTATTATTGCCTCGTGACTTTTACGTCGCCTTCGAGGATTTCCCTCGAAACACCTTCGGCGTCTTTTACCAGGAGTTGGCCGAATCGGCCGAGGCCGATTATTGTGCCTCTGAAGATT
The DNA here is from genome assembly GCA_964536835.1 of uncultured Planctomycetaceae bacterium. Classification (GTDB taxonomy): domain Bacteria; phylum Planctomycetota; class Phycisphaerae; order SM23-33; family SM23-33; genus DAONFI01. The sequence goes on along the minus strand of CAZIAZ010000001.1, from coordinate 84,977 downwards.
TCACCTGTCGAGTGAATTTCCACGTCTCTGCCGATGTCGTCCGTATTGGCCAGCCATGTCTGCCGCGCGGCGACAAAGCCTTCTCCGGCCCATGCGGATACGGCGGCATCCAACGCTTCCAGCAGTATGTTCAGAACGCCGTCAATGCTGTATTTCTGCGATGTTTCAATAAGCATGGATGTCGCGGGCTGTGAAATTTCAGCGGCTGCATCGGCTGAAAGGTTCACGTTAAGGCCGACCCCGATAATCGCCGCCGGCACGGTGCAGTTTTTCATCGACACGTTTTCGCACAAAATTCCGCAGATTTTCCTGTTGTTCACCAACACGTCATTGGGCCATTTGAGTTTTGCGTCGATGTTCAGTTTTTTGAGCATTCTGGTTACTGCGACGCTGACGACCATCGGCAGGGAAAGCAGGTATTCCGCAGGTACGTCGATACGCAGCAGGGCGGAGAATGTAAGGCAATCTCCGGCAGGCGATATCCATTTTCGGTCGAATCTGCCTCTGCCGTCAATTTGTCCGGCTGCGCATATAACGAGGCCGCCGGGCAGTGTCGGGTCGGCGTTTAACATTTCACGCAACCGGATGCTGGTGGAAGCTAAAGAGTCGAATTTTTTCACAGGCTGGAAATACATGCAATAAGCTCCTGATAACGCCTTGTATTGTAAGACCTTGTGGCGGCAAGTCAACCGGCGGGCGACATTTTCTGCAAGGCTATTCGATAAAAAGTTATCAAAATATTGAAAAAATGCTCTTGAAAAATGAGTGCGGTTTAGGTTATGCTCGAATTGATTTGTGAATCGGCAGCCGTTTGCGTCCTCTAAGTGCGGCCTGACTTGAACGTTTGTTTCCGCTCTCCCTCTGCGGCGGAATCATGGCAGGCCCGACCCTGGTTTGCCAGGAACTGCCCATTTAATGCCATAATGGCTATCGGACTGCTTACGTTCTGCGGTAAAGGTCTATCCATATGACGCCGTTTTTACAGAATTAACGGCATTATATGACGTACCCTGTTTGAATAAGTGAAAAGGCGAGTTTTTTTAAAAGTCTGTAAAAGTCTGTAATGGCTGGAGAAAAAGAAAATGCTCGAAAGAATAATGGAAGAAGGCGTTGTGTTTCTCTGCGTCGGAATGGGCGTGGTCTACATTTTTCTGAGCGTGATGATATGGGCGATGGGGTTCTGTGCGAAGCTGTCGGCATGGCTGAGTAAGTTTTTTCCTGAAAAAGTGCCTGTGGCGAAAGTCAAGAAGAACAACAATGGTGACGATGAGGCCGCCGTTGCCGCCGCCGTTGCCGTCGCCAGTGTTCAGAACTGATTTTCGCGATATTTTCATGAACTCTACAAGCTGTTTTTCAATTTTAACCCAATAAACAGGATATCGGAATATGACCAGGAAAGTTAATGTAATGGTGACGGCGTTCCGCGACGGTTTTCAGTCGGTCGTCGGTGCGCGTGTTTTTACGAAAGACTTCATGCCTGCCGTTGAGGCTGCCCATAAAGCCGGCATCCGGCATTTTGAATTCGGCGGCGGCGCGCGTTTCCAGTCGCCGTTTTTTTATTGCGGCGAAAACGCTTTCGACAGCATGGACGAATTCCGTCGTACGGTCGGCCAGGATGTAAATCTTCAGACTCTTGCACGCGGCATTAACGTCGTCGGGCTGGACAGCCAGTCCAGCGATATTATCGACCTGCACGCAAAACTTTTCAAAAAGCATGGCACTACTACGATTCGCAACTTTGACGCGTTGAATGACGTCAATAACCTCATTTTTTCCGGCCAGTGCATAAAGAAGCATGGCCTCAGGCATGAGATAGTCATAACGATGATGGCTCTTCCGCCAGGCTGTGAGGGTGCACATACCCCTGAGTTTTACATAGGCTGCCTGGACAGGATACTTGCCGCAGACGTTGAATTCGATAGCCTTTGTTTCAAGGACGCATCCGGCACGGCGACGCCGTCGGTCGTGTACGAGACTGTCCGGCAGGCTCGCGCCAAGCTCGGCCAGGACATGCCCATAGTAATGCATACGCACGAAACCGCCGGCACGAGTGTGCTGGTTTACAGGTCTGCGCTTGACGCAGGCGCTTCTCAGATAGACCTGGGCCTGAATCCCATGAGCGGCGGCACTGGTCAGCCGGACGTATTGACTATGTGGCACGCGTTGAGGGGAACGGAATATGAGCTCGGCTTTGACGTGGATAAGCTGCGCGAGGCTGAAGAGATATTCAAAAATTGCATGAAGGACTATTTCATGCCGCCCGAAGCCTCTGCCGTCGAACCGCTTATTCCGTGGTCGCCCATGCCCGGCGGCGCACTTACCGCCAATACGCAGATGTTGCGCGATAACGGGATTATGGATAAGTACGACGATTGCATAAAGGCCATGAGCGAAGTCGTTTGCCGCGGCGGTTTCGGCACGAGCGTTACGCCGGTAAGTCAGTTTTATTTCCAGCAGGCGTTCAACAACGTCATGTTCGGGCCGTGGAAGAAAATCGCCGAGGGTTACGGCAAAATGGTTTTGGGTTATTTCGGCAAGACGCCGGTTGCGCCGGACGAAGAAATCGTAAAATTAGCCGCCGACCAGCTCAAGCTCGAACCGACTACGCAGGATCCTCGTCTGCTCAATGACGGCAATCCGGCCAAAGGCGTCGCTGCAGCTAAAAAGAAACTTACCGAAGCAGGCATAACCGACCTGAGCGATGAGAATATATTTATTGCCGCAGCCTGCGGCGATAAGGGTATAGCGTTCCTGAAGGGCAATTGCACGCTGGGCGTTCGCAAGAACGAGCCTGCTTCCAAAGCCGCCACCGGCACAGCCGCATCCGTCAAAAGTGCGAATGCGAACGGCGCATACTGCGTTACGCTCAATGGCAAGAAGTATAATGTGCAACTTGACGGCGGCAAGGCGGTTGTCAACGGCAGAAGTTACAATTATGCCGTTGGTGAAGGTTTTGCCGCAGCTGTTGGCAGTGGTAACGGCAACGGCAATGGTGGTGTCGCCGGCCTTTCATCGGCGGCTGACCATGTCGTGAAAGCGCCTCTGCCGGGTGTTATAGTTCGCATGGAAGCTGCGGAAGGCGATAGCGTTTCGGAAGGCGACGTGCTCATGGTTATGGAAGCCATGAAGATGGAAACGGAAATCAAAAGCCAGTTCAGCGGCACTATTGCCCGTGTGCTTGTCAAGCAGGGTGACCAGATAAATGCCAGCGATGAACTCGTTCATATCAGCGCCTGAGCAATATATAAGGGAGCAGTATCATGAATATAGTAGAATGTTTCCACGACCTGTGGTTGCAGACCGGCCTGAGTCAGTTCGTCACGGGCACAGGCTGGCAGAATCTGGTAATGCTGGGCGTAGGCTGTGTGCTGCTGTTTCTGGCTATCCGCAAGGGGTTTGAGCCGCTGTTGCTGATTCCAATAGGCTTTGGCTGCATACTCTCGAATATTCCGCTAGCCGGCATTACCGACTGTACGCCGCCGGCGACGGAATACAATTATTTCCTTGCCCAGGAATATTCAAAGATGGATAACGCAAAAATAGTTGCCATCGCCGACAATGCCGACCCGAACAACAATCTGCTGGCAAGCATTGAGAAGGAATATATCAATCACATGGTGGCGAGGGCTGAAGGCGAGCAGGCTAAAGCTGCCGCGAAAAAGACTCCCACTGTCAGCGAAAAGGCCGGCAAAATGGTTATAAACCCCGATTTTGCCAGCTATTTACGAACGCAGAAGTCGGTAGCTGTGGCGGCGTTCAACAGCTTTTATGCCGCCAAAGCCGCCGCTGCCGGCGAAAAATTCAAACCTTATCAGGAAACCGACGGTTTTTTAACGATTATTTATGAAACCGGCGTAGCTACGGGCCTGTTTCCGCTGATAATTTTCATGGGCGTAGGAGCTATGACCGACTTCGGCCCGCTGCTTGCCAATCCCAAGACGGCACTACTCGGCGGAGCTGCACAGTTAGGCATTTTTACCACGCTTTTTGGTGCGTTGATGTTGGGCTTCGATATTAACCAGGCGTCGGCGATAGGCATTATCGGCGGTGCGGACGGCCCGACGTCGATATTCGTGGCTCGCAAGCTGGCGCCGGATTTGCTGGGCGCAATTGCCGTGGCGGCATACAGTTACATGGCCCTTGTGCCGATAATTCAGCCGCCCATAATGCGGCTGTTGACTACCAAAAAGCAGCGAGCCATAAAAATGGAACAGCTCAGGCATGTTTCCAAGTTGGAAAAGATTCTTTTCCCGTTGGTAGTTTTGGGCCTTTGTGCGGTGCTGTTGCCCAGTGCATGTCCGCTTATCGGCGCACTGATGTTCGGCAATCTGGCCAAGGAGTCTGGCGTGGTTGAGCGTCTGAGCACGACGATGGCCAACGCTCTTATCAATATAGTTACGATTTTCCTGGGCCTTTCCGTCGGCATGAAGCTGGCAGCGGACAAATTCCTTAATCTTCAGACGATATACATATTGGTTCTGGGCCTGATAGCGTTCAGTTTCGGCACAGCCGGCGGCGTGATTATGGCACACATAATGAATATGTTCAGCAAGAACAAGATAAATCCGCTTATCGGAGCTGCGGGCGTATCCGCCGTGCCGATGGCTGCCCGCGTCTGCAATAAGGTCGGCCAGGAAGAAGACCCGCACAATTTTCTGCTCATGCATGCCATGGGCCCGAATGTGGCTGGCGTTATCGGGTCAGCGGTGGCGGCTGGCGTTCTTCTGGCACTGTGCAAATGAAGGACGGCTGTAAACGCCGGATTTTAAGATATCGTAAGGCAAAACATTGACCCGCGTGTAGCGGCGGAAGTCGTCGCATGCGGGTTTTTTTTCTTGACAAAGAGGCGTTTAGCGGGTATTTTTCCCGCTCCGTACGTAAAACGGGCGCGCAGGTGTTGTGCGCAAAATGATTTTTGCAAGGTTATATGCGGGCTGGCATTGCGCTGCACAGCCCATTTTGGTTTTACAGGATACAGGAACAGGAAAAATGGTACCGAAATATAAAATCAGCCGTTCACGGACACGTCGCCGTCGTAGCCATAATGCTCACGTACCGGCTAACTATGTAGATTGCCCCCGTTGCAATTCTCCCAAGCTGCCCCATGCGGCGTGTGATAATTGCGGCTATGTCCGGCCCGGGCTGAGCCTCAAGGTCAACGAAGAAAAGTAAGCCAGAAACTATCTGGAGCGAGTATATGCGTATTGGTGTCGATGCTATGGGTGGTGATCGCGGCATATCAGTCGTGGTCGCCGGCGCGGTAGCCGCCCAGTCCAGGTTGGACTCAGGCGACCGGATTGTCCTGTTTGGCGACCGTGATGCTATTACCGCCGAATTGGCCAAGGCTGACGATGTCTCGCTGATAGAAGTAGTCCATACGTCGCAGGTCGTGGCGATGGACGATTCGCCGGTTGAGGCAATCCGTTCGAAAAAGGATTCCTCGCTGGTGGTTATGACTGTTCAGCATCGTGAAGGCGAAATTGACGCCTGCATATCGGCGGGCAATACCGGCGCATGCGTGGCGGCTGCCCAGATGTATATGAGACGTCTGAAGGGCGTTGCCAGGCCGGGCATAATGGTGGTGGCACCGACGTTTAAGGGCATATTCGCCCTGTGCGACGTCGGGGCTAACGTAAACTGTCGGCCGCAGAATCTGCTGCAATACGGCATCATGTGCTCAGAGTATCTCAAGTATACGCACAATGTTGAAAATCCCCGCGTCGGTCTTATAAGCATCGGCGAGGAGGACGTCAAAGGCAACGACCTTGTAAAGCAGACTAATGAATTGATGCGGGCAGAAAAGCGCATCCGGTTCGTAGGCAACGTCGAAGGGCGGGACATCCTGCGCGGCGTAGCCGACGTGATGGTCTGCGAAGGGTTTGTGGGCAATGTCATCCTCAAGGTTATCGAGGGGATGGCGGAAAGCATAGTCAAGGGCATGTTGCAGAAGTTTGAGGAAATCATGCCCGACCAGCTCGGCCGCGTTTTACAGGTCGTCGGCAAGCTTGCGGAAGAGTTTGATTCGAACAATTACGGCGGTGCGCCGCTTCTGGGCATGGACGGCATATGGCTGATATGCCACGGTGCCAGCAGTTCCAGCGGCATAATGAACGCCATATTAAAAGCCAAAATTTTCGGCAGTCAGGATGTTAACCAGCATATTCTGGAACATCTGGCGAATGATGTTGAAGTAACGGTCTGAAAACAGCCGCCGCTTGAATTTTTTATTGCAGAATGAATCTTTACTTTTGCGAAAAATGCACCATGAGCCGGCCAGCCGGAATCGGCTGACTGGAAAAGTAGGAACAAAAAAATTCTGGCGGGGCCCCCATAATGGGGCCTTTTACTTAATGATTGGAGCAATCAATGGCAGGTGTCAGAGCAAAGATAACCGGCTTCGGGTCGGCTGTCCCGTCCAGGGTGATGACCAACAAGGATTTTGAGAAGATAGTCGACACCACCGACGAATGGATAGTTCAGCGCACCGGCATACGTCAACGGCACGTCGTTTCTGACGGGGAATACACATCCGTTCTTGCCGCCAGAGCTGCCTCTGCCGCGCTTGAAAACGCCAACGTAAAAGCAACCGACCTTGACCTGATTATCGTAGCCACCTGCACTCCCGATATGCCGCTTCCTTCGACCGCCTGCTTTGTCCAGAAAGCCATCGGTGCTACCGAAGTACCATGTTTTGACCTGGCGGCAGCCTGCAGTGGTTTCATTTACGGTTTGACTGTAGGCAGCCAGTTTATCGAAACCGGGAAATATAAAAAAATCCTCGTTATCGGAGCCGACTCGCTTACGACCATGACCGATTATCAGGACAGGGGCAGTTGTATCATATTCGGTGACGGCGCCGGAGCGGTGATTCTTGAACCTACTGCCGACGAAAATGTCGGCGTTCTTTATACAGTCCTGAAAGCCGACGGCGAAGGCTGGGATTTCATCTGCACGCCAGCCGGCGGGTCGAAAACTCCTGCGTCACATGAAACCGTGGATGCCCGCGACCATTTCATAAAGATGAAAGGCCGCGAAGTCTACAAGTTTGCCGTAGAAAAAATGCAATGGCTGCTCGGCGACTGCATGGAAAAAACCAATCTGACAGTAAACGATGTTGATCTTGTCGTGCCGCATCAGGTAAACATTCGCATAATCGAGTCGGCAACGGAAAAGCACAAGTTTCCGATAGAAAAAGTTTTCGTCAACATCGACAAACGCGGCAACACGTCGGCGGCATCGATACCGCTTGCATTGGACGAAGCCGCCAGGCACGGTCTCCTGAGTTCCGGCAAAACCATTGTCATGGTTGCTTTCGGGGCAGGCCTTACCTGGGCCGGCGCAGTTATAAAATTCTGAAACGCACGCCTGTTACGGAAAATCTCGGAATCCATTATTACGGGAGTCGGAATATGCGCACAAAAAAAGCCTTTTCACTAATCGAACTTCTGATGGTCGTGGGGATAATATCATTATTAGCCAGCATTCTTCTGCCGTCGCTTTCGCAGGCTAAGGAGATGAGCCGCAAAATCCTCTGCCAGGTCAATTTGGGCAATATTTATAAAGCAATCGAGATGTATCGCAGTAATTATAATGATATTTACCCGGCCAGGCAGGATCCTGTTTCGACGTCGCCGTTTTACTGGACGTGGATGGGCCGCGGCATGCGCGACGTGATGGCTGATGAGCTTGCCATGCATGCCGGTATATCCGGTGCGCATTCCGTCATGCTCTGTCCGGCTGACCCAGCCGCCAAGACGACATACGACGCTACGAGTTACGCCTATTCCATGAGTTTTTATCATTCTTTAAAACAGATAAACGATATGGTCGACAAGGTATACTCCTATACGTGTCAATCGGAATATCCCACCATTGTGCAGAACGGCAATGCACTGACATATACGTCAAAAAAGATACTTTCGGGAGAATGGAACGGCAACCATGACGATTTTGCATCGGATAACGGCTGGTGGAGCGATTACGGCGCAAGGAATTTTGTTTTCGCTGACGGGTCGGTCCGGTTTTTGCGTGCCGGGGAAATGCACACCGCGAACGACGGTTACCCTGATCCGAATCTTACTACCGACGGTATTTCAGGGCAGGATGTTGATTGACAGGTTAAAATATTTTTTTAAGAGGAAAGTAATTTTTAAAAAACGTTATATTATCGTTCAGAAAAATACCACTTGGATTTTTTAGAGCATGTTAAATTTGAAATTGCGACTTGTTGCGTCGTTGAGGACGAGGCTGGCAAGGAAGGCGAAGCAGGCAACCTTATATGGTTTCCGATGCAGCCTGACGCAGCCAGCCGACGCCGCAAACAGCAACAAGCGCAAAGTCAAGTTTAATATGCTCTAATGGGGAAAAACTCGATGACATCTACAAGAGTGGCCGGCTGGGCGGAAATTTTGAAAGCCGGTTATGCTCCGGTTATGAAGGTCAATTTTCCGGCGTACATTCGCAGCATCATACGGCGGAGTTGCTGATTATGCGGAGCGGCCAGGTCGGGGTCTTCTTCTATTATTTTGAAAGCGTCCCGCCTCGCCAGCCGCAGCAGATCGAAATCTTCCACAAGGTCAGCCACCTTCAATTCCGGCATGCCGTGCTGACGTGTGCCGAAAATCTCTCCAGGCCCTCTCAGCCGCAAGTCTTCCTCGGAAATTTTAAATCCGTCTGACGTTTCACACAGAATTTCCATGCGTCGTTTTGCAATGGGGTTATTTGGCGATGCGACGAGTATGCAATTTGCGTCATCGGCGCTTCTGCCGACGCGACCCCTGAGCTGATGAAGCTGGGCTAAGCCGAAACGTTCGGCGTGGTTTATTACAATTACATTTGCCTGCGACACATCTACGCCGACTTCGACCACCACTGATGCCACGAGAATTTTTATGCGGCCGGCCGCGAATGCCCGCATGATATCGTTTTTCTGTTCCGCCTTCATTTGGCCGTGAATCATTCCCACGCCGAATTCGCCCAATGGGCCGGCAGAGAGTTTTTTCAGCGCCTGCTCGGCGGCTTGGAGTTCCAGCGTCGGCGACGGCGTTACCAGCGGATAGATGAAGTATGCCTGCTGACCCTGCCGGATTTTGTTTGCTGTGAAATCGATAACTTCGTCAAATTTTGACGGCGTCACGCAACTGGTATGCGTAACGCCGCGGCCGGGCGGCAGAGAATCTATCGTCGAAACGTCCAGGTCGCCGAAAACTGTCATAGCCAGCGTTCGCGGTATCGGCGTCGCCGTCATGACCAGGTAATGCGGCGCGAATCCCTTGCCGCGAAGGCCGGTTCGCTGCTCCACGCCGAACTTGTGCTGCTCGTCCACTATTACAAGTGCCAGCTCGCGGAATTTCACCGTTTCGCCGAGCAGTGCATGAGTGCCGACTACAATATGCACATCTCCATTTGCGAGCTCAGCCCTGATGCGGTCAGCCGCATTGCCGGGCATTGCACCGACCAGCAGTGCCGTGCGAACCTGGCTGCCGTCGAGGTATCGGGTGATTTTTTCGTAATGCTGGCGGGCAAGAATTTCTGTTGGCGCCATTATGGCGACCTGCTTTTTATTCGCTACCGCAGTGAGTGCCGCATAAACCGCGACGACTGTTTTGCCGCTGCCGACGTCGCCCTGTACCAACCGGTTCATCGGGTGATTTTTTGCAAGGTCGGATACTATTTCCTTAATGGCGCCGTTCTGGGCAGCCGTCAATTCAAACGGGAATCTGGCGCGGATGTGCGAATCTATCGCCGGTGTCCATTTAAGCGAGTGGGCCGGCCTGGAAACTTCCCGCGTGCGCATAAGTGCGATTCCAAGCTGCATCAACATGCATTCGTCGTAGGCTAACCGCCGCCGCGCCTGCAGCCAATGCTCACGGTCGTCGGGATTGTGCATGGCTGTTATCGCAGTGGGCCTGTCCATGAGGCTTCGCTTGGCGAGGAATGCCTTGTCGAACCAGGGACGAATCAGCCGCGGCACTTCCGGCAGAACGATTTTGATTATGCCGGCTATGATATTGCTGGAGAGTTTGCCGCTAGCCGGATATACCGGCATGAGTTCATCGCGGTCGAGAGACGTTCCGTGCGGGTCGTAAATTACCTGATGTCCGGGATTGATGAACTGCAGCGCGCCGCGATAACGGCAGACTTTGCCCGATACCGCTATGACCGTGCCTTCCTGAATCGTCTTTGCGAGATATCCGCCGAAAAACCAGCGGATTGAAATGGTCGCCGTATCATCCTCGATGGTAGCCGAAAAGATGGGCTTTTTCCTTGGGCCGCCGAGTTTGGCGGTTATTACCGTGCCGACTACCGTTGCTTCATTGCCGTCGTTGAGCGATGCTATCGGCTGTGCCTGCCTGCGAAGATCGAATCTGCGAGGGAAGTGCATTATGAGATCTTCGACGTTGTGAATATTCAATGCCGCAAGTTGCTCGGCTCTGGCTGGGCCGACCCGTTTTACATATTGCACCGGCGTATCGAGTTGAATGTCCATATTAAAAATTAAAAATCGTGAGTTTTTAACGGCGCAAAATTTTTCTAGGAATTGCAGCTTTCGTAGGTTCTGCCGATTTTACCTTCGGCGTCGTTTTTCCTGGCGGCACACATGAGGCGATTGCCGTAGTCTGTTGGATATTTGCCCAAAACACAGCCGGTGCAAAGATGATTTTTGGGCATCAATATGCTGGCCGAAAGGTCGTCCACGCTGAGATATCGCAGCGAATCCACGCCCAGTTCGGCAGCCATGGTTTTTTCCTGCTGCGGCGTGAGGTCACCCGCATAGTTTTCGTCTATGTATCTGTGCGCAAAAAGCTCACCGAGAGTCGACATGTCAATGCCGTAAAAACACGGCGCTATAATCGGAGGACATGCCACGCGGACGTGCACTTCCCTGGCTTTGCCGAATTCCTTGAGCCGTTTGACCAGCGCCTTCATGGTCGTGCACCGCACTATTGAATCGTCTACCAGGAAAACTTTTCTGCCTTTCAGCAGAGCCGGCTGTGGCGTGTACTTGCTGCGTACTGTCATGCCGCGCGATGAACCTGGCTGAATGAACGTCCTGCCGACGTAACGATTGCGTATAAGGCCTTCCATGCAGGGAATGCCCAATGCGAATGCAAATGAATCCGCAGCGGCTTTCGCGGTGTCGGGAACCGGCACGACGACTACGTCGTCGCCTTTGACGTTCTGGTCTTCCTTGGCTGCGAGTATTTTGCCTGCCCGGCTGCGCGACAGGTAAACGCTCGAATCGTCCTGAACGCTGCCGACGTTGGAAAAATATACCCATTCAAAAAAGCAGTGTGCCTTGCGCGTTGAAGGCGCGAATCGCTCGAATCGCAGCCTGCCTTCTTCTACTATACCCATCATGCCTGGTTCAAGCGAATGAATGTCGTCAAAACCGAGATTGGACAATGCCATCGATTCACTGGCGACGCCGAAAAGTTTTCCCTGGACGGCCCAGCACAACGGCCGTAGGCCCAGCGGGTCGCGACATACGAACATACGTCCCTTGGCATCGAGAAAGACTATATTGTACGCGCCGTCAAAATCGACGGCTAATTCGCTCATGACCTTGGCAAGATCCGGCGGGGAATCGTGCCGCAGCTGGTAAGCCAGCATATGCATGATGATTTCAGTATCGGTATCAAGCGTAATTATATAATCGCGGCGGCTGAGGAGTCTCTCTCTCAATTCGCGATAGTTTGAAAGGTTGCCGTTGAATGCGAATGTAAACCATTTCCATGCTCTGCCGTGATGCCGTTCGAACGGCTGCGCGTAACGGGAATCGTCCGCGCCGCAGGTTGCGTATCTCGTATGGCCGATAACGGCACGGCCGGCGTATTCCTCCATTATCGCCTTATACTTTCCGGGGTGCGACATGCGAAAAACTTCGCTGACCCTGCCGACGTCCTTGAAGGTATCGAGAACCTGTACCCGTTTTGGGTTATATGAGCTTATGCCGGCGGCAAGCTGGCCGCGATTCTGCAAGTCCAGCAACAACGGCGACATCAGCGGCGTAACATCGTCATTGACCACCAGTTCCGACGCCTGTCCGTCCCTTGAGCCGTTATACGCTTCGTTCAGCCAGTAAAGGGCTGCAACGCCACATTCGTGATGCAATTCTTCAGTCATAACTCACCGATTATATCATAAAAAGCCGTTTTAACAAACAGCCTTGATGCGCAGTTCTATTTCTTCGGTTTAACCGGCAGATTAACCGCGTTTATTCTGTCTTTGAGATAATTCTGAATCGGCACGGCAGCAAGATGCGTTTCCCGCAGCCGCTCGATGCTGTCCACGCACGCGCTGGCGGCGGTGACGGTGGTTATCAGCGATATGCCGTTGTTGACGGCGCTTATGCGTATCGCCTGTTCGTCCGCTCTTGGCCGGCGGCCTGACGGCGTATTGATAATCAGGTCTATTTCGCCGTTTTTTATCGCGTCGACGATATGCGGCTGGCCCTGGCCGACCTTGTTGATACGTTTGGACTCCACGCCGTTTTCCGCCAGCGTTTTGGCTGTGCCTTCGGTCGCGAGGATGTTGAAACCCATTTCCTTTAGCTTGGCCACGATGGGGGCCATGGCGGCTCTGTCGGCTCGTTTGACGGAAATGCAGACCGTACCGCTGATGGGCAGTTTTGTGCCGGAGGCTTGCTGGCTCTTGGCGTAGGCGAGGCAGAAATCGGTATCTATGCCCATGACCTCGCCCGTTGATTTCATTTCAGGTCCCAGCATTGCGTCGACGCCAGGGAAGCGGTTGAACGGGAATACCGATTCCTTGACGCCCATATGGTTGAGCGGCGGCAGCGGCTTGTCAAGGCCCATCTCCTTCAGCGTGCTGCCGAGCATGATGTGCGTCGCCACCTTGGCTATCGGCACGCCGGTGACCTTGGAGACGAACGGCACGGTACGCGACGCTCGCGGATTGACTTCGAGTATGTAGACTTCGTTATCCTGTGAGACGGCGAACTGCACGTTCATAAGGCCGCGCACGTCGAGCTCAAATGCGAGTTTTCGCGTCGCGTCTGATATTTCGTCAATTACCGATTGAGGGAGCTGCTGTGGCGGCAGAACCATGGCGGCGTCGCCGCTGTGGCAGCCGGCGTATTCGATGTGTTCCATAAGGCCGGCGATGTAAACGTCCGTGCCGTCGCTTACGGCGTCGACGTCGACCTCTATGGCGTCTTCAAGGAATTTATCGATGAGAACTGCCGCGCCGTCTGAAGTTTCAAACGCCATTTTCGCAAAAACTTTGAGGTCTTCCGGCGAATAGACGATTTCCATCGCTCGGCCGCCGAGTACGAAACTCGGCCGAACTATTACGGGATATCCTATCTGTGCGGCGATGTCGAGCGAGCCCTGTACCGTGTCAGCCATGCCGTTCGCCGGCTGACGGAGATTGAGTTTGCGAACCATTTCGGAGAAAAGTTTGCGGTCTTCGGCGCGGTCGATGGAGTCGGGGCTTGTGCCGAGTATCGGAACGCCGCACTTTTTAAGGCCTGACGACAGGTTCAACGGCGTCTGGCCGCCGAACTGCACGATAAGGCCACGCGGCTTTTCGCGATTGACTATCTCCAACACGTCCTCCAGCGTCAACGGCTCGAAGTACAGCCTGTCGGATGTGTCATAATCGGTCGAAACCGTTTCAGGGTTGCAGTTGACCATTATGGATTCAAAGCCGGCGTTGGTGATGGCGTCGGCGGCATGTACGCAGCAGTAGTCGAATTCAAGGCCCTGGCCGATGCGGTTCGGCCCGCCGCCCAGAATCATTATCCCGCCGCCTTTGGATTCGGATTCGTCGGTTTTTTCATACGTCGAATAGAAATACGGCGTATGAGCTTCAAATTCTCCGCCGCAGGTGTCGACCTGTTTGAAGACGGCGCGAATATCGGCGTCGTAGCGCTGTTCGCGAATTTCATCCTGCGTTTTCCCAAGCAGATGCGCAAGCTGAACGTCGCTGAAACCCATTCGCTTGGCATCGAAAAGTTCCTTGTCGGTTAGCGATGCCTTGCCGGCTAACGTCGATTCGTATTCGACTATCTGCTTGATATTATCCAGAAACCACGGGTCTATCATGGTCAGCCCATACACGTCGTCCACCGAGTAACCCTTCTGGAACGCATATCGCAGCCAAAAAACTCTTTCTGCATTCGGGATGCTGAGTTTTTCCTCAATCATTGAATCGTCGATATCGTCGAGGTTGACGTCCCTGCCGTCCGCACCTAAGCCGAACCGCTTGGTTTCAAGGCCTCTCAACGCCTTCTGGAACGCCTCTTTGAACGTTCGGCCGATGCTCATTACCTCGCCTACGGACTTCATGCTGACCGTAAGAGTGGGGTCGGACGCCGGAAATTTTTCAAACGTGAATCGTGGTATTTTTACGACGCAGTAGTCTATCGTCGGCTCGAAACACGCCGGTGTTTCCAGCGTGATGTCGTTCGGGATTTCATCCAGCGTCATGCCTACTGCTACCTTAGCCGCTATTTTGGCTATCGGAAAACCGGTAGCCTTCGATGCCAGCGCCGACGAACGGCTGACTCGCGGATTCATTTCGATGGCTACGCGGCGGCCGGTCTGAGGATGAACGGCAAACTGGATATTGCAGCCGCCCGTCTCGACGCCGATAGCCTTGATTATCACCAGCGCCTCATCCCGCATTGCCTGATATTCACGGTCGGTGAGCGTCTGAATCGGGGCGACGGTTATGGAATCGCCGGTGTGAACGCCCATAGGGTCGAGGTTTTCAATCGAGCAGATTATGACGGAATTATTGGCTTTGTCGCGCATGACTTCGAGCTCGAACTCTTTCCAGCCGACGGCGCACTCTTCCAGCAATACGCTGTGAACCGGCGAAATCTCCAGCCCGCTTTTGCATTTCTTTTCAAAGTCGTCATAGTTATACGCTATGCTTCCGCCAGTACCGCCGAGCGTAAAACTTGGACGTATGACTACCGGCAGGCCCAGGTCTTTTATGACTTTGCGGGCTTCGTCCATGTTCTCGACCTGTTCGCTGCGGAGAACTTCTATGCCTTCAGCCGTGACGATTTCCTTGAATTCGTCGCGGTCTTCGGCACGCTTGATGACTTCCGCAGTTGCGCCTATCATTTCTACGTCGTACTTCCGCAGAAGGCCGGTCTTGTATGCGGACGAAGCGAGATTCAGCGCAGTCTGGCCGCCGAGGGTCGGCAATATGGCGTCGGGACGTTCCTTCTCCAGGATTCGTTCGAGTATTTCGAGCGTTATGGGCTCGATATATGTATGTTCCGCCATTTCGGGGTCGGTCATGATTGTGGCTGGGTTGGAGTTCAGAAGAACCACTTCGTAGCCTTCGTCGCGCAAGGCTTTGCACGCCTGGACGCCGGAGTAGTCAAACTCGCAAGCCTGGCCGATTACTATCGGGCCTGCGCCTATAATCAATATCTTGCGTATGTCGGTTCTTTTGGGCATATCGTATTCCGTTCAAGTTCTGATTCTTACGATTTTTTTCAATTTTTTTTTAAGATAAATTAGTCATTGGTCAAAGTTAGGCCTTTTTTTTGTCCTGCTTGTATTTTATGGCGTTTTCAACCAGTTTCACGAAAAGCGGATGCGGCCGTACAGGCGTAGAGCGGAATTCCGGATGTGCCTGCGTGGCGACAAACCAGGGATGGTCTCTCAGTTCGATAATTTCCACTATTTCCTTATCCGGATTCATGCCGCTGAAGACCATGCCTTTTTCTTCGAAAATTTTGCGGTATCTGTTGTTGAACTCGTACCTGTGCCGATGGCGTTCGAGAATCATTTCTTCGCCGTAGGCTGCGCGGGCTTTTGTGCCGTCGATAACCCTGCACGGCCAATTCCCAAGCCGCATTGTCGCGCCCTTGTCGGTTATATGCTTCTGGTCTTCCATTATGTAGATGACTGGGTGCGGGGTTTTTTCGTCTATTTCCGTGGTGTTGGCGCCTTCGAGGCCGCAGACGTTGCGGGCGAACTCGATAGCCGCCGCCTGCAAGCCCAGACATAATCCCAGGAAAGGTATGCCGTTTTCACGGGCATAACGGCAGGCTGCTATTTTACCTTCCATGCCGCGATTGCCGAAACCGCCTGGCACAAGAACGGCGTCGACATCCTTGAGAAAATCCTCGACTCTGCCGGCTTCGACTTTTTCCGCCAGAACACGTTTGATTTTCACTTTGTATTCGTTGGCTATTCCGCCGTGGTCGAGCGCTTCGTATATGCTTTTGTACGCATCCTGCAGTTCGCCGTATTTGCCGACGACGGCTACTGTGAGTTCACCTTTGGGATGACGTATGCGTTCAATGATGGTTTTCCATTCGGACATGTCAAGATTTTTGGCGTTAAGGCCCAGCCGTTTGATAATCTTCATATCAAGCTGCTGGTCGACGAATTGGAACGGCACTTCAAAAATCGTGTCTTTCACATCCGGCTCGTCTATGACGCAATCTTCGCTCACATTAGTAAAAAGAGCGATTTTCCGTCTCATATCGTCGTTTAGCGGGGCGTTGCAGCGGCAGACGAGGAAGTCCGGAATTATGCCGATTTCACGCAATTTCTGCACGCTGTGTTGAGTGGGTTTTGTCTTACGTTCGCCGGCGGCTACCACGTTCACGATAAGCGTTACGTGTACGAACACGACGTTATCGCGGCCTTCCTGCAGGCCGAACTGGCGAATCGCTTCCAGGAACGGCAGGCCTTCTATGTCGCCCACAGTGCCGCCGAGTTCGGTTATCACGACGTCTACGCTATCGGTCACGCTGCGGACGGCGTTTTTAATCTCATCGGTGATGTGCGGTACGACCTGAACGGTCCCGCCCAGATAATCGCCTCGCCGCTCCTTGGCGATGACGGACGAATAAATGCGGCCCGACGTGTAGTTGCTGTTGCGTGTGGTTTCTATGCCGGTGAATCGCTCATAGTGACCCAGGTCGAGGTCAGTCTCCGCACCGTCTCTGGTTACGTACGTTTCGCCGTGCTGATATGGGTTCATCGTGCCCGGGTCGACGTTCAGGTAAGGGTCGAATTTCTGCATGGCCACCTTTAGGCCGCGCTGTTTTAGCAGCAGGCCGAGCGAGGCTGCGGTTATGCCCTTGCCCAACGAAGAAACCACGCCGCCTGTTATGAATATGTGCTTCGACATTTTTCCGATTCCCAATCCTTTGGTTTTATAATTTCGTTTTCCTGTACTCATCCATAAGTGACGCGAAACGTTTGAAAAGATATCTTGCGTCATGCGGGCCTGGAGAGGCTTCGGGATGATACTGCACGCAGAATACAGGGAATTTTTTATGTTCAAAACCTTCGAGCGTATTGTCGTTGAGGTTTATGTGCGTTACCTGAACGTCGTCAGCCGGCAGCGAATCCATATCCACGCAGAAGCCGTGATTCTGGACGGTGATGGCGACCTGGCCGGTGCGGAGGTCTTTTACCGGCTGATTGCCGCCGTGATGGCCGAACTTGAGTTTATATGTTTTGCCGCCCAGCGCAAGGCCTATCATCTGCTGGCCCAGGCATATGCCGAACATGGGAATCACTTTGCCCGCCGGCGGATTGAACATCAGTTCCCGCACGGTCTGAATGACTTCCGTGACCGGCTCAGGGTCGCCAGGGCCGTTGGAGAGCATTATGCCGTCTGGATTCATGGCGGCGATTTCCTTTGCCGGCGTATCGAACGGCACGACGGTGACCTTGGCGCCAAGGCTGCGCAGGCAGCGCATGATGCCGTATTTTGCGCCGGCATCCATCATGACGATGTTGTATTTTTCCTCCACGACGTCGCTTGTGCCGTCGAGGCCCTGCGTCCATGAAAAAACCTCGCCGGCGGTTACTTCGCGGACGAGGTTTCTGCCCTCCAAGGATGGAGAGTTTTTCGCCTGTTTAACCAGCGTCGCATGATTGGTTTCTTCCGTCGAAATTACGCCGCGCAATGCGCCTTTTGTTCTCAGTTTTTTGGTGATTTCGCGCGTGTCAATGCCCTCGATGCCCATCACGCCGTTTTCTCGCAGATAGGTATCGAGGTCTTTTTCAGAGCGGAAATTGCTGGTGATTCTGCTGAGTTCGCGGACGATGAATCCGCTCAGCCAGAGGCCTTTGCTTTCGGCATCCGCGGCGTTGACGCCGTAATTGCCGATGAGCGGATAAGTCATGGCGACAATCTGGCCGCGGTATGACGGGTCGGTCAATACCTCCTGATAGCCCGTCATAGAGGTGTTGAAAACCACCTCGCCGGAGCATTCTCCGGCGGCCCCGAAGGCCGTTCCTTCGAACACGCTTCCATCTTCCATCGCCAGAATAGCACGCTGGGTCATAAAAAAACTCCTGCTGTTTTTACCTGTTTTCATCAAAATACTTGAAAAACAGCGTTTTCGCCGTCAAAACCGGCGATTTCTTAACATGGGCCAAGGCCTCGAAAAATATCCGCGGCGCACGCGCACACCGCTTACTCTCGGAATTTAGAGGATATTAGCAAAACTCAGTCATTTATTCAATCCATGTGTCGCAAATTGCTCAATATTTCCCCAATTTTTTACTTCGCGCGACAAAATTGTAAGTTTTAATATGTCCTTCGTAATTCTACGGTTTTTAAACCGTAGATGAAAGTATCCGCCGTGAGGCGGACAGGCGAAAGCCTGATGACTATGATGCTACGGGTTTTAACCCGTAGAGATTCACTATTGATTATAGCGGTTCTCAAAAAATTTTAGAGAGCCGCTATGGTTTATCGCATAACATAAAAAATCATTCGGCGATTCTGTCGGCCAGGAATTTTTCGACCTGGTCGAGATTGATGCGG
The DNA here is from genome assembly GCA_964536835.1 of uncultured Planctomycetaceae bacterium. Classification (GTDB taxonomy): domain Bacteria; phylum Planctomycetota; class Phycisphaerae; order SM23-33; family SM23-33; genus DAONFI01. The sequence goes on along the minus strand of CAZIAZ010000001.1, from coordinate 66,194 downwards.
GTCTGTTCAAGCGTATCGCGGTCGCGAACGGTGACGGTGTTGTCCTGCATGGTCTGGCCGTCGACGGTGAAGCAGAACGGCGTGCCGATTTCGTCCTGCCGCGCATAACGTTTGCCGATGTTCTGTTTGACGTCGAGTTGTACGATATGTCTGTCACGCAGGGCGAGGTAGAGTTTTTCGGCTACTTCGGGCATGCCGTCGCGGGCGACGAGCGGCAGGATGGCGGCTTTTATGGGAGCGAATTTCGGCTTGAATTTGAAAAACATCTGGCTGGGGCGGTTGGCGTCCGGCGTAAACGCTTCGCAAAGCAGCACGAGCACGGCACGGGTCAAGCCGCTAGCCGGCTCGATAACGTGCGGAATGTACCGCTCGTTCGTGTCCTGGTCGAAATATTCCATCTTGACCTTTGAATGCGTCTGATGCTGAGTCAGGTCGAAATTGCCGCGATGCGCAATGCCCTCCAGTTCGCCGAAATCCGGCGATGTGAACGGGTACAAATATTCCACGTCCACGCAGGCTTGCGAATAGTGGGCCAGCTCTTCTTTGTCGTGGTCACGATATCGCAGGCGGGATTTTTCTATGCCCAGCGATTCCCACCAGTTCATGCGCTGTTCTTTCCAAAAATCGTACCAGACGCGGGCGTCAGCCGGCTGGCAGAACCATTCCATTTCCATCTGCTCGAACTCGCGGCTGCGGAAGATGAAATTTCGGGGCGTGACTTCATTGCGAAAACTTTTGCCGATTTGCGCAATGCCGAACGGCATTTTAACGCGCATGGTGTCGACTATGTTTTTATAGTTCAGGAAAATGCCCTGTGCCGTTTCCGGACGCAGATAAGCTTTGGCCTCATCGCTGCGGATTGCACCGACGTAAGTCTCGAACATGAGATTGAACATGCGCGGCTCGGTGAGTTCTCCGCCGCATTTGGGGCAAAGTGCCTTGACACCGTCGGGCATTTTGTCGGCCATGAATATAGTCGTGGAAATTTCATCGCCAGCCTGTTCGACTCGGCGTCGGTTTTTGGAGTTCATGGCGGCCAGGGCGTCGGCGACGGCGGTTTCCTCGCTGGTTGTTTCGACGCCGACTGCTATAACGAGTTCGTCGCTTTTATTGAACGCAACGACGGCAACATGGTCTGCGCGGAAACGGGATTTACACTCGCGGCAGTCGACCATGGGGTCGTTGAATCCGCCGACGTGGCCGGAGGCTACCCAAGTCTGTGGGTTCTGAATTATCGCGCTGTCAAGGCCGACAATCTGCACTGGATGGCCGTCAGGGCCGATGGGCGGACACTCGACCATACACCGCCACCACCAGTCGCGGATATTGTTTTTGAGCTGTACGCCCAACGGGCCGTAATCCCAAAAACCGTTAATCCCGCCGTAAATCTCGGACGCGGGAAACACGAAACCACGCCGCTTGCACAGCGACACTATCTGCTCCATAACGTTAACTTCAGCCATTATTTATGTCCATATTCGTATAAAATTTTCAAGAATCAAAAAACAAGTTTCAGGCAATCCAACTTACAATTATCTATCAAAATTTCCAAAAAACGTTTTCTGCGATTCTTTAAACATGCAACTTTGGAATTGCCTGTTTGTCACTTGTAACTTTTGCGGAAACGGGAATTGTAGCCAAAAACCGCCGAAAAACAAGGTTTTTTAAACATCCGGCAGATTTATGTGACGATGGGAGCTGATTGTTTTTATGATATGCTTTTCAATTTATGCATTTATGCAGTCAATGTTTTGAGTTTTTTTGCGTATTTTTTGAGTTTTTCTGGACAGGGAGTAACGCCAAGGCCGTCGCCTTTAAGAACTCGCAGCGAACCGGCCCAACCGAACATCAGACTGCGGCGGCCAGGGATAATATCATCGTCGAGCAGGTAGCGGCCATAATTACCCTCCAAAAATTTCGGCACCGGCCCAAGCTGAAGCACCCTACGCTGAGCAGCCGACAGAATCGCCGTCTCGCCTACCATACAGCCAAGCGACACCACGACATTGCTTTTCTGCGCCAACTCAAGCAGTTCCAGTACCGGCAGCAGGCCGCCGTTCTTGCTCAGCCGCACATTCCACCAGATTTTCTCCGGCTCAGCCAGCAGGGTTCTGGCGTCATCAAGCGTCAGCAGCGACTCGTCCGCCATCAGGGGCACTTTACATTGTCGTGAAATTTCCACCAGTTCGGCGGCGGAGCAGTAGCACGGCTGTTCGACGGCACAGACGCCGTATTTGCGGAGTTGTGCGACCTTCTGCGGCACGTCTTCCTTTTTCCATCCGCCGTTGATATCCACTCTCAACGAGTGCGTGCCTTTTTGCAAGCCTCGCCGGAGCTGCGAATAAACCGCGTCAAGATTCTGCCGGTCAACTTCTTCACCCAGGCCCAGCTTGAGTTTGAAATCCTTGATATCGGCGAATTTCATAATCCTCAGACGCCAGGCTGTTTTTTGTGGATTGGCACTTCCCAATACGCCAGATACGTGCGAATCGATATAATTCCTCACGCGGGCGCGATTGGTCAATGCCATCAGAATTTTCGGGTCTACCGTATTGAAATCGGCAAAAAACCGCCGAAGGCCTGCAAGGTCGAGGGCACATGCAGCGGCGTTGACGCAACGATTATTGACGGCGGTTGGCACTTTTTGGGGGATTTTGCCGGCGGCTACGTCCAATATGCCATCGTCGCAACAGCGTTTGAAAAGCGTCTCAATATCGGCGGGAACTGTTTCCATGGTTTCGCCGGTCACGTAAGCCCTCGGCAGAGTTTCTCCCCAGCCGATGTAGCCGTCACTGTAACGCATGGCTACAACAACGGATTCCGCCGTCTTACGACGTGCGGCTGCGTGCTCGAAACCGCGCATGGGTATCGACAGGCGATATATGTCTAATTGTACCGGCCGTGGATTCATGACAGTGCAATAAAATACTTTCATTTACCCGTCAATTCCAGTATTTTTAATAAAAGAACAGCCTACAATTCTCTCACAGCCTTGCTGGTGCTCGTCGCCAACACGCGAAAATACGGCTGCGATTTTGGAAGCTGTTTAAAATCCGCTTCAGCATGAGGAACTTTTATGAGCGTGGAACGTGACGTAATCGGCACTCTGCCCGACGGGAAACCGGTGGAAAAGTTGACCATAACCAACAGCGGCGGCATGAAAATCGCCGCTATGAATTATGGCGCGACTCTTATCAGGGTGGAAGTGCCCGACCGCTACGGCAAAATGGCTGACGTGGTGCTGGGGTTCGATAATCTCAGAGATTACGTGGAACATAACCAGTTCTTCGGGTCAACCGTGGGACGATATGCCAACAGAATCGCCTGCGGAACGTTCACGCTCGACGGCGTCGATTATCAGCTCGCAGTAAACAACAACGGCAATCATCTGCACGGCGGGGATATCGGGTTCGACAAAAAATCCTGGGCCGCACAAGTCAGCCATCACGATAATGCCGTGCGTTTTACGTACGTCAGCCCCGACGGCGAGGAAAATTATCCGGGCACCCTGGAGTGCAATGTCACCTATTCGCTCGGCGAAGATAATGACCTGCGAATCACATATCATGCCGTGACGGACAAACCAACCATACTGAATCTTACCAATCACAGTTACTTCAATCTTGCCGGCCGTGGCAATATCCTGAACCACATGCTTTCAATAAATGCCCATCGCTTCACTCCGACCGACGAAAACCAGATACCAACCGGTGAAATCAGGCCTGTCGCCGGCACGCCGATGGATTTCGTCAACCTGCATCGGATTGGCGACAGGATGGATGCCAATGACGAGCAGTTGCTGATAGGCGGCGGATATGATCATAACTGGGTGCTCAACAAAACCATAGCCGGCGAATTAAGCCTCGCCGCACGTGTTGAAGAATATGATACGGGACGATGTCTGGAATGTCACACAACCACTCCAGGCATACAACTGTGCACGAGCAATTTTTTAAACCTGGACGTGCCGGGCAAAAAAGGTATGCCGCTGACCCGTTACGCGGCATTTTGCCTTGAAACGCAATATTTTCCCGATTCGCCCAACAAACCTAATTTTCCGTCTGCCGTCCTTCGGCCTGGCGATATTTACAAGCAGGTAACGGTATATAAATTCGGAACGGTCGAATAGAGGTCGTTTTTTATTTTTTCTTCTTTTTTGTAAAAAGCGTCAACGGCCCTATATCGACATTGTTGTCGCCGGTCTGTATCACAGCCGACCCGACCAGTACCAGATGATGTTTTTTCTGCTCTGCGAATATCTCAATTCTTGCATGCCGTGGTACATCTGCTACGCGAAATCGGCCTCTGTCGTCGGTTTTGACGGTGCGTTCGTAAATTCTGCCGGACGTTATTCGTACCGCGGCATTTTGAGCCGGACGGCCTTCAAACATGACGCAACCGCTTATTTTCAGGTCACACCTGCTGACTGGTTCTGGATGCGGCATGGGGCCTGGCGTGGGCTTGGGATGCGGAGCCGGTTTGGGGCCTGGTACAGGGCCGGGCATAGGTTGCGGCCTTGGCTGTGGCCGAACTTCGGAAAGGTCTATTCTGCCCAGTACCATAATATCGCCGGCACGGCCGGTCCACATCGACCTGGCTGAAAAATATTCCCGCTCGTGATGCCTGCCACGGAACTCAATCGCAATTTCCCGTTTGGGCGGAATTTCACATATTACGAAATCGCCTTTTTTGTTCGTCTGGCAGGATTTTTTGTAACAGCGGCCTTTGCCCCAGAATACGGTAATTGTGGCGTCTTTGCACGGCTTGGCGTCTATGAAAACTCTGCCCGATATTTCCGTCCACATCTGCATTGGACTCGGTTGCGGCTGCGGCGGGACAGGGCAAGGCCTCGGCGGCGGCGTAGGCTCTGCATGATGATGGTGAACCTTCTCTTTGCATCCAGCGGCAAAAACTGCCACCGCTGCTACGACTAATCCAAAAATTGCCGCTCGGCCGATTTGCGTAAATTTCATGTCGTTCTCCACATAAGATAATATCCACGGCGGATTCGGCTTACATCGCACAACCGCAATATTCATATCGCAAAATCATTTTTATCCATTATAGTAAGCTCAGCCGTACAAAACCATTATTCCGTTGAATTTCCGCCGGAATTCTGTCAAAATGTCGCGAGTCGAAAGGCAATGAAAAATGCGTAAACATGTAAAGAAAATGATGACTGGCCTTTTTATCGTCGGCCCTCTTGGTGCGACCGTCTGGATTATAGTGATAGTCGGCCAGTTCGTCGGCAGACTGGGCCGAGGCGTTTTCGGAATAACCCAACTGTCGGTCGAAAGCAAATGGGAACCTGTCGCCAGCGGCCTGGGCGTACTGGCTGTGCTGCTGCTTATTTATCTGGTTGGAGTGCTGGCGGATTTCTGGATGTTCAGCCGATTTTTCAACTGGGTAGACCAGGTGCTAAGCTCTCTGCCGGGCATAAAGACGGTATACGAATCGGTACGAGACCTGATGAAACTTTTCGGCCAGACGTCAGAAAAAAGACGTGGCCGGCCGGTTCTGTTCAAGCCGGAAGGCTCGTCTTTCGCCATGCTCGGCATAGTTACGAACGAAAAGCCCAAAGTATGCGTGAACGGCGAAAAACGCGTAGTCGTCTTTCTCCCGATGGGATACATGATAGGCGGGCCGACGGTACTGGCACGGCCGTGCGACTTGACGCCGCTGGATATGTCTGTCGAGACAGCCATGAAGCTGGCAATTACGGCTCATATCACCGATGAAGATTCAACCGTAAGAAAAATCGAAAATCCGGATGAAGCCGAAAACAGTTTTTAATATGACGGTCGTAATTTTCCGGTTTTTTTAAAAAACATAGATAAAAATATCCCCCGACAAGCAGATAAACGAAAGCCTGACAAATATGATTCTAAACGGTTTTAACGCGTAAAAAATTTTGATATGCCTGTCGTAATTTTCCGTTTTTTTAAAAAAGCATAGATAAAAATGTCCACCGATAGACGGACAAATGAAAATCTTATAAATACGTTGTACGAATATACGGACCGAAGGAGCCACGGATGGCCAAAAAAGCCCCCAACACAAAAACCTCAAAAAAAGACGCAACAGGATTTCTTTTCGACGACAACCAGGTGACCGCCGAATCGTCAACTGTGGCGGAAAAACCTGCTAAAGCCAAACGGATAAGCAAAAAAACACCACCCTCCAATCCTCAACTTCCGGAAGAAACGGAAGAACACTCGCCTGTAACGAAAAGAAAATCGGCGAAGCAGAAATATGCTACGGCGGAATCCATGGCCAAGGCTCAACGGAGTATTTCGGTAAGCGAATTTTTCGCCAAGAACCGCCATCTGCTGGGATTCGACAATCCCAGAAAGGCTTTGCTGACCACGGTAAAAGAAGCGGTTGACAACTCGCTGGATGCTTGCGAAGAAGCCGGCATAATGCCCCTGGTAGAAGTCGCCATTGACCAGATTTCCGAGACGCATTTTCGGGTCATGGTACAGGATAACGGCCCTGGCATCGTCAGGCAGCAGATACCCAATATCTTCGGCAGACTGCTTTACGGGAGTAAATTTCACAGGCTGAGGATGAGCAGGGGCCAGCAGGGTATCGGCATATCCGCAGCCGGCATGTATGGCCTTTTGACTACGGGCAAGCCGGTCAAAATCATCAGCCGCACAGGCAAACGCTCGCCGGCTCATTCATATACGCTTAAAATCGACACGCGAAATAACAAACCGGAAATCCTCGCGGATGAAATCGTCGACTGGGCTCCGGAACACGGCACTTGCGTGGAGATAGAGCTGGAAGCCCGCTATCAGAAAGGCCGCCAGAGCGTAGATGAATATCTCCAGCAGACGGCCGTCGCAAATCCTCATGTTACATTCAAATATAAAACGCCGGACGGACGCGATATTTCCTACACCGCCTCGGTCATGGAACTGCCCGCAATCCCCAAGGAAATCAAGCCCCATCCGCATGGAGTGGAACTGGGCGTTTTCATAAAAATGCTCCAGGATACGACTGCTAAAAATCTGCAGCAGTTTTTCACGAGCGAATTTTCCCGCATCTCGCCCAAGCTCGCCGACGAGATAATCAAAAAAGCAGGCATGGGTCTAACTCCAAAAACACGGCCAGCGGGCGTCGACGGCGATAAGGCCAGAGCACTCCACGTCGCAATAAACGACGTCAAAATACTCGCGCCGAATACGGACTGCATCGTGCCCATCGGCCACGAACAGTTGATTGCCGGATTAAAACAGGTGGTCGACGCGGAATTTTACGCCGCCATCTCGCGCAAGCCGGCGGTCTATCGCGGCAATCCGTTCGTCATAGAAGCGGCTATCGCATACGGCAAAAATCCAGCCTGCCAGTCGCAACAGCAGCAAACCCTGCTTGATGAAACCGAAAATGACGACGATAATGATGACGCGACGTCGGCCGATGACGACAATGGCGGAGATTCTCTGGCGCGAGTGCTCCGCCTCGCCAATCGTGTGCCGCTGCAGTATCAGCAGGGAGCATGCGCGATTTACAAAAGCGTGGCACAGATGAGCTGGCGCAAGTATGGCCTCTCACAGAGCCGCGGTGCCCTGCCGGCTGGCGATTTGACCATAGTCATACATATGGGCAGCGTGTGGGTCCCCTTTACGAGCGAATCAAAAGAGGCTATCGCATCGTATCCCGATATTTTGAAGGAAATAAGACTCGCTCTCCAGGAATGCGGCAGAAAACTGGGAGCGCATATTCGTAAAACGTCCCGAATCAGGCAGGAACTCAAAAAACGCAGCTACATAGAGAAATACATCCCGGCCATCGGCCAGGCATTGAAAGACATACTCAACCTTAAAGACAGACAGGTCGAAAAAGTCTGCGACGAATTGAAAGATATTTTGGAAAAAAGCAGAAAAATGTAATTTTTCAAATTCAAACGGGAGCTTACGCCGGTTATTTTTTGTATGAATCCACGGCGGCATCCCGCGTGTCGTATACGCCGATGATTCTGTCTATGTGCACCAGTTCGAATGTAACCAGAACCCGCGGCGAAGGACGACATATCGTCAATCTGCCGCCGGCGTCGCGCGCCGTTCGCATACAATACGCAAACGCCCCCAGGCCGGAACTGTCCAATGCCTGTAATTCTCCGATATCGAGCAGCAGATTAGGATTTTCTTCGATGACGGGTGTTATGTCCTGCATGAACAATTCATGATTGCTGGCGTCAAGATGACTTCCCAAAAGAGTCACTATCGCCACTCCGTCCTTTTTTTCTACGTTCAAATCCATATTCTGAATTCCTTCCTTTACCTTCGCTAGAGCAGTTCTTGAAAGTTTTTTCTTTTTTGACGCCAGCTAAAGGTTTTCTGACAAGGACGTCGAAGCAGGCAACCTTATATGGTTTCCGATGCAGACGGGCGTAGTCGAAAAACCTTACAGCAAGGCCAAATGGAACATTTTTTCAAGAACTGCCTTAAGTATTACATATAATCCGGCAATATGCAACAGATTCCTGCTCAAAATCAGGCGTCAATACGGGGCGTTAATCTTTGCGAAAATAATCGGTTATGGGGCTTTTGTCATTTGCCGGCCAGGCTAGACATCTTGAATACCGGCAGGATGATGCTCATGGCGATAAAGCCTACGACAAAGCCCATAAAAACTATCATCAACGGTTCAAGCAGTGCGGTAACCGCCTTGATTGTATCTCTGAGTTCTTTTGCGTAAAATTCGGAAACGTCTTCCAGAACTTCACCCAGACGGCCGGAATCCTCGCCTGAGCCTATCATCTGTACGACACTCTGCGGCAGCAACGGACTGTTGTTAAGTTCGGTGACTATTTTATTGCCCTCCTTTACCGAGTTTTTAACTTTCTGCCACATGTCGTAGTAATACCCGTTTCCCGCAATGTCGGATGTTATCTGAAGTACTTCCAGCATCGGTACGCCGGCTAAAACCAGTTCACCCATAGTCTGAAGGCTGCGGGCGATATAAATAGCACGGAACATTTTGGACAGAATGGGTACTTTGAGCTTGAGAAGATCCAGAAATCGTCTTCCTTTTTTCGTTTTGTTGAGGGCTATTATAAATACGATAAATACGACTGCGCCGACCAGTATTATCGGCCAATGTGCAATCATGAAGTTGCTCATCGCCATGAGCATTTTAGTGGGCTTCGGCAAAAGCTGCTCCTTGCCCCTGAATACACCCATAAATCGCGGCAGAACCCACGTAAGCAGAAAGATGACTGCGCCGACGGACATACAAAAGAGAACCGCCGGATATATCATCGCGCCTCGCACCATACTTCTCGTTTCGTGCTGTTCTTCGAGATATTTTCCTATGCGGTCGAGCATTTTTGCAAAAGTGCCGGACATTTCGGATGCGCGCACCATGTTCACGTACATGAGCGAGAAAACTTTGGGGTTTTTTGCGATTGCATCTGAAAACTGGTTGCCGGATTCCACATCAGCCCGGCATTGCCGGAGTATGTCGCGAAATCGCAGATTTTTCTGCTGCTCGGCGATGCCTTCCAGTGCATCTCGTATACTTATGCCTGCGCGAACCATGACCGCCAGCTGTTTCGTCAGACCCATTATGTCCTTGTGGCTGGGAAGCGACTCTATGCGAATATTGCGCATTTTGTCGATTACGCTGGCGGCACTCATCGCCGGCTCGATTTTTACAAGATACCCGCCCAACTGACGAACCTTTGCCGACGCCTCCATAATGGAGGCGCCTTCAACTATACCGGTGACTATCTGCTGGTTGGCTTTCTGAATTTCGTATTTGAATTTGGCCATGTTCTTTTACAGCTTTTTTCTTACACCAGCCCCAGAGCCTGCTTGAGTGTTTCAGGATGATTCGCCTTCGTAAGTGCTTCTTTGGGTGAAATGAGGCCGTTGAGTACGAGGCCCTTGATGGAATCATCCAGCAGTTGCATGCCCTGTTGGCGGCTTGTTTCAATGATGTTCGGAATTTCATGCAGGCGGTTTTCACGAATGCAATTCGCTATTGCCGACGTACATACCATTATTTCGCAGGCTGGCGCCATGCCTTTTATGTCGTGACGTCTGAAAAGCGTCTGCGTAACGACTGCCCGCAGAGTCGTTGCCAGCATGCTGCGTATCTGATTCTGCTGTGCCGGCGGATAGATGTCGATTATACGTGCCAGCGTCTGATGCGCACTTTGCGTATGCAGGGTCGAAAGCACCAGGTGGCCGGTTTCGGCGGCGGTTATGGCGGCTGACGTGGTTTCAAGGTCGCGCATTTCACCGACGAGAATGACGTCCGGATCCTGACGCAGGGCATGTTTGAGCCCGCTTGCGAAACTTTCCACGTCCTGGCCGACTTCACGCTGCTCGATAAGACATGTTTTGCTTACCAGTTCATATTCTATCGGGTCTTCCAGCGTTATGATATGCCTGTTGATGGACTGGTTCATGGCGTTTATCATTGACGCCAGAGTCGTACTTTTGCCGCTTCCCGTCGCGCCCGTTACGAGTACCAGACCCCTGGGATATTTGACGAATTCCTGCACGCCGGCCGGCAGGTTCAGGTCTGCCAGCGCCGGCACCTTTTGCGGAATGGCACGAAATGCGAAACCCAAGCCGTTTTTCTGGTAATGGGCGTTGACGCGAAAACGGCCATTGCCGGGCGACTCAAGGCCGAAATCGAGGTCGAGATGATTTTTCAGACGTTCCATTCTGGCCGGCTCGACGAGAGTTTTAATCAGTTCTTCAGCAACGTCTTTTGTAAATACGTCATAACCCGGTATCGGTTCGAGCATGGTATGTACGCGCATTATAGGCGGCTGGCCAGGGACTAGATGCACGTCGCTCGCACTAGACGTCAACGCAGTTCTAAGAAGTTCATGTATTTCCATTTGACAGAAAATCTCCGACGTATCAGGATTCGGTAACTCGCATTATTTCTTCAACAGTCGTAAGGCCTTTGGCGACCTTGTTAAGGCCGTCCATTTTAAGGCTTATCATGCCGTGCTCAATGGCCAGTTTGGTCAATTCGGTCACGGATGGATTCTGCGGTATCATCGTGCGTATAACATCGTCAATAACCAGAAGCTCGTAAATGCCGACCCTACCTTTATAACCCGTATGCCTGCATTGCTCGCATCCTTCGCCGCGAAAGAGCGTCATGTCCTCTATGCCGTTTCGACGCAGATATTCACCTTCCCGCACGTTGTTCTGAGGCACTTCGACCTTGCAGTTCGGGCAGATTCTTCGCACAAGCCGCTGTGCCAGAATGGCGTTGACCGATGCCGAAATCAGAAACGGCTCAACGCCGATGTTTATCAGTCGCGTCACGCTTGAAGGTGCGTCGTTGGTATGGAGAGTCGAAAGCACCAGGTGGCCGGTCAACGCGGCCTGCACCGCTATGCGGGCCGTTTCAGGGTCACGAATTTCGCCGACCATTATAACATCAGGGTCCTGTCGCAGAAGGCTTCTAAGCGCGGCGGCAAACGACATGCCTATCGAGTCGATGACGTTAACCTGGTTTATCCCGCCGAGTTCATATTCCACCGGGTCTTCAACGGTGGAGATGTTCATCCGTTCCCTGTCCATTATCTGAAGCGCGGAATAGAGCGTCGTACTTTTGCCGCTGCCGGTCGGTCCCGTTACAAGCACAACGCCGTGCGGCTGAAGTATCTGGTTTTTAAAGAGCGTCAGCGTTTCCGAAGAAAATCCCAGATTTTCCAGGCCTACGCTTATCGAACGATTATCGAGCAGACGAATGACGCATTTTTCGCCGTGTACCGTCGGCAGTATGCTTACGCGAAGGTCGATATTGCGACGTTTGACCGTAGCACGGATTCTGCCGTCCTGCGGCAGGCGGCGTTCGGCGATGTCGAGGTTCGCCATGATTTTCAGACGCGAAATGATTGCTGCATGCATGCTCAGCGGCGGCGACGGCTGATCGAACAGTATGCCGTCCATGCGGAATCGGACTTTCAATGTCTTTTCGCCTGGTTCGATGTGAATGTCGCTGGCGCCTTCGCCGACGGCGGACGATATGACGTAGTTGACGTATCGTATGACAGGACTTTCGCCGGCGATTTTTTCGAGGTCTTCAAATTCTTCTTCGCTTTCCTCGACGACCTCGACGCTGCTGTCGTCGAAGTCAGCCACTATGTCGTCGACTTTCTGACCCGGCCCGGCTGAAAGTTCGTCGATAGCGGTCCGAATGTCAGTGACCGGCGTAACGACAAGTTCAACCTTCATGTTAAGCCGCCGGCGGAAATCGTCCACAAGAAAAATATCGGCAGGGTCGGAAATCGCTATCACTATGCCGTCGTTATAGAATTCGATTGGAAGGACTTTTTTTGCGCGGAGATATTCCACAGGCAGAACGTTGAACGCTTTTTTCTGAACGTCGGCGTAATTCACGCGACGAAACGGCAGACGGAAATATTCGGCGATGGCTTCGAGCGTTTCTTCGGAGGAGACGGCGTTTATTCTGACAAGCGCTTCCATCAGGCTCAGCCGCGGGTCATCCTGTTGTCGCTGCCTGGCCTGTTCAAGCTGGCCGGGAGTTATGCGGCCCTTTTCAAGTAAAATCCGTTCCGGCCCGACAGACCTGTTGGCGGATTCGTCCGGCGACCACAAATTTTCCAGCCCGTATATCTTATCGGATTTTGATTCTTTATTATTATCTTCCATTCTCATTCCATTTTCAGGACGTGCGTTCTGTTTTTCCAGCGAAGAATGACGCGGTTGTATTTGATTTCCTGCAACGTCCAGCCGCCTACTTTCTGGCCGATATATACGGTTTTTCCGTTTATCATCGCCGCCGGCCGACTGCCGAGAAGCACCGATTCCAGTACCATTTTTTTGACGGACGGGGCTTTTTCCTCGACCACTTTGGTTTTTTCGGATTCTTTGGGCTTTGACGCCTCCTGCTGGACAGCCTGGCGGTAAAGATATATTTCAAACGGATTGAATATCAGTTGGGTAGCAGGTATCTGGCATTGCGTGGGCATGAATTCCAGCGGCGAGAGGAGTTTTTCTCTGGATAACTTTCTGTCTTCACCGCTCAGAGCGTTGGGCCGCATTGCAGCCAGAGCAGATTTTACCGTGACCAGCCGTGCATCCTGGCCGGCGGCTTTGATGCCCTGACGGCCTTCAAAATAGACCCAGCCAAGGCCGGCACAGAACATCAGCAACATTACCAGCGTACTGCGTATGTATTTTATGTCATGCTTTTTGCCGGCGTCCACTATCGGCGGCAGTTCTACTGATTCCGTTCTGGAGACAGGCCCGGGACCCTGGTATTCCGACAAGTTATTTGCAGGTTCGCTCATTTTTTCACCGCCTGGTCTGCTTTAGCCTTGCCGTAATAGACACGCAAATCCATTCGCACTTTTACGTCACCCTGGCGGTCGCCTTCATTGATGCGCTGAATGTCCAGATTCTGTATGCGGATGATTCTGGGCTGTTTTTCCATATCCGTCAAAAATTTGTAAAAACCAACATAATTGCCTTCCAGCTCCACATCCAGCCGCTGAATGCCGTAATATGTATCCGCAAGTTCCAGTTTTTCCTTATCGGAAAGAGCGACGTTCTGCATTTTGCTTATTTTGAGTTTGTTTACATTGGCGATTTTGGACAATTCGTCGATTACGGGGCCCATGTCTTCGGACTGCGGCAGACGGGCGGCGGCTTTATCCTTGAGCGACATCAGCGAGGCGAGGTCTTCTTCGAGGTTCTCCGTCGCCATAATGCGATACCGGTCAAATTCCATGCGAATCTGCTGCTTGGTGGATATGTCTTCATTCAGAGTCCGTTCGGCGACCTGGCGGGGCTTGAATACCAGCAGATATGTAGCAAGCGGCAGGCAGAAGAGCAATGCGAAAAATATAATTTCTCTTATGGTTATTTTCATTTCGCGTCCCCCTTGTTTTTAGTTGCGTCACTTTTGGGGGCGGATTTGGGCGGCTGAGGCTTTGCGGCTGCCGGCTTTTTGAGGAGTTCTTCCACATCCACGTTTGGATTGATTTTGAGGGTTACGCTGAAATCCCTATTGGGCTCAAAAAGTTTCTGTTGCTGGTCGGACGGTTTTTTCATCGGCGTCCATTCCTTGGTCTGTATCAGGTTGACTTCGGAAAAAACCGGATTGCTCTTCAGCCGCGAAACAAAGTCAGTAACGTCGCCGTCAGAAGCCGCCACGCCATAAATGTCTATTATATCCATTTCCTTCGGTTTTGTCGGATTAGCCGTCGAAGAAGTTATGACGACTCTTTTTCCGGTTCGCTGCACCTGCACCTGTTCGAAGATGTTGCAGTTGATTTTTTCCAGCGAAAGTTCGTCGCCGCATGCGTTGTTGATGACGGCGAGAAGATAACTGCGAGGCACTTTCTGCTCAAGCGCCTTTGCCTTCTGGACGTCGCCGATATAAGCGCTGCGTTTCGTCAGCAGGGCAAAGAAATCTTTTGACGAATTGTCAACCTGTGCAAATTGGCCGTCTTCTCTCGTCTGCGTCTGCGTGACGGCGTCGAATTTTCTGCTGCTCAGGCGTTCAGCCATGATGACGCTTACCATCACTATTGCAAACAGGATAACCAGCGTCAGGTCGATTCTTCGCCTGAAACGTTCTTTGATGAACTCTTCGGGTAACAGGTTTATCTGGTTCATTCCGGTACCGCCAGTGATTAATGTCTTCAAATCGGGCTATTTTATTTATGGCCAGCCCAACGCTACAAACAGCCATAATCAGCATAAAAAACAAATCTTTACGGGCTAAAACCCGTAGCATCATATTTATCAAACCTTTCGCATATCCGTCTGACGGCGGATACTTTCATCTATGGCTTACCGCGGTTCTCAAAAAAATATTCTTTTATCAGGCAACTTTTCTAAAAACCGTAGAATTACGAACAACATATCAGAGCATGCTCTAAAAATTACCAAGTGAAAGGCCGAAGCATACTGCCATGGAGCTTGCCGGCGTTTTCATGCCCATCAGCCTTTCCATGCCGCCAGCCAAACCCGATACCGGATCGCCTACCTGCGCCGGCAGATTCAGCCGCTGGGCCAATAATTGACATAACCGTCTTTCCTGGGCGAAGCCGCCCGTAAAAACTATCCTGTTTACGCCGGATTTTCGATACAGTGCCTGATAGTATAACAGGCTTTTGTCTATCGCATCCGCCAGCCCCTCCAGCCAGGGTTCCAGGACAGGTTTGATTTTCATATATTCATCGCCGGAGGCATCCAGTCCGGTGGCACGCGTTCTTGCCGAGCGAGCCTCCTCGACGGAAATTTTCATGGCGTCGGATATGCTCTCGTCGAGCAGCGTCATGCCTTTTTCAAGATTCCGCACAAACGCTACCTTCGGCCCGTGCGTCACAACCACCTGCGCCGTAGCGTGGCCGATGTCGAGAAAGAGATTTGACTGCGACTCGTCCTTCGCCCAGTCAAACAGCGTCACGAAACAATCGGCGATGGCCAACGCTTCTATGCTGAGGCCCAGCACGTCCATGTGCGCGTGGCCAGCCATGGTCATGTATGCTTCAACCGTTGTTCGCGGCACAGCTATCAGAAGAATTTCCTGCCGCGGCTCGCCCTCGGTGTATATTTCGGTTATCGGCAGATATTGAACCACCGCGTCGGCAACGGGATAGGAGAGTTCATCCTGGGCGGTTCTCAGGATGGCTGTTCTGGTGGCTGCCGGGTCAAGCCTCGGCACTTTGACGTGTCGTACAAGCGTATTGACAGCCGGCACGGACAGAACGCATTTTTTGCCCGAAAAACTTCCCTCCCTTATCACCTTCGGGATAGCGGATGAAAAAAACTCCAGCCGCGCCAGAGGGTCATTGCGAACATGTGCGGGCACGACGGCTTCGGCACAGGCTTGCAGCATGAAACCATCGCCGTTTCTGACCAGTTGGGCGATTTTTATCATATCCGTGCCGATATCTATGCCTATCGGCAATACGTTTTTCTGTTTTTTTTCCGCCATATAATTTTTCCGGCAGTTTGCCTCGCTTCCAATTATTTCATTATGCGTAATTATATAAGCCGCAGCCGGCTTTTTGCAAACCGCATTTTCAGTTTCGGCAGCAATTTATATCAAAAACCGCATGAATTTCACAAAATTCGGCTATTAACACCACTAAGTCAACAAAACCGACCTTCCGGAACGACTCCAAAACACATGTCCAACGTTCATGGCAATGGAAGATATGTGTATAAAACGGGTTAATTAATACTCGTTGCACAGCAGGTATTTTTTAGGCTGGTCTTCTTCGATAGCCGAAAACCGCGGCAGCTTGGGATTAAAGCGATTATCGTTCGAGTCGTCATTTACGCGCGAGACTTCGCCGCCCAGTACCATGCCTGTGCCTGTCGCTGCACAGAAATTGTGATAGAGATACGGCTGAATGGTCACGGATTCTCCAGGCGACAGGAGTATTTTCCCGCCAGCCGGTATTGTTCTGACGATGCCGTCAACGCTGACCGTCACGTCGGAAACCGTGTCGATTTCTTCGGTTTTCGGGTTGGCGTTCCAGAATTGTATCTCCAGTTTGCCGCCGCCGCGATTGATGATGTCTTCCATCTTCGACCAGTGAAAATGGGTCGGCGTATATTGGCCTTCGCCGGTGAGCAGCAGTTTTTCGCAGTAATTTTTCGCTGTCGGTCCGCTTTTGCTTATTTCTCCGTTGCGTATCGTAAACGCCAGCAAGCCGACATTGGCATAATCGCCGCTGCCGAAATCTGTCACATCCCAACCCAGGTTGCAACGACGTATTTCATCGGCTTCCTTTCCGACGCTGGCCCACTTTTCAGCCGTCCAGTATGCCCATTGCGGCAGATGGAATTTGTTGGCGGTGCAGAATGCGATAGCTTCGTCAATCTTTTTGTTTATAAAGCTGCGTTTCATCGGAGTCTCCATGAAAAAATTTATAACGCAGGGATTTTTTAACTTCTTTTAACTTTTTTAATTTTTGATATATTTCAAACCGTAATCTAACCGATTTTCGCCTGTGATGCTAAAAGGTAAAGACTATAAAAAATTAATTTGTCAAGCGAAGCGACCGCTTTGGCGTTTATCTGCATATCAGCCGTAAACGCATATCAGTCGACATTTGTTTTCAGCCGCTCAAGCAAAGCCTTCAACACAACAATATTATCGCCGCACAGATAATCCGTCACACCGCCCATGCGATAGAAAGATTTGCAGAATCGCAAATAATACGCCGGATTATCTTTCGGCGGTTCGCCGTTTTTCCAGTTCCATCCGCCGCCGTTCTGAATATCCACCACTGCAATGTAATGGTCTCGCAGCAATTCATGGCCGCGGGTTCGTCGCAGATTGTTCGCCAGGCTGAACGCCTTTTCAAAAACCTGCGGCGACATTATAGCACAGCCGACCGACATATATACTCCGAGATTCAACACGCTGTCGGCAAAAATTCGTGCATCGGTTTCCGCTCCCCGGCCGATTGCCGCGCCGCAGTAAAAAGGATGATTCACTATTATATCGTACCCTATGCCTGGATGAACCGTGAACGGAATGTTGCGTTCATAGGCGCCGCCCAGCGCGGAAAATTTTTTAAAAAGGTGCGGAACTGCAATTTCGCCAGCCGGCAGGTTGAAACGTCGCATTGTGGCAAGCAAATCCGCGCGTGCGGCGGTAAGCTCGTCAGCCGGATTTTCGCAAATCATTTCCTCCAGCCGTGCAGTAGTGGGCAATGCGAGTTTTTCCGTCGATATCAGCCTGCCCAACGATTCGCCGTAACCGAGGCCTTCCGCGGCGCCGGCAATGACGGCAAGATTTATCCATCTGCCGGTTTCGTCCCAGCTGCCGAATCGGCCCTGCGGGGCATTGTCAGCCACCGATTCCGACGATTTGCCCTGCCACGCGAATTCCCAATCGTGTATTGTGCCTGCCCCCTGTGTCGCGAGATGCGTGACGTATCCGCCGTCCATGAGTGCCCGCAGCAATACGCCGCCGCCATTTTTGATAAGATGCGCACCATAGGCCAGCATCACGCTTTTATCTGCAAGTCTGGCGGCTTTTATGCGGCTGGCAAGAGCGTCCACCTGCGCTGCCATAGCCGGCGACGGTATGGGCGTATCGGCGGCTATCTTTGCCGTCAGCCGTTCTATATCGAGATAGTTTTTTCGCTGGCTTAACGGTAGAACTTCTATTTCAAGCGGATTTATTTTTTTATGCGGCATATTTTTATAGTCTAAAGGTTTTGGCGGCTGACTTCAATACAACACTTGACCACTAATGTTATTAATGCTAGACTTTTGCGGCTTTGCAGATAAGTTTTACAATAGGCAATAGGTTGGTAAAGCTGTTGTGCGGAACTTTGCCCGTCTAGCCGGCAAGAGTCGATATTTCTCAAAAATTTGCGCTCGTAGCTCAGGTGGATAGAGCGACGGTTTCCTAAACCGTAGGTCAGAGGTTCGAGTCCTCTCGGGCGCAGTATGATAACGTCTTCCAAATAAGGGACTTGCAGAAATGCGAGTCCCTTTCTTTTTGTGCAAAACATGGAATTGTACCCTGAATTGTACCCTACCGGATAAATAAAGGTGGGACTCGCAAAAAATTATAAAAATACTTTTTTGCAAGGAGTCCATTATGGCATCATTAAAAAAACGTAACGGTACATATTACGCCCAATACTACATTGCAGGCCGTCAGAAGCGCATTACACTTCAAACAGATAACTACCAGATAGCAAAGGCCAAGCTTTCGGAAATTACATCCGCGCTGATTCAGGGCACCGAAAGCCCCTTGCCGACGAAAACCCCTACATCGCAGGCTTTGTCAAACTACATCCATCACATGCAAGCCGCCAAGACCCCCGGCAGCGTACAGAGGGACGTCAGAATCCTCAGGATGGTCTTTGGCCCAATATGCCCGGAAATACCCGCTTACAAATTCCCGCAGGAACACCGGCAGTACATCTCCGCCGCATACTTTGAACAGATAACCACCGCCCAGCTTACGGAGTACATCTCCGCCAATGTCCGCAAGTTTGGCCTTGCTCCGCGAACAGCCAACCGCTTTCGGGAAGTCCTCAACCGGCTTTTCAACTGGTCGATGAAGCAGGGCGGTATAAAAATGCCCTGCGACAGGAACCCGGTCGCTTCAGTCGAGCGATATCGGCAAAAAGCCTCCAACATACGTTTCCTCACATTGAACCAGATAAGCGAGCAGCTTGACGCATTGGAAGGTTTTCCGCAGTATCAGGCGATGGCAGCCGTTTACATCTACGCGGGCCTTCGACGCGAGGAAGCCCTCTGGCTGCAAATGGAAGATATTGACCTATCCGCTGCCAAATACGGCATGCTTAGAATCCGGGCCAAGACGGTCAATGGCGAATACTGGCAGCCGAAGACCGCCAAGAACCGAGCCGTCCCCATATCGTCGAGTTTACGGGCGTATCTGGACAATTACTGTCCCCGCCCCAGCCGTGGGGGTTGGTATTTCCCCAGCCCGCGAGGCCTTCGATACAACCCGGAGAATTTTTCCAGCGACTACGCCCATATTCAGAAAAAAATCGGCCTGAAATGGACATGCCTTGATTTTCGGCATACTTTCGGGTCGCAGCTTGCCATGAAGGGCGAAAGTTTGTATAAGATAAGTACGTTAATGGGTAATTCCCCGGAGATTTGCCGGACACATTACGCCGCACTGATACCGGAAGCCCTTGGCGATTGTGTGGAATTTGGATACCCCAAGAATATACGACAGCAACAACATTCCATAGGATAGACACACGCTTCCCCGTTGACTGGGGTTAAATTTAAACAAAGCTTGAACATTTTGTGTAAAAAAGAACGCCTCTCGGTAAACCGGGGAGGCGTAAAGAACATTCTCTATGGAATGACTGACTTGCGGACGGAAAATCCTTAACCTTACTGAGGAAAGCAGGATAATCGTCGCTTTGATACACTGATAGTATTCTAGTTGTTTCGGGGCGGCATTTCAAGAACTAAGGAGAAAAAAAATGACATCTTTGATTTGTGATGATTTGGTACTTGGCCTTGACCTTGGGGTAAATTCAATTGGTTGGGCCATTTTGCAGAATAGCGGAAATACTCCAGCCAAAATCCTCAATGCTGGTGTCAGAATTTTCGATGCTGGCATGGAAGGCGATATATCATCAGGCAATGCACAATCTCGTGCCGTTAATCGCAGAAATGCTAGAACTCTCCGCCGACAAACACAGAGGCGATCAAGGCGTCTAAAGAAAATATTTCACATATTACAGAGAATGAACCTGCTACCCCAAAGTGATGCGTCAAAAATAATCCCGGAATTAGACAGGGAACTTTTGTCAAAATATGCCGACAGCTTTAAGTCGGTAGAAACAGTGAATCTGGATAATCTTTTGCCATATTGGGTACGCAAACGGGCACTGGATGAACAACTAGAATCGTATGAATTAGGCCGTGCATTATATCATTTAGCTCACCGACGCGGTTTTCTTTCCAATCGAAAATCACCGCAAAAGGCAGATGAAGAACTCGGCAAAGTCAAAGCCGGAATCAATGAACTCAAACAGCAAATAACAGATTCCGGCAGCCGCACGCTTGGAGAATTTTTTGCGGGACTCAATCCACATGAAAGACGTATCCGTTCACGATGGACGCACCGCGACATGTACCGTGAGGAATTTGATGCCATCTGGCAAACGCAACAGCAATACATGCCGGAAGTTCTTAATGAAAAGCAATATTCGGAACTCTATAATGCTTTTTTCCATCAAAGACCTCTTAAGTCAGCAAAACATTTAGTCGGCAAATGCGAACTGGAACCTTCATGCCGTCGCGCTCCTTGGGCAACTCTGGAAGCTCAGGAATTTCGCATGTTGCAGATGCTAAATAATTGCCAATTAATTACCGAGGATGGCGAAGTAAAAAACTTTTCCGATTCTCAAAGGACAAAGCTCATAGAAGCCCTTGAAATACAGGGCGACCTGAAATTCAGTGACGCAAAAAAATTACTTGGCCTTAAAAGAACAGCTCATTTTACATTGGAAAATGGCGGGGAAAGTCGATTCGTAGGCAATAGGGTCAATGCCAGAATGCTTCAGATTTTCAGTCAGGATTGGCAGACATTTGACGATGCAAAAAAAGAACAGATAATCAATGACCTGCGGTGTTATCAGAACCCCGCCGCACTCGCAGAAAGGGCAAAAGCTATATATGGCCTCCCTGCGGCAAAAGCCGAAGAATTCGCAGATATTGAGCTTGAAGGTAGCTACTGTAATATAAGTCGCAAAGCTATCAGAAAATTCCTGCCGCTATTGCGTGAAGGAATGACTTTCCCTGAAGCAAAGAAAAAGCTGTACCCACAAAAATTCCAGGCCGTTGAACCTAAAAATTCCATTATCCCGCTAGCCAAGCATATCGACTTGCGAAATCCAGTGGTGTCGCGCGTACTTACAGAACTGCGAAAGGTTGTAAATAACATCGTGCTCAAATATGGCAAGCCCGGTATTATTCGCGTAGAACTTGCGAGGGACATGAAAAATAATGCTGTTAAAAAGAAAGCCCTTACAAAGCGGAATCGGGACAATGAGAGAGTCCGAAAAGCAGCCGCTGAAAAAATTGCCAAAGAAACCATTGTTAAAAATCCCCGCCGGGATGATATTCTCAAACTCCAACTCGCCGAGGAATGCAACTGGACTTGCCCATATACCGGCAGACATTTTGGAATGAACGACCTTTTCGGAGGCAGTCCTACTATCGACATCGAACACATAATCCCCTTCAGCCGCAGCCTTGATGATTCATACCTCAACAAGACTCTCTGCGATGCCGAATACAATCGGAACGTCAAGAAGAACATGGCTCCCGGTGAATACCTGTCCCCTGATTCGGAGGCATGGAACAAAATCATCGGCTCGGTAAGCCGTTTCAAAGGAGACAGAGACACCATTGCAGAAAAACTCCGCAGATTCAAACTCTCCGCGGCTGAAATTGAAGAGCAACTCGTCGAGTTCAGTTCAAGTCAGCTTAACGATACCCGCTATGCCTCAAAAGTTGCTGCCGACTATCTCGGCACGCTCTATGGCGGTGTAAATGATGCACAGGGCAAACGCCGTATACAGGCAACTCGCGGCGGTACAACCGCATTTTTGCGTGAAATGTGGAAACTCAACAACATACTTGGTGATGGCGTAAAAAATCGTGGCGACCACCGTCATCACGCAATAGACGCAATAGCCGTTGCCCTTACCACTCCCGCAACAATAAAAACACTTTCAGACGCTGCCGTTCGTGAATGCGACCGTCGCACGCATAAAGGTCGCTTCAAAATGCCCGCCATGCCGTGGGATAATTTCTGGCAGGACACCAAAGATGCCATTGATAAAATCGTCGTCTCGCATCGGGTAAAACGTGGCATAAACGGTCAGCTTCACGATACGACTAATTACGCCCCGGTAAAAATTATGGGCGAAAAAGGCAAGCCCGTTTTTCATGTCCGGCGTCAGCTTGCCGGGCTAAAATCAACGGAAGTCGAGCAGATTGTCAACCCCGTAATCCGCCAAGCCGTTAAGGACAAGCTCGATTCGCTTGGCATTTCAGACCCTGCGAAGGCCTTTACTGATTTCGCGAATCATCCGTTTGTCACTGCGAAGTCTGGCAAGACCATTCATATCCACAAAGTGAGAATAAGCGTCTCCGCTAGCCCGCAGGCTATTGCTTCTGGGCCGAGAGAACGCTTCTGCAATACGGCCTCAAATCACCACATGGAAGTTTTTGCCGTTCTGGACAAAGACGGCAATGAAATCAGGTGGGACGCTGTGGTCGTCAGTATGCTCGAAGCAAAACAGCGTTTAAAAGCCCTTTACAAACAGAAACATAAAGACAAAAATTTCAAAATCGGCTCTATCGTCAATCGTAACCACGGGCCGAATACTAAATTCAAATTTTCCATATCTCCCGGAGATACTTTGCAATTTGAGAATCCTTCTGAAAAAATGCCAACATTAGTGCATTTAAAATGCGTGCCGTTTTCACAACAGCTAATGTTTACTTCTCTTAATGACGCTAGATTGCAAAAAGAAAGTAAGGCCGCAAAAGAATGGTTCAGTAGCAAAGTTGACCCTTTGAGAAAACTAAAGCCGCAAAAGGTCATGGTTTTGCCGCTTGGCGAGGTTATTCCTGCAAATGACTGATCGAATGATAGACATCTCGCAGGAGCAGGCTAGCCTGAAAGTTCGGATGGGCCAGCTTGTCGTTACCACGGATAATGGTGAAACCACTGTCCCGATAGTGGATATCGGCGCATTGGTTGTATCACACCCCCGAGTAACGTATACACAAGCCGTATTGAATGAACTTGCCGTCGCCGGTGGTGTTTTCATAATTTGCGACGAGCGGTATTTGCCCTCGGCCATGCTCCTGCCTCTGCAAACGCACCATGTGCAAACGCAAAATTTCGCACAGCAGGCTGCCGCTAAAGAACCTGTCAAAAAGCGCGTCTGGCAGCAGATTATTCGCGCCAAAATCAAAGGCCAAGCCGACGTGCTTAAAAAAATCACAGGTGATTACTGCGGCTTGGATGCCCTGATACCGCAGGTTCACAGTGGGGATTCCACAAACCGGGAATCGGTAGCCGCCAGAAAATATTGGCCTGCACTTTTCGGGCAATCTTTTCGCAGGGATTTTGATGCACTGGACCAGAACAGACATTTGAATTACGGCTATGCTATTTTACGCGGTATCGTAGCACGTGGGATTTGCGCCGCCGGCCTGCATCCGTCAATAGGCTTGAACCATCACCACCGCAATAATCCTTTCTGCCTTGCCGACGACCTTATGGAGCCATTCCGGCCTATAGTTGATACCACCGTCTGTGAGTATGTCCGTTCAAATGATTTTAATGAATTTGGCCGTGAAGCGAAAATAAATCTTCTCGAAACGCTTTCAGCAGACTATAATTATTTTGGTGAGAACAGAACGCTTTTCGATATCTCGGCACATGTCGCCGCTTCACTGGCGGCTGTTTTCCGGGGTGAAAATAAAAAACTGGACTTGCCGAATCTGGGAATCTGAGTGTTATATTTCGGATTCGCGGAAATGGATTTCCCGACAAGCTAATACGGATGGACTTGCTATGGAGAAAACATGGCTAGTCATCGTTTACCATTGTCGGAGTATCGTGGCATGTGGTTATTTGTTCTGTTCGACCTGCCTGTAACCAGTAAGCAGGCCCGCAAGGATTATGCAAAATTTCGCAAGGATTTGATAAAAGACGGTTTTTCCATGCTGCAATTTTCAATCTACGCCAGATATTTCAGAAATGAAGATTCCAGTAAAACCCACCGTCGCAGAATAGAGGCGTTCCTGCCGCCAAACGGACAGGTGCGCCTGTTGACTGTAACAGACCATCAGTTCGCAAGAATGCAGGTTTTTTTTGGAAAAATCCGCAATGAAACTGAAAAACCGCCTCAACAACTGCTGCTTTTTTGAACTGTTACAGGGGATATCCCCCGCAATATCAACAAGTTACGGGGGATATAGTGTATCAAAGCGACGACTCCCTGTAAACCTCAGCGTAGAGCATAATAAGAAAATCTCACCAACAAGTGTATCAAAGCGACGACTCCCTGTAAACCTCAGCTCCTTCCACCGTCAGAAGCTTTTCCAAGCCAGTGTATCAAAGCGACGACTCCCTGTAAACCTCAGCACAAGTTTCAACCGTTTCAACATTTGTTCTAGTGTATCAAAGCGACGACTCCCTGTAAACCTCAGCTATGAAAAGTTCTTGGAATAAACTTTTTGAAGTGTATCAAAGCGACGACTCCCTGTAAACCTCAGCTTGAAAATCCGAGGTTAAGCATAAATATATAGTGTATCAAAGCGACGACTCCCTGTAAACCTCAGCCTGACGCGACGGTCGGCGAATTGATACCGGAGTGTATCAAAGCGACGACTCCCTGTAAACCTCAGCCAAAGACTGATTGGCAAATCATCGAAAACCCAGTGTATCAAAGCGACGACTCCCTGTAAACCTCAGCCCACCAATTAAACTACTTACAATCGTTTTCAGTGTATCAAAGCGACGACTCCCTGTAAACCTCAGCCGCGATAAGGCTGGTGAGTTAGTACCATTTAGTGTATCAAAGCGACGACTCCCTGTAAACCTCAGCTTAAAACACATAACATTGCATAGCCTCGAAGTGTATCAAAGCGACGACTCCCTGTAAACCTCAGCGGCTGTAGCATTATTCCTATAACATTCATTAGTGTATCAAAGCGACGACTCCCTGTAAACCTCAGCTCAAGTTTTAATAGCGTCATACTGATTGGAAGTGTATCAAAGCGACGACTCCCTGTAAACCTCAGCTACAGGTCATTGCCGAACGATACGGCGACGGAGTGTATCAAAGCGACGACTCCCTGTAAACCTCAGCTATTACTTGCTGACCTATTGAACCAGTACTAGTGTATCAAAGCGACGACTCCCTGTAAACCTCAGCGTAGCCTAATCTAGACATAAGGACTAGCGGAGTGTATCAAAGCGACGACTCCCTGTAAACCTCAGCATAAAAAGCGGTGTCGTTTTTCTTGGTTGTAGTGTATCAAAGCGACGACTCCCTGTAAACCTCAGCAATTTTCCAAAGATATTGCGCAGCAAGTTTAGTGTATCAAAGCGACGACTCCCTGTAAACCTCAGCAGCAATGCACTGCGGTTTACGCCGCGTTCCAGTGTATCAAAGCGACGACTCCCTGTAAACCTCAGCGGAAGCTCCGTTGCGAACCGAAATTGATAGGAGTGTATCAAAGCGACGACTCCCTGTAAACCTCAGCTTGCCCTGCAATGACTGATTATTCATTGATAGTGTATCAAAGCGACGACTCCCTGTAAACCTCAGCCTATAACAGTAGTTATATTGATATGTGACAAGTGTATCAAAGCGACGACTCCCTGTAAACCTCAGCCATTATCGAGTGCACCCGCGATGCAGGCGGAGTGTATCAAAGCGACGACTCCCTGTAAACCTCAGCCAAAACAATCAACTCCTTTTGCATATTTTTAGTGTATCAAAGCGACGACTCCCTGTAAACCTCAGCTTGTAAATGATTTTGGGGACGATGATATTGAAGTGTATCAAAGCGACGACTCCCTGTAAACCTCAGCGTTGCAACTGCAGGTAATGGAAGTGGTGCTAGTGTATCAAAGCGACGACTCCCTGTAAACCTCAGCTTAGAAAGTCAAAAAGCAGTTGAAGGACAAAGTGTATCAAAGCGACGACTCCCTGTAAACCTCAGCGCGATACTCCGAAAACCGCCTCTGGCGTGAAGTGTATCAAAGCGACGACTCCCTGTAAACCTCAGCCAATTGATTGGCGGTGAAGTCCCATTTGGCTAGTGTATCAAAGCGACGACTCCCTGTAAACCTCAGCGCAGTATCCTGTCCAGGCGTAAGATAGCCCAGTGTATCAAAGCGACGACTCCCTGTAAACCTCAGCTGGCCTGCCATTTGACCGCGACTTGGAGGCAGTGTATCAAAGCGACGACTCCCTGTAAACCTCAGCCACAACAAATCCGCAGGCTTAAGGCGCAGGGAGTGTATCAAAGCGACGACTCCCTGTAAACCTCAGCCACTTTTCCGGGGGGGAGCCATAGTTTTTTAAAAAAGTCCATTATGAATTTTTCTGTTGTAAAAACCTTAAAATATAAAACCTACCCCGGAGGGACTTGCAGAAGATTGATTCTCCGGGGTAGGTATTCAAATTGTCTTTTGTTGTATTGGTTATTTTACGGCATGGCGGCACCTCCTTTTCCTGGAGTGTCGTTTATGGGTAAAAGTTCCTGTCCGAAAGTGTGGCCAGTGCGGCAATGCGGACAACGCCAAAGCAGCGAATTTTCATCAAACCATATTTCATCGCTGTCGAATTCCTCGCCGCAGACAAGGCAATGGACTCTTACGGGATTTTTCGGCGGGCGGCCTGAAGAGGCCATCGCTTTTAAGATATCGATTTCGTCAGGCATTATCTGTACCTCCTCTGAACCATACGGGAGGCTTCAAACGCTTCCACTTCACGCCTCAAATACCGAACCATACCGTTTTTGCCCTCGCCGAGGCATACGCGGGACATCTTCATGCGGTCTGCGATACGGTCAACACTGCTACGGCTGCACTGCCAACGCTTCGAAAGCTCCTTTGGTGAAACATACATCGACGGCGTTTGACCGCCACCGCCATTTTCCAAATCATCAGAACGGGATATCATCTTTGACATCATTATTCTCCTTGTTAATCAAACCGGCTTTGACCAGTTTTTCCGTATAGGCATTATTAAAATCCTTATAATTTGACAACCAATAATCTTTGATACATTCGGCGAAGCCGTCCACGGCATCGTCGAGATTTTGCAGCCCCATCGGGGCGGCATATCCGGGCAGGAGGCTTGCCGCCCGGTTTACGTACCATTGAGGGCCAGCACGCCCCGTCTGGCGGACTCTGCGTTCCACAGCCACCGACGGCCCAAGCTGGGCAGCTACCGCCTGCACAGCCTCCCATAACGGCAGAATCGACCGTCTGGAAGTATTACTGTCGTCCAACGCCCGCAGAGACAGCCAATCCGTCGTCAATTCCCGCCAGAGGCCTCCAAGACGCTCAAAAAGCATTTCAGGCGATTCTATGCCATACGTACGCAAGGCAGGACGGCGAAGCTGAAACTCAAACCGCCAGACGTTTTGCGGCTTGTCCAGCTTCCACAACTCGCCGAAAAATTCGATGTCTTTACCTTTTTCAAACGCCGACTTGTGATAAATACGGGCTTGAGTATGCGAATCGGGGTCACCCAGATATAACGTCTGGAGCACGCAGCCGGCCAGCCATGGCCTGACTTTGCAACTGCCGGGCACCATGTGGTCTAAAAACCACGGCAGACAGATTCCCGCAGGGATGAGGAAGTCCGCTGTGAGGTCACAACGGCTTGGAACGATACTTTTGAGCGTAACGCCGTGAGCCTCCACAAAATCGCGGATAAGCTGAATGGAAGCAACTGGGCCAAGCGTCCAGAGGGTTTTGGCGTTGATGCTGATGTAAATGTCCGGGGTATTGTCCTGAGTAATCCGCTTGAACATGAACGCATGAAAACCGGGATATTCCAGATGGAAGCAATACGCCTTTTTAATGGCGTTTGGAGTGATGATACAAGGCCCGAATTTACTGTCGTCCCACGAAAGGCCCTTTGAGCCGGAGGCCGCGTTTTTGGCCCTTGTGAGACTTTCCACAATGCCTATACGGGCGAGTCCCCAATCGACATAAACGCCCAAATCAAGGGAGTCGATACCGCATAGCAGGAGGCGTTCAATTACAGGTTCATAATACTGAAAAGAAGTATGAGAATAATCATTACTATATTTTTTATATTCATTATTATTATCATACTTTTCAGTATTTGTAATTGCGTCACCACGTGTTACAGGGCTTGTGGTGACGGCGGGGATTGCATCCCCTCCGCGTCGCCCGCGTCGGGGCCTGCAACCCCCAGCCGAGCACGAAGTAAGTTGCTTCTTGTCCTGTGAGGCCAGTGCCTCACCCGATTTCAAATTTTTAATTTTAGTATCCATACGGGCAAAAATAGCGTTTACCCGTATTAAAAACTCTTACAGCAGATTATTTATTTTTGTAAGACTCTATGACCTTAGCAACAAACTTTGCACGACGCCGTACTCCCATCTGGAAAGTGTTGTCGCTTTCCGGTAAATCGAAGTCTCGTAATTGTTTCTTTTTGTCTTTTGCGATAATGTCGAATAAAGCTCTTATCTCCGGTATTTTGAGCTTAATTTTATGGAAATTTAAATTTTTTTCTGCTTGTGGACAGGAAGCATTGAAGCTGTCTATTGCGTTATCAAACATGTGAGATACTTCAAAAATTAACGCCGAGATAAAATACTTCACGTTTAGCATATTACAGTTTGACCCTGTATGGTTCATGGCATTTACGATTCTATCCGTAGCGAATTTTTCCCTTTTAAATTTCAGATTCGAGTAATATTCACCTATAACAGTATCATTAATAAACCGGCCATCAAGACGGAGAAGCTTTTCCGTTAAATCAAGAGCATCTTTATTGTCCATCTTGATACTATTTCTCGTCTGACGTATGAGGTGGCCTATAGGCATATAATATTCGAACCAACACGGCATCGTAACTTGAAGGAATAATTGACATTCCGGAGAAGTTATCAACTCGTTGCATTCCGGCATGCCATCGGATTCAGGGGCATCGCGAAAGATATCCATGTTTAAATTATGGTTTTCCAGAATTTCTTGAGTTACATCTGATTGAGATAGTTCCCCCTTTAAAGTTTCAAAATTTGCAGGAGTCCAATTATTGATCCAACGAATAATTTGGAATAGATTTATTTGATGTCCGACAAAATCCTTGTCTTTCGAGTCGGTTTGCAAAAATTCAAAAATAATATCTTCAACCTTATGATGTTGCCTAGCCAGTTTACACCAATCCTTCCCTTTCAAGTAAACCGGATTAGGTATTAAGCTTTTTCCTATATGCGACGCATTGATTAACTCATATAGTTCATTAGCAGTTAACGCCAGTGTTTTTGCAAATTCAACAAATATAATAGGTTTGTCGTAACTCCATGCTTCAAACCCTGACTTTTTCCCCTTAGATATTTTTGGTTGTTTCATACAGAAATTATAAAATTTCAATGGACGGAGATAAACTCTTTTTGCCTTAATATTTTTTATGGCTCCGCCGGACGTGAAGTAAAGGCACCCCGGCGAAAAAGAGTATTTTTTCAAAGCTGAAAAGTGACCGGTAAGGAATGAAAAAATCTTCTTTTTACGCCGAGGCCCCGCCTTGACTTTCCGACCGGCTACGCAATCAATGAGCTTTCATAAGGCAAAAAAAGACTAATGATAGTGACCCGCGGTCACCTACACCGCTTAAAGACGATTTTTCAAAGATTTTTCTTGAAATCCCTGTACCCCAAATCGTACCCTGTAATAGTGAAGACATGGTATATGTAAGATATATGTTAGTTTTCCGCTGATTTTACAAGTTATTGTCCTTCTGTAAGTTACGAATTTTAAAGAAGTTATCAGTGTCCGCGGCCACCATTCCTAAACCGTAGGTCAGAGGTTCGAGTCCTCTCGGGCGCATTGGTTATTTCATAGTTACACCGCCGCAAGGCTATAATTGAGTCTTTCTGCCCAATTTTACGGCGTAGACGGTGTTTCGTGCTCCGTCATAGTCATAAAGAAAATTCACTATAAAAAACAAAAAAAGGCGACTCCCTTTTTATGGGGAATCGCCTTTTTAAGCTGACTATTTTTTAGACGTTACGCGTCTTCGCGATCACGGATGGTCTGGAGAATGTTATCGCCCATTTCTCCGAACATGCCCGTGCCGCTTTCCAAGCCGCCGCGGCGGACTTCGACGTTCTGAGCCGGCTCTCCGCCGTCTTCAGCCGCCCACTGGGCACGCTTGAGACTCAAACCAATCTTGCGCTCGTCGGTATCGACACGCAAAATCTTGACTTCCAGGTCGTCGCCGACCTTGACCATATCTTTGGGGTCTACCTTCTGGTCGGAAAGTTCCGAAACATGCAGCAGGCCTTCGAGGTCATCTTCCAACTCCACAAACACGCCGAAGTTGGTAATCTTCGTGACCTTGCCCTGGACAATCTGGCCGGGGAGGTAGTGTTCCGGAATCTGACGCAGCCATGGATCTTCGGTAAGCTGCTTGAGGCCCAGTGCGACGCGCATCTTGTCTTCGTCGACCGCCAACACAACGCACTGCACGGTCTGGCCTTTTTTCAGAACCTCGGAAGGATGGCCGATTTTGCGCGTCCAGCTCAAATCTGAAACGTGCAGCAAGCCGTCTATGCCTTCCTCGATTTCCACAAACGCGCCGAAATTCGTCATATTGCGAACCGTGCCGGTGATGACCGTTCCGGGCGGGTATTTTTCCTTCACGATAGTCCAGGGGTTCGTCTCCGCCTGCTTCATGCCGAGCGAAATTTCCTGCTTGTCCTTGTTGATTTCGAGAACGACGACTTCGATTTCATCGCCGACGTTCACAAGTTCCGACGGGTGGTTTACGCGGCGTGTCCAGGACATTTCGCTGATGTGCACCAGACCTTCGAGGCCTTCTTCAAGTTTGATGAACGCGCCGTAGTTCGTGACGTTAACCACTTCACCCTTAAGCCGCGTGCCGACTGGATATCGTTTTTCGACCTCTTCCCACGGGCTGGCGGTCTTCTGCTTGAGGCCGAGGGCGATTTTTTCCTTCTCGCGGTCGATGCTCAGCACGACGCACTCGATTTCCTGGTCAATCTTGACGAGTTCCGAGGGATGATTTATGCGGCCCCAGCTCATATCGGTGATATGCAGCAGGCCGTCTATGCCGCCCAGGTCGACGAACGCACCGAAATCCGCAACGTTCTTGACGATGCCCTTGCAGAGCTGGCCTTCGACGAGTTTGCCGAGGATTTCCTCTTTAGCCGCGTTGCGCTGCTCTTCTATGAGCTTGCGACGCGATATGACGATGTTGCGACGTTCCTGGTCGATTTTAAGGATTTTGGCCTTGACTTCCTGGCCGATGAATTCGCCGATATCGCCTGGCCGACGAATATCAACCTGGCTGGCCGGCAGAAACGCCGGCACGCCAATATCCACCAGCAAGCCGCCTTTTATCTTCCGCATAACCGGCCCGACGACGACGTCGCCTTCGGCGTTGTTCTCCAAAATGCGCTCCCAGCCGCGGATGCGGTCAGCCTTGCGCTTGGAAAGCTCAACCATGCCGGTATCACCTTCGACTTCTTCCAGATAGACATCCACTTCCTGGCCGGGCTTGATGCTCTGCGGGTCGGAAAATTCGGAAATGTCTATGCTGCCTTCGCTTTTGAGGCCGACTTCAACGATGACATCGTTGCCGATGATGTCCACGACGCGGCCCTTGATTATCTGGCCGGTCTGCTGCGGAGCGTTTTCAGTAATCACCCCGTTTAACGTATCCTGGTCGAACCCGCCCAACGCCTCTGCGAGTTGCTGCTCGATATCGGCGTCGGAAACATTGAGAGATTTGATGAGATTATAGTCTACCATTAGTTTTTCCTGTGTTACCTTGTTAAATCCGGCAACGATGTTCCGTCATCCCGATGATGGCGGCGTTGTCCCTGGCGGTGTCAGCCCCGCCGGCAGGCGGCTGGAACAGCCCAGCCTACAGCGCAGATTCTCTGGCAAGGTAGGGAATATTAAACAATTTCGTTAAAAACACAAGGATTTTCTATAAAAAATTGCATAATTTTGGAATATCCAGCCGGCAGACCTATAATGTGCTGACAGTGTTGCGATGAAGTACGTCTACGTTTTTACAGGAGAATAGAAATGAAATTATTTGAAACTGCAATGGCGGTGGCGATTATGGCGGCGGCAAGTGCTGTGTTGGTAATGGGTTGCGAGCCGGACAAAGTAAAAAGTTGCGACAAAAACGTCCAAAAGCAGGGCTGCTGCAAGCCTTGTGAAAACCCCCCTGTCGCCGGCGATAAAAAATGCGTCAAAATGGAAAAACGCCCATGCAAACCCTGTGAATATAAAAAGCCGGCTGATGCTTGCGCAAAAGGCGTCACGCCCGCCTGCCCGCCTGACAAATCAAAATGCTGCAAAGATATGAGCAAATGTGCCAAACCGAACGAAAAGTGCTGCAAAATCAAAGATAAACCCGCGTGCAATATGCCTGCCCCGAAATGCGATAAGCCGGCTACTGACAAGCCGACTTGCATGCCGGCGACAAAACCGGCTTGTGGATGCTGCAAGTAAAAATGGTTAGCAGGCGAAAACGGCTTTTCTGAATTAGAGCATTTTAAACTTGATTTGCGAGTCATTTCTGCCGGCGGCAACATCGCTCTGCTACGTCAGGCTGCATCGGAATACGGGCAGTATTCCTGCTTCGCCTTCCTTGCACAGCTCGTTTCGCCAACGCATAAAGTGTCGTATCTCAAGTTTAGAACCTATCCCAAAAACCTTGGCTGCCTGCAATCGGCTCTTTTGCAGCCTGGCGGCGTTAGAAAAACGGCAGAATATCCTTAAATATGCTGCCATTTTTCTTCCTTGCCAGCCCGCAAAATTGCTCGATTTCGGCGACGCCCATGTTTTTGGTATAGGTTCTAGAATGTGTTAGGCTAAAAAGCGTATCAGGAAGGGATACTTTGCATCCTGGCCGTTGGCGGTTCTGATGACGGCAATCAGGCAGACGATGAAATTAAATATGGCGACGGCGGCTAAAAGGAAAAAGCCCACCGCCACAAAAAGCAGCAGAAAAGAAATCACATACGCCACCGTACACGTCAACTGAAAATTGATGGCGGCGCGGCCGTGTTCATCGACAGCCGGCAATTCGTCCTTCTTTATCAGCCAGAAAACCAGCGGAATGATTATGTTCATCGGCACGGACGGCAGCAAGCCGCCGAGATGACAAAGGGCACACCACAGCCTGCTTTTCTCGTCCGGCACACTGAGGGTAGCCGCGGCACACCGGGCTTTAAATTTTTCAATATTTACACGTGATGCACCAGGCACAGGATTTATATTGCCGCATTGCGGACACTGTGCGGAAAGGCCAGCCTGGTTATCATCGACGGCTAATGACGCGTGACATTTGGAACATTCAAAATTAATCATTTTTCACCTCCAAATAAAAAATGTTTCATGCAAACATATCCTTCGCCACCTGAGAGCTATGGTTGGAATTATACGCCTTTCTCCATTCCAAGTCATTGTCATTATGTGATTTTATTCACTTCCGCCGTCGTGACACTATGGACATTGACGGCGTGCCGGTATACGTTCCTTCGCCGGTGATTTTTCTGCACTGCGGGGCGACAAGGGCATTTTCCTTGTTCACCTGCGAGATGGCGTGGGCTTCGACGATGATTTCGACGGCTTCATGGATGTCGTCCGTGATATAGAACAGGTCGAGATCTTTTTTGTCGATTCTGTGCGGTTTGCCGCGCGGCAGCATCACTTTTTTTATCCAGTCCTCAAGGCCCTGCCAGTATTTTTTGCCGAACAGCACCACGGGAAAACTGGGGCTTTTGCCGGTCTGAATGAGCGTCATGGCGTTAAAAAACTCGTGCAGCGTGCCGAACCCGCCAGGAAAACATACAAACGCGTTCGAATATTTCATGAACATCACCAGCCGCACGAAAAAATAACGAAAATGCAGATGCAAATCGGCATATGAATTGGCATGCTGTTCATGCGGCAGGTCTATATTCAGGCCGGCGCTGATGCCGCCGACGTCTTTGGCGCCTCGGTTGGCGGCTTCCATAATGCCGCTGCCGCCGCCGGTGATTATGGAAAATCCACGCTTGGCCACCATGGCGGTAAACTGGCGAGCCTTCTTGTAATCAGGGTCGTTCTGCGATATGCGGGCTGAACCGAACACGCTGACAGCCGGCCCAAGCTTGCTCATCTCCTCATAACCGTCGGCAAACTCACTTATAATGCGGAAAATCCGCCATGTGTCGTTTGAAAATTCATCGGCAAACTGCCCCATCTGCGCCTGTTCCATTATTTATGCTCCTATTTCATGCATCTGCTTTTTGATTCTTTTATATGCGACCCGTCGAATTTTTTTTAAAAAGCCCGCCAGCAAACTGAGGTCATTTTAAAAAAATTTTTAAAAGCAAGTCTATTCCATACGTCGATACCGAGCGGCATAGCACAATTCCGGCCGGCGTTCATCGTGATGAAATTCCATGCTTTTGAGGCGAATATTGCCGGCAACATCACGTTGATGACCGGCACGCCTGCGACGTCGTTTCGATACGCGATATAGTTTGCCAGCATAAGGCTGCCCGATATCGCCTGGCCATTCGCCAGCGACGGCAATTTGACAGGCATAACTCCTGCGAGCGTCTGCCGAGCCGTTGTGCCTGCAAGTGCGAACATTGCGACTTTCATGGTCTGGGAATCAGCTTTTACGCCGTCGGCAGAGCGGAATTTTTCCAGTAGAAGCTCGTTTGCATCCGGCGGCGCGACGACGACCCAAAAATCTTCCAGCCGTACAAGCGTACACCGCGTATCTGCGATATTGATTTCACGGACGGTGTTGTCATCCATGCTGGCCAAGCCTGCTACGCCGACGGCGTCGAACATATCTGGCACGGAATAACCCCGCAGCCGCAGCCGCGAATAATGCGATAAATCGAAAATCCCCACGCCGCCGGATAGTATGGATTCTGCGTCTCCCTGGCCATGGAATTCAAGCGGCACGGCCCAGCCGCCGGATTCGCCCATGCGGGCTGACTTTTCGTGCAGGTCGCCGAGAATGGTTTTCTTCAACATGACAGTAAGGTTATCATACAACACCGCCTGCGGGCAACTGTTTTTGCGAAATGACATTGCGAAAAAAAGGGGGCATTCCGGCGGTTTTGGGCTTGACAGGCAGCCGGACGATGACTAAAGTTACGTCTCGCATTTTTCATTCGATATGCGAAAAACGCCCGGGTGGCGGAATTGGCAGACGCGCCAGGTTGAGGGCCTGGTGGAGGTTAACTTCGTGCTGGTTCGAATCCAGTCCCGGGCATTTTTTATGCGCAGACAAATCACCCTAACTTTCCCCAAAAAAATATTTGCAAGCCGCAAAATTCTACTGTATATTATTCCCTTAAGGAGAAGGTTATGAAATTTTTACGTATTTGGCTGGGGCTGTTGTTTTTTGTATCACCCGTTTTTGCCGGGGAGTTCAGTATCATACATCAATTCGATGGCGTAACAAGCACAATGCCATATGGTTCGGTCATCTTATCCAACGGCGTCTTATATGGCACGACTGTGGGAGTCTCGTCATCTTCCGGCGGCGGAACGGTATATAAGCTGAATACGGATGGGTCGGACTTTGAAGTTCTTCACAGTTTCACGAGTTCCACGGACGGCATAGAAGTTTACAATGGCCTGACGCTGGTCGACGGGAATATATATGGCATTGCGAGAAATGGCGGCAGTGCCGGCTGCGGCGTTCTTTTCAAAATCGATTCGTCTTCGGCTTTTTCCGTCATTCACAATTTTACCGGTTCAGGTGAAGGTTCGTATCCATACACAGCTCCTACGTATTATAACGGCTCATTGTACGGGTTGACATGGGGCGGCTGGGCCAGCGGCACAAGCAATATTTATCAGTACAATCTTTCAACCGGCACTTATACCAGTTTGTATAACATGACGTCGCCCGGCGTTCAGCCGTTCGGCACGGTGACGGTAATCAACGGTTATCTTTACGGCATGAACAGCGATAACAGGGACACGGCCAATCACGGCAATATTTTTAAATACAATCTGGATTCCGGCTCATATGAAATAGTGCACACATTCGCCGGCGGCACATCGGGCGGTTATCCGTACGACTCGCTGGTGTGGGACGGCGGCACTTACGTTTACGGCACAACCATGGGCTATGCCGTGTGGTCTGAAGATAATGAAGAATCAACGCCGAAAAGATCCGAGGAGTTGGCTGACGAAGGCGTAGTTTTCCGCTTAAATATCGAAACCAATGAATATACGGTACTGCACGATTTTTCCGCACAGACAGGCGACGGCGCAAAACCCAACAGTTCCATGCTGATAGCTCCCGACGGCTGGCTGTACGGCATTGCACACGGCAACGAGATATGGGGCGGCACGGAATACGGAACGCTGTATCGCATGAGACTCGACGGTTCGGATTTTGAAGTTCTGCACGTTTTCGATTCGATGGAAGACGGCAAT
Organism: uncultured Planctomycetaceae bacterium; assembly: GCA_964536835.1. Lineage (GTDB taxonomy): Bacteria > Planctomycetota > Phycisphaerae > SM23-33 > SM23-33 > DAONFI01. Next base: position 29,477 of record CAZIAZ010000001.1, on the reverse strand, counting down.
GTGCCGATGCGTTCTATTATATGGGATGACGGCATAATTTACGGCACGACGGCTTACGGCGGCTATGGCACGGGGGACGGTTACGGAACGGTATGGATGTTTAACACGCTCGTACCTGAACCGGCGACGCTTCTGATATTGCTCGTCGCAGCCGCGATAAGCAAAAGAAAACGCCGTCAGCCGCCGATGCGGATTTGAAACGCTCTGAAGTGGAATAAAACAATCTTGAACGCCGGTCCATATCCGGTAAAAGCATACGAAATTTATCACCGCTTTAGGATATGAGTACAGGAGCTTTTTTGATTTCGTGCATTGTGGGCAGTATCCTGCGTGGAGGGTTGCCCAGGGTTGCGGCGAGTTCGCAGATGACTTCATCGAGTTTTTTCTGCGTTCGCGCATGAATCATTGTATATAGATTATACGGCCAGCCGTCGCAGGTTTTTCTCGCGTAACAGTGGCTGACGTGCGGATTGAGCGATGCGAGTATGCCTGCGTGTTCTTCTTCAACGGGATTTGTCTGCCATGTTACCAGTGCGTTTGCGACAATGCCGGCGGCGGCGTGGTCTATTACGGCTGAATATCGCCGCAGCAGGCCTGCCTTGCGCAGGATTTCTGCGCCTCTGAAGAGTTCGTCAGTCGAAACGCCGACAGTCTTTGCAGGGCCGTCAAATGGTTTGTGCGAAATGTTGATGCTTGTCTGCAGGGCGTGGATTATTTTCTTCAGTTCGGGCGTAAGGCTGAGCGGCTGGGTTTTTTCCGCCTCAGCGGGCGATTCCAGTACGCAGCCGGTCTCCATGTCGAACATCGTCGAAAGTTTGAAATGTTGCGTAGCCGGCAGGTTAAGCACTCGACGTGCCTTGCAAATGTTCGCAAGCGACGCAACCTGTTCGTCCAGCCTCTCAGGCAATGCCAGCGTGAACCATATGGCGAAATCGTTATCCTGCCGCACGTAACAGTGGCTGACGGCAGGCTGTTCGACCAGCACGTTCGCCGCGATGTGCATTTTGTCAGGCGCGACGTCGAAGGCTACGAGAGCCATATGATAACCGAATTTCCTCAGGTTGAATGTGCCGCTTATTCTGCGTATTATGCCGCAGCTTTTGAGGCATCTGACCTGTTCGATAAGCGAATTTTCATCTACGCCGAGTTCGTTCGCCAGCTGCGCAAAAGGCTTTTCGCAGAGTGGAAAATCCTGCTGGAGATGCCGGAGCAACTGATTTGTGAATGCTTCCTGGTTCAATTTCAGGTATCCCGTCGCATTGTGTCGATTTTTCTCAAGGTTGTCGGTTCACAGATGATTTCACCTGTCGGGGCGTTTTTGCACAGCAGTGAAAAGTCCACATCGTGTTATCAGTTTTTGTTTATAACTGAAGATTTTATATTGTCGCCTTGCCTGAAACAACTATTTTCCTTCAGACCTGGCGGTGGATGGTGTATTCTTTGTGCGATGAAAGTTCTGATACATGACGCACTGCGGAAAGAATGGCTGGAATTCAGCGAGCCGGCGGAAATTTTTCATGCCGCCACGCCAGTCGGTGTCTTGCCGGCGCTGAGCAGGGCAGCCGTCGTTTCACGTGAAAAAAATCTGCCGCTTGCCGGCTGGCTGTCATACGAATCAGCCGGCGGAATTAATCCCGATTTGCCGTACAGGGAGTCAGCTTTTCCGTTGGTTAATTTTGCGGCGTTTCAGAGATGTATGCCTGTCACGTTAACGGCGGTGTGTCGGCCGGCTGCGGTTACGTGGCGGAGCGAGTTGGCGCGAAAGGATTATTTTGAGAAATTTTCGCAAATCAGGCGATATATTGCTGACGGCGAAACTTATCAGGTGAACTACACGTTCAGGATGCGATGCGATTCGTTTGATTCCGGCATGGCGGAAAAGTATTGGCTGGCTATGATTGCAGCCCAGCGCAGCCGGTACGGCTCATTTATCGAAACGGATGACTGGGCGATATGTTCAGCCTCGCCCGAACTTTTTTTCTCGTATGACGGCGGAGTGGTGACTTGCAGGCCAATGAAAGGCACTGCGCCGCGAGGCCTTTGGCCGGCGGCGGACGAACGCGCTGCCGCCGAACTTGCAGACAGCGAAAAAAATCGCGCCGAAAACATCATGATTGTCGACATGACGCGCAACGACCTGGGCCGCGTCGCCCAGCCAGGCAGCGTCGAAGTCGCCTGCTTGTGCGGCCTGGAACGGTATCCGACGTTATGGCAGATGGTCAGCGAAATCAGATGCCGTTGCGAGTGCGGCTGGGTCGATGTATTGAAAGCGCTCTTTCCGTGTGCATCGATAACCGGCGCGCCCAAGCGGCGAACCATGCAGATTATCGACGGGCTTGAAACGTCGCCCAGAAATATTTATACGGGCACAATCGGTTTTGTGCTGCCGGACGGCCGCGCCCAGTTCAATGTGGCCATCCGCACCGCGCTGGCAGACAAAAAAAACGCGACCGCCGAGTACGGCGTAGGCGGAGGTATCGTGTGGGATTCGGCGGATTGTGGCGAATATGACGAAGCGATGCTCAAGGCGAAAGTGCTGCTCAGACCATCGCCGCGGCCGGAACTGCTTGAAACGTTGTTGTGGGAAGACGGCGGATATTTTCTGTTCGAGCGACATATGCAACGGCTGGCGGCGAGTGCGAAATATTTTGATTACACCTTTAAATGCGATAGCGTAAAAAAACAATTAACCGGATATGCCGTAAAAAATTTTATCGCCGGCTTGCGATATCGCGTGCGGCTGGTGATGAATGAATATGGGAAAATCTCGCTGGAACATTTTAGAATTGACGGGCCGGCAGATTCTCCGGTGCGTATCGCACTTGCCGACAAGCCAATAAACAGGAACGATGTGTTGCTGTATCACAAGACGACTTCACGCGAAGTTTACGAACGTGCGAAAGCCGCCCGCGATGACGTTGACGACGTATTGTTGTTTAACGACCAAAACCTGCTTACGGAATCCACGATATCGAATATTGTTCTGAAAATTAAGGGGCGGCTGCTTACGCCTGATATTTCCGCCGGCCTGCTTGGCGGGGTGTTCCGGCAGGAACTTATCGATAACGGCAAAATCCAATCTGCCGACCTGCCTGTGGAATTGTTAAAAAACTGCGATGAAATATGGCTGATAAATTCAGTCCGAAAATGGCGAAAGGCAGTGATGGTTGGATAGCTTCCGGTTATTTTGCCGTAAGACACAGCAGGGCCATCGCGGTTGAGACATATGGCGAGCTGCCCTCGACCTGCCAACTGCCGTTTTTGTCCTGTATCCTGAAAATCTCATCTTTCACAAATTGCATCGAGTCCCTGTTGTCGATTATAGCCGTTCCTCGCAACGACGCCAGTTGCGTCAGCAGAAGATAATATTGAATTATGTCGGCCGTAACGTCGTTTTCGAAATTTTTTCCAATCCACTCCATGCCTTTTTTTACGTTCGGGTGTTCGCGGATTGTCGCATCGTCCTTGCCGAGCTGTTTGAGCGATATTATCATGTCGTTTAAGGCGATAAGCGTTGGGATATAATTCGTCGGCCGGTTTTCAGAAAATCCCCAGCCGCCGTCTGGATTCTGGCTGAGACGGTAGAAATTAAGTGTTTTTATCCAATATATCCGTTTTACGATTGCGCCGGCTGAGGTGGCGTCGTTGAGGGCTGTAGTGACGTAATGCCGCGTTATCGGCAAATCCGTGCCGGAATAGAGCTGCAACTGCTCCGCCAGCGTCGCGACAGCCTTTGCGTCGCGCACCTGCGGCATTGAGAGCAGCGAGCATAGCAGGGCGTTATACATTCTGTTGTCCGACTTGTACGACCGCATGAATTTCAGGGCGTTCCGGATGACGGTGTCGGACGAACTTACGCCGCATTTCAACAGGGCGAGCGTTACCAGAGGCGTCGGCCACTGTGCGGTGGTGACGTCGAATTCCGTCGCGAACGTCGGGAAACTGCCGTCCGGTTGTTGCGCGGCGATAAGATAATTTTTAGCGTTGTCGATTGCGATGCGGATGTCGGAGATGTCGGCTTGGTCGGCAAGCGGGCCGAGGTCGACGTCGATTTTGTTTTTCCTGAGCAGTGTGTCTATTTTTTCGATGTTGGCGATAGTTTTTTCGTCCAGGTCGTTGTCGGTTTTCTTGCGGTACAGTTCATAATAGATTTTCGCGCGTCGCAGGACGTTTGCCATCTGTGGGCCGCGGGCTTTGTCCGTGAGCGTAAAATACCAGTCCGCCAGTTCCAGGACTACCTGGGGCGGATATTTTTCCGCATTGCCGGCGGCCAGGTTTACGCGGCTGATTATGGCGTCGTCCATATCGGCTGACAGGTATTTTTTTGCATCCTGCGGCCGGTCGAGTGAGAGTATCAATACGTCCATGACGAGTTCATATCGTGCAGAAGAATCGTGAGGCGCGTTTTTGATTGTTGCCGTAAGTTGCCGCATATGTTTGCCGATTTCCAATAGCCGGCCGTTCTGTTCTTGTGACTGTTGTATGACGGGCAGCATTTCCGGAGCGTCGGCGGAGGCGATGCGGGTTGCCTGGCTGATGGCGTCGTTTGCAAGGAAAGGTTCATCATTTATCGCCTGCAGTTGCGCGAGTTCCAGGAGGGTGTTGATGGCTTGTATGCCGGCGGCTTTGCGGAATGGGCCGGCAGCGGCTTGATGATATTGCTTGAGCTGACTTACGAGCGTTTTGCCCAGGCGGTCCGTTTCCGTGTCGCCGCGGACAACTCCACACGACATGGCCGCAAGAAAAATGACGAAAAAAAATAGTGACCGTTTAAATGTCATGCCGCCATTATAAGAAAAAAAAATTCGCATGGAAATAATATGTGCCGTTCAAAGCATCATTTCTGTTTTATTTGTCGTCAGCGAACAGCCGGCGATGAAACTTTTTCGGCGGTAAGATAATCGTCTTGTTGGCCGTTGATTTGCAACGTTACGAGTTGGCCGGCATTTATTTGCGAGTTGCTGTTGAACGCTACGGTCAGATATCTGTCCGTCATAGCCCGATATTCGTAGCCTGCCGGGCCGGCGGAGTTTTCCGCCAATGCTTCGAGCGTTCTGCCCATGAAGGCGCAGCGGTATTCATCAGCCAGCGTTTTTTCCACGTCGGCGAGTCGTTCCATTCGTTCACGCACGATTTCCGGCGGGGGGGCTTCGCGGCGGCGATGCCAGGCGGGAGTAGGCTCTATTGCGCTGAAGGGAAATGCGTGGATTTTGGAAAATCCGGCTAGTTTCGCGACGGCGAGCGTTTGATTGAAGTCGTCATCATCTTCGCCAGGAAAACCGACGATTATGTCGGTTGTTATCGCGGGCAGGTCGCCGAGTCTCTGTCTGAGCCGGCTGACTGCGTTCAAGAATTCGTCGGGCGTATACTGGCGGTTCATCAGTCTGAGAATTTTAGCCGACCCGCTCTGCAGTGCCATGTGAAAATGCGGCGCGATTTTTTCATTGTCAGCCGCCAGTCCCAGCAATTCGTCGGTCACGTCCAGCGGTTCGAGGCTGCCGAGGCGAACCCGCCATAAGCCGTCCAGCTTCGATACCTTATATAGCAGTTCCGCCAGCGGCGAGCCGCCGGTTGCCGCTGTGGCAGGCCAGTTACGACGGATGGCTGTCTGCCGGCCGAATGCCCCTATAAATACGCCGCAGAGTACGATTTCCCGATAACCCGCCGAAATGAGATTGCGACATTCCGCCAGAATTTCATCGACTCCGCGAGACCAGACTCTTGACCGCGTAAACGGCACGACGCAGTAGCTGCACATGGCGTCGCAGCCGTCCTGTATCTTCACGAACGCACGCTGATGTTCGGGAAAATCTTTTATCGCCGCCAGGCCCTGTGTCGCTAGTGGGGCAGCTTTGATGGCGTCCAGCCGCCGTTTTTTTATGTTTTCCGGCGTTTTTGGGGCGGATTGGGGTGTTTTTGCAGCTGTTTGGCCGCGAAGGAACATCAGAAGTCTGTCGGCTACGTCGTCATGATGGCCGACGATGAGGATTTTCTCAGCCGGCCGGCCCAAATCTTTGAAAATCTTTTGTACCTGCGATTCGTGATATGTACTGAGGCAGCCGACGACGGCGACGGCTGCTTCAGGTGACTGCCGGGCTAATTTCCTGATAGCCTGGCGGCTTTTTCGGGCTGCCGCGGCGGTGATGCAGCAGGAGTTTATTATCACCAGGTCTGCCTTGCCGCTGCCCGATTGATGCAGTCCAGAACGCTCAAGCATCGCCTGCAACGCGGCGGATTCATACTGATTTACCTTACAGCCGAGCGTATTTATGCAAAAAGTTTTCATCGCAGGGCGGTTATATCATCACATGTGTCATTTTAACAGGTTTTTTTGCAATGGCCTTGAACTGCAAGTGGGGAAATTATATAAAGATACTCGATAAACTCTTGTTGCTTTGGCGAATGCGACATAATATATTAATAAACAATTATAAAAACCGGACGCGGCGCAGCCTGAAAAATACGCCAGCCGTCTGCAAATAATGTGTTCAAGGTATATTTGCCTGTAACAGTAATACGTTGGCCGATGTGGCAGGTACATTTGGGCTGTTGCAGGGAAGTGTCCCGTAAATGTAGTAAGCCAAGGAGTACCTATGGCAGCATCGAAAACGGTATGGGGCATTGACATAGGTCAGTGCGCTCTAAAGGCGGTCAAGCTGCAACAGGTCGGTGAACGTTTTCAGGTAGATGCCTGTGAAATCATCGAACACGCAAGTGTCCTGTCGCAGCCTGATGTCGATTCCAGGGCTCTTATCCAGACGTCTCTGGATGAATTTCTCCAACGACACGATGTCACCGGCTCAGTCGTGTCCGTCGCCGTTCTTGGACAAAGCAGCTTCACGCGGTTCGTAAAACTGCCGCCGGTGGAATACAAAAAAATTCCCGAAATCGTCCGCTTCGAGGCTGAGCAGCAGATACCGTTTCCAATCAACGAGGTCACGTGGCGATACCAGACGTTCCAGGACCCCGATTCGCCGGAAATAGAAGCGGGCATATTCGCACTCAAAAAAGTCGACGTCTCCGAGATGCTTTCGTTTTTTGCGCCGGCAGGGCTGGAAGTGGACGTGCTTCAGATGGCTCCGCTCGCGCTATACAATTTCATGAAAGTGGACGGCCAATATACGTCGGACGGCGCTACGCTGCTGGCTGACGTGGGGGCGGACAAGACGCACCTGGTAATCGTCGACGGCGGGAAAATCTGGACGCGAACCATAAAGATAGGCGGCAACAACTTCACGCACGCACTATGCAAAAGTTTCAACCTGAACTTCGAGAAGGCTGAAAAGCTCAAACGCACCGCAGCCGCCAGCAAGTACGCGCGGCAGATATTCCAGGTGATGCGGCCGGTTTTCGCGAATCTCGTTCAGGAAATCCAGCGATCGATAGGATATTACACATCCATAAACCGTGAATGCCGCTTCAAAAAGCTTCTGGGGCTAGGCTGCGGATTCCTTCTGCCGGGCATGCAGAAATATCTGGAACAGAATCTCAACATGCACGTTGAACAGTTTAACACTTTCAACAGTGCGGATTCGAACGACCCGAATTTTCAGGCCAGGGCGTTATCGTTCGGCGTGGCGTACGGGTTGGCCCTGCAGGGCCTGAACGCCGGCGAAGTCGATTGCAATCTCCTGCCGGAAGAAATTCTCAAACGCCGCCTTTGGAGCAAAAAAAAGCCGTGGTTCGTAGCCGCCGCCGCCGCAGTTATGGTGGCTGTCGGCCTTTATGCGATGCGCGGCTTTGCCGATTACAATACCCTCAATAATGTTAAAAGTCAGCATGCCCTCGGCGAAGCGCAGAGCATCGTCAAGAAACTTGACGACTGGAAACGCGAATCCCAGAAGATAGACACCAATTACGAACAGAAAGAAGAGCAGATTGCCCAAAACCTTCGTTTTCGCGCATTTTCAAATATCTGGCCGACTATAAATGCCAACATATCCGCCGCTCTCGAACAGACCATGTTCGGGCCTAACGATGCGAAAATACTGGATGCTTTCGCATTGGGTACGCCGCAGGATCAGGCTGCGCTTGTCGGCCAGATACAGAGCGACCAGGCAGTTCTGGAACTTGTAGGCCTGCTGCCTTTCGAACAGCCGTCGGACGATTCGACGAAAACTGCCACGGCATCGCTTCGTTCGCAGCTGGTGAAGAAATTCATGAGCAAGCCTCGCAAACAGCGGCAGTTGCTGTTACTTGCGGCGCTTAAAAGTATGTATGTAAGCGACCTTGATTCGGTTAGGACGGGAACGTCTTCGACGTCTGCCGGCGAACGCGGCATGATGATGGGGCCTGGCGGGCCGGGCATGGCTGGCGAGCCGGGCTTTAATAACGGCAATCAGTCGGCTAGAAATGAAAAAGCAGTCCGCGGCCTGATTGTCGATTTGGAATTGCGCACTCCCATGGATAAAGAGGCTGCGGATATGGCTCAGAAGTTCAAGGTCAATCTCAAGAACACATTCGACGCGAATCCCGACCTGGAAGTTCACGGCCAGATAGAAGTCAAGTATCTTACGCAGCAGACGGAGGCAGGCGGCAATGTCGCAGCCGGCGGCAGGTCAGGCGGATTCGGCGCCGGCAATTTCGAAATGGGCGGCAAAGCGGCGACGACTGCCAAAGGGGAAGATATGCCGCCCGTCCTGGTGCATGAAAACGACATGACTGACGTCATCATACAGGTTCGCGTGAAGCTGGCTGTCGTCGGAGACGGCTTGCCAAAGCCGGCGAAAGATGAAGAAAACAATAAGTAACACCACTGGAGTGTGTGATGAAGAAAAATAATAACGTGTTCATGATAGCGCTTGCGGCGGTGACTGTTGTAGTCGTGGGGGTTCTCATGTGGCTGGGCTATTCCAGGAACCAGGCTATCACGGAAGAACTCATGGCGCAGCGGCAGGGCGTGACGGGAAAGCTGAAAAATCTCTCACGCAAGCCCTACGTCAATCAAAGCACCAACATGACGAACGAAAAGCGCGTTGAAATGCTGCTGGACAATCTCAGCCAGGTTCGCAGCCTCAATTATGAGTTCAACAGCCGTAATTTTTCAGTGCCTATGCTTGATATTACCGGCGCGACGCCTCGGCCGGCTCTCCCGTATGATGCAAGGGTCTGGGGCAGCAGGGAGTTAGCCGCCAGGTATGTGGATGCGTATCGCAGGATAATGGCCGATTTGCTCGCAAGGCTTAATCCGACGACGCCTCCGGACGATGCGGAGGTGAATATGGCTGCCAAGCAGCAGGCTGAAATGCTTGAAAACATGGCCAGAATCGAAGGCAAGTCGGCGGAGTCCGCCCGAAGGCCGGCCGGCTTGATGAACGAGTATGGCGTCGGAATGACAAACCCGAACAGCATGGCCGGCGTTTCACAGGATGTAGCTACGTTGGCTAAAGAGTATGCTTTAAACAACGCCATATTGATGAAATCACAAGGCGGCTACGTGTATGCCGACAACGGGTCGCTGTTTCCGATGTTCATTTTCGGCAAAATATATTCTCTGGCTGACCTGCCGCCGGAAGATTTATGGCTGGCCCAGAAAAGCATATGGATTCAAACCGACATAATCAATGCCATCGCCGAGGCGGTCAAGGATGTCTTTGACGCCAGGAAACTTCCGGATTCCGAACGCAACGTTCTTAATTCGCCCATCAAACAGCTGACGGCGATAAACATTGAGAAATTGAAATCAGCCGGTTCAGGCCGTGGTGGTGCGATGTATCCTGGCATGGCTGAACCTGGCTACGGCGGTACAGCCGGCGGCGAAGCCGTAAAATCCGACACACTCACCACATATGGTGCGAATGCGCTTTTTGACGTCGCGAATTACAGCTTTACCGTAGTTATGCCGACAAGATATCTGCCCGTTTTGGAGAAAAAGCTGCTCAAGCAGAATTATCACGTGATTCTGAGCGAGGAAATTCTGCCGGTTGATTCGGCGGGTGGTTCGGCGGCAGTTGGCGAAGGCATGATGGCCGGCTTTGGCATGTCCGGCGGAGCTTCGTCCGTCAAGGCAGTAAACGGGTTGTACAATTTCGGTACTGAGCCAGTCTGCCGTATAACGATAACGGCTCAGCTGCTTCTGGTGACCAGCTTTACCAGAGGCCAATGGGATTCGGCGCACAATATGTGGGTGTCATACCCCCTCATGCCTGTGGAAGTGATGAAAAATATGCCGCAGACCGCTTTGCGGCCGGAAGACCGTGATTTCATTGAACAGTTTGAACGGCTGGGCAGGGGCGAACAGCCCGTTGAAGGCCGGCCGGCGATACCGTGGTACAGAAATGACGCATGGCGGCCGGCAAAGTCGTCTGAAAAAGATGCCAGGACTCCTGGAAAAGTGCAGTAGAGTCCGCAGTAGTTGATGATTGTAATAAACACAAGATAGGAGGCCTGAGAACATGGCCAGATTCCAAGGACCAGGATTTTTTGACAAACATATAGAAAAAGTGATTTTTCTTTTGTGTGTGATTGCATTGTTGTTTGCCGTCATGTATTACGGTCTGTCGACTCCGATGAGTTTGGAGGTCCCAGCCGGCATAGGCGGCCGAACGGAAGAAGTTGCTCCCGATGCCGTCGATTCGACAATTCTGAATACGGTCAAACAGATAGAAACCGCCATACAGAATGCCAAAGCTCCTGAACTTGAAATGCGGAATTACGTGGATACGCTCAAGGCACAGCAGAACGATTTTCTGCAGAATGACGTTCTGGCGTCGGTGGATTTCGGGTCTCCGAAAATAAGCGGCATGATTCAGCGGGGCAAACTGCTCAAAGCCACCGAACAGGTCGACCTGGCAAAAGTGCAGAACGTCATGCCCGCGCCTGCTAAACCGTTTGACTGGACGGGCCTTGAACTTCGGCTGGTGGAAAGTGCCGGTACGGAAGAAAATAACAGCGGAACGCCCTCCGGCACTCTGGCGGAAGAGCCGGTTTGGCGCGGCGTAGACTGCTACCCGATTGCCGAGCTTGACGCGGCATGGCGAAAGGCATTGGAAAAAACCGTTATTGTTCCGCAGATAGTAGCCGTGAAATGCGAGGTCGAATTTGAGGAACTTGCCGCCGACGGCCATTGGCTGCCGGTGAACGACATACAAACGTTCCGTCTGCCGGTTGCCGCGGTTGGCGATGCTAATCAGCCGGCTCGTGCGCCTGTCATTCCTGATTATGTCGAAGCCCAGGACGGCACTACAAATTTGCAAAACGTGCAGCAGGCGATTTCCGATATGCGAAACTGGATGATAGAGGAGCTTCAGCCGGAATATTATAAGATTTGGAGCCGCGAAGGCCAGATATCCTGGCAACAGCATATGCCGCTCGAAAAAATATCCGCACTTTTCGAAGAAAAATCGTCAGCCAGTACGCCAGCCGTACCCGCAGCCGCGGCTACGAATAGAAGCAGATACAATAGGAACGTAATGGCGGCTGAGATGGGGATGATGGGCGAAATGACTCCCAATCAGCCGACTTATGCTAGCCGGCAACGCAACAGTGAAGCGACTGACGACGGTTCAATACCGAATATCAATTCACAGCTTGAAGCAGGCAAACTTCTGGCGTGGTTCCATGCGAAAAATCTGAAATTCGGCAAAAAATACCGCTGCCGTTTCCGCTGGCTGTTCGTCAATCCGCTGCTTACCTATACCAAATCCGTCAAACCTGAGGATATCAAGGATGCCACAACAGTCAAAACGGTTGCTTCGCCGTGGTCGCCGTGGTCTGACACTGTAGCGGTGAGCAGAAAAATGGAATTCTTCCTCACAGGCGCCAACGATCAACGCAAGGAAGTGACCGTGACGGTCTTTACCGAGGCAATGGGACAACTCGTTCGGGCCAGGTTCAACAGGATACAGGCTGGCCAACCTATCGGCGGCGAATCGGAAGTGAGTGTAGTCAACCCACTCTCCGGCGAAAGAGAAAAAATGGCCATGAACTTCCAGACGGGAGCGATTGTCATAGAACTGAACTTCAACAGACGGTTTATAACTTCATTCGGCCGTGTCAAGAAAGATGCGGTGGAAATGGTATATCTCGATGTGAACGGCAACGTTCAAAGCCGTATTCGAGAAAACGACCTGCTGCTGCCGAAGTATCGTTCAATGACTCAGGAAGCGCAGGCTGGCGAACCGGAAGTGGAAAAAGTCGTCCGCGAAGAAAAAGAACGCACTTCCAGCGGCAAAACCAAAAAAACAACAACGAAAATAGTTCCAATAGAGCCGCAAATGCCAGGCGAAATAATGCCCAATATGCCGAAAACCAGGAAAATAAAATAATTTTTAAAATAAGCGGAAATAATACTCAAGTAAGGTGATTGCCTTAAATATTTTATCGGATTGAACTAAACGGCGATTATTATGGTGAAAATGACCGATAGAAGCCTTTAAGTGATGATTTTTTAATGTTATGCCAAAAAAATCTTGCTTAAAAGCCGCCGATACTGTAATTTCCTACGCTATAAATTTTTGTAAAATCCGATAAAGCGAAGAGATAAATTTTGTCGATATAAGGCGTAAAGAGTTCGGGCAGCCGGTCTTTGTACCCGCAAGCCTGTTGTAATATGTGTTGTCCTTACGGATAACTTGTAATCTGGGTTTTTTAACTCAGAAAGGAGAATAGCGGTGCTGTACAAACGTCTTCTTTCGCTGCTGAGTGTGGCGATTATAGCTCTGGCGAGTTCTGCGTTTGCGCAGGATAGTGTTGGTGATTCGCGTGACGTCATTAAAGCGCAGATGCTTGTCGTGAAGGGCGACGAATCGCTTCGCATGAACCAGCCCGAAAACGCCGTGAACTACTATGAGCGGGCACTTCAGCTTTCGCCTGGCAATGCCGCGATTCAACAAAAACTCAACGATGCGCGTGAAATGACCGCGACTGCCGGCAGCAGTTCTTCGCTTCTGAACGATGTAATGGCTCGCCGGAATGTCGCCAAGCAGATGGCTAGCCATGATATACAGAAGGCTATCAATCGTTCCATGGAACTGATGGCTCAGCCCAAGGACGTCAAGGATTTTGAAACAGCTGAGCAGGCTGCCAAAATAGCACAAAACATTCTCGACCAGAACAAAGGCTATTTCACGTCCGAAGAGTATCGCGCAAAAGCCGCCGATATCAACCGGCAGCTTACCTGGATAGATTCCAAAAAACGGGAATGGAATGCCCAGCGGGTGAAGGTTCAGGCGGCAGCTATTACCGAACAGATAAAGAAACGCGAAATGGAATCTTTATCGCAGCGCAAGAAAAAAGTTGCAGAGTTGACCATCCAGGTTCAGACTCTCAGAAACGAAGGCAAATATCACAAAGCTCTCCAGGTGCTTGACCAGATATTGGAAATAGACCCGCAGAATTTCTGGGCTCAGGACACCAAGTATTATCTGGACAGAAGAGCGACGCTTTCGGAAACCCGCGAAGCGATGGACGATCTGGAAACGGAAAGCATGAAACTTTCGACCTCTGTCCGCAAAGCCGAGGTCCCCTGGTACGTACTTATAAGATATCCCAAGGATTGGGCTGAACTGACTGCCGGCCGTAAACGCTACTCTGCCGACGGTAATATTGATGCCGAAGGTGACCGTCAGTTGCTCGAAAAGCTGGAGATGAATATTGCGAAGCTCAAATGTCCTGGCGAAAGTTTTGAAGACGTCATAAACTTTTTGCGTGAATATTCCGGCGCGAATTTTTATGTCAACTGGCGCGCTTTGGAAGCAGCCGGTATTGAACGAACTGCTACAGTTACGCTTGACCTGAAAAATGTTTCGCTTCGCAAGGCTCTTGAGCTTCTGCTGAGCGATGTCGGCGGCGGTGCGACCGAACTTGGTTATGTAATGAGTTCCGGCGTTATAACAATATCGACGCAGGAAGAACTTAACAAGGACAAGCAAACCAAAGTTTATCAGATAAGTGACCTTGTGCATCGCGTGCCGAATTTTGTCGGCGAACGTGTCAAGGTCGATGCCATCGGCGATGCCGTTTCCAGCAATTCCAGCAGTGGCGGCGGCAGTAGCGGCGGCGGGCTTTTTGACGATAGTGATACCAACACTGCCGAAACTGGCCGTGAAGAAGCTAATATGACCAAGGGTGAGGCAATAAATGCCCTTATCGAACTTATAAAAAGCACCATTGACCCCAATAATTGGCGGCCTGAAGGCGAAATAGGTTCCATGAGCACTTTTAACGGCAATCTGGTGATTACGCAGACTTCTGACAATCATCGCCGTATTGAAAGGTTGATAGCAAAACTTCGTGAAACCAAAACCATTCAGGTTTCTGTAGAAAGCCGCTTTATCATAGTCAACACCGGCTTCCTCAGCCAGATTGGCGTTGACCTTGATTTCTATTTCAATCTCAATGGCAGTGACAGTAGTAACCAGGTTACTTATACGGGTGACGGAACTCAGCCAGGCTACAGCAACAACTATACCAGAAGCACTTCGCCAAGCGTTTATAACAAAGGATGGTCGCCGATAGGTGCTAACCAGAGTTCATCGACTTTTGCGAACGTTTTGGGGCAGGAGACAAATGTGCCCAACGGTATTGGTACGGTCGCGAATGAGCCGGCGATGTCCATTGCAGGTACGTTCCTTGATGATATTCAGGTTGACTTCCTGATAACAGCCACTCAGGCTCATCAGAACACGCGTAATTTGACATCGCCTCGCGTAACGTTGCACAATGGCCAGCGGGCCTATGTCAGCGTTCAGCGAACGATGGCATACATATCCGGCATAGAGTGGGTCGTTTCTGAAAACTCTGCCGCACCGAATCCGGAAATTTCATATGTTCCTACAGGTTCGATGCTTGACGTTGATGTGACGGTTTCGCATGATCGCCGCTATGTAACCATGACACTTAGGCCGCAGGTCGTCAATCTTATAGACATGCGTAGTGCCGACGTATACAGTACCAACGGCGGTTCAAGCCCGATTGAAATGCCTGAAATTGAACTTCAGGATATTCAGACGACGGTTACCGTTCCGGACGGCGGTACATTGTTGATTGGCGGCCAGAAACTTTCGGGCGAAGTTGAACGTGAAATGGGCGTGCCGGTTATCAGCAAGATACCCGTAATTAACAGGGCGTTCACCAACAAAGGTAAAATACGTGATGAGCAGACCCTGCTTATTCTCATCAAGCCGAAAATTATCATACTTGATGAGTCTGAACAGGACAAAGGTACCTGGGAAGAAGAAAACGCATATATGAGTCAGAATAACTGAAAATAAACCAAATTATCAAAAGGCGGGAGTTTTGCTAAAAAACTTCCGCCTTTTTTATTTAGAGCTTCATCATGATAGCTGGTTTGTTCGATATTTTGCAGAGAAGTCTATCAATGTTGATGCGTTATTTTATCGTATCGCGATTAATGCTTCTGTGTTTTTATTGGAGTGGGCATACCATTTCCGAACGAGATTCTGCTTGAAATTTGCAGATGTATCGCCGAGAGCCAGTTGTATTGCATCGTTAAAAGGCATGCCTGCTGCAAGGCCGTTGAGTAGCCTGTTCATGCCTTCCGGCTTGAGTTCGGCATGCAGATATTCAACAAAACTGTAGCTTTGCGCATAAAAATCGCAAACTTCCATGCCTGTACCATCATAATTCGTTGCGGCTATCAATTTTTCAAAATTGGAAAGACGGCCAACCGCTTCTGCGTTTTTATCTGATACCGGGCAACACAGTTTGACTGCTGCTTTCATTATCAAGTCGTCGTGATATTTACCTTCCGCCAGTATTGCGATGCCTTCATGGAGGGCTAACGGGATGGATGGCAAGCCGGCTTTCTGTCTGTTCAAATCAAGTTCATTCAGGAGCAAGTGTGCGATTTCATGCGGCAGAACGGTATTAACAGGTGCCGGCGGAATGATGTCGATTCTTCTCAATATTGTACCGTCTTCAGCGAGAAGCAGACGGCTGAGGCCGGTTCCTGATGTTTTATCGTAAGCGAGGGACTTACTGAAATCATGCTGGCAGCTCCAGATGAATACGTCAATTTTTGAGGTTATGGAAGATTTGTATGTGAGAATCTCGGTACTGATTCGATATAAACTGTTTTCTGCCAGAGAAGCTATTTTGTTGGCTTGCTCAGTTGTTGCGGCATGAATGCGAAAATGTTCGGTCTGAACTACTATAGCAGGCTGGATTGGTGTGGCAGCGATAAAAGTAAAGTATGTAAAAATAGCGATTAGAAAAGCGGCTATTGTTATCTCGCCAGCCAGGAGATTGCCAATTTGTCCTTGTCTTGTAATCCTCATGCGATGCCCTCACATTCTACACAGTATTAACTCGAAAGCCATGTAAGGCATTACATATATATTATATCAGGCAAACCCCCTACTTTTCTTAAAAAAATACCCTATTTTATTTTCGAAGAAGGTTGGGATTTTGTATTGAGATAAGATTTTTACTGACAAGACGTTACAAATTCATGGCTGGACAAGAAATTTGTAAAAAAACATGAAATTTTGAGTAAAACAGCAATAAAACTGCTTTGCGAACGGATTAAGATGCTGGAATTGGGAGCGGATGGATTCGAACCATCGAAGGCGTCTGCCGTCAGATTTACAGTCTGATCCCTTTGTCCACTCGGGCACACTCCCTAAACGGGGATGAATAATGTAGTTGATAGTGCTCCTGACGTCAAGTGAAGTTTTATGAAATGAAACAAAAATAATTCGAAATCTGGCGATGGAAGATATCCGGGCCGCTATAATTAAAATATGTCAAAATTAATGGATGACATTTGTGAAATGAGAACCAGCCGGTAAAATCATTGTTTGGGAAAACTTATCGAAGGAGATAATTTATGGTATCGCACAGAATTAGAATTGTGGCCGCTACGATATGCCTGCTGTTGCCGTGTATGGTTTTACGGGCAGATACCGCCAACGCCGCCAGTGAAAACATCATTCCCGAAAATACTATAGCTCAGCTGCAATCCGAGCCGCAGAAGATGTCTGCCGATATGACTCCACAACAGCGACAGGATTATATACATGATTTTTTGACCAAGAGGCTTGCCGAGGCGGATGCGGTTATCGCTGAATATCCTGGTGCGGTGAACGTTTCGAAGGCGATGATTATAAAGTTGACGGCATGTTTCATGTTGGCGCAGCAGAATAAGCTGGCGTATGAACAATATTCGCCGGAAATTCTCAAAATCGCGGATGCCATAGTTGACGATAAAAGCGCCGACCAGGATTCCAAGATGCTTGCCATCATGTACAAATATCGCACGAAGATACATCTTACGGAGGATAAGAATGAAATCAAGAATATGCTTGACGAGATGTTGGGGATAATCAAAAAGGATTACAATCCTGCTATGGGGTTCATGTTGGCGATACGCATGGCGATGGAGAAGAACAATCCCGACCTTGCGAAGGCTTACGTGACGCAGGCTCTTGTGGAATTTCCCGATAACGAAAGTTTTATTCGCATACAGAAAATGCTTGATAAGCCTGCGTTTGTCGGCCAGCCGTTTGTTGCGGATGTCAAACTCCTGGACGGCAAATCGTTAAAATTGCCCGCCGACATGAAGGGCAAGGTGGTGGTAGTGGATTTCTGGGCGTCGTGGTGTGGGCCGTGCCGGCAGTTTGCTAAGTACCTCAAGAAATTTTACGACAAATATAAAGACAAGGGTGTGGTGGTTCTTGGCATCAACATGGATACGGATAAAAGTGCGATGGATGCCTATTTGAAGGAACATTCCGATTATACCTGGTTGCAGTCATTCAGCGGTAAGGGGTGGCAGGATCCGACTGCGATGAAATATGGCATTGAAGGAATTCCGAGCGTATGGGTAATCGGCAAGGACGGCAACGTAGTGTCCGACAATGCGAGAGGTGACATGGAAGGTATAGTGGACAGGGCGTTGAGTGCCAAGTGAATTTCTGCGGGTTAAATTGCGTCGTAACATTGTGTATAAATAAGAAAGTTTTTGTCTGATTATGGCGGATGCGTTCACTTGTGGTTTTAAGCCGAGAAATTATGAAGGGCATATAAAAATAAGGATAAGGAGAGCTAAGATGAGTTTTAACAGAGCAGACATATTCAAGTGCACGGTCGAAGGCTGCACCGCGGTTGTGGATGTGATGGAGCCTTGCTGCTGTGACACCGAGTGCGGACTGTCGTGCTGCGACAAAGTTATGGAAAAACTTACGCCGAAGACGGCTGATTTCAAGACCGAAAAACATGTACCGGTCGTTGAAAAGGTGGAAGGCGGTTTCAAGGTCACGGTCGGTTCTACGCCGCATCCGATGACCGATGAACACTATATTCAGATGATAGAGCTTCGTACCGCGAATCGTTTATGTCGCGCATATCTTAAACCTGGCGATAAGCCTGAGGCGTTTTTCCCGATTGCCGAATGCTGCTGCAAAAGCGCCGGCTGCGAAATGCCTGAAGCCCGCGAATTGTGCAACATTCACGGACTCTGGACGAATAAAAAATAAACCGCCAGACCCGCTATGGTATGCGTTTGAAAATTCCTTGCTGGTACAGGCTGTTGAATTTGTTTGTATTTATAAAATAGAACCGGAATGACTTTTTTTATGGGTCATTCCGGTTTTTTTTTGCTGTTGTGATTTATTTTGGACGAATCAGACGATGCCCTGGGCAAGCATGGCTTCCGCAACCTTGGTGAAGCCCGCGATATTTGCACCAGCCACATAGTTGCCTTTCATGCCGTATGCTTCGGCAGCCTGCGTACATTGGTCAAATACAGCCTTCATAATCTGGCCGAGCCGGTTGTCCACTTCCTCAAACGACCAGTTAATCCGCATGGAGTTCTGGCTCATTTCCAGTGCACTCGTCGCAACACCGCCGGCGTTAGCCGCCTTGCCAGGGCCGAAAGATACCCCTGCGTCAAGGAACACGTCTACCGCCTCCGGCGTCGAGGGCATATTAGCGCCTTCGCCGACTGCTATGCAGCCGTTTTTAACGAGCGTTTCAGCGGCGTCGCTGTCGAGTTCATTCTGGGTGGCACACGGCAGAGCCACGTCGCACGGGATATTCCATATTCCCTGGCAGTCTTCGAAATACTGTGCCGAATTGTGTTCGGCGGCGTACTGGCGTATACGGCCGCGTTCGATTTCCTTGATGCGCTTGACCGTGCCGAGCCGTATGCCCTGCGGGTCGTAGATGTATCCGCTCGAATCGCTCATGGCCACGACCTTGCCGCCGAGCTGATGTACCTTCTGCGTGGCATAAATGGCTACATTGCCCGAGCCGGACACCACTACATTCTTGCCGTCCCAGTTCGTGCCGCGACTCGTGAGCATGTGCGTCACGAAATACGCCAAGCCGTACCCCGTAGCCTCCGTACGAACCAGCGAACCGCCGTAGGATAATCCCTTGCCCGTCAATACGCCGGAAAAAGAGTTGGTCAGCTTTTTATATTGGCCGAACAGGTAGCCGATTTCTCTTGCGCCTACGCCGATATCGCCCGCCGGCACGTCGGTATCAGGGCCGATGTGACGGAACAACTCGCTCATGAAGCTCTGGCAGAATCGCATCACTTCCATATCGCTCTTGCCTTTGGGGTCGAAATCACTGCCGCCCTTGCCGCCGCCTATGGGCGTCGTGGTCAGAGCATTTTTGAATATCTGTTCGAAACCCAGGAATTTTATTATGCCCAGGTAGACCGACGGATGAAAACGCAGCCCGCCCTTATATGGGCCTATCGCACTGTTGAACTCAACGCGGAAGCCGCGGTTCACATGAATCTCGCCCTTGTCGTCCACCCACGGCACACGGAATATTACCTGCCGCTCAGGCTCGATGAGCCGTTCGATTATCCTGGCTTTGACGAATTCAGGATGACGTTTTATGACCGGCTCGATGGATTCCATCACCTCGCGAACCGCCTGATGAAATTCCGTCTCCGCATTGTTCCGCTTGTGGACCATTTCCATTACTGCGTCTATCATGCATGTTTCCTTTCGCTTATAAAGATTCATATCGGAAGCCGTCGGCGTCGGATTAACGGTAATATTTTTTCATGTTTACGGTAATATATTGCCGTTAATCAAGCCGCAAAAGAATAAATATCACACTTATTATCAATGTCAATAGGGATAATCTGCTGAGGTGATATTATGGTTATCGGCAAAATTGCCGCAACTGCCGTTTTTCGGTAAAAAGTTTTCCTTATTGCCGAAAAGTTATTATAATAACCTGAAATAGCTGTTGCAGATGGCGGGACAACGGCTATTTTGCCGAAACGGCTTGGTATAAGGCGAATTAACCATGGATAAAAAAAATTTAAAAAAAATTGCGATACTCAACGTTTTGAAAGAACAGGCCAAGCCTGTGAGCTCAGCGAGAATAACGCAACTCCTCAACGCCAGCGGTTACGACTTCAGTGAGCGGACGGTGCGGTTTTATCTGAAGGAACTGGACCGCGACGGCTTGACCGTGTCGTGCGGCCGTAAGGGCCGCAACATTACCGAGCAGGGGCTGAGCGAATTTCACTCGTCGCAGATAATGCATCGCACCGGTTATCTGTCGGCAAGAATCGACCAGATGATGTATCGCATGGATTTCGATTTACCGCGTCGCTCCGGTAAAGTTGTCGTTAACACGTCAGTGGCTGACCCGCAGATGCTTTTGGGTTACGCCGACGAAATCTGCCAGGTCTTCGACAAGGGTTATGCCATGGGCAAGCTGCTTACGCTGCTGAGTCCTGGAGAGACAATCGGCGAAACAGTAATTCCTGACGGCAAGGTGGGATTCTGCACGGTCTGTTCGATAACCGTGAACGGCGTATTGCTCAAACACGGCGTACCGGTGTCGTCGCGGTTCGGCGGCCTGCTGGAACTGGTCGGCGGCAAAGCGACGCGATTCGTGGAGATGATACATTACGACGGAACGAGCATCGACCCGCTGGAGGTTTTCATACGCAGCGGCATGACTGATTATCACGGGGCGATAAGGGACGGCAACGGCCAAATCGGCGGAAGTTTCCGCGACATACCGGCTGACAGCCGCGAACTGGTTTCGCACATAAGCGAACGACTTGATTCGATAGGCCTCGGCGCGATAATGGAACTCGGCCTGCCTGGTCAGCCGTTGCTTGATATACCCGTAAATTACGGCCAAATAGGCGCCATAGTAGTCGGCGGCCTGAATCCGATAGCGATTCTGGAAGAACAGGAATGTCGCGTCGTATCACGCGCACTTAACGGCCTGATGGATTACAGTCGCCTGTTCTATTTTGACGAATTTCCGTTGCGGCTGAAAAAAATCATCGCTGAAAGTTAGAGGGTGTTCTCAATTAAGCTGTGAGACGCAAATGAGTGGCAATTGTGCAGATGCAAGGAACAAAAACGATTGCGAATTTGTAGATTCGCTGAGTTTTTGTGACGCCGCAGATGCACGATTGCCGCTCACAACCTTTAATATATTATTTTTTGCGGCCGCAGGGTAATTGAGAACGCCCTCTAGAGCATTTTAAACTTGATATGCGTCATTTCTGCTTGCTGCAACATCGCGCTGCTGCATCAGGCTGCATCGGAATACGGGCAGTATTCCTGCTTTGCCTTCCTTGCTTGGCTCGTTTCGCCAACGCATAAAGTGTCGCATCTCAAGTTTAAAATGCTCTATATTTTCCGGACGCATATCAGCATCCGTCGGGCATAGGTTCTTCTTCCGGTTCTTCGGGAGTTTCGGGCGTAGATGTTTCTTCCTGCGGTTTTTCGGCGGGTTTGACGTCGAGCGGCAGGTCGTCTTCGTTTTCCATGTAGATGCAGTCGTAGTTGGTCGATTCGCACTCGTTACGGAGTATGAAATGGATAGCCGTCGAACTGCTTGCCAGATACGTAATAAGGTACGCCGCCAGCACTCCCAGAAGCAGATTAACCCATATGCCGATGACGCCGGCACAAACGGACTCCCACCAGCCGGCTGCTATGTAATTCGTGCCGTACAGATTCCAGAACGTCGGCTCAGCCCATATCACGTCCAGCCGGTCTGCGCCGCTGCCCAGCGACTGGCCGCCTGTGAATATCGCCAGCTTGACGAACCTGTGCACCATGAGCAGGCCGGCAAAAACGAACAGCCGCAGAATCATGTACACAATGACTCCGTAAACAAACGCCACCGCGCCGAGGAACATCGTGCGGAACGGTTTGTGGAAGAAATGGTCATAGCTGTCAGAAACCGAACCGAACGCGTCAGTGCCGTCGCTGGCGATGGTCGGGTACTGCAGCCACACCACGCCGCCGAAGCCGACGAGAATCAGCGACATCACCAGCCCCAGGAAAATGAACAGGCCGCACAATATCGACACAGCCAGCGGGCCGGCGAATGGAATATTGCCCAGCAGGCTGAGTACGAAAATAAACACGCCGATAAATGCCACCACAGCCAGCGGTATCAGCGGTGCGCCGAAGAAATTCAGAAATCTGCGAAGGCTGAATCTGACGGCAGCTGACATGGAGAGTTTTTCGCCGCGAGCCATGCTGAATGCGGCCATGCGGTAAACTGCTCCGCCGAAAATCGACCATATTATCATGCACCATAACGCGAAAACAGCGGCATAGACGGGGTGACTCGTAATCAGCCACAAAATGCCGCCCAGCATTACAAGACAGTAGAATATCACGCCAGGTTTGTCATTTCCCTGAGCAAGAGACTCCATGCCGGACTGCGCCTCTACATCCACCGCAGCCTTTTCGCCGTGACGGAGATATTCCTGTAACTGCTTAAGGCCGCCGAAAAAATTCAGGTCGCCGACGCAGAGCATGGCGTTATAAAGGCCGTCGCGTTCGAAGGCGGCCAGCCCTTCAAAAATACCCATGCCTTCTATCTGCTGAACACGCTGAAGGAAATCACGCTGAACAAGCGTAACGCCGTACCAGGCGGAGTCGATGGCGGCATTGAGTTTTTCCTTCTCATTCCTGGCCTGATGCTTGGGAAGATTGGCCATGTCTATGTTCTTTTCCGCGGTCTTATATATGTCGTCCATTATTTTATCTATGGTTTTCATTTCCGCGGCATGAGTGTTCATGGCGTCGTCAAGAATATCCAGCCAATCCCTGTTGCTTGCGTGCGCTTTGTTTATAATGTCATCATAACTGACGAAGCCGGCGGCTGAGCTGTTCGCCCGCAACGTGAAAAGCCTTGTGTTGAACGCGTCGCGAAGATAACTGTTCTGAGATACGTACGGCAGAAAATCCGCCAACGAATCGCGATTTGCCAAAGTGTCCATGTAAAGTTTGGCAGCCTTGTCCAGCCGCAATGCGTCGCGGTCGTCGTAGGTTTTTTCGAACTCAGCCTTGTTCTTGACCTGCAACAATATTTCGCCTGGCATGGCCGCACCGCCCCAGAAACTCCAGACCCTGTCCATAATCCATCCGCCCAAGAACAGCATCACGAGCAGTGCAAGGCCCAGTCCCAACATGCCGCCCTGACGGGCTATGCGGGAACTCTTGAAAATTTTCGTAAACGTCAAAACTTCATACCAAGATACGCCTTTAATTACACCGTTATCCTGTGCCATAATCAGCCCTTTCATATAATGAACGCGTAAAAACTGTTACGGGTCAAAGCTGCCTCAAAGAGAAAATTCGTTCAAGGCCAACTCTGAACCGGCCCTTTTGTTTATCAGGTAATCTTCTGTCAGTCCGACGGCGGCTGCCTTTTTTCTATGTCGTTAAAAGTCAAAAAGTCAAAAATGCAAAATTACAAAAAGTCGGCCGGAAAAGAAGGAAATCCCGTTCCTGGCCGAAAGCTGCGCAGGGCCTGCTTTTTTCATATCGCTTAATTATATCCATAAAATCATTCGCCGGTACTATTTTTTACCTTTATGACCGCCAGTGTAATGTCGTCTTCCGGCGGCCTTTCTCCGCAAAATTCCTTGACAGCCCTGACGACGGTGTGATGTATCTCACGAGCCGAAAGGCTGGCGGTTTCGCGCATTATCTGATGCAGCCTGTCCTTGCCGAACATGTCGCCGGCATTGTTGTGTGCCTCCCATATGCCGTCCGTGCCGATGAGCAGAACATCGTCCTCTTCAAGTTTGACCGGGCCGTCTTCTTTATAGTGCGTATCTTCAACTATACCCAACAGCAGGCCGTCGTTCTGCAACTCTTCCATCCGGCCGCTTGCGTGACGTAGCAGCATTGCCGGATCATGGCCGCATGAAACCCAGCGGATTTCACGGCTGTGCGGATTTATAACGCCGAAAAACAGCGTCATGAACCTGGAATCGCCGGTATCATGCACCATGTGAACGTTTACATCTTCCATCATTTTGCCCAACGTGCAGTCGTGATGGAACGCATGGCTGCGTATTAGCGCACGGGCAGTGGCCATGAGCAACGCCGCGCCTACGCCGTGGCCGGTGATGTCGCCAACTGCCACCGCAAGCTGCCCATTGTTCAGCGGAATGAAATCAAAATAATCGCCGCCGGTTTCATCACAATAGTCACTGCGTCCAAAAATGTCGAAACCCGGCACATCGGGCGATTCGGCGGGCAGAAGATTGTGCTGTACCTCGCTGGCCAGCAGGAGCGAATGCTTTATCTGCTCCCTGTCCTGAAGTTGAGGGCCCATCTGATTGAACACGTCGCCCAGCAGGCTCATCTCGTCTTTGGTGCGGATGTCAACCCGTGCCGAAAAATCGCCGTAGGCAAGTTTTTTCGACGCCATCACCAGCTTGTGAATCGGGCTGGTTATGCGTCGACTGATGAACCACGCAAGGCCGACAGCCAGCAGCATTATCGGCAGCATGCCGGCTGATGAATATTCCAGGATATAACCGGTTGTCTTGCGGATTAAACCTATGCTTTCCTCCGCATCGGCAGTAATCACATTTTGCGGAATTATAACCATCGGCACTATGCCGTTTTTGCCCTGGCGGCCGACGGCACAGATGAATTTCTCTCCGCCGTAACAAATCTCCGCTACGCCGCCGACATCGTTTCGCAAAAATCCGCTTATCTCCCTCAAAACACCTGAGGAATTCTTTAAATCGTTTGACGCTTTGGGTTTTTTGCAACTTGCAAACAATTTTCCCAACGGTATCGGGGTCGGGTCGAAAACGCCGTGTTCACGTCTCAAAACGACGGTTTCATTCTCTTCGCCGCTGACGTCCCTGGTAACGTGCAATAACATGACCATGGCGGATTCAGACCATGATTCGGGCAATTGCATCATGTCCAGCAGTACGGACATGTCCGCATCCAGCGCAGTTGCGCCGACGAAATTTCCATTTCCGTCCCACAGGGGCAAGACGCCGGTAATGATGAACTTTTTCGTGATGGCGTCCGACATGAACAGCCATCGTAATTCCTGCGATTTTTTGGCTTCCTCGAACCACGGCCGCAATGTAGGGATAAATCCGTCCGGAAATGTTTTGCCCTTTCCAGGGAAACTGCAATACGTCCCGTTCGTCAAGGCTGTATACTGGCTGGTAATTATTGAAGCGTTGGCCGTCTGCAGTTTTTCATATACGCCGGCCATGTCGGCGAGGCGGGCCATGTCGCCATCTATTTCCTGATTCAGCCTGACGTCCGGTGCAACATAAAATACTTGTTGGCCGTCAGCTATGGGCTGGCCGGGAAAAAGTATCGCAGGATGCCTGGCTGGCACTGGCCCGTTAAGACGCTCCATGACAGACATGGCCTGATTGTCCAGCGTCAGACGCAAGGCTACCATCTGACTGTTAAACTGCTGGCCGAAATTGTTCACAATGGTTCTCAGAGATTCCATGGCGTCTTCGCTCAATACGGAATACGCACCTCTGGCGACCTGTTGCTGGGTACGGCCGAGATAGTATATTATAAGGCTGGAGACCATGAGTGCAGGCATTGTCGCCAACAGTAACATTATCAGCAGAAATTTAGTCCGTATTTTCATGGATAAGTCCCTGAATAGCCGACAGTTTCATAATCACTTCAGACGCGGGATTCCATCGGCTGTTCATTAATCTGCGGTATATTCTTGCATAATCCCCAAAATTTCTCAAATCAAAAAATCCGGCAAAAACGTTATGGTTTGTACAAAGTAGCAGGTTATGGTGGCTGCTTATTGATAAATATGCTGCATCATCGAGATAACCATAGAATTTTGAGATATTCGCAATGGAATTGAACGTAGATACCCCAGGGCAAGCCAGGGGCACTTACTGTTACAGTTGCTAACGCAACTGACCTGAATCTTGCCGCATGCACATTATTTCGTGCAAGCATCAATATTCAGGAATGACGACGGCTTGTGCCGTCGTCAGCATTCATCCACGGGCATGCCCGTGGTATTCTGTGAGGAAGTAATAAAAAATACCTCTATCATCAACCAGCCGAAAAGTATCAGCAGGCCTTTGGTCGTATAACTTAGCGTTCCGACAGTCCATATTTTTCCGCCGGATGCGTTTTTCGAACAGTCGGCTTTATTTTCAACTGCCTGCTGATTGTCAGTCATGCTCTCACCATATGTATGCTGCCTGTACATCTGAACATTGTTCATTTATACATGGAGTTTCAAGGCTGGTCGCTTCATTTTCTATAGCTGATTCTGTTTCCATGATAAGTCATCTCCATCTTTTAAAGAACAAACATAAACTGGGCGTCCCAAATCTATAATAGAGCAGACATGTCCGATTACATTGAGCTCCAGAGCTCAAGCAGACAGAATGCATCAAAACTTTTTCATCGATTTCATAAGTTTACCTGCCTCAGTTGGACAAACGTATATCCAGGCATAGGAAACTTTTGGGGTTTATTACAACATTTTCGAAGGTTTCTGCATCTTCCGTTTCTTGCGGGTGACGGAATATGATTCTTTTAAATTCGGCTTTTATGTCGGAGTGGTTATGCAGAATAATTTTATTTTCTTTATATTCCACTTCGCCCCAGAAAAGGTTTGAGAAAACAGGGCCTCTTGACGGAATCTCACATGGACACAGTGTCAATGTTTCGTTAAATGGGTCAACTTTCGCTCCTGCAAGGGCATGCATTACATCCCATATTATCAGCATGTCAAGATAATGGACGCCGTAAAAATGTTTGCCGTCGGCACTGTCAAACAGCAGTTGGCCCAGCCAGGGTTCTTCTTCTTTATTAATAATTGCATCCGCCGCCTGTTCCATAGCGTTTACTGCTTTTTCAAATTCACCGTAACACATGGCATTAGCAGAAAACGACCCTATGAAACATGGAACAAACGCCCTGGACTGTTTATTGTGAGTGCTGCTGCAATCCGGAATTCCGCCGTCTTTGACGCCGGAACATGGATATTTACCAGCCGATTCTATGTTATTTTTCAAAATATTTTTAACGGCGGTTTTTATCCTTTCGCGAGGATGAAGGTCGCCAAGGCCGAGAATATTTGCCCATGTCTGGCCGGCGAACTGGTCTATTGCAGACGTATCGGAAGAAGTTCCATTTGTCCTGTTATAAAACAGATTATAATATTTGCCGTTCCACAATTTGGTTTCTATTGTGTCGGACGCTTTTTTGAATGCGTCCGAGCACCAGTTGGCGAATTCTTCATCTTTGAAAGATTTGGCCATTTTGATTCCGGCTTTGAGAGCAGCCAGCCACAAATCGGAAAGGTATGAAACCGTTCCGCTCATCGGCCATGTATCCCAGCCCTGATCGAATCCATGACAGTCCGGAATGCCATCATTATCAACATCCAGCGACTTCCCCCATTGCATTGCCCGTTTCACTTTCGGATACATTTTTTTAGCGAAAGCCGTATCTGCTCCAAATACAATATTGGTATAAACTGACAGCGGAAATGCTGCGACATCGTTGGGGCTGAAAACTCTGAATTCTGGCGTATAAATGCTTTCGAAAAAACCGAGTGTCGTGGGTATTTCGCCGCTTTCACGTTGCAGGGAAACGAAAAGTTCCAGGGCTTTTGCATGAAGTTCGGGGAAAAATGCTGCCATTAATGGAGCTGCGCATTGTTCAAGAACTATGCAAAACATTCTCGGACAGTCCAATGACTCGTAATAGGTAAAATTACCGTTTTCCATGTACCATGTGATACGCGGCAGCAGGTAAAGTGAGGAATTAATGAATTTCAGTGTCTTTTCCGGCAGGGAAGCATTGGCAATCATCGGCTTCCAGCTACCCGTTTTTGACCGTAACGCTTCATAATCAGGAATGGCCTTAGAGGCTATCTGCTGTGTTCCGTCAGGAAAACGTCTTGCGTATTCGTGGCCGATATAATGACCAGTGCCGTCCAGATGATATGGGAAATACCACAACAGGGCGAAACATATCTCTTTAGTTTCAGCCGGCGCGAGTTCTATTTCTCCTGCGACCGCTCCAGCCGGGCTATGATAAGAATATTTACCGAGCTTGTCATCGAAATTCCGCTCGGCAGGAAGTTCGCCGCGTTCAAGAAATGAACGCCATAATGCGAGAGCTTTGTCAGTGGTGTTTCTCAATTTTACTATTTCAGGATTGTCATTCATGAAGTCATTGCATTTAAGAGGTATGTTCCACCAGTCTGCAACGGCGGAAAATTTTACGCCGTCGGTTTTTATGCCGGTGAGCATGTATTCCGAATTTTTTAGCAATTCTTCGTATGTCGACATCAATACAGCCGGATTGTCGTCATTTTCAAGCAGGGTATTGTATTTGCCGTTAGACGCCAACAATGGGCCCAGCGGTGCATTCTTGTGATGCATCCAGACGGAAATGTCATTCTGCCATGAAAATGCTATCGCAGCCTTGATTGCTGTTTTGCTCGTATTTTTAACTTTGAATTTAAAGAAAACGAGCGGTAATGACGATATGTCAGCATGGTGCGGCACCATCGGGCTGAAAGCCTCCATGGAAACGTCGCAAGGCAATTCCTTATCCGTGTAATCAATGTTCAGAAATGGAAAATCTCCGCAATAATCCAGTTTGTCGATGCAGGGCAGGCTGCCTTCCTGCGTCAGTTGGAGCACCTTGCCGGAGCTTTTTTGTGGACTTTCCGTATGAATTGCAAAAAAACTTCCGGCAGGCGAAACCTGTCGCTTGGTTCTCCAGTTATTCTGCACGCATATGTCCTGAAAACGTCCCGCATGGTCAATGGCGAGAGTTCCTGTTCCCAATCCGCCTAGCGCCATTCCTGTGTGATTATTTATTTCACCGGAGTAATGTATTTGCGTCTGAGCCGTCATCATGATGGTAATTCCTTATTGCATGACAATTTTTTTGCTTCAATTCACATACATTAATCATAGCTCAATACCATAAAATCGTCGATGGAGGAAATTATCATAATGTTGTATTATCTTATCATATTTATCCGATTATGCCCTTTTATGTATTCTCTGAAAAGACGCCCCGAAATCTGTTACGCCAGTTGATAATGTGTTGCACAAGGCACATGCATGGAAAAAGAGGTAATGATAATCGTTATTACAATAGTATAGAGGAACGTGTTCCACTGCGGTTTATTATGTGAAACTATGAGACTACAGCAGAAATGAGACTGTAGAACCTATCCCAAAAACCTTGGCTGCCTGCAATCGGCTCTTTTGCAGCCTG